>NZ_QKZF01000014.1:0-199401 GCF_003253915.1 Burkholderia sp. 28_3
CTGAATTGAGCGCCGATTCGCTTCGTCATCCAGAAAATTTGAAGCCATCTCGCCTGCAACTTCGGAAGTTGGTCCATTGATCAGCGTTTCCCTAGGTGTCATCCGCAGACGGCATTGTCCATCGGCGTCGTAGACGTGCCGCAACAGTTCGCCATGCTGATCTTCGCCGATCAAGCGGCCATTCCTGTCGTAGGCAAAGCGCGTCACATGAGCGTGCTCACCCTGGACCTCCGCCGACGCCAATCGGCCGCTCGCATCGTAGCGGTAGGCAAGCTTCACGTCGCCGGCATCGATCTCGATGAGTCGGTCGGATGCATCGTACGTATAGCGCCACTGGCCACCGTCGGGCAGTGTCTTCGTCAGCAGGCGACCGACGGCATCGCGGTCGTATTCGGTCGCGCGGCCTCCCCAGTCAATTTCGGCCGCGAGACGCCCGGCCGCGTCGTAGCGGTATGTGTAAGTCTCTCCCAGCGCATTGATAACCTTCGTCAGCCGGGTCGCATGGTCGTACTCAAAACGCGTTGCATGTCCGGCCGCGTCGATCGACGCAGTAAGCAGGTCGAATGGACCGTAGGTTCGCTGGATCGTACGTCCTAGCGGATCGATCCACTCGACGGGCAGGCTCTCGCTGTTATAGCGTGCCCTCGATACCGAGCCATCGGGGCGCGTAACGGCGCTCAGCAGACCGCGCGGATTTGCCGGGCCGTCAGCATAGTCGTAACGCGTCACATGCCCATCGGGCGACGTTTCCTCCAGCAGCCGGCCCAGCGCGTCTATCTTGCGCCTAAAGCGCGCACCCGTTGGCAATTCGATGTCGGTCAGCCGCAGCCGGTCATCGTAGTCCAGGCGTGTCTCGCGATCACCTTGAACCACTCGCAGCAGTTCGCCACGGGGCCCATAGCGATAGGTCGTTTTGTTGCCGTCCGGCTCGGTCCGTGCAATCAACCGAGACAGATGGTCGTACTCGAGCTTGATCGTGCCGCCGTTCGGCAAGCGCGCCCCGGTTAGGCGCTGCTCGTCGTCATAGTCGAAGTCAACCGTCCTCCCCGAGCTTTCGACGACCGAAGTCAGTTGGCCTCGCTCGTCGTATCGATAGTCCGTCCGTCGGCCAAGCGGATCAATCCGGGCCATCAAACGACCAAGCTCCCATTCGGAGTAAGTGCAATGACCGAGCGGATCAGTTTCGGCCGTTACAAGGCCTTCGTCGTTATAGGCGTAGGTCCATTCGCCATCGACGTCAATCACGCGTGTGCAGCCGGCTTCGTAGATGAATCGGCCCGTGTGATAGCCCTGCCGTGTACCTGTTTCGACTACACGACCAGCTCGACTACACGACCAGCGGTGTCGTACCGATATCGAACATCGGTCTGGTCTGTATCCCGCCATTGGGTCATCCAGCCGTGTTCGTCGTACGCGTAATAGAACTGCCCAAACTGGAAGCTCGCCACATGGGTAAGCATGCCGTTCTGGTAGTCGTAGCCCACAAGCGTTCTGGAACCACCGTCCGCATCATGGAGAACGATCCGTTGCAGCTGACGGTCGCGGCCAGGATAGGCAATCTCGAGCCGATAGCCATCGCTATGGACCATGCCGCTCAAACGGCCAGCAGTATCGTAGGAAAGAACGATCGCGTTGCCGTCGAGGTCCTCGACCCGTTCAAGGCGAGACGAGCGCCCGTCGACGAGCGGCGCGAAAATACGCAGTTGCCGCGCGTCACGATCGAAGATGCGCGGTTCGAGTCGGCTTCCGACCAGCCGATAACGCGGCTCACGAAGGTTGATGCCGTTGAGCGCCATATCCGGCGCGTCAAAGCCGATCACCAGGCCAGCGCCGTCGTGGAATCTCACGAAGCGGCCACCATCGAACGTCAATCGCTGCGACCAGTTGTCCGACCAGCGGTGACCGAGCAATCCATGATCGTCCGATCGAGTCCGATAGCGTCGTTTGAACTCAAGGGGCAAGATTCCGGGAATGGCCAGATCCGTACGGATCTCCAGCATTTCTCCGGATACCGGATCAACCGGGTCCTTGCACTTCGGTCGATTCTCGTCCTTGATACCCCTCTGCTCCGCCGATCGGGTGGGTTCGGGCCGGAATTTTTCGCGCACCGCCCGCAGCCCCTTGCCGCCAACTTTTCCAACTCCGCCGCCTACAATCCCGCCGATCAAGCCCGCCAGGAATTCCTGCGTCGCGGACAGCTCCGGGTTCTTCGGGCCATAATTTCCGGTCGTCTTGTCGATCCAGATACTGTTGCGCCCCGAATTGACTTTGCCGCTGCAGTGGGTCTCGTGGCCGATCCGCACCAGCGGCAGCCCGTTGACGAACACGGTTTTGCTGCCGTCGACGAGCGCCTGCGGCGCGCCGGAATGGTGATCGCATTTCACCAGGTCCGTGACACGCGCCACCTTTTTGCCTTCAAAATATACGTTGCTCGAACCGGTGACGATCTCGCCACAGTTGCTGCCCATACTTTGGCTGGCCGACGCGAGCGCACCACCAAGCGTCAGGCCGCCGGCCATGCAAGCGCCAACGATCAGCGCCCCGGCGAGTCCACCTGTTGCCACAGTCGCCGCCACTGCCACGCCAATCGCAACCCCCACGGCAATGCCGGCGAGAATCCCCATAAAACCTGACGAGTGCGCGATCCGATCGCCAATGCATGCGGGGTGTGGATCGCCTCGGCCGATGGTGAGGCCCAGTGCGTCGCCAACCTGTGTGAACTCCTTCGACAGCCAGCCGGTCACGCCAACCTTGTCGAGCGCCCAAGCTCCCCCGACTGCAATCGCGAGCGGAAGCATGACGGTGCCCGCCGCAACCGCGCCCGCACCCAGTGCCGCCCCGCCGGTCGCGCCACCCGCCAGCGCTGTACCGGCCGCACTCAGCCCGGCGGCCGTCCCCTCAACGGCGGTCAGGCCCGCATCGGCGCCAAGCATCCCATAGTTGAGGTGCTCGTAAAACGGCTGCTCGGCCGCTTTCGCGGCTTCACCGTCCTCCAGCTTGGCGATCTGATCGAGACGTTCCTGTGCGCTGCCGCTCGGTTCGTCGTAACTCGGCGTGTCCGACATTGCAGCCTCAGATCGGATCGCGCAACTGAAGGCTCTGAATCACCGCCCGGATTTGTTCGCGCTGTGTGTCACTCAGCGTACCGGGCGCAGTGAAGGTGAGCATCAGGACAACCTGCCCGTATTCCACCATCGTCAGCCGCTGGTGAATGGGCGCCTGGTTGTTCGTCCAGGTAAACTCGTGCACATGCGCGGCGCGCCCGGAAACCGTGGCGTCTTCATTTGCCACCTCGGCATAATCCGGAACCTGCTTCGCCACCTTCCGGATTTCGCTTGACACATATTCGGCGAACTTCATGCCCCACGGCAACCGCTCGCGCGTGATCACGAAACTCACACCCTCCGTGCCAGTCGCTGCCGACACAAATACGTTCATCGTTTTGTCCTGCCACTCCACGGGCAGCGCCAACGTGCCTTCCTGCATCTGGTACATGCTTTGTTATCCTTATTGGTGTTAGCCGTTCTTCGGGTTGATGTCGGTCCGAGCCGCCTGAATATTGATGTTGCTGTCATCCAGGTGGATCACCGAATCGCCCTTATAGATGTCGATCGAGTCGGCTGTCATATGGATCCGCGTGCCGCCATCGCCGCCGATCTTGATCCAGAGTTCCTTGGCTTCCAGTGTGTGCACACCCTGCGGAGTCTGGTGCAGCGTATTGCCCTGCACGACAACGTCCGACAGGTTGCCAACTGCGACGGCCGTCGTATGGTTGCCCTTGCCAACCTCGACGGTCCGGTCGCCTTTGAGAACTTGAGTCCACTGCGCGTCCTCGACAACGGTATGCATGTCCTTCTGCGCATGCATGTAGAGCATCTGTGCGCCATTGACGTCGCTCATCAGCAACTCGTTCGACCCCTGCCCCTTGTGCGTCTGGCTCTTGATCCCCATCGTCTGGCCGGCCGCGCCGTGATACGGGTTGCCCTGCTCGCCGTTGAACACGCGGCCGACGATCACGGGGTTATCCGGATCGCCCTGATTGAACGCCACCAGCACTTCCTGCTTGATCCGCGGAATCGCGGCCGCGCCCCAGCCGTCTCCCGCCCACGGCTGCGACACGCGCACCCACATCGAATCGGAGCCGTCCTTCTTGCCGCGCCGGTCCCACGGGAAATGCACCTTCACCGCGCTGCCGTTCGTATAGATTTCCTCGCCCTTCGGCCCGACGACGATCGCCGATTGCGTGCCGTGAATCACCGGCTTCGGCGTCGCGCGCGGCGCACGGTACGGAATCTTCTTCGGCAGCAGCGAGAAGCTGTTGCGGTACGGCAGCTTCGCACTGTGCTGCGTATAGTCGTTCACGGCCTCGTGACGCACGTGCAGGATCACGTACTCCTGGTTGTTCTCGAGGACGGGGTGATTCGCGACGGTCACGGCGCCGGCCGTCGTCATACGCCACGCGTAGCCGCCGCCGGTATAGCGATGGGCTTGCGCCTCCTCGGCCTCCATCGCGAAACGGGCATAGCGGTTGCCGTCGTCGCCGTGGTCGTACAGCGACTGGTGCTCGAAGCGCTCGGTCGCATCGAGCCGCGCATGCTTGAGGTTTTGCGGCCCGGCCTCGACCAGCATCAGCGGCGACGACGGATTCTGGTGATTGAAGTCGCGGAACGTGACCTTGCCGACGCCGAAGCGCCGGCCTTCGTGCAACTGATCGATGCCGCTGTCCTCGCTGGCCTCGGTCGCGGCGAACGGCACGGTGGCGAGCCCGTCGATCGGGCGGAACAGCAGGTTCGTGTCGCCGATCACGAGAAAGTGCTTGTCCTTCTCGTAGCGGTGCGTCCACACGAGCCCTTCCTGCTCCATCAGCCGCGCGCAGAAGTTGTAGTAGCTCTCCTGGTACATCACGACGTACTCGAGCGGCTTCTGGCTGGTCCGGATGTCGAACGTGAAATCGGAAAAACCGTGTTCCTGGAAGATCTCGGTGAGGATGTCCTGCGCGGTCTTGTTCTGGAAGATCCGGCAGTCGGTCGAGCGCGTGAGGAACCAGAACCACGGCACGGCCGTCAGGTGGTATTGCGTGACGTTCCCGGGATTGCCGGCCCGGTCGAACGACGCGACGTAGCCGTCGAAGTAGCGGTCGCCCTCGACTGCCCCCGACGCGACGACGCGTTCGAGCGTCGACAGGCGCGCCTGCTGATCGAAGCGGATCTTGACCTGCTGGCCGATCAGGTCCTCCGGGCGCAGGTCGTGGCGATGCGACAGCAGGTCGAGGTGGATTTCCGGCAACCGGTTCACGTGCTCGTCGACGACGGCCGCGCTGACCAGCAGCACATCCGGGCCGAGCGGCGTATCGAGCGTCACGTAACGGTTGAGCTGGGTCAGGCGTGCCGGGTTGGCGGCGCCGTTGATCGCTTCGGCGATCGCGCCGGGCGTCTTGTCCATCAGCGAGAAGCCGGTCTGCGCGAGTTGCATCGCGCGCTGGACGGTGTCGACGTGCCCGGCCAGCCCGGCGAGTGGCCCGAGGCTGCCGGCCACGCTCGACGCCACCGGGCCGGCGAGGCCCCCGAGTGCGCTCAACGAGCCGAGCGCACCACCGCCCAATCCACTGGGAATACCCCCGTTCGGAGCGAAACTCATTCTTGTTCCTTGCGTGTGATCTCAGGTTCCATGAGCCGGCTCGCCGGCCCGAAGCCCCGATAATGTAGGGTAAAACCCGACTGCGCGAAAGTCTCGCGCAAACGTTTGCTTTCCGACCCTAAAACCGAAAGAACTGAGCCAGCAGTGAAGCTGACTGAAGGCTATCGCCCACGGCTGCGCAGTACGACGGTCTGCAATGAAAACCGTGTCAGCGCGCGTGTCGATAACCTGGACCGCCCGGAACACCGTGACGATCAACGGATGCTCGGGTGTCTGCGTGACAATGGTAAGAAACCGTCCAGACCGACCGCACCAAGGCATTCCCGGGTCGGTGTTTGAACAAACATACTAGGCAACCTGCTGGTCGGCAGGCGTGCAATCGCCATCACGGCGCACTTCCCTCACCGCGGCGAAACCACGATCGCGGCCCGCCGATTCTGCGCCCTCCCCACCGGCGTCTTGTTGTCCCCCACCGGATCGCTCTTCCCTCGCCCCACGACCGCGATCCGCTTCGCATCCAGCCCGACGTCGGCCAGTTCGACGGCAACGACTTCAGCCCGCCGCCTCGACAACTCGAGATCGTAAGCCGCCGTCCCCTCGTCATCCGAGTACCCGTACACCCGCACCCCGTTGATCCCCGCCGACCGCAACGTCCGCCCGATCCTTTCGACGATCCGCCGCACGTCCGGCTTGAGGTTGTACCGGTCGAAATCGAACAGAATCGGTCCGGTCGATCCGAACTCGAATCCCTGTCCGGTCTCCTGGAATCCGGCCGACTTCAGCGCCGTGACCTGCGTCTGCGTCAGCCCGCGATGAAGCGGCGGCGTCTTGCAGCCCCCCAGCAGCATGCACAGCAGCAGTGCGCTCCCGACGCACATCCGCCCCATGCTCACAGGAAACGAGTGGTTCATTTCGCATCCCCTTCCGTTGCGCCCGCCCGGCAAGCGCTTCTTTTAACCGCCGCCGCGGCCTCGCCCGCAGCGCGAGTCGATCGACCTCACACCGGCCCTGCAACGCTCTCCGCCAGTTGCCACGATCCCGGCCGCGCGCGCTTGGCGCGGTACATCGCGATATCCGCCGCGCGCAGCAAGCCGCTCGCGTCCGACGCGTGATCGGGATACAGCGCAACGCCGGCACTCATCATGGTGGCCACCACGCGGCCGTCGGACAACTCGATCGACGGCGCCATGCCGGACAAAATCTCGTCGGCGATCCGGCACACGCTGCCCGCTTCAGGCACCGCCGCCAGCATCACCGCAAATTCGTCGCCGCCCAGGCGCGCGACGAGATCGGTCTCGCGCACCCGCGTGCGCAACCGCGACGCGATGCCGATCAGCACCGCATCCCCGGCGTCGTGGCCGAGACAATCGTTGATCTCCTTGAAGCGGTCGCAGTCGAGATACAGCACGGCGACCCGCTGCCCGGTCAACGTGGCGTCGCAAAGCGCAAGCGCGAGGCGCGATTCGAACTGCACGCGGTTGGGCAACCCGGTGAGCGCATCATGCGTGGCCTTGTGTTCGAGCGACGCGTTCTCGTCGCGCAGCGTGTTCTGCCAGTCTTCGAATTCGTCGAGCAGCGCGTTGAAGTCGTCGCCGAGCTGGTTCAGTTCGGCGATCGCCGCCGGCTCGACACGCCGCGCGAACGCACGCTCGCGTCGCACCGCATGCGCGACGCCCGCCAGCGCGCGCAGCGGCGACACGATGTTGCGCAGCAGACGCTTCGAGCTGACATACGCACCGAATACGCTGACGGCCAGGCAGCCGAGAATGCCGCCGATGCCCCCGAGCAGGAATCCGAAGAACTGATGCCCGCGGCCACGCACGACGACGTGGCCGACGATGATGCCGTCATGCATCACCGGGACGGTCACCGGCCCAGGCAGCGCCACATCGGCGACGGCGCGCTCGAGCCGCGCGACCCCGTTTCGGGCCGGTAACTGCCACGTGGCGAACAGTTGCCCGTTGCTGTCGGTGACGACCACCTGCGCGACGTCCTCGTCGCCGGCGATCATGCCGATCGCCTCGTTCGCCGCGACGCGGTCGCCGAACACGAGGGCTGCCTCGACCGTGTAACCGAGCGAGCGCGCCAGCAGGTTCAGGTTGTTGCCGGCATACGCGCGCAGCGCGATCACGGCGACGACGATCAACGACACGGCGGCCATCGTCACGGCGACGAACGCGAGGCGCAGGTGCGCACGACGCAACACGCTTTGCAGCGTCGGGCGCGGCAGGCGCGAAGCGGGAACGGGGAGCGCGGAGCGTGTCATGGCGTCACCGGCCGTCGTGCGAGATTGAGAACATTCGGATGCACGCGCACGCCGCTGCGCGCGACGGCATCGAGATTGATGTCGAACGACACGCGGTCGCCGTCGACGTTGAGACAGAACATGCCGCCCGCGGTGCACGACGGATCGTGTTCCGCGATCGTCAGCACCGGATGGCCGGCCAATGCGGCTCTCACCCGCGCGCGCTCGTCGTTGCTCAACGTGCCGAGATAGACGACGTCGCACGCGATGCCGAGCGACGGATCGTCGAAGCGGACGCGTTGCACGTCGAGCAACGTCGAGCCGGCCTGCAGCGTGTCGGTCAGGCCACGCGCGTAGTCGGGCCGCCCGGTGACGCACAGATGCAGACGAACGGGCGTCGTCGGCCAGCGCGTGAAGCTGATGATGCCGAGCACGACCTGACGCACGGCCGTGTCGTGTGACGACATGCCCGGATCGACGGGGTTCGCGGCGGGAACGATGTGCGCGTTGTCGGGCGGGCCGTCGGCATCGGTCGGTGCCCCGGCGAGTACGGCCGGCGCGGCCCCCAGAACGCAAACGATTGCGAGCAACGCGTGGCGCAGCGAAGTGATCCGGCCGGGCCGGCTCGTGGTCCGTGCGGCGATCTCCGCCGCGCCCGTTGGCGTCGCCGCCGTCGCAAGACAGGCAGCCGCCGCGCACACTTTCGCTTCCATGATGGCAACATCCGCTGGCATCGCTCCGGCGCTGCCTCCTGCCTCCCTCCATGCGCATGCAAGCACCGAATGACGCGCACGATTTCTTCATCTTAGGTAAAAATTCGGATGACCAAGCAGTGGGAAACACCCGAGAAAACGTCGGAAAGTATGCGGATTCGATGCCACCGCCCGGGGAGGCGGCCGAACGCGCGGGCCGACGTCGATTCATCATCGACGTCGACGGATTGATCAGCGGATTGGATGCCGGTGCGCGGCAAACGTCAGACGTTCGTCAACGCTGCGACGGCTCGTGCGTCAGTACGCGGGCCACTCGTCGCCGACCCGGCCGGCAATGCATGTACGCTTGCGGCGATCATCAAGCGAGACCGGCGAGAATATCCGCGAGGCCTGCCGCGATACGTCGGCATGCCGGAGTCGGTCAACTACTGGAACGCCATGAAAGTCGAAAACTCGGAACTCGAAGCCTTCGTCGCCGTTGCGGAACTCGGCACGTTCCATCGCGCGGCGGAAAAGCTGAACCTGACCCAGCCGGGACTGTCGCGCCGCATCCAGAAACTCGAACAGACGCTCGGTGTCGAGTTGTTCCAGCGCACCACCCGCAGCGTGACGCTGACGGGTGTCGGCCGCCAGTTCCTGCCGATGGCGCGCGAGCAGATCGCGCAGCTCGGGATGATGTTGTCGTCGATCCAGGACATCGCGCAAAAGCGATACGGCAAGGTACGGCTCGCGTCGATCCCCACGGTCGTCGCTCAGGCGTTGCCCGACGTGCTGCGTCGCTACGCCGCCAAGTATCCGCACGTCGCCGTGCAGATCCTCGACGGCAATCACGACTTCGTGCTGTCGCAAGTGCGCGCGGGCATCGCCGAATTCGGCGTGAGCCTGCATCCCGGCGACGACGACGATCTCGTGTTCGAACCGCTCTTCACCGACCGCTACGTGCTCGCGGCCCACGACGCCGATCCGCTGGCGCACGCCGACGCCGTCACGCTCGGTGAACTGCGGCACGCCAAGCTGATCATCGGCGGTCGCGACAGCGGCAATCGTCTGCTGCTCGAAATGCTGATGGGCCAGGAAGCGGTGCGAACCCGCTGGTTCTATGAGGTCGAGCACATCTCGTGCGTTGCCGCACTGGTAGCGGCCGGGGTCGGTTGCGCGATCCTGCCGGAGAGTGCGCTGCGTGCTTACGGTTCGCCCGCGGTACGCACGGTGCCGATCGCGAGCCCGACGATCGAGCGCCGGGTCGGCATCGTGCGGCATCGCGCCATCTCGATGTCCAGCTTCGCGAGCGACCTCCTTGTGCTGGTGCAGGCGTCGTTCGCATAACGCCGCGGGCCACACGGCGGCGCGACAGCGCCCGCATTGATGCCGGTTTCGCATGAATCGCGAGCCGAACGGCATTGGACTCGCGAAAAATGGCTGGAGACGATGGTGGCAAACATGAACGACGGAAACGGGCGCGGCCCGGCTCCGCGCGGATTCTGGAGGAACCACCATGCATTTCGACGTGATCCTGCGTCGCGGCGAGCTGATCGACGGCACCGGGGCCGCACGCTTCGAGGCCGATCTCGGCGTAACGGGCGAGCGCATCGCCGCGATCGGCGATCTGGGCGGCGCGACGGCCTCGCACACGCTCGATGCGGGCGGCCTCGTCGTCGCGCCGGGTTTCATCGACAGTCACACGCACGATGACGCATTCGTGCTGACCGATCCCGACGTCGAGCCGAAAGTTGCGCAGGGTGTCACCACGGTGATCGCCGGCAATTGCGGAATCAGTCTCGCCCCGCTGCTCGCCAACCGCGAGGTGCCGCAGCCGCTCGACCTGCTGGGCGCGTGGCAGGCGTTCCGCTTCCCGTCCTTTCGCGCCTATCTCGACGCACTCGACGCGACGCCCGCCGCCGTCAATACGGCGGCCCTGATCGGCCACTCGACGCTGCGCGTGCGGCACATGGCCGATCTCGACCGCGCGGCCAGCGCAGCCGAAATCGCGGCGATGGCGGCCGACGTACGCGAAGCGATGGCGGCCGGTGCGTTCGGCGTCTCGTCGGGCACCTTCTATCCGCCCGCGGCAGGCGCGCCGACGGAAGAACTGATCGACGTGTGCGCGCCGCTGCGCGAGACGGGCGGCGTATTCGCGACGCACCTGCGCGACGAAACCGATGCGATCATCGCATCGCTCGACGAAGCGTTCTCGATCGGCCGCGCGCTCGACGTGCGCGTCGTGCTGTCGCATCACAAGGTGGCCGGCAAGGCCAACCACGGCCGCTCGGTCGAAACGCTCGCGCATATCGACGCGCGGCGCAAGCTGCAACCGCTGTGTCTCGACTGTCATCCGTATCCGGCCACGTCGACGATGCTGCGCGCGGATCGCGTCCGTCAGTCGTCCCGCGTGATTCTCGGCTGGTCGAAGCCGCATCCCGAACTCGCGGGCCGCGATTTCCACGAACTGCTGCCGCTGTTCGGCAATTCGGTGGACGCCACAATCGACGCGCTACGCCCCGCCGGCGCGATTTACTTCGTCATGGACGAGGCGGATGTCGAGCGCATCATTCGGCACGAGCTGACGATGGTCGGCTCGGATGGACTGCCCAACGACAAGCGCCCCCATCCGCGGTTGTGGGGCACGTTCCCGCGAGTGCTCGGCGAATTCTCCCGCGAGCGCGGCCTGTTCCCGCTGGAAACCGCCGTGCGCAAGATGACGGGCCTCACAGCCGAGCAGTTCGGCATCGCACGGCGCGGACGGCTCGCGGTCGGTCACTACGCCGATCTCGTCGTGTTCGATCCGGCACGCGTGATCGATCGCGCGACGTTCGCGAGCCCGACGCTACGCCCCGAAGGCATCGAACACGTCTTCGTCAACGGACGGGCCGTGCTCGAACATGGCCGTCACACCGGCGCGCGTCCCGGCCGGGCGCTGCGCCGCGACGTCCAGGATCGCCTGGCGGCGACGCGCGCTCGCGCGATCGCGACAACCGGCCCCGAGTCAACCTGCACGGAGTCACCATGACGAATCCCAACGGCGCCGCCACGCCGCGCGGCTTGCACCGCGGCTCGAGGCCGCACGCCGAATCCGCCACGCCCGGGCTCGACGCACTTTATGCGCGCCTGAGCCGACGCATCATTCCGCTGATCCTGGTCTGCTATTTCTTCGGCTATCTCGACCGTGTCAACGTCGGCTTCGCGAAGCTTCAGATGGTGACCGACCTGCATCTCACCGACGCGGCCTACGGCGTCGGCGCGGGCCTGTTCTTCGTCGGCTACCTGCTGCTGCAGGTGCCGGCCGGCTGGCTCGTGCGGCGGATCGGCGTGAAGCGCTGTCTCGCCGGATCGATGCTGACGTGGGGCGTCGTGTCGGTCGCCACGCTCGCGACCCGCGACACCGCGAGCTTCTATGCGTTGCGCTTCCTGCTCGGCGTGACCGAAGCAAGCTTCTTTCCGGCCGTGATCGCGTACTTCAGCGTGTGGTTTCCGTCGCACCGGCTCGCGAAGGTCATGGCGTTCCTGTTTCTCGCGATGCCGCTCGGCGTGATCGTCGGCGGCCCGCTGTCCGGCTGGATCATGGACGCCACGCACGGCGGCTTCGGGTTGCGCGGCTGGCAGTGGATGTTCCTGATCGAAGGCCTGCCCGCCATCGTGCTTGGCGGCTATCTGCTCGCCCGCGTGACGGAACGGATCGACGATGCAGCCTGGCTGACCGATACGGAAAAACGGATGATCCACGCGGAAATGGCTCAGGAAGCGGCCGGCAAGCGTACCCGGCTCGGCGCTGCGCTGCGCGAGCCGACCCTGTGGCTGCTGTTCGCGACGTCGTTCCTCTACAACGTCGGCAACTACGGGCTCGTGTTCTGGATGCCGACGATGGTCAAGGCGCTCGGATCGCCGAGCAACCTCGAAATCGGGCTGGTCAGCGCCTTCCCGTATCTGGTCGCGTCGGTCGCCATGGTCGCGAACGCGCAGCATTCGGTGCGAACCGGCGAGCGCCGCTGGCATACGGCGCTGCCGGTCGCGCTCGGCGGCGTTGCGTTGCTCGCGAGCCTCGGAATGCGCGCGCATCCCGTGCTTGCGGTCGCGTGCCTGACCGCGGGTGTGGCCGGCATCATGAGCACGCTCGCGATGTTCTGGAGCCTGCCGTCGCGGATTCTCGCGGGCGAAGCGGCCGCGGGCGGCGCCGGGCTCGTCAATATCGGCGCGGCCGTCGCGGGATTCGTCGGGCCGACGCTGATGGGCTATGCAACGGGATTGACCGGCAGCACCGAACTCGGTGTCGCGCTGCTCGCCTTCACGCTGTTCGCCGCCGCCGCGCTGATCCTGGCGATTCCGCGTCGGCTCATGGTGCGCTCATGAGCGCGGCGCCTTCGATGCGCAGTGCGCTGGCATTGGCGGCGGGCGTGCGCAGCGGGCGGGTGAGCGCGGAGTCGCTCGTGCAAACCGTGCTCGCCGACATCGCCGCGCGCGATGACGCGATCAATGCCTGCGCACGCACTTTCGACGAACGGGCACGGCGCGACGCGCTGCGCGTCGACCGCCTCGTGCGGGACGGGGACGACCCGGGCCCCTTGGCAGGCGTGCCGTTCCTCGTGAAGTGGAATGTCGACGTGGCGGGCTACCCGACGGTCGCGGGATCGCCCGCGCGCGCCGCGTTGCCGCCCGCCAGCGCCGACGCGGCAACGGTCGCACGATTGCGTGCGGCCGGCGCGGTCCCGATCGGCGCAACCCACATGGACGAACTCGCATGCGGCGCCACCGGCGTGAATCCGCACTATGGCGCGGTGCACCTGCCGGCCGACCCGACGCGCATGACGGGCGGCTCGTCGAGCGGCTCCGCCGCCGCGGTTGCCGCCGGATACGTGCCGCTCGCGCTAGGCAGCGATACGAACGGATCGATTCGCGCGCCGGCGGCGCTGTGCGGCGTATGGGGATTCCGCCCCGGCGACGGACGGCTGTCGCGGGCCGGCTGCCTGCCGTATGCCGCATCGCTCGATACCGTCGGCGGGTTCGCGAACGATATCGACGATCTCGCGGTGCTGTACGACACGCTGTGCGAAGCCCATGCGCCGCGCTCGAACCCGGTGCACGATCCGGGCGTGCCGCTACGCCTCGCCGTGCTGACTGGCGATTTCGAAACACATGCCGATGCGGATGCACAACGCGCCGTGCGGCGCGTGGCCGCCTGCCTGCGGGCGCGCGAATCGGTGTCTGTCGGCAGCGACGAAGTTGCGAACGTGCGCGAAGCGGCGCTCGTGATCTCGAACGTGGAGCTGGCACGCGCCCATAGCGGGTTGCTCGACGCGCCGGCGGCACTCGTATCCGAACACCTGCGCTCGCGCATCGGAATCGGCCTCGCCGTCCCCGGCGCCGTGTATCGCGAGGCGCTCGCCTGCCGTGCCGCGTGGCGCACGCGCCTCGAAGCGCTGTTCGCGTGCTACGACGTCCTGCTGGCCGCTGCGACGCCGTGCGCGGCGCCGCACTTCGCCGACGCAACCGTCGATATCAACGGCGTCGCGCTCGCCCCCGCGAAGGCGCTCGGCCTGCTCACGCAACCGATTTCATTCGCAGGGCTGCCGGTCGTCAGCGCACCGTGCTTCGCGTCGGGTGAACTGCCGGTCGGCGTGCAGTTGATCGGCGCACCCAGCGACGACGCCGCGTGCTTCGTCGCCGCGCGGCAATTCTCGGCCGCATGGCGCGCGATGATTCGTTAGCCGGGCCCCGGTACGGCATGCCCCGTGCGAAGCGCCTGATCGTGCGAAACAATCCCCGCCGCGCATGCTGCGCGTCGCCGCGACTGTCTTTCGCGTGCTATGTCAACGCCGACAAATCGAACGGCGTCTCCCGCAACCGCGTGCCCGTCAGCCTGAACACCGCATTCGCGATCGCAGGCGTCACCGCGGGGCTCGACAGTTCCCCCACCCCGCCCGGCTTCGCCGGATCGCCCTGCACGACATGGATGTCGGTGTCGGGCATGTCGCGCATCCGCATCACGCGATACGTATCGAAATTCGACTGCTGCACGCGGCCGTGCTTGAAATCGATGCGATCGGCGGTTGCATGGCCGAGCCCCCACATCAGCCCGCCGTACAGTTGCTCGTCCACGCCCGACGGCGACACCGCGATCCCGCAATCGGCCACGCACGTGAGCTTCTCCACCTTCACCGCGCCGTCCTGGCGCACGACCCGCGCGACCACCGCGACATAGCTGTCGTACGCCTGGTTCGTCGCCACACCGAGCGCGACGCCGTCCGGCAGCGGCTGCCCCCAGCCGGCACGCCGCGCGGCCTCCCGCAGCACGGCCGCATGACGTGGCCGGTCACGCATGTGCGCGAGCCGGAATTCGACCGGGTCGCGCTTCGCCGCATGCGCGGCTTCGTCCATCACCGATTCGACGGCGAATACGTTCGGGATGTAGCTCACCGCACGAAACCAGCCGGTCGGCACGCCCGTCTCCATGCGGATCCAGCCGATATCGCGATGCGGCGCACGGTACGCGAACTCCCATTTGGTGAGCGCTTCGGTCGTGCTGAAGTCCATCCGGTCGGTGCGCTCGAGATAACCGGGCTCCCACTGCTGCGGCGACGCGGGCATCACGCCACGCAGCCACAGCGACGCGAGATTGCCCTGCGCATCGAGCACCGCACGCGCACGGTGGTGGCTCGCCGCGTGATAGAACAACGCGCGCATCTCGTCCTCGCGGCTGTTCATCAGCTTCACGGGCTTGCCCGTCTTCACCGCGAGCCACGTCGCCTCGAACAGCCAGTACTTCGCTTCGCGCGCGCCGAAACTGCCGCCCGACACGAGCTCGTGCAACGTCACGCGATGTGCGGGAATGCCGCCGATCACGTCGGCCGCTTCCATCGCGGTGGACGGCACCTGCAGCCCGCCCCAGTATTCGATGCCGCCGTCGCGCGCCCACACGGTGAGGTTGATCGGTTCCAGCGGATTCGCGGCCTTGTGCGGCATCGAATACGACGCTTCGATCGTGCGTGCGCCGGGCGCTTTCGCATGCGCGGGATCGCCGTCGGCGATCGTCGGTACGACGCGCGCGGTCGGATCGTCGATCCACGCCGCCTGACGCGCGGCGAGCGTGCCGCTGTCGAACGTCTCGAACAGGCTGTCCTCCCATTCGATCGTCAACGCGGCCTGTCCCTTGTGGGCCGACCAGTAATCGTCCGCGAGCACCGCGACGCCGGCCTGGTTGCCGCCGAGCACGTCGGGGCGCGGCGGAATCTGCAATACCTCGCGCACGCCGGGAATCGCCAGCGCGGCCTTCGCGTCGACGCTGCGCACGCGGCCGTCGATCACCGGCGCGCGCGTGACGACCGCCACCCGCATCCCGGGCAGCGACACGTCGATGCTGTACGGAAACGAACCATCGGCCTTCTGCGCGGCGCCGCGCTTGCTGCGCAGCTTGCCGATGTAGCGGAACTGCGCGGGGTCCTTCAGCGCGACCTGCGTCGGTGCGGGCAGTTGCGCGGCGGCCTGCGCAAGCGACCCGTATGTCGCACGGCGCCCGCTCGCCGCATGCAGCACGGCGCCATCGGCCGTCGTGCACGTCGAGGCGGGCACGCTCCATTGCCGCGCCGCCGCGGCCACCAGCATCGCCCGCGCAGTCGCACCCGCGCGACGCAACCGCTCGTATTCCATCGCGACGCTCGTGCTGCCGCCGGTCGAGAACACCTTCCACAGCGGATGGATGTAGTCGGCGAAGAACGGATCTTCCGGCGTGATCACGTCGACGCGAAACGGATCGACGTCGAGTTCCTCCGCCACCACCGCCGCGAGCGCGGTACGCGTGCCGGTGCCCGAATCGTGCTTGTGCACGACCAGCTTGATCGTGTCGTCGGGCAGCACGCGCACCCATGCGTTCGGTTCGAATTCGCCCGCGGACGGATGCGGATCGCCGCTCGCACGCTTGCCCGCGGCGGCCGCATCGGGCATCCGGAAACCGATCGCGATGCCGGCGGCGAGCAGCGCGGAAGTCTGTCTGAGAAAGCGACGACGCGGCGTGTCGTCGGTGCTCGGTGCATCCGTTGCGTGATCGTCGCGCATGTCACGCCTCCTTCACGGGTTCGGCGGCAGCCTTCAACGCCGGATCGCCGGCGGCCGCACGCCTGATCGCACGGTGAATCCGTGCATAGGTGCCGCAGCGGCAGATGTTGCCCGACATCGCCGACACGATCGCCGCGTCATCCACCGGCTGCCTGCCGTTCAGCAGCGCGGCGGCCTGCATCAGCTGCCCTGGCTGGCAATAGCCGCATTGCGGCACGTCCTCCGCCACCCATGCAAGCTGCAGCGGATGGCGCCCGTCCGGCGACAGCCCTTCGATCGTCGTCACGTGCCGCCCGTTCGCGGCGACAGCGGGGATCAGGCACGACCGCACGGCCTGCCCTTCGAGATGCACGGTGCACGCGCCGCACAGGCCCTTGCCGCAGCCGAACTTCGTGCCGGTGAGCCTGAGCCGGTCGCGCAGCACCCACAGCAACGGCATGTCGTCCGGTACATTCTCGAGCGAATGGCGTGTATCGTTCACGACGATGTCGATCATGTGCAGTCTCCTGATTCGCATTCATGGGGCGGTGCGCGGTTTCGGAGCATTATCGAAACGCGATGGGCGGCCACGCCAGCGATCATTTCGTCGAATCCCTGTCAGTCGGACTAACAGATGCTCAAGCGATACCCTTCGATCCAGTCGATGCAGGCGTTCCTGCAGGCCGCGCGGGTCGGCAGTTTTTCGAGCGCGGCGCGTCAGCTGGCGCTCACGCACAGCGCGATCAGCCAGCAGATCCGCTCGCTCGAGGAATTCATCGGCCAGCCGCTGTTCGCGCGGGCCGGCGGCCGCGTGATCCTGACCGACGCGGGGACGCTGTTCGCGAACCAGTTGTCGGACGGGCTCGAACAGATCGATCGCGCGCTGTCGTCGGTCAAGGGGCGCACGACCGCGCCGTCGCTCCGGCTCGACGTCGATCCCGAACTGATGCAGGGTTGGCTGCCCGCACGGCTGCCGGAACTGATGCGCACGCTCGGCGGCACGACGCTGACGGTGCTGTCCGCGCCGCGCCACGACCGCGATGCGTTCGATCGTGTCGATATTGCGCTGCGCTATGGCTACGGGGAATGGGAAGGCGTGGACAGCGCACTGGTCTGCCCCGACCGGCTGACCGCGATGGCCGCACCGGCACTGCTCGCCCGCTACGGGCTCGCCGCGCCGCTCGCGCCCGAGCAGGTGCTGGAACTGCCGCTGCTCGGCTATACGAAGCGTTCGTGGATTCCGTGGCTCGAAGCGGCCGGGCTGGCGCCCGTCGAACCGGAGACGATCGCCGTGTTCGACAACGCGGCCGGGCTCGTCGCGACGCTGGCGTCAGGGTGCGGCGCGGGACTGGTGCGCGGGCTGCTCGCCGCCGATGCATTGCGCGACGGCCGGCTCGTCGAGCTCTGCACGATCGCGATTCCGACCCACTACAACCTCCATGCGATCTGGCCGCGCGAGCGGCACGCACGCGTGAAACCGCTGATCGACGCGATCGGCGCGCTGGTCACGCAATCGCTCGCGCGCTGACCCGCGCGCTTCAGGCGGTGAATTCCGCCGCGACCTCGCGCACGGTATCGAGAAATGCGCCGAGCACCGCCGACGTATCGTCCGCGCGGTAACGCGCCTGCAGCGATACCTCGAGCGCCGGCGGCAACAGCGGCACGAACGCGACGCCGCCCGTCGAGATCTGCCGCGACGACGCCGGCAGCAGCGCGACGCCCAGCCCTTCGCGCACCAGCGACAGCAGCGTGTGCACCTCGACGACCTCGTGCGCGATCCGCGGCGTGAAGCGCGCATCGACGCAACTCTGCTGCAGGAAGCGCGCCAGTTGCGAATGCCGCAGGCCGAACGACACGAACTGCTCGCCGGCCAGCTCGCCGAGCGCGATCGCCGCGCGTGATGCGAGCGGATGGCCTGGCGGCAGCACGGCCACGGCCGTCTCGCGCACGACGATCTCGCTGCGGATCGACGGATCGTCCTGGAACAGCCGGAAGAAGCACACGTCGAGCCGCTTCTCCTTCAGCGCATCGATCTGCGCGGCCGGCGTCATCTCGTGCAGCGACCAGTGCACGTGCGGATGGCGTTCGGCGAACACGCGCAACGCGTGTGGGATCGGCGCGACCATCGCCGAGCTGATGATGCCGACCGCGAGGCGCCCGACTTCGCCACGCCCCGCGCACCGCGTCAGATCGATCGCGCGATCGAACTGCGCGACGATCAGCGGCACCTGTTCCTTCAGTGTTTTCCCTGCCTCCGTGAGTGCGACGCGATGCTGCGAGCGCACGAACAGCGCGGTGCCGAGCTGCTCTTCCAGCAGCCGGATCTGCTGGCTCAGCGGCGGCTGGGAGATATGGAGCCGCGCGGCGGCGCGCCCGAAATGCAGTTCGTCGGCCAGCACCGCGAAGTAACGCAACACACGCATGTCCATATCGCAAACGTATCAAGAGCGTCAGTAAAAAATATTGTACAGAGCACATTCGGCTTGTGACACTCGGTCTCAAGCAGCAGTGCACGCCGCAGTGTGTCACTCGATGCCGGCGAGGGGAAGGCGCGAAAAAAAAGCGCCTTGCAAAGGGCCGCATGAATCCGACCGACAGGTCGCTTCATCGACGTGCCTGCCCGCGACCCGGCAACCGGCTTTTCCGGTTCCTCTCAAGGAGATCGAGTAGATGATCATCGACACCAGCTGTTACCCGACGAATCTCGTCGACCTCGCGTGGCGCCACGACGGCCCGCCGTTCACCGGCGAACGCCTGATCGAGACGATGAACGGCCCGTTCCTCATCAACGGCAAGCCGCGCCGCGTGGACAAGGCGTTCATCCAGCCGCCGCAAGGCAACACCATCTATACGTATACCGACGGCGAAAAGTCGGGCACCGAATCGATCGACGCGTACATGGCGTACACGGTCGAGATGGCGCGCCGGCATCCCGACCGCTTCATCGGCTGCTTCGTCTACAACCCGCGCTGCGGCGTGGAGAACGGCGTGAACGCGATCGATCACTACGTGCGCAAGCTCGGCTTCAAGATGGTGCAATTCCAGGCCAACATGCATGCGTATCGGCCCGACCGCGCGCTCGACTGGCTGCGTCCCGCGCTGAAGAAATGCGCGGAACTCGGCGTGCTCGTGAAGCTGCATACCGGCGACGGCCCGTACAGCATCCCGACCGAGTGGGTGCCGATGATCAAGGAATTCCCGACGGTCAATTTCATCATGGCGCACTTCGGTGTGCAGACGGGCGGCGTCTACTGCTTCGAGCCGTTCCAGCTCGCGATGGATCTGCCGAACGTGTATTGCGAGTCGGGCTGGTGCCTGCAGTCGCGCATCGTCGAATTCGCGAAGGTGCTGCCGAAGCACAAGATCCTGTTCGGCTCCGACACGCCGCCGAACGAACCGGGCATGTGGCTGCGCCTGCTCGAAGTGCTGTGCTTCGACCCGCCGCAGGGGATGAATCTCGACGAGGACACGCTCGAGGATTACCTCGGCAACAACACGGCGCGCATGATCGGCCTCGAACCGACGCCCGCGCCGCGCACCGTCGACGAAGCGAAAGCGTTGCTCGCCGCCTGACGCGCGCCCCTCTCTCCCGATTCCGGAGCATTGCATGATCATCGATACGCACCTGCACCCGACCAACCTCGTCGACGAGGCGTGGCGCCATACCGGCGAACCGTTCACCGGCGAACGCCTGCTGAAGATGATGGACGGCCCGTACATCATCAACGGCAAGCCGCGCCGCATCGACATGGGGTTCATCCAGCCGCCGCCCGGCAACACCGGCTATCGCGACGGCAATCGCCGCGGCCGCGACGGCATTCGCGACTACATGGCGTACATCGCCGAACTCACGCAGAAGTACCCCGACCGCTTCATCGGCAACTTCACGTACAACCCGCGCTGGGGCCCGGAAAACGGCGCGGCGGAGCTGGAATTCCACATCAGGGAGTACGGCTTCAAGATGGTGAAGCTGCACGCGAACATGCACGGCTACCGGCCGGACCGCGCGCTTGACTGGCTGCGCCCCGCGATGAAGGTGTGCGCGAAGTACAACACCGTCGTGCTGATCCATACGGGCGACGGGCCGTACACGATTCCGACGCAGTTCTACCCGATCATCCGCGAGTTTCCGATGGTGAACTTCATCATCGGTCACTTCGGCATCCAGACGGGCGGCAACTACTCGTTCGAAGCGTTCTGGATGGCGATGGACACGCCGAACGTGTATTGCGAATCGGGCTGGTGCTACCAGTCGCGGATCGTCGAATTCGCGCGCGAGCTGCCGCGCAACAAGATCGTGTTCGGCACCGATTCGCCGCCGAACGAGCCCGGCATGTGGCTGCGCGAGCTGGAAATGCTGTGCGGGCCCGCGCCGCAGGGGATGGATCTCGACGAGGACGGCCTCGAGGACTACATGGGCAACAACATCGCCCGCCTCGTCGGCATCGAGCCGACCAGGCCGCCGAAGGATCTCGACGAAGCACGGAAGCGCCTGACGGCGACCTACGTGTAACGCGCCGGCGCCCGGACCGCGTGCCGCCGTGCACGCGGTCCGGCCTTTTCCCTTCCGCATCCGACGGAGTGCATCATGGCGTCGAGCCTTTTCGCCGAGCAGCAGGATTTTCATCACTTCGCGACGGCCTATCGCGAACGCTTTCCGGACGACGTGCTGACGATCGCGCAGCCGCTGTCCGCCGATCAGGACGTCACCGCCGTCGTCGCGTCGCTCGCCGCGCGCGGCCGGCACGAGATGCTCGTCTGCGAGCGCATCGACGGCCTGTCGACGCCGCTCGTCACCAACGTCTTCGCGTCCCGCACGCGTATCGGCCGGCTGTTCGGCGTCGACGCGAACGGGCTGTTCGACGCGTGGCAGCAGCGCGCGAACGCGCCCGTCGCGCCGGTCGTCGTGCCGCACGGCCCCGTGCTCGATCATGTGGTCGAAGGCGACGCGGTCGACCTCGCACACCTGCCGATGATCCGCCACTTCGAAACGGATCGCGGGCCATACGTGACCAACGCGGTGATCGTCGCCGAAGATCCGGTGACGGGCATCGCGAACCTGAGCTATCACCGCTCGATGCCGCACGCGCGCAACGCGCTGGCGACGAGCCTGCATTCGCGCGGCCATCTGTGGCGGATGCTGCAAACCGCGAAATCCCGCGGCGACACGCTGAAAGTCGCGATGGTGATCGGCGCACATCCGCTCGTCATGCTCGCGGCCGCCGCGCGCGTGCCGTTCGGCGCGGACGAACGCGCGATCGCGGGCGGGCTGTTCGGCGCGCCGTTGCAGCTCGTGCGCACGCCGCGCCACGGCATCGGCGTACCCGCCGCCGCCGAGTTCGTGCTCGAGGGCACGATCGATCCCGATGCGCACGCCGAAGAAGGCCCGTTCGGCGAATTCACCGGCTACTCGTCGGATCGCTCGACCAACAACGTGCTGCGCGTCGACACGATGATGCGGCGCGACGACGCATGGCTCGTCGACGTCGTCGGCGGCCCGTACGCGGAACACCTGACACTCGCGCGGCTGCCGCGCGAAGCCGAGATGAGCGAGAAGCTCAAGGCGCGCTTTCCGGCCGTCACCGCGATCCACTATCCGAATTCCGGCACGCATTTTCACTGCTACGTCGCGCTGAAGCAGTCGCGCGACGGCGAGGCGCGCCAGATCATGCTCGCGCTGCTCGGCTGGGACCCGTACCTGAAGAACGTCGTCGCGGTCGACAGCGACATCGACATCACCGACGACGCGCAGGTGCTGTGGGCGATCGCGACGCACTTCCAGCCGCATCGCGACCTGTTCGTCGTCGACGGGCTGCCCGGCAGCCCGCTCGACCCATCGTCGTCGGCCGACGGCACGACGTCGCGAATGGGCGTCGACGCGACCCGCGGCGCGCGCTTCGACGGCGTGCGCGCCCGGGTCGGCGACGCTGCAATGCAGCGTGCCGCGCATCTCGTCGCGCAACTCGCCGGAGCGCCGCGATGAGCGCGCGGCGGCTCGTGGTCGGCATCAGCGGCGCGTCCGGCTTCGTGTACGGGATACGGCTGCTCGCGCTGCTGCGCGAACTCGACATCGAGACGCACGTGGTGGTGTCCCGCGCCGCCGCGCTGACGATGGCGCACGAGACCGATTTCAAGCTGTCCGACGTCGCCGCGCGCGCGAGCGTGCTGTACCGCAGCGACGACATCGCCGCGCCGATCGCGAGCGGCTCGTTCCGCACGCTCGGGATGATCGTCGCGCCGTGCTCGATGAAGACGCTCGCGGAGATCGCGAGCGGGCTGTCGGCGGGCCTGATCGCGCGCGCCGCCGACGTCGCGCTCAAGGAACGCCGCCGGCTCGTGCTGCTCGCACGCGAAACGCCGTACACGCTCACGCACCTGCGCAACATGGCCGCCGCGACCGAGATGGGGGCGATCGTCGCGCCGCCCGTGCCGGCGTTCTATGCGCGCCCCGCGTCCCTCGAGCAGATGATCGACCACACGCTCGGCCGCGTGCTCGACCTGTTCGACCTCGATTCCCGCACCGTCCATCGCTGGAAAGACAGCGAATCACGGCCCCATCCGCAGCCCAACCGACTCAACGGAGACGCGTCATGACCCACATCCACACCACCCACAGCGACGTCCAGAAGATTCCGGTCACCGTGCTGACCGGCTTCCTCGGCGCGGGCAAGACCACGCTGCTGAACCATATCCTGCGCGAGAAACACGGCCGCAAGATCGCGGTGATCGAGAACGAGTTCGGCGAAATCGGCATCGACGGCGGCCTCGTGCTCGAATCGACCGAGGAAATCTACGAGATGACGAACGGCTGCGTGTGCTGCGTGGGCGCGGTGCGCGAGGATCTCGTGCGGATCGTGCGGATGCTGGTCGCCCGGCCCGACCGGCTCGATCACATCATCGTCGAGACGAGCGGGCTCGCCGATCCGTATCCGGTCGCGCAAACCTTCTTTCTCGACGATCCGATCGCGAAGGAAGTCGCGCTCGATGCGGTCGTCACGTTGGTGGATGCGAAGCATATTCGCGCGCACCTCGACGATCTCGTGCTCGACGGCCGCGACAACCAGGCGGTCGACCAGATCGTCTGCGCGGACCGCATCGTCATCAACAAGGTCGATCTCGTCGACGCGACGGACGTCGGCGCGCTGACCGCGCGGCTGCGCGAGTTGAACAGCACCGCCGAGATCGTGACGTCGAGCTACGCGCAGGTCGATCTCGATCGCATCCTCGGGATCGGCGCGAACGAATTCGCGCAGATTCTCGTCGAGAGCGACGGACTGGCGGTCGAGGCGCCGCATGCGGACGAACACGAACACACGCATGCGCACGGCCACGACGAACACGGCGATCATCCGCACGACGACCACGACGACCACGACGATCACCACGAACACGACGCAAGCGTATCGTCGGTCGGCATCGAAGTCGACGCGGACGTCGATCTCGACGCGCTCGAAGCCTGGCTCGGCGAGCTGCGCCGCGCCGACACCGCGAACCTGTTCCGGATGAAGGGCATCCTCGCCGTGCAGGGTCGCGCGCAGCGCTACGTGCTGCAGGGCGTGCACGGCGTGATCGAACTGCGCGCCGCGCAGGCGTGGGGCTGCGAGCCGCGCTCGTCGCGCATCGTTTTCATCGGCCGCGATCTCGATCGCGCCGCGCTGACCGACCGTTTCCATGCCTGTCTCGCCGCGCCGGTCGCGGCCTGACGGGCACGCCAGGCGGGTGCGCCATGCGCCCGCCCGATAACGAACCTCAGGAGACACGCCCATGAACTCTGCTTCACATCCCGTCGATCGGGTCCTGCCGCGCCGCCAGATGCTGACGCTCGGCCTGCAGCACATGCTCGTCGCGTATATCGGCGCGATCGCGGTGCCGCTGATCGTCGCATCGGCCTTGAAGATGTCGCCCGCCGATACGACCGTGCTGATCAGCACCGCGCTGTTCTGTTCCGGCATCTCGACGATCCTGCAAACGGTCGGCGTGTGGAAGCTCGGCGTGCGCCTGCCGATCCTGCAGGGCGTCGCGTTCAGCAGCGTCGGCCCGGTGATCGCGATCGGCCTGACGCCGGGCGTCGGGTTCGCCGGCGTGTGCGGCGCGGTGATCGGCGCGGGCATCATCACGACCTTCGCGGCGCCGCTGGTCGGCCGGCTGCGCCGCCTGTTCCCGCCGGTCGTGACGGGCTGCATCGTCACCGTGATCGGGCTGCAGCTGTTTCCGGTCGCATATCAGTGGGCCGGCGGCGGCGACGCGGCGAAGCTGCAGTTCGGCGAGCTGTCGTTCCTCGCGGTCGCGCTCGTCGTCGCGGTCGTGATCCTCGCGGTCAACCGCTTCGCGAACGCGTTCCTGCGCAACCTGTCGGTGCTGATCGGGCTGGTGGCCGGCAGCCTGCTCGCGATCGCGCTCGGGATGGGCAACTTCACGAACGTCGCGGCCGCGCCGTGGTTCACCGTGCCCTACCCGTTCCATTTCGGCACGCCCGTGTTCGCGATCGTGCCGGTGCTGACGATGGTCGTCGTGATGATCGTGCAGATGGTCGAATCGATGGGCCTGTTCGTCGCGATCGGCGACATCGTCGAGAAACAGGTGAGCGAGGAGGACGTCGTGCGCGGGCTGCGTGCGAACGGCATCGCGAGCGCGATCGCCGGCACGTTCGCCGCGTTTCCGTTCATCGCGTTCATGGAGAACGTCGGGCTCGTGATCCTGACCGGCGTGCGCAGCCGCTGGATCGTCGCGGTCAGCGGCGTGCTGATGTGCGTCGTCGCGCTGGTGCCGAAGATCGGCGCGATCGTCGCGTCGACGCCGTCGGCCGCGCTCGGCGGCGCGGGTATCGCGATGTTCGGCGTGGTCGTCGCGGCCGGCGTGCAGACGCTCGCGAAGGTCGATTTCGAGAACAACCGCTACAACGTGCTGATCGTCGGCTTCACGATCGCGACCGCGCTGATTCCGGTGATGGCGCCGAAGGTGTTCGCGCACATGCCCGACTGGACGCAGCCGTTCCTGCACAGCGGCGTCGTGATCGCCTGCCTCGTGTCGGTGCTGCTCAATGCGTTGCTCAACGGCGTGCCGGCGGCCGCCCCCGTTGAAACGCATGCCCGTGCCGATGCCGCGCCCCGCAGCCCGATGGCGCGCGAGTGCGACTGACCGGCTTCATGCCGCGCGCGGCCTCACGGCGGCGCGCGGCGCACGACAACCCGTGACCCGACTATCCGAATCCGAGGAGACCCGACCATGAGCGTTCCTTGTTCTTCGCTGCTGATCCGCCACCCGCTCGCGGTCATGAGCGGCCACCCCGGCGACGCCGCGCGGCTCGGCCGGCCCGACCTGCGCATCCGCGACGGCCGGATCGAGACGATCGCACCCGATCTCGCGCCGCTACCCGGCGAGCGCGTGATCGATGCGAGCCATTGCGTCGTCTATCCGGGCTGGATCAACACGCACCATCATCTGTTCCAGAACCTGCTGAAAGGCGTGCCGGCCGGCATCAACGCCGACCTGCAGGCATGGCTTGCCGCCGTCCCGTATCCGCGCGTCGCCCGCTTCACGCCGGAGCTCGCGCGCATCGCCGCGCGGCTCGGCTTCGCGGAACTGCTGCTGTCCGGCGTGACGACCTGCGCCGATCATCATTACCTGTACCACGCGGGCGGCACGACGGAGACCGGCGACCTGCTGTTCGACGAAGCCGCCGCCTTCGGCATGCGCTTCGTGCTGTGCCGCGGCGGCGCATTGCAGGCGGCCGGCGATCATCCGGGGTTCGCCGGCACCGCGCTGCAGCCCGAGACGCTCGACCAGATGTTCGCGGATATCGAACGGCTGAAGGCGCGCTATCACGACGCGGGCGCGGCATCGATGCGCCGCGTGGTCGTCGCGCCGACGACGCCGACCTTCTCGCTGCCGCCGGACCTGCTGCCGGAAGTCGCGCGGGCGGCGCGCGGCATGGGTCTGCGGCTGCATTCGCACCTGTCCGAGACGACCCGCTACGTCGATTTCTGCCGCGAGCGCTACGGCAAGCTGCCCGTCGAATTCGTCGCCGAGCACGAATGGCTCGGCCCGGACGTGTGGTTCGCGCACCTCGTTCATCTCGAGGCGAGCGAGATCGCGATGCTCGCGGACACCGGCACCGGCTGCTCGCACTGCCCCGTCAGCAATGCACGGCTCGGCAGCGGCATCGCGCCCGCGCCGCGCATGGCGGCGGCCGGCGTGCCGGTATCGCTGGGCGTCGACGGCGTCGCGTCGAACGAATCGGGCAGCATGACGCACGAGGCGAATTTCGCGTGGCTCGTGCATCGCGCGGCGCACGGCGCGTCGGCCACCACGGTCGAGGACGTGCTGCATTGGGGCACGCAAGGCGGCGCCCGCGTGCTCGGGCTGGATGCGGTCGGCACGCTCGGGGTCGGGCAAGCCGCCGATCTCGTGCTGTACGACGTGAGCGGACCGCGCTTCAACGGTTTCCACGACCATGCGATCGCGCCGGTGGCGGCCGGCGAGCCCGCGCCGGTGAAGTACAACATCGTGAACGGTCGGATCGTGGTGGACAACGGCGAGATCCCGGGGCTCGACCTTGCCGCGTTGCGCCGTGCGGCCGTCGCCGCGGTGCGGCAGTTGCTCGACTGAGCGGAGGCCATCCGATGAATCCGCGCATCCGCATCGGCATCCTGACGCCGTCGTCGAACACCGCGCTCGAGCCGCTGACGAGCGCGATCGTCGCCGGCCTGCCACACGTCAGCGTGCATTTCGCGCGCTTCACCGTGACCGAGATCGCGCTCAGCGCGGCCGCGCTCGACCAGTTCGACGCGGCGCACATCCTCGTCGCGGCGCGGCAGCTCGCCGACGCGCGCGTCGACGTGATCGGCTGGAGCGGCACGTCGGCCGGCTGGCTCGGCTTCGAACGCGATGCCGCGCTGTGCCGCGGCATCGAAAAAGCGACCGGCATCCCGGCGACGACGTCGGTGCTCGCGCTGAACGAGTTGCTCGAGCGCACCGGCGTGCGGCGGCTCGGCCTCGTCACGCCGTATCTCGACGACGTGCAGCAACGGATCGTGCGTCAGTATGCGCAGCTCGGCATCGACTGCGTGGCCGAACGGCATCTCGGGCTGCGCGACAACGCCAGCTTCGCGGACGTGCCCGATACGCAGCTCGCGGCGTTGATGCGCAAGACGGCACAGGCGTGGCCGGATGCGGTGGCGACGTTCTGCACGAACCTGCATGCCGCGCATCTGGCCGGGCCGTTCGAACAGGCGACGGGCATCGCGGCTTACGACACGGTGTCGACGGTCGTGTGGAAGGCGTTGCGGATGGCCGGCGTCGATACGGGCGTGCTGGCGCGGTGGGGAAAGCTGTTCTCGATGAGTTGATGCTTGTCGGTCAGAACTGCCAATCCTGCTGATGCATGAATTCTTCGAGATCAATGCACGGGATTTCGAAATGCGCGCATACATTGGGTATCTTCGCTGCATGCGGTTTAGGCACAAGTCCGTCGCCCGCATGCAACCATCCCTCTTCCGTCACAACCGTCCCCAGACAGACCTTGGCGCACGCTATAACGAACGGATCAGCGACTGGCGTCCCTTTGAGTCGCTGCTGTTGACCGATAAGTGCCTGAAAATGTTTGATCTGCAAAATCGAAGCGACAAACCGCAATTCGTCCGCGCTCGGCGTCGTGAACAGTGATCGGTTGCCTTTCACCCACGTCAATACATCTGCACTGACAGCCTGTCGCTCGATCTCGTTCAACACTTCTCTAGTCGAAATCAATCGCCTCTGACCCACGAGCTTTTCGATGCCCTGCCAGATACTTCGGAACACACGCGGATAGAAATGTTGCAACGATCGAATGGAACTGGTGTCAAACACATAAATCATGCACCGGCCCCATGAAGAACATGCTCTTCGAATCCGGCAAAGCTTTTGGGTTTGATGCCGAGAAAGTCCGCGGCCTGCTCAAGCGTGATTTGATGCCGATAGTGGCGTCCGACGACCTCCCGAGCAAAGCGGTCACTCAGATATGCGCCTTGATTCGCATAGTAGCTTCCTCCCTTCGCCTCTCTCTGCTGCGCTGACCAGATCGTTGCCTTACGTTTGTAGAACGCCTGACTCACTCGTCCCTGGTCCAGCAATCGCCGCAGCACCGCCTCACGACTCACACCAAAATAGCTGGCCAGTTCGGCGAACATCTCGTCGGGCGCGGATTCAACGTCGGAGGGATGTCCTGCCACGAGGCGGTCGAAAGCCGATGGTGGAATCAGTACTTCCGCTGCTATGGCGTTGCAGAATCGCTCAATTTCCCGCTCCGCTTTCGGAAGCGCATCAATATAGCCGGAATCGAGCTTGCTCAACCCATTCATGCTCAGGAGCAAATGCGCCAGTTCGTGCAAAAGACTGAATATCTGACGCGTCTTCGTCGTACTGTTGTTGAGATAAATGATCGGGAATGCCTCGTCCATCAGGCAAAATCCCGAAATCTCGCGCTGCTTGAACGACGACTTGAAGACAAAGACACCAGCGTCTTCGATAGCCTTCCGCCACTGTTTGAGCGCGAGATCATCGTTACGCCACGAGGTCTGCTCATCGAGCGTGATACCCAGCAAGCGACGAACCTTGTCAGCTTGCGCCGATACAGGCTCCGACAACGAAAGCGCCAGGGATTTCCAGATCAACTTATCCGCAGGATTACGTCCGTTAAACACCTCTTTGAGCGATAGCTGGAATGCATGCGCTTGCCGGATCTGCAGATAGGTGTCGCGAGCAAGCGAGCGCATGTCCGTTTCCGGAAGCGTGCGAAACTCCCGCTGCGGAACCTTTTCCTCGGGCGGCGCCGGAAGAAAAAAAACTGCAAGCGGTCTCTTGAATACCTGATACGCGAGCTTCTCGAGTTGAGCGTATGTCGGCGCCCCGGCGCCCGTTTCCCAATCAGCCACTTCGCTCGGCGCTGCGCGAAGCATGGTCGCGACCTCGTCGATCGACAGTCCGACCGTTTCCCTCGCCCAACGCAACACCTCAGGCTGCACGCCTTCAACCGGTTCCCGTTTCATCCTTGTATCTCTATCGACTCAAGAGGCCCCAACCACCAGCATGATAGATGGGTGTCCCGCCCACGGCCGATGCGCTCAACGTCGGCGAAACGCAGGGGCCAGCGGCAATCCGGAGCGCCGCCATAGGCCCGTTCACGATTCCATTCTAAATCATGGAGTTACATGAATGGGGCGCAGTCGTCCAATGCCGTCGGACGGCCTCTGACCTTGGACTTTGCGTCCGAGCAAAATTCAGATTGTCGCAAATCGTGAAGTGCAGCCCAGCAGACCCCCAGTGATTTTGCGAATCGAATGACATCGCGAGTATCCTAATAACAAGCCGCACGGCGGCAGCTCGCGGTATTCGCTCCGACCACGATGTCGGCTCGCAACCTATATCAACCTCTCTCCCGTCATCGATGGATTTCGACGTCATCGTTCTCGGCGCCGGCATCGTCGGCGTCTCCGCCGCGCTGCACCTGCAGGATCGCGGGCGCAAGGTTGCGCTCGTCGATCGCGGCGCGCCCGGCGAAGGCACGAGCTTCGGCAATGCCGGGCTGATCGAGCGCTCGTCGGTCGAACCGTACCCGTTCCCGCGCAGCCCGTTCACGCTGATGCGCTATGCGCTGAATCGCTCGACCGACCTCTACTGGCACAGCGCGTCGCTGCCCGCGTTCGCGCCGTGGCTCGCGCGGTTCTGGTGGGAATCGGCGCCGCTGCGTCACGCGGCGGCCTCGCGCGACATGCTGCCGCTGATCGAACGCTGCATCGTCGAACACGACGCGCTGATCGCCCGGGCCGGCGCCGGCGAACTGATTCGCGCGAACGGCTGGCTGGAAGCGTTCCGCACGCCGGCCGCATTCGAACGCGGCGTGGCCGAGGCCGGCCTCACCGCGCGCCGCCACGGGCTCGGCATCACGCCGCTCGACGCGGCCGCGCTGCTCGCGCATGAACCGAGCCTCGCGGCGGGCTTCTGCGGCGCGCTGCACTGGCTCGACCCGAAAAGCGTCGTCGATCCGGCCGCGCTCGTCAAAGCGTATGCGCAGCTGTTCGCGCGGGGCGGCGGCACGCTGCTGACGGGCGACGCCGCGAGCCTCGACGCGCTGTCACCCGGCTGGCAGGTGAAGACCGGCGACGGCCCGGCGGCCGCGCCGGCCGTCGTCGTCGCGCTCGGCCCGTGGTCCGACACGGTGTTCGGCAAGTTCGGCTACAAGATTCCGCTGCGCGAGAAGCGCGGCTATCACATGCACTACGCGCCGTCCGCGCGCGGCGTGCCGTCGGCGCCGATCGTCGATCGCGAATACGGTTACGTGATCGCGCCGATGCGGCGCGGATTGCGGCTGACGACCGGCGTCGAGATCGCGCGGCGCGGGCTTCCGCCAACGGGCGTGCAGCTCGAACGCGCGGAACGCGTCGCGCGGCCGGTGTTCGGGTTCGGCGAGCGGCTCGACCCGCATCCGTGGCTCGGCTTCCGGCCGTGCACGCCCGACATGCGCCCGGTGATCGGCCCCGCGCCCGCGCATCGCGGGCTGTGGTTCGCGTTCGGCCACAACCATCACGGCCTGACGCTCGGCCCCGTCACCGGCCGCCTGCTCGCCGAGATGATGACCGGCGAGGCGCCGTTCACCGATCCGGCGCCGTATCGCGCGGATCGCTTCTGAGCAGGCGATCCCCCGACGCGCCGCCCCGAATGGCGTCGAATCCGGCGTCGTCAGCGAAAGCGCAGCTGATCTCGCCCGAGCTGCGCAACGGACGCGCAGCCCATCAGCCGCATGTCCCGTTCGATCTCTGCCCGCATCAGTTGCAACGCGCGCTCGACGCCGGGCTGCCCGGCGGCGGCGAGCGGGAACAGGTAATAGCGTCCCAGCCCGACGGCCTTCGCCCCCAACGCCAGCGCCTTCAGTACGTGCGAACCGCGCTGCACGCCGCCATCCATCATCACGTCGATCCGGTCGCCCACCGCGTCGACGATCTCGGCAAGCTGATCGAACGCCGCGCGCGAACCGTCCAGTTGCCGTCCGCCGTGGTTCGACAACACGATGCCGGTACAGCCGATGTCCACCGCCCGGCGGGCATCGTCGACCGACATCACGCCTTTCAGGCAAAACTGCCCGTTCCACTCCCGCACCATCGCGGCGACGTCGTCCCATGACATCGACGGATCCAGCATGTCCGTGAAGTAGCGGCTGATCGACATCGCGCCGCCGCCCATGTCGACATGCCGGTCGAGTTGCGGCAAACGGAACCGCTCGTGGGTCAGATAGTTGATGGCCCAGGCCGGCTTCAACGCGAACTCGGTCAGCCCCGCGAGAGTCAGCCGGAATGGAATCGAAAAACCGGTGCGCTTGTCGCGCTCGCGATTGCCGCCGGTAATGCTGTCCACCGTCAGCATCATCACGTTCACGCCGGCGTCCCTCGAGCGGTTCATCATCTCGCGATTGAGGCCGCGATCCTTGTGAAAGTAGAACTGGTAGACCTGCGGGCCCTGGCTGATCGCACGCGCTTCTTCCAGGCTCACGGTGCCGAGCGACGACACGCCGAACATCGTGTCGAATTTCGCGGCCGCGGCGGCGACCGCGCGCTCGCCGTCATGATGAAACAGGCGTTGCAGCGCCGTCGGCGAACAATAGACCGGCATGCCGAGCTTCTGCCCCATGACCGTCACCGACAGGTCGACATCACGCACGCCGCGCAACACGTTCGGCACCAGATCGCAGCGTTCGAACGCACGCGTGTTGCGTCGATACGTGGCTTCATCGTCGGCCGCACCGTCGATGTAGTTGAAGATCGGTCCCGGCAACCGCCGCCTGGCGAGTTCGCGGAAGTCGTGGAAATTGTGGCAATCGTTCACGCGCATTCGTCACACTCCATTCGGCGCGCGAGCGGCGTGCCGGTCGACCGGCGCGCGTCGCTCGCAGCGCAGCGTTCGTTCTGTCCCGACGGCCGGTGCGCTCGCACGGTGCGGACGCCGCATCGACACCCGGAAGGGTCCGCGTCGCGTGCGCCGCTTCCCGACATGCAGGAAATCGATTCGTGCGCTCAGTCGAGCGCGCGGCCGAAGATGCGGATCACTTCGTCGAGATGCTCGGCCATCGCGCGGCGCGCGGCGTCCGGGTCGCGCGCGCGGATCGCGTCGAGGATCGCGCGATGCTCGAGTTCGGACCGGTGCGGCATGTCGTTCGGCATGTACAGCGACTGCAGCCGCTGGAACATCAGATCGTACTTGTGCGCGAGCAACTGCTTGATCATCAGCGCATACGCGGGGTTGTCGCTCGCTTCCGCGATGCGGATGTGGAACAGCCGGTCGCCCGGGTGCGTGAGCGAGCCGCTGCGGTTGTCGTCCTGGTTGCGCAGGAACGCTTCGTGAATCCCTTCGATCTGCGCGTCCGAGCCATGCTTCGCGGCCAGCGACGCGGCTTCCGGCTCGATCAGCCGGCGCGCCTGCAGCAGCGCGAACGGCGGGATTTCGGTATCGAGGTCGAGCGCGATGCCGAGTTCGGGATCGATCTCGACGATCGAGAACGGCGCGACCTTCGCGTCGGGCGCCGGCGCGGGTTCGGGCACGGCAGCCGCTTCCGGGTGGCGCACCTTCACGCCGTCGCCGACGCGCACGCTGACGAGCCCGTTCACTTCGAGCGCGATCAGTGCCTCGCGCACCGACGTGCGCGACACGCCGAAGCGTTCGGCCAGTTCGCGCTCGGGCGGCAGATAGCTGCCCGGCGGGAAATCGCCGGACTCGATCATCGCGCTGAGCTTGTCGGCGATCTGCTGGTAGAGGCGGCGGTTCTGAATCGGCTGGATGGACATACGTTGACGCTGGTAATCGGTTTCGTTCCGGACGGTCTGACGAATCGGCAGACCGCTCGCGCCTATTTTATATGCCGCGCTTCATGTCGCCCGGCACCGCGTAGCAACGCGCGGCCGTGCCGCCCCACAACGCGTCGCGCTCGGCCGCCGACAGCCGCGATTCGGCCCAGCGCTCGACGAGCGACGCCACTTCGTCATACGACGCCGCGAGCAGGCACACGGGCCAGTCCGAGCCGAACATCAGCCGCTGCGGGCCGAACGCGTCGAGCGCCGCGTCGAGGCACTGTTCGACATGCCGGATATCCTGCCCGCGCAGGCCGCGCCGCCAGTCGGCCTCGGTCACGAGCCCCGACAGCTTGCACACGACGTGCGGCAGCGCGCCCAGCTCGCGCAGCGCCGCACGCCAGCGCGGAAATGCCGTGTCGTCGCGCTCGAACGCGGCGAGCGCCGGCTTGCCGCAATGATCGAGCACGAGCCAGTGCGCGTCGTGCCGCGCGCAGAACGCACGCACGTCCGGCAACTGGCGCTCGAACACGAGCACGTCGTACACGTAACCGTTCGCCTGCAGCCACGCGACGCCGCGATTGAAGCCGGGATCGGCGACGAACGCGCCGACGTCGGCTTCGTCCTGCACCTGGTGACGAAAGCCGCGCAGCTTCGGGCTGCGCCACTCGGCGACACGGTCGGCCAGCGCCGGCGCGCCGAGATCCTCCCAGCCGACCACCGCCGCGATGCGTGCGTCGTCGCGCGCGAGGTCGAGCAGGAATGCCGTCTCGTCGCGCCCGGCGCGCGCCTGCACCGCGATCGACGCGCCGAGCGCCTGCGCATGCATCTGCGGCCACAGCGCGTCGGGCAGGTAGTCGCGCGCGAGCACGCCCATGCCGGGGCCGATCCACGGATAGTCGGCCGCGCGATAACGCCAGAAGTGCTGATGCGAATCGATACGCACTGCGCCCATGATGCCCTCGTGTTCAATCGCCGCGGCGGCGACGGCCCGCATCGTCGCCACCATTCGCCACGTTCAGTCGTACAACACCGCCGTGATCTTCGGATCGTCGATATTGGTCTTGTCGTACCAGTAGAACCCGGTATCGATGACCTTCGGCAGCTTCTCGCCCTTGATCGCCTTCACGGCCGCCTCGACGGTCTTGTAGCCGATCCCGATCGGGTTCTGCGTGATCGCGCCGGCCATCAGCCCGCTGCGGATCGCGTCCTTCTGCTGCTTGCCGGAATCGTAGCCGATGATCACGACCTTGCGCTTCATCTCGCGCACGCCGTTGACCACGCCGATCGCCGAGCCTTCGTTGGTGCCGAACAGCCCCTTGAGCTTCGGATACGCCTGCAGGATCGACTTCGTCACCTCGGTCGACTTCAGCTGGTCGCCCTCGCCGTACTGCACGGTCACGACCTGTACCTTCGGATGCGCGGACTTCATCCGTTCGAGGAAGCCGTCGCGGCGGTCGATGCCGGTGCGGCTCGTCTGGTCGTGCGCGACCACGGCCACCTCGCCTTCGTCGCCGATCAGCGCGGCGAGCTTGTCGGCGGCGAGCGCGGCGGCCGCCTTGTTGTTGGTCGCGGCCGTCGTCACCGGAATGTCGCTGTCCACGCCCGAGTCGAACGCGATCACCGGAATCTTCTCGGCCTGCGCCTTCTTCAGGAGCGGCAGCGCGGCCTTGCTGTCGAGCGCCGCGAAGCCGAGCGCGGCCGGTTTCTTCGCGATCGCGGCCGACAGCATGTCGATCTGCTTGTCGACCATCGCCTCGGTTTCCGGCCCTTCGAACGTCACCTTCACCTTGTAGTCCTTCGCCGCCTGCATCGCGCCCGATTTCACGGCCTGCCAGAACTGATGCTGGAAGCCTTTCGAGATCAGCGGGATGTAGGTTTCCTGCGCCTGCGCGCCGGCCGTGACGCCGACGGCGAACGTCAGCCCGACGATCGCGTTCAACACCTTGCTCCTGATCACTTCGCGTCTCCTTGGTTGGTATCGACTGAAATGCCGGCCCGGCCGGCGGTGAAGCCCATGCGTGCTTGCGCCCGTACCTGCGTCAGCGGCGCCGCCGGCGCAGGATGTCCACGTAGACGGCGAGGATGATGATCACGCCCGTCACGACCGTCTGCCATTCCTGCGCGACCGACATGATGCGCAGGCCGTTGGTCAGCACGCTCATGATGAACGCGCCGATGATGGTGCCGACGATGCTGCCCGCGCCGCCCGACAGCGACGTGCCGCCGATCACGACGGCCGCAATCGCATCGAGCTCGTAGCCCTGCCCGAGCGCCGGCTGCGCGGAGTTCAGCCGCGACGCGATCAGCAGGCCGGCGATCCCGCACACCGCGCCGCTGAACGTGTAGACGGCGATCTTCCACGCGTCGACGTTCACGCCGGACAGCCTGAGCGCCTCCTCGTTGCTGCCGAGCGCGAACGTGTAGCGGCCGAAGATGGTGCGGTTCAGCACGATCGACGCGCCGATCGCGACGAGGAACAGGATCAGCACCGCGTTCGGGATCGGCAGCGCGGGAATCAGGTTGCCGATCAGCGAATCCTGCGCGATCGACGTGAAGCCCGGCGTGTCGTTGAAGTAGATCGGCCGCGTGCCGGAGATCACGAGCGACAACCCCTTGAGCAACATCATCATGCCGAGCGTCGCGATGAACGGCGGCACCTTCATCTTCGCGATCACGATGCCCGACACGCAGCCCGACAGCGCGCCGAAGCCCAGCGCCGCCAGAATCCCGAGCGGCAGCGGCATGCCCCACTTGGTCAGCACGACGCCGGCCATCACCGCGCAGAACGTCATCAGCGTGCCGACCGACAGGTCGATGCCGGACGTGATGATCACGTACGTACAGGCGACGGCCAGCACGCCGTTCACGGCGGTGGCCTGCAGGATCGACACGAGGTTGTCGACTTCGAGGAAGTTCGACGACGCGAAGCTGAAGAACACGATCAGCAGCACGAGGCTCGCGAACGCGAGCAGCTTCTGCCGCGCGGCCGGGTTGAAGAAGCGCGATTTCAGGCTCGCTGCGGCGGCCGGCGTGTCGCCGGTGGCCAGGGACGGAACGGGATGCGTATCGTTGGACATGATCGGGTAGGCGTCTGAGCGTCTGATTCAGGACAATACGGTCGACTCGCGCTGCGTCGCGAGCTGCATGATCTTTTCCTGCGTGGCGTCGGCCGCGCGCAATTCGCCGGTCACGCGGCCTTCGCACATCACGAGGATCCGGTGGCTCATGCGCAGCACCTCGGGCAGCTCCGACGAGATCATCACGATCGCCTTGCCGTCGGCGGCCAGCGCGTCGAGCAGCTTGTAGATCTCGCTTTTCGCGCCGACGTCGATGCCGCGCGTCGGTTCGTCGAAGAACAGGATGTCGCAGTCGCGCAGCAGCCACTTCGCGATCACGATCTTCTGCTGGTTGCCGCCCGACAAGAGCCGCGCGGGCTGCGCGACCGACGGCGTGCGGATCGCGAGCTGGCGCACGTACGACTGCGCGGCCTCGCGCATCCCGCGCGCATCGAGGAACATGCCGCGGCGCACGAAGCGGCGCATGCTCGACAGCGCGATGTTGTTCTGCACGTCCATCCCGACCGCGAGCCCGAAGTGCTTGCGATCCTCGGACAGGTAGCCGATGCCGAACTTCACGGCGTCGGCCGGCGTGCGGATCGTCACGGCCCTGCCGTGCACGCGGATCTCGCCCGCGTCGACCGGATCCGCGCCGAACACCGCGCGCGCGACCTCGGTGCGGCCCGCGCCCATCAGCCCGGCGAAGCCGAGGATCTCGCCGCGCCGCACCGTGAAGCCGACGTCGCGGATCGCGCGGCCGCGCGACAGCCCGCGCACTTCGAGCGCGATCTCGTTCGCGGACGTATCGGGCGGCGTGCGGGTTTGCGCATCGAGCTGGCGGCCGACCATCATCGAGATGATCGTGTCCATCGACGTGTCCGCCATCGGCACGGTCGCGACGTACTTGCCGTCGCGCATCACGGTCACGCGATCGGCGATCTGGCGCAGCTCGTCCATCTTGTGCGAGATGTAGATGATGCCGACGCCGTTCGCGCGCAGGTCGCGGATGATGCGGAACAGCTCGGCGATCTCCGCGTTGTTCAGCGCGGCGGTCGGCTCGTCCATGATCAGCACGCGCGAGTCGAACGACAGCGCCTTCGCGATCTCGACCATCTGCTGCTTCGCGACCGTCAGCCGGCCGACCGGCGTGCGCGGATCGAGATCGAGCCGCATCCGCTGGAAGATCGCGGCAGCGTCCCGGTTCAGCCTGTCTTCGTCGACGAACACGCCGAAGCGGCCGCGCGGCTCGCGGCCGATGAAGATGTTCTGTGCGACGCTCAGGTGATTCATCAGGTTCAGTTCCTGATGGATGATGCCGATGCCGAGCGCCTGCGCGGCACGCGGGTCGGCGATCTCCCCCGGGCGGCCGTCCATCCGGATCTCGCCCGCGTCGCGCTGGTAGACGCCCGCGAGTATCTTCATCAGCGTCGACTTGCCGGCGCCGTTCTCGCCCATCAGCGCATGCACTTCACCCGCATGCAGGTCGAAACGGCAATCGTCGAGCGCCTGCACGCCCGGAAAGCGCTTGCCGATGCCGGTCAGCGCGATCAGCGGCGGCGGGGTGTTCGGGGTCGGGTCGGGTTGCATGGAACGCGGCCCTCAACTGATCGCACGATCGAGATGCGTGTAGCCGCCATCGACGAACAGCCACTGGCCCGTCGTGTGCGATGCGCGATCCGACAGCAGGAACACGGCCGTATCGGCGATCTCGTCGGCCGTCGTGAAGCGCCGGCCGAGCGGCACCTTGCCGGCAATTTCCGCGACTTTCGCCGCCGGATCGTCGAAACCGGCGATCCAGTGCTGGTAGAGCGGCGTCATCACCTCGGCGGGAATCACCGCGTTCACGCGCACGCCGTCGTCGCGCAACGCGACCGCCCATTCACGTGTCAGCGCGAGCTGCGCGCCCTTCGACGCGCAATAGCCGCTCGTGTTGCCCTGCCCGGTCACGGCCGTCTTCGACGAAATGTTGACGATCGCGCCGCGCGCCGCCTTCAGGTGCGGCACGCAGTAGTGCGCCATCACGTAGTAATGGATCAGGTTGCGTTCGAGCGACGCGACGAACGCATCACGTCCGGCGTCGAGCCCGATGCTGTCGTTGACGCCCGCGTTGTTGACGAGGCCGTCGAGGCGGCCGAAGCGCGCGACGGTCTGCGCGACGGCGTCGCGGCACTGCGCGTCGTCCTGCAGCGCGACGCTCATGCACGCCGCGCGCGGCTGCTTGCGCGCGAGTTCGCGCCAGAATGCGTCGTCGGGCGCGTGGCGCGCGAACACCACCGGTATCGCGCCCTCGCCGGCCAGCCGCATCGAGATCGCGGCGCCGATGCCCGACGCACCGCCGGTCACGATCACGACCTTGTCTTGCAGATTCAAATCCACTTCGCGTCTCCGTCGTTCATGTTGTCGCCGCGCACGGCGCGCGCGGCGCGCCGTCGCGCGTCGCCCCGCGTCAGCCGCGGAACCGGTATTGCTCCAGCGATTCGGGCTTCATCTCGATCGAGAAACCGGGCGCCGTCGGCGGCATGTACGCCGCGCCGCGCACCACGCACGGTTCGACGAAATGCTCGTGCAGGTGGTCGACGTACTCGGTCACGCGCCCTTCCTTCGTGCCGGAAATGCACACGTAATCGATCATCGACAGGTGCTGCACGTACTCGCACAGGCCGACGCCGCCCGCATGCGGACACACCGGCAGCCCGTACTTCGCGGCCATCAGCATCACCGCGAGAATCTCGTTCACGCCGCCGAGCCGGCACGCGTCGATCTGCACGACGTCGATCGCGCCGCGCGCGATGAACTGCTTGAACAGCACGCGGTTCTGGCACATCTCGCCGGTCGCGACCTGCACCGGCGCGATCGCCTTGCGGATCTTGCGATGCCCTTCGACGTCGTCGGGGCTCGTCGGCTCCTCGATGAACCACGGCCGCGCGAACGCGAGCTCGCGCACCCAGTCGATCGCCTCGTCGACTTCCCACACCTGGTTCGCGTCGATCATCAGCTTGCGGTCGGGGCCGATCACCTCGCGCGCGATCGTCACGCGGCGGATGTCGTCCTCGAGGTTCCCGCCGACTTTCAGCTTCACGTGGTCGAAGCCTTCTTCCACCGCCTCGCGGCACAGCCGGCGCAGCTTGTCGTCGCTGTAGCCGAGCCAGCCGGCCGACGTCGTGTAGCACGGGTAGCCGTCGCGCTCGAGCGCGGCGATCCGCGCGGCCTTGCCGGCCGCCTGCCGGCGCAGCAGCTCGAGCGCTTCGTCCGGGCTCAGGCAGTCGGTCAGGTAGCGGAAGTCGATCGCCCGCACCAGCTCCTCCGGACTCATGTCGGCGACGAGCCGCCACAGCGGCTTGCCGACGGCCTTCGCCCACAAATCCCACACCGCATTGACGACGGCGCCCGTCGCCAGGTGGATCGCGCCCTTGTCGGGGCCGATCCAGCGCAACTGGCTGTCCGACGTGACGTGCCGCCAGAAACGGCCCATGTCCTCGCGGATCCAGTCGAGGTCCAGGCCGACGACGAGGTGACGCATCGCGTCGATCGCCGCACAGCAGATTTCGTTGCCGCGCCCGATGGTGAACGTGAGCCCGTGACCTTCGAGCCCGTCGTGGTCGGTTTCGAGCACGACGTAGGCCGCCGAATAATCGGGGTCCGGATTCATCGCGTCGGAGCCGTCGAGCTGGCGCGAGGTCGGAAAGCGCACGTCGAGGACGCGCATCGATCGAATGATAGGCATGACGAACCGTCCGTTAAAGGGAATCAGGCCTGCACGGTGCGCTGGCGTTGCTCGCCGAGCCCGTCGATGCCGAGCGTGATCACTTGTCCGGCGCGCAGGTAGACGGGCGGCTTCTGCCCGAGGCCGACGCCCGGCGGCGTGCCGGTCGAGATCACGTCGCCCGGCTGCAAGCTCATGAAGCGGCTCAGGTAGCTGATCAGGTGCGGCACGCGGAACACCATCGTCGCGGTCGAGCCGTTCTGGTAGCGGTGGCCGTCCACGTCCAGCCACAGCCGCAGCGCGTGCGGATCGGGCACTTCGTCGGCCGTCACGAGCCAGGGCCCGAGCGGACCGAACGTGTCGTTGCCCTTGCCCTTGTCCCACGTGCCGCCGCGTTCGAGCTGATATTCGCGCTCCGACACGTCGTTCACGACGCAGTAACCGGCGACGTGCGACAGCGCATCGGCTTCGTCGATATAGCGGCCGCCCTGGCCGATCACCACGCCGAGCTCGACTTCCCAGTCGGTCTTCTCGGAGCCGCGCGGGATTTCGACGTCGTCGTTCGGGCCGGAGATCGCGCTCGTCCACTTGCCGAACACGACGGGCTCCTTCGGCACCTCCATCCCCGATTCGGCCGCGTGATCCGAGTAGTTGAGCCCGATGCAGATGAACTTGCCGACGCGGCCGACGCACGCGCCGAGCCGCGGCGTGCCTTCGACGAGCGGCAGCGACGACGGCGGGATGTCGCGCAGCCGCGCGAGCGACGCGGGCGTCAGCGCGTCGCCGGCGATGTCGTCGATCACGCCGGACAGATCGCGAATGTGGCCCTGCGCATCCAGCAGGCCCGGTTTTTCATGGTGTTTGTCGCCAAATCTCAGCAGTTTCATATCGTCGTCCGAACGGAAACGGAAAGTGAATGGAAAGGGGCGGTCAGTTTGACGCGGTCAGTTTGACCAGCCGCCGTCGATCAGGTGAATCGTGCCGGTGGTGAACGACGCTTCGTCGGACGCCAGGTACAGCGCGAGCGCGGCCACTTCGTCCGCGGTGCCGATGCGGCCGATCGGCTGGCGCGCGACGAACGCCTGGCGCACCTCGTCGGTCGACACGTGACGCGTGCGCGCCTGGTCGGCGATCCGCTGCTCGAGCGACGGCGATTCGATCGTGCCCGGGCAGATCGCGTTGCAGCGGATGCCCCGCTCGACGAAATCGGCGGCCACCGCCTTGGTCAGCCCGATCACGGCCGCCTTGGTGGTGCCGTACACGAAGCGGTTGGGCACGCCCTTCACGCTCGACGCGGCCGACGCCATGTTGACGATCGACGCGCCGCCGGCTTCGAGCATCGCGGGCAGCAGCGCGCGGATCAGCCGGTACATCGACGTGACGTTCAGGTTCAGCGAGAACGCCCACGCGTCGTCGTCGCAGTCGAGGATCGAGCCGTGGTGCACGTAGCCCGCGCAGTTGAACAGCACGTCGAATGCGCGTTCGCTCGCGGCGAGCGCGGCCACCTCGTTCGCGTCGGTGACGTCGAGCCGCCGCGTGACCAGCCGTCCGCCCGCGCGCTCGGCGTCGGCTTCGAGCCGCACCAGCGCGGCTTCGTTGATGTCGGTCGCCAGCACGTCGGCGCCCTCGCGCGCGAACCGCAGCGCGGTCGCACGGCCGATGCCCTGCCCGGCCGCCGTCACCAGCGCGCGTTTGCCCTGCAATCTCATGAGCACTCTCCGAAAAAGCCGGCCGCCAGTCGGCCGATTGGCACAAAGGACTAAAGGTCCAACCAATCATAGGAACGGATCCCGCATTTGTCACGAAATCGGAATTCAGTATTTACCCGGGGCTGGGAACCCGTCCGGCGGATGAGGATTCGGCGTGAGAGCGGCGTCGAGGCTTTGCTTGGGCGATCCGCGCAAAGCCAATACGGGCGGGCCTTTGCGCCGATTCTTCGGCGCCGTTCGGCACGGCGAGCGGCGCAACCTGACAAAAAAGTCATGTTCGCGTCAGGGTGTCAACGGGTGGCGCACGCCATCATGGCGTTGCCGGACCGCGCTTCCGGTACATCGCCTCCCCGCCCGCGCAGGATCCCTGCGGGCACCTCCGTCCTCCGGCGATGTATCCCGTGACTGGGCGAGCAGACACGGCGCGCGGGCCGATTTTCCGCCCCGGACGTCCCCGTCCGGGGCTTTTTGTCCTTGGTTTTTCAAGAAAATAAGCGTGGATTGTTTCTAAATCGGCAAAAGGTAATTTGAGCCAGACAGGATGTTTTTTCCGGTCACAGACGCTTACATTTAGCGCACCACTCATGGAAACCCCTACGGATTCCCCTTGGGTAGTGACACCCCACTGCCATGGCCGAACCCGCACGGGCTTTAGGAAACGGCAAAATGAAGGCCTCCAAATCCCTGCCTGCGCTCGATCCCGCCGACGTCCACGTCGAAATCCTCGAACGTTCCGATACGCTGCTCGTCGTCCGCTGGGTCGAACCCGGCCGCTGTCACTACGGCGAACAGCGCTGGCGCCGCCGCTTCGCGCAGCGCACCGGCACCTGCGCGCTGTCGCGCCAGGTCATCCATCGCGGCGACGAAGTGTTCCGCCCGGCCGAGCGCCCGGCCCCCGCGAACGCCGCCGCCATGATCTCCGCCGCCGAAGTGCTCGCGCTGGCCGGCAGCAGGTAACACCTGCCGGCCGCGCGCCGGGCTCGCGGCGCCACGCGCCAGCCCTAGAAGCGCCGGTCTAGTTCCCCCGCTTGTCTGCTCCGTCCGCCCGCACTATCGTTACACCACTCAATGTAACGATTACGTGCCGCGGCCAACCGGCTGCGCCGATGGAGGCAGACATGCATGCATGGAGCGCACGCCACGTCCCGGCGCAAGGCGGCAAGATCGCGGTCGTGACCGGCGCCAACAGCGGTCTCGGCTGGCAGCTCGCGGAAACGCTGGCCGCGAAAGGCGCGACGGTCGTGATGGGCTGCCGCGACGCCGCACGCGGCGCGCAGGCGGCCGACGCGATCCGCCGGCTTCATCCTCATGCCCGCGTCGAAGTCGATCCGCTCGACCTCGCCGATCTCGCGTCGATCGCCCGCTTCGCCGCCGACGTCGGCGAACGCCACGGCCGCGTCGACATCCTCTGCAACAACGCCGGTGTGATGTTCCTGCCGCTGCGGCACACGCGCGACGGCTTCGAGATGCAATTCGGCACCAACCACCTCGGCCATTTCGCGCTGACCGGCCAGTTGCTGCCGGCGCTACGCGCCGCGCGCCGGGCGCGCGTCGTCACGATGTCGAGCGGCTTCAACCGCGGCGGCCGGATTCGTGTCGACGACCTGCGCGCCACGCAGCGCTACAACCGTTATCTCGCCTACTGCGACAGCAAGCTCGCGAACCTCGTGTTCGCGATCGAGTTGCAGCGCCGTTTCGAGCGCGCGGCGTTCGCCGGCATCAGCGTCGCCGCACACCCCGGCTACGCGGCGACCAACCTGCAGTTCGCGGGCCCGGCGATGGACAGTTCCCCGGCCCGCGCCGCGCTGATGCGTGCCGCGAACCGTTATCTCGCGCAGCCGGCCGACCAGGGCGCGCTGCCCGCGATCCATGCGGCAACGTCGCCCGATCTGGCGGGCGGCGCGTACATCGGCCCGTCCGGCTGGTTCGAGTCGCGCGGGCTGCCGGCGCCGGCGAGCGTACCGCGCGCGGCACGCAACGTGGCGTCGGCGGCATTGCTGTGGGAGGCCTCGGAAGCCGCCACGGGCGTGCGCTTCCTCAGCGCCGGGGCGCCCGCCGCACGCGCGCCGGGCCGGCCGTTCGATGCGGCGGCCGAAGCACGCTGAACCGCCCGCGCGCGATCTCGATATTCTTCATACTTATTACGGCAACCGAAAAGAAAGCCCGTTGAAAGACTGATTCGACGCTCCACTGTTACCAGACAGGAAACAATCTATCGTCAAAATCAGCGTTTACCCTGAACCGCCCGGTGACTAAGATTTGATCAATCGCTCAAGACATGGTGTCGAGAGCGAACTCAATAAAACACCGGAGGTCACCATGAAATCGCTCGTTTCCGCAGTCGTTGCCGCTGCCGCCCTGTCCGCTTCGTTCGGCGCATTCGCCCAAAGCACCGTGACGCGCGCTCAAGTGCGCAACGAACTGGTCCAGCTCGAAAAGGCCGGCTACAAGCCGGGTCTGTCGAGCCCGTACTACCCGAACGACATCCAGAGCGCCGAAGCGCGCGTTCATGGCGCCGACACCAGCGGCTACGGCGCGCAACCGGCTCCGCTCGTCCACTCGGGCGCACCGGCTGCCGCGTCGTCGAACGCACGCGACTCGATCTTCTTCGGCCAGTAAGCCGACGCGCCCCCGGCGGGCGCCGCGCGTCGCGCGCTGAAGTCAAGCAGTCCGGACGAGCCCCCTTCGCGGGGCTCGTCTTTTTTGTGAAACGCATACCTCCGCCGCCCGGCAGCGGGTGGCTTCGCCCGGACGCCTGGCGTCCGGGTGCTTTTTCCCGAACAGGTGTGCGAGAAGGCGCCGTGCGTGTCGGTCAGCGCGCCGCGGCCGCAGCCCCGGCCGGCGCCGATCGCGACAGCACGCGCCACCGCGACAGCAACTCGTCGCGATCGACGTAACAGCCCTGCAAGTGCCGGCGGCCCGTCGACGGGTCGAACTCGGTGCGCGCGTGCAGCACGCGCCGGTTGTCGAACGCCCACATGTCGCCGGCCCGCAACCGGCGCTGCACGCGAAAACGCGGCTCGCGCGCCAGCGCGAGGAACCGCCGATACGCACGATAGACGGCCGTCACCGCGCCGGCCGGCGCATCGAGCGGGCCGCGCAGGAAATTCGCGACACGCACCTCCGTCACATGGCCGCGCGCATCGAGCCCGATCACCGGCGCCGAACAGCGGTAGTCGCTGTTCGCGCTCTTGTTCCAGAACTCGAACGGCGTCGATGCGAGTCGCTCGAAATCGTCCGGATGTTCGCGCCGCAACGCATCCGCGAGCGCGAAGCCATCGAGGAAAATGCTGTCGCCGCCCGTCGCGTCGTTCGCGAGACAGTGCAGGAACTGCACGCCCGGCTGCAATTCGCGCGTCGGCAGATCGGTGTGCGGCGGAAGATTCAGCGACGTATACGCATTGCTGTCCGGGCGCGGCTTCGATTCGACGTCGAACAGCACGCCGAAATTGCTTTCGCGGATCAGGCCGACGCGGCGCGCGATCTCGTCGACACGGCCGCGCTCGGCCGGCACGCCTTCGACGAGCGTCAACCCCGTGCGCTGCAACGCGCCGAGCCATGCCAGCAACGCGCGGTCGTCCTCCATCACGTCGCGCCACGCGAACACGCCGATCGCCGTCGCATCGTCGCCGGTCCATACGTGCCGCCGATGCGCGGCCAGACGCTCCGCGCGCGATGCGTCGTCGTACGCGTGCGCACGCAACCAGCCCGGCGACCACGCACTGCGGTGCCCGTCGTTCCATTCCACATGCAGCGCGCCATCGGCTTCGACGTGCACGGTGAGCGCGGACAGATCCTCGCGCGCATCGGCGATCTCGAACACCTGTTCGCGCGTGATCGCGTGCACGCACGCGGAACACGCGCAGTTGTCGCGCAGCCAGTCGAAATGGAACGGCGAGCGTCGCGCGTCGCTCCACTCGACGTCCACCGCGCCATCGCCGATCGTCGCCGCCGCGATGGCCGCGTCGGCCGAAAACGTCCGCCAGTCCTCGATACGGTGTTGCGCCGCTGCCTGCATCGTTGCCTCCCCGAAAACGCCCGCTACGCGTGTGGTGCGAGCAAGAACCCGCCGACCATCCGGTGCATCCGTGCGGCCTGCGGGCTCGTTCCGAGCGCGCGCCAGCAGCCATGCACCAGCCCCTCTCCCATCCAGCCGTGCGCGACCCCGCCGGCCGCGCGAATCCGCTCGACGTACACGCGCGCATCGTCGCGCAGCGGATCGTGCTCGGCGCCGATCGCGAGCACCGGCGGCAAGCCGTCGAAGCGTGTGGCTTCGAGCGGCACCGACGCGCGCAGCAGCGGGTCATCGTTCAGCAGCACGGCCGACAGGTCGCCGTTCCAGTACAGCGCGCGGTAGCGATGCACGTCGTCGAGCGTCAGCATCGGCGCGTGCGCTTCCGTTTCGCGCGCGGGCGATTGCGGTTCGAAACCGAGCATCGGATAGACGAGCGCGATGCCGTCCACGTTGCGTTCGCCCGCATCGCGCAGCGCGGTCGCCACCGCCGCCGCGAGCATCCCGCCCGCGCTGTCGCCCGCGAGCGTCAGCGGATGCGCGCACGGCCCGAACGGCCAGCGCGCATCGCGTGCGGCGCGCGTGACTTCCACGCAATCGTCGAGCGCGGCCGGCGCGCGGTGTTCGGGCGCCAGCCGATAGTCGACGGCGATCACGTCGAGGCCGGTATCGGCCGCCAGTTGCGCGGTGATCAGCGCATGACTGTCGAGCGAGCCGACGACGAAACCGCCGCCATGAAAAAACAACACCGTGCCGCGTGGCGTGCCGTGCGCGGACGTATAGCGCCGCAGCGCGATCGGGCGGCCGTCCGGCGCGTGCCACACGGCGTCCTGCCGCACGATGCCGGCCGGCAGTGCGGCCGGCGTCCATTCGGCCGCGAAGCGGTCGTAGAGGCGGCGCTGCTCGTCGTGCGAGCGCGCCGCCGCATCGGCCGGATACCACGCGTCGACGGCCGCGACGAACGCCGCAATTTCCGGTTCGAGCATCGTGTGCGCTCCGCGATCGAGGACGACGATGGAAAAGATGACGCGCGCCGCTAGCGCCGCGGCGGCAACCCGATCACGCGGCCCGCATAAGCAGGCGCCGCGCAATCGCGCTGCAATGCGTGCAGTTCGGCCACGCGCGCGGCCACGTCGTCGTCGAACGGCGCCGACTTCGCACCGCCGCGCGTATCGACGTGCAGCAGCATCTGCTCGCTCGCCGATACCGCGTCGTCATGCCCGTCGGCGAACAGTTCGAGATACAGATGCAGCCGCTTCGCGTCGTGCGCCAGCACGCGCGCATCGACGCGCACCGGCGCGCCTTCCTTGATCTCGTGCAGGTAGTTCACGTGCGCTTCGAGCGTATAGACCGAGCGGCCCCGCTCGCGACGCGCGGCGTCGTCGAGGCCGATGCGATCCAGCAGCGCATCGGTCGCGAAGCTGAAGATCAGCAGATAGAACGCATCGCGCAGGTGGCCGTTGTAGTCGACCCATTCGGGCCGCACCACGTCGCGGTAAATCGTCAGCGGGGTATCGCCCGTCATCGTCTAGTCCTCGAATCGCATCCCGTGCCGCGCCTTCACCGCGGCGATCGATTTCAGCACCTCGGTGATGCACTCGTCGCGATAGCGTTCGAGCTCCTTGATGCTGCGCGTGCCCTGCTGTTCGGTCGTGCCTTCGACGACGCTGTCGATCAGCGCGTCGGTCAACGTCGGCGCGACCAGCTTCGTCCACGGCAGTTCGAGCGCGGGGCCGAATTGCTGCATGAAGTGTCGCATGCCCGCGTCGCCGCCGGCCAGCGTGTAGGTGAGGAACGTGCCCATGAACGACCAGCGGATGCCCGCGCCGAAGCGGATCGCATCGTCGATCTCGCCGGTGGTCGCGACGCCTTCGTTGACGAGATGCAGCGCCTCGCGCCACAACGCTTCGAGCAAACGATCCGCGATGAAGCCCGGCACTTCCTTGCGCACGTGCAGCGGCCGCATGCCGAGCTTGCGATAGATCTCCATCGCGCCTTCGACCGCTTCCGGCGACGTGCGCGCGCCGCCGAGCACCTCGACGAGCGGCAGCAGGTACACGGGGTTGAACGGGTGGCCGACCACGCAGCGCTCCGGATGCGTCGCCCGCGCGTAGAAATCGGTCGGCAACAGCCCCGACGTCGACGACGCGATGATCGCGTCGGGCTTCGCCGCGCGGCTGATCTGCTCGTGCAGTTCGAGCTTCAGCGCTTCGCGCTCGGGCGCGCTTTCCTGGATGAAATCGGCATCGGCGACGCACGCCTCGATCGTCGACACGAACCGCAACCGCGCGGGATCGGCGCCCGGTGCGAGGCCGACGCGTTCGAGCGCGGGCCACGCGTTCGCGACGTTCGCGCGCAGCCGCGCTTCGGCGCCCGGCGCCGGGTCCCACACGACCACGTCGAGACCGTGCGCGAGCGCGCGGGAAATCCATCCGCTGCCGATCACGCCGGTGCCGATGGCGGCAAACGTCTTGATGTCGGTCTTCACAGCCATGTCAACGCATCCTTCAAATCAGGGGAAATCGGGGGCGGCCGCGCGGAGACGCACGCCGCCATGTCATTCAGTCGGCGAGACGGTGAAACGGCTCACGCGAATTCGGCAACCGCACGGCGTTCGAGCAGTCGCTCGCCGCGCGCCGGCAGGCCGAGCTTGCGGCGGCCCTCGGCCGGCGTCAGCACGCGGCCGCCGAGGCGTTCGACGATCTCGCGGGCGCGTTCGACGAGCGTGCCGTTGGTCGCATGCACGCCGCGGTCGAGCCAGATGTTGTCTTCGAGGCCCACGCGCACGTGGCCGCCGAGCAGCATCGCCTGCGCGACCATCGGCATCTGCATGCGGCCGATCCCGAAGCCGGCCCAGTGCGCGCCCGGCGGCAGGTTGTCGACCATCGCCTTCATCGTGCCCGTGTCGGCCGGCGCGCCCCACGGAATGCCGAGGCACAGCTGGAACAGCGGCGGATCGTCGAGCAGCCCTTCCTTCAGCAGCTGCTTCGCGAACCACAGATGGCCCGTATCGAAGATCTCCAGTTCCGGCTTCACGCCGAGTTCCTGGATGCGTTTCGCGCCGGCGCGCAACTGCGCGGGCGTCGACACGTAGATGTAGTCGCCGTCGCCGAAATTCAGCGTGCCGCAGTCGAGCGTGCAGATCTCGGGCAGCAGCTCCTCGACGTGCGCCAGGCGCGTGAGGCCGCCGACCAGGTCGGTCCCCTTGCCGAAGCGCATCGGGTCCTCGCCCGGGCCGATCTCGAGATCGCCGCCCATCCCGGCCGTCAGGTTGATGATCACGTCGACGTCGGCCGAGCGGATGCGGTCGACCACCTCGCGATACAGGTTCGGGTCGCGGCTGCCGCGCCCCGTCTGCGGATCGCGCACGTGGCAGTGGGCGACCGTCGCGCCGGCCTTCGCGGCTTCGATCGCGGCGGCCGCGATCTCCTTCGGCGTGACCGGAATCGCCGGATGCTTGCCGACCGTATCGCCCGCGCCCGTGACGGCGCAGGTGATGATGACTTCGTGGTTCATGCTGGATGCCTCGCTTGATTCGGGTTGTGTCGCATTGCAGATAGCGCGTGGGCGCCGGCCGTTACAGGCCGAGATACGCCTTCACGGCAGGCAGGCCGTCCTTGCCGTCGAACGTCTTGACGCCCGCGAGCCAGGGATCGAGCACCTGCGGGTTCTTCTTCAGGTATGCCTTCGCGGCCTCGGCCGGCTTGGTCTTGTTCATCACCGACTGCATCAGCTGGTTCTCGAGCTGCGTCGAGAAGCGCAGGTTCGTCACGAGCTTGCCCGCGTTCGGGCAACGCGCGATGAAGTCGGGCGCGGTCAGCGTGTACACGCGCGCTTCGCCGTAGTTCGGGCCGAACGCCGCGTCGCCGCCGGACAGGTAGTTCATGCTGAGCTGGATGTTCATCGGATGCGGCTCCCACCCGAGGAACACGACCCACTTCTTCTCGCGGATCGCGCGCTCGACCGTCACCAGCATCCCGGCCTCGCTCGATTCGACGAGCTTGAAGCCGCCGAGCCCGTACTGGTTCGTGTCGATCATCTTCTGGATCGTCGCGTTCGCGCTGCTGCCCGGCTCGATCCCGTAGATCTTGCCGTCGAGCTCCGCACGATGCTTCGCGATGTCGTCGAAGGTCTTCAGGCCGGCCTGGTATTCATAGCTCGGGACCGCGAGCGTCGCCTTCGCGCCGGACAGGTTCGGCGGTTCGACGACGTTGATCGACTTGCTGTCGAGGAACGGTTGCAGCTGCTTCTGCTGCACGGGCCACCAGTAGCCGAGCGACACGTCGAGCTGCTTGCTCTTGAGGCCGGCAAACGAGATCGGCACCGACGCGATCGTCGTGGTCGGCTTGTAGCCGAGCGCCTCGAACACGGTCGACGCGAGCGCGGTGGTCGACGTGATGTCGGTCCAGCCGATATCCGCGAAACGCACGGTGCGGCAGGTCGCGGCCTCCGTCTCGGCAAGCGCGGCGTGCGTGAACGCGCCGGTCGCCAGCACGGCCGCGGCGAGCGCGGCGATCTTCGTCGACTTCATGGTTCGATTCCTCCCGGTTGGTCTCGCGGCAGCCGGTGCGCGGAGTGTGCGCCGGCCTGCATCGTGGGAGTAAAAGTAACGAGCCATATTCGCCGCGAGAAGACCGGCGGCGACCTGTTCTTGCCTGTTTGCGACTATGAGTGGAAACCACTAGCTTGCGCTTGAGGCTTTCCTGACGGGGGTTTGGGGTTTTTTGGGGGATCGGCGGGATTGCCCGGAAGCGGCGCACGCCTTTCGATTCCGCCACGGCCTTGCTGACAGACTTCCGACACGTCGCCGGATGCCGTGGGCGGGCCCTATGCTGGAAGCCGCCGGGCGATCGCGCGCGGCCCGCCAGTTGCCGCGCCGCCCCGGGCCCGGGTACTGCGTATAACTGAAATGGACGGAGACGAACATGACCGGCCGTCGCGATGTCCGTCTCCGGTTTCTTCGGCCAGGAGCAATACGATGCTTGTCGCTTTCTTCGTCGTCGCCCTTTTTGCCATCATCGTGGCCATGCATCGCGGCGTGACGCGCGGTGCGAATGCGAAACTTGGCGCGCGATTCGACGCGGAAGGCCCGCGCGGCGAGCTATCGCGGCGGTTGATGCGCGACGCGGGGTACCGCGTCTGAGTCATGACGTCGGTTCGATCGAACCCGCGTGTCGATCAGGAAGCGCGCCGTTCAGCCCGCCGTCACCACCCGCACGAACGCCTGCGCGAGCACCGTCGGCTCCGCCGGCAGCACCAGCGCGCATACCGACTTCGCGTCTTCATCGGAAATCGGCACGAACACGACGCCGTCGATCCCGACGCTCGCCATCCGCGCCGGCACGATCGCCACGCCCCGGCCGGCCGCGACGAGATTCAGCATCGACGTCTTCGGCGACACGATCCGCGCGGCCACCGGCACGAAGCCCCGCTTCAGGCACAGATCGATGACGACGCGCGCGAGGCCGCCCCGCTCGCGATACACGGCCGACACGAACGGCTCCCGCCGCAACCGCGCGATCGCGATGCGCTCGCGGCCCGCGAGCGCGTGATCGGCAGGCACCGCCGCGCACAGGCGCTCGGCCGCCAGTTCGACGAAGCGCACGCGTGCATCGCGCCGCAGCACCGGCAGCCGAACGATCCCGATATCGGCATGGCCGTTCGCGATTTCGGTCACCTGATCCTCGGACGACGCGCGGTCGAGATCGATCCGCGCGCCCGGACAATCCCGCATGAAGCGGTCGAGATCCGGCATCAGGCTGCTGACGGGCACGGTACTGGAATGCAGCAGCCGCAGCACGCCGGCTTCCCCGCGCGACAATTGCGAGCCTTCGTCGGCAGCCGCCGTCAGCGTGGCCGGGATCGACGCCACGCGTTCGCGGTAGATCGCGCCGGCCGGCGTGAGCCGCACGCCCCTTGGTTCGCGGTCGAACAGCACGAAACCGAGTTCGTCCTCGAGCTGGCCGATCTGCCGGCTGAGCGCCGACTGCGCGACATGAAGCGCGCCCGCGGCCGGCGTGAAGCCGCCGAGGTCCGCCACGGTCAGGAAATACTGGATTTGCCGGAGTGATGGCATGCCGAAACGAGATGGATGAACGCCAGATTCGATATTTGCGTTATACCGGCGTGCTCCGCAGAATGAAAGCCTTCCGTGCCGGAATCACCGTTGCGGCCATCCTTGCGGAGCGTTCATCGTCGTGGCTACCCTCCTGTCTTACCTGCTGGTCGTGGCGGCCGGCATCAGCGTGGCGTTGCAGCAGGTGCTCAACGCGAACCTGCGTGCGCAGATCGGCTCACCGTGGTGGGCCGGCTCGGTCAGCTATCTCGTCGGCCTCGCCGCGATGCTGGCGGTCGCGTTGCTGTCGCCTCATCCGCGCCTGAGCGGCACGTTTTCCGGGGCGGGGTCGTGGTTCAGCTGGACGGGGGGAGTGTTCGGCGCGGTATTCGTCGGCGTCGCGATCCTGATGGTGCCGCGCCTGGGCGCGGCGACGACGCTCGCGCTGATCGTCGTCGGCCAGATGACCGGCGCGCTCGTGTTCGACCACTTCGGCATACTGGGCATCCAGCAGCATTCGGCGAGCCCGATCCGCGTCGCGGGCGCGGCGTGCCTCATCCTCGGGGTCGTGCTGATCCGCGCTTGACAGCGCGTGCGTGCGTTCCCGATCCGCCGGCCACGCACGCGCTCGCCGCGACGCTCACGCGTAGTTCATCATCACCGACTTGCTTTCCGTGTACTGGTCGATCACCGCGCGACCGAGTTCGCGGCCGAAGCCCGACTGCTTCATCCCGCCGAACGGCAGCGCGTTGTCGAGCAGCGAGTGGCAGTTGACCCACACGGTGCCCGCGGCAATACGCGGGACCAGCTTGTGGATCGCGGACAGATCGTTCGACCAGATGCTCGCGCCGAGGCCGTACGGCGTGTCGTTCGCGAGCTGCACGGCCGTATCGACGTCGTCGAACGGCATCGCGACGAGCACCGGCCCGAAGATCTCCTCGCGCACCACGCGCATCGCCTGCGTCGTATCCACCAGCACCGTCGGTTCGACGAAGAAGCCGGGGCCGTCGATCGCGCGGCCGCCCGCAGCGGCACGCGCGCCCTCGCCGAACCCCGAGTCGATGTAACCGCACACGCGCTCGCGCTGCTTCGCCGAGACGAGCGGGCCGATCTGCGTTGCCGGGTCCATCCCCGGGCCGATCTTCAGGCTCGCGGCGATCTTCGCGACGCGCTCGATCACGCCGTCGAACACCTTCGAATGGATGTAGGCGCGCGAGCCGGCCGTGCACACCTGCCCCTGGTTGAAGAAGATCGCGTTCGCGACGCCCTGGGCGGCCTTGTCGAGATCGACGTCGGGCAGCACGATCACCGGTGACTTGCCGCCGAGTTCCAGCGACATCCGCGTCATGTTGTCGAGCGCCGCGTGGCCGATCGTCTTGCCCGTCTGCGTCGATCCGGTGAACGCGATCTTGTCGATGCGCGGATCGCGCGACAACGCGGCGCCCGCCGTGTGACCGTAGCCGGTGACGATATTGACGACACCGTCCGGAAACCCGGCCGCCTGGATCAGCTCGCCCAGCCGCAGCGCGCTCAACGGCGTATCCTCGGCAGGCTTCAGCACGACGGTGCAGCCGGTCGCGAGCGCCGGCGCGATTTTCCACGCGGCCATCAGCAGCGGGAAATTCCACGGGATGATCGCGCCGACCACGCCCACGGGTTCCTTTCTCGTATAGGCGAAGATCTCGCTGTCCGGCAGGTACGGCATGCCGGCATCGATCACGCTGCCTTCGATCTTCGTCGCCCAGCCGGCCATGTAACGGAAGCACTGCGCGGCCATCGCGACGTCGAGCCCCTGCGCGACCATCACCGGCTTGCCGTTGTCGAGCGATTCGATCTCGGCCAGCTCGCGCGCGTTGGCTTCGATCAGGTCGGCCAGCACGAGCATCAGGCGCTCGCGGTCGGTGGTCTTCGCGGTGCGCCACGGGCCCGCATCGAAGGCGCGGCGCGCGGCGGCGACCGCCTGCTGCACGTCGCGCTCGTCCGCTTCGGGCACGCGCGCAATCACGGTGCCGTCGGCCGGGTTCACCACATCGAGCTGGCGGCCCGACGCGGCATCGCTCCATTCGGCGCCGATCAGCATCTGCTTCGGCTTCGCGAGAAACGCGCGCGTCGCGTCGAGCAGCGCAAAGGTTTCGTTCGTCTCCATGTTCACGTTTCCTTGATTCGTTGAGTGAGTCGGTCAGTAGCGATCCGTAACGCCGTCGATGCCGCGCGCCTGCAACGCGCGGACGAGACCGGCGCGCTCGGTCGCGACGTCGGACAGCGCGGGGCGGCGGTGCGCGGCGACTTCCGCGGCCGTATAAGGCTTGAAGTCGCGCGGCAGTGCATCGCGGTTCATCGTCGTGAGCACCCAGTTCAGCACGTCGGCCAGCTCCCGATCCGACAGCGCCGAGTTCGACGCGCCGGGCACGCGCATCACGTACTCGCGCCCGGCCGGCACATGCGTGAAATAGCCGAGCGAATTCGCGAGCGGCGGCACCTTGCCGGGAATGCCGCCGCCCGTCGCCGTGTGGCAGCCCATGCAGTTGAGCACCCAGTGTTGCCGGGCGAGCACGGCGTCGGCCGCACCGTCGGCCCGCGCGGACGTGGCAAACGCGCACGCCGACGCGCCCGCCAGCAGCAGCCAGCCCGACACGCGACGCGCCACGCTGCCCAGCCGCGACGCCACCGCGCAGCACGTGCGCCGCGCCGGCGAGCACGCGCCGCTCACAGGCCGAGCCCCTTGATCACCACCGCGCGCTGCGCATGCACGGCCGCGCCGTCCATCGGCTTCGCGCGCGCCGCCCGGATATCGGCCGCAGTGAACGGTTTCGCATCGCCGTGCTGCGCATCGAGGTCGAACACGACGTAATTGAGCAAGTGCGCGATGTCGTCGTCGCTCGCGCTCGCGAACGACGGCATCTTGAAGTTGTAGCGCTTGTCGTGCACCTCGATCTCGCCGAACATCCCGTGCAGCAGCGTCGCGATCAGTTGAGCACGCCCGGCTTCCACCGTCGCGTACTTGCCCGGATACTCGGTCAGCGGCGGCGCGAGGCCGTCCTGCCCTTTCCCGCCCGCCTGGTGGCACACCGCGCACTGCGCGTCGAACAGGCCTTTCCCGGCCGGGTAACGCACGGTTTCCTGTGCGTTGCCCGCGCCGGGCAACGCGAAGGCCGTCGCGGCCGTCATGCATGCAACGATGCGCTTTCCTGCTTGCTTCACTTTCATTGCTTCGCCGCTCCCAGCAGAACCGAAACCGAACAGTGGTAATTCGAGTTACCGTTCGCCATGCACCAGTTGATGTCGTTGTTCAGCGACAGCTTGTACAGCGGCTTCTCGCGCTCGTTGCGGTTGCAGAAGCACTTGCCGCACGAGGTCTTGCCGCAGCAGTCGTTGTACGACACGATGTAGTCCGACCCGTCGTGCGGGTTGCGACAGGTGCCGATCCACGTGATCGGCGAAGGCGTCGTGCCCGGCGGGCAACTGCTCGACGTGCCGCCGCAGCAGCTGCAGAGCCAGCCGTCGATCGCGCAGTATTTCCAGTAGTCGCAGCTCATCGGATCGTCGCTCGCACCCGCGGCGGCGGCGCCGGATGCGCCCGACGGACCCGACGCCGCATCGGCCGCATACGCGGTGCGATCGACGGGCAGCAACGGCAGCAGCGCCGAACCGACCAGCACCTTGCCGAGCCTTGCCATCGCGCTGCGCCGCGAACTGTGCTGCGCGACGCCGCGCGCCGACCGCTCGAACCATGAATCAAACACGCCCATGTCGTCGTTCTCCAATGACGTTGAAAAAGGTTCGGCCGGTCATGCGTGCTGCGCGTGCGCATCGTGGCTGTGATCGCCGTGCACGAACTGCTGCAGCGACGCGACGCCGCGCTCCTTCGCCTCGAACAGGCTCTCCAGGTGCTCGCGCGTGTTGACGAGCCCCTTCGCGCGCACGGTGCCGGTTTCGTCGAGCAGCACCGCGTACGGCAGCTTGCCGATCTGGTACGCGAGGCCGAGCTCCTGCGACAGCACGTACGGGAAGCGCCCGAGGTCGTGCTTTCGCGCGAAGCGCGTGTGTTCGTCGGCATCGCCGTCGCTCGCGAGCACGATGTTCACGGGCGTCGCTTCGCTGGCCTGCAGCGACGGCAGCAGCGGCAGCAGCTTCTTGCAGACGGGGCACGTCGGCGACAGGAAGAACAGCAGCGTGGCCTTGCCCGAGGCGTCGATGCCGCCGACCTTCACGTGCGCGCCGCGAATGTCGGTCAGTTCGAACGTCGGCGCGATCGCGCCGACGGCCGGCCCCTTGTCGATCATCAGCGCGCCGGCCGGCATGATGCGTTCGTACAGGATGCCGATCTGGCGCACCAGCGCGAGGCAGATCGCGCCGAGCGCGAGGACGGCCACCCACAGCAGGGCGGTGGAAACGGTGAGAGCGGTTTGCATCATGAATTCCTCAGGTGGGAAAGGCGCGGCACGTTGGCGAGCAGCACGTCGACGGTGAGCAGCGCGCAGACGATCAGCAGCACGGAGAAGAACAGCGTCAGGTAGTCGAACCACACGACGGCGCGCGTGCCCGGCTCGACGAACGCGGTCGCGGCCAGCGCGACGAGCAGCAGCACGCGGCCGACATGCAGCCAGCCGATGCCGCGCGGTGCGTCCGCACGGGCGGTGGTGAAGCCAAAACAGCCGCAGTCGATGTCGGTGTGGCCGCGCAGCAGGTTGATCGCGAGCCCGGCCGCGAACGCCACGAGCAGCGCGATCAGGCCGATCGCGCCGGCCGTGCGCGTGTCGGGAAACAGCAGCGCCGCGGCGCCGAGCGCTTCCGCGAGCGGAAGCGCGAACGCGACGGGCGCGGTCAGCGCGTCGGGCAGCAGCCGGTAGCCGGCGAGTGCCTGGCGAAATGCGGCGGGCCGGCGCATCTTCGCGAAGGCGCCGAGCAGCACCACGACGGCCGCGCCGGCCTGCGCGCTGGTGGCGAGTACGGGATCGAGGGTCATCGCGGCCTCACGGGTTGACGAGCAGCGACGACGTGTTGCCGATCTGCTTCTCGACGTGCTGCAGCGCGCCGGTACGCGCATCCATCACGACGAGATCGGAGGTCGCCGTCAGCCCGTAGAACAGCGGCTTGTCGTCCTCGCTGACCTGGATCGACACGAGCGGCTCGACCTTCTGCTGCGTGAGATCCCAGCGCGCGACGCGCTGCTTCGACTTCAGGTCGTACACCCACACCTGCGTGCCGGGATCCTTGTGCGACCCGTCGGTGCCCTTGTGCATCAGCACGTAGTAACGGTTCTGCTTCGCCTGCACGGCCGTCTGCTGCATGCCGCCCGGCCGCCAGCCTTCGGCGCGCTCGGCGTCCGTCAGCAGCGACCACGGCTTGCCGAATGCCGGCTTGTCGCCGCTGAAATCGGCGCTGCGCACGTTGCCGCCGTAGGTGGTGAACAGGTAGTCGCCCTTGTACCGCGACGCGTTCACGAACGCCGGATCCTTGTCGACGTCGATGAACGCGTCCGACATCGTGCGCTTCGCCTCCTTGCCGTTCGCGTCGAGCGTGACGGTCAGCGCCTTGCCGCTTTCGCACAGCGCGGTGAAGCGGTCGTTATCGCCCGGATACGCGAGCACGCATGCGGCCGTGTCGATCTCCGACAGCACCTTCTTCGATACGGCGTCGATCACGGTCACCGAGGCGGCCGGCGTGATGTTCGCGACGTACAACCGCTTGCCGTCGGCGCTGAACGCGGTGTTGTACGGCGACGGCACGTGCTGCGCATGCTTCGCCGGAATCACGATCTCGCCCGCATGATCGAGCGTCGTGTTGTCGATGATTTCGACGACGTCGGTGCGCGTGCTGTGCGAGCCGCGCGAGAAGTAGGTCGTCGCGACGACACTCGCTTTGCGGTCGGGCGCGATCGCGAAGCCGGGACCGAAGCCGCCGTCGATCTGGCCGAGCAGCTTCTTCGCGTCGGCGTCGTAGACGTAGATGCGCCCGTCCGTCATCGACGGCATCGAGATGTCGACGATATAGATCTCGTGCGGATGCCACGGCGGCATCTTCTGCACGACCAGTTCCTCGGGTTTTTCCGTCGCGTTCGCGCTGCCGGCCCATGCCGCCGCCAACGCCAGCGTCGCCGCGAGCGCCGCGGTTCGTCGCCTTGTCCTCATGCCGCCTCCAGTGGGAATTCACGTTATGTGGGGCGACTGTAGTTCGACAATAAATGCCGTCAGCACCCGGACCGGCAACGTGTGCGTGCCGATTCGGGATATTGGAAATGCGTGTGAAAGCCGCGCGGCCGCGTGCCTTCCGACCCTCTGAAACACCCGCGCGGAATAGCGCTCGCCCTGATTGCGCCGACCGCTCGGTCGGTTTAATCTTGCGCGGTCCGAACGATCGCCGGAGGCACCGTGCTCGTGTTACATCAGAGGTTCGACGACGCAGACCGGCATGCCGAGGCGCTGCGCGGCTGGAACCAGCGTTACGACCAGATCGGTTCCGGCGCGTATCGCAGCGCGGTCAAACACGCGGTGCTCGACGGCGTGCAGCTGTTCCAGGAAACGGCAAACGTGCGCATCATCCAGCGCGGATGTCTGCCACACGGCCATACGGTGTTCGGGATGCCGCTCACCGGCTCGGGCGCCTTCGCGTTCGGCGGCGCGCGCGTCGAGCGCGGCACGATCGTGATGGCGCGTGGCGGCACACCGTTCGAACTCCATTCACCGGACGAGATGTCGCTGATCGGGGTGGTCGTCCACCCCGAACTGATGCAGCAGATCGAAGATGCCGCCGACGTCCGGCTGGACGCACGCACGCTGCGGCACGGCGTCGTGGAGGTGCCGGTCGCCGCGCGCGAACGTGCGAGCATGCAACTCGCGACGCTGCTCGAGCGCGTGCTGTCGGCGCCCGATACGTTCGACGCGGCACGCGCGCAGTGCGCGATCCGCGCCGAGGTCGGCAATGTGCTGGTCGATCTCCTCACGTACCGGATGCCCGAGCCGCCGAACCGGCTCACGCACGCATGCCACGCCGACATCGTGCGCCGCGTGCATGACTACGTGATCGAGCACCCGGAAGCGCCCGTCGACATCCTGAGCCTGTGCACGCAACTGCGCGTCAGCCGGCGCACGATGCAGAACAGCTTCCAGTCGGTCGTGCAGACGGGCCCGCTCAACTACACACGCTCGCTGCGCCTCGCGCAAGTCCGACGCCTGCTGCTCGACACGCGGCAATCCGACCTGCCGATCAGCGAGGCGGCCGCACGCTGGGGCTTCATTCATCTCGGGCATTTCGCGAAAGCGTACAAGGCCCAGTTCGGCGAACTGCCGTCGGCAACGGCGCGCCGCACGATGCGCGACGCAAAAACGCGCTGAGCACCGGCAAAACCCGCGATAATCCCGGCTTGACCGTTCTGCGCCTGCGAACCGGGCGCGGCCCGCGCCGGCTCGCTCGGCGCGTCGCGCGATACGCGACGACCACCGGATTCGATCCCCTGCCCCGATGCCCGAGGATTTCCATTTCCTGCTGCTGCCCGGCTTTTCCGCGCTCGGCTTCATGTCCGCGGTCGAGCCGCTGCGCGTCGCGAACCGCTTTCGCACCGAACTGTATCGCTGGCACGTGATCAGCGCGGACGGCGCGCCCGTCACCGCGAGCAACGGCATTCCGGTCGCCGCCGAGGCCGCGTGCGCGGACGTCCCGCAGGTCGATACGGTGTTCGTCGTCGCGGGCTTCGATCCGCTCGTGTGCTACACGCGCACGCTCGGCGACTGGCTGCGCCGCCAGCACCGGCATGGTGCAACGCTCGGCGGCATCGATACGGGCAGCTTCGTGCTCGCGGAAGCCGGGCTGTTCGACGCGTCGCAGCCGCTCACGCTGCACTGGGAAGCGCTGGCCGCATTCCGCGAGCGCTATCCCGGCCTGAATGCGACGCAGGAGCTGTTCGAGATCGACGACCGGCGCATCACCTGTGCGGGCGGCACCGCGTCGATCGACATGATGCTCGACCTGATCGGTCGCCGGCACGGCGCCGACCTCGCGGCGGCGATCTCCGAGCAGTTCGTCGTGAGCCGCATCCGGCAACGCTCGGACAGCCAGCGGCTCGAGATCGCCGCGCGCTACGGCGTGCACAACCGCAAGCTGATCCAGGTGATCGGCACGATGCAGCGGCACATGGACAACCCGCTCGGCTCCGACGCGCTCGCGCGGGAAGTCTCGATCACGCGGCGCCAGCTCGAGCGGCTGTTCAGCGCGACGCTGAACGACACGCCGACGCACTTCTACCTGAACCTGCGTCTCGATCGCGCCCGCGAACTGCTGCAGCAGACCGACATGAGCATCACGTCGGTGTGCGTCGCGTGCGGCTTCGAATCGCCGTCGCATTTTTCGCGTACCTATCGCGCGCGATTCGGGATGAGCCCGCGCAGCGACCGGCGGGCGACACGCTGATCGTCGCAGCTTTTAATCACAATCCGGCGCGGTATTGCGCGTTCCGGCAGCGTTTCCCGCCGCCCGCTGAACAATACCGGCGATTGATCGACCGACCGAAGCGATCGTCGAAAATAATTTGGAATGTCGCTGAAAATATTCTGTAACATACCAAAAAAAGTTAGATAGGCAGCCTAACGGACCGGCACGCCGCGTCTCGACGCGCATCGCGCCACGCAGGCTGCCAACCGATATCGATCCGATCCGAGGGGTATGACATGACGATGCTCGCTTCGCCGTCGCCGCACCTGCCTGCCGTTCGCATCCCTTCACGCGCGTCCCCCGCTTCGCCTGCCCGCTTCTTTTCGACCTGACATTTAGGTTTCCTTAGTCAGTCGAGACTCTCCACACCGCTTCGCCGCACCGGTTCCATCGAACCGGCGCGCGGGCCGTGTCGTGCCTGTTCGCCACGAGCGTGCGGGCGTGTCCAACCGTTGAGATGAGGATCACGTATGCAGACATCACGCAAAGCATTGCCGTTCGCCCTGGGTCTCGCGCTCGGTTTCGGCATCGTCGGCGGCACCGTGGCCGATACGAAAGTATCGAACCCGCAGGCCGCGAGCCTGCGCGAAAGCCTGACGCGCGGCGTCGCGCCGCCGGCCGCGAAGGCCGACACGGCCGCCGGGCAATTCCGCGCGGACGGCGTCGCCGTCACGCTGTACAACCCGGCCTACCGCGCCAGGAAGGCCGCCGCGACGCCTGCCGCCACCGCACGCGACTTCGTCGCGTCGCAGGCGGCGCAACTCGGGCTCGACGCGGCCGCGCTCGCGAGCCTCGTCGTCACGTCGGAACGCAACGACGCCGACTTCACCGTCGTGCGCCTGCAGCAGCAAGCCGCCGGATTGCCCGTGTACGGCAGCGAGATCGCGGTGACCGTCGCGAAGGACGGCCGCATCCTGTACGTCGCGAGCAACACGATCAACGGCGTGGTCGCGACGACGCGCAAGTCGCAGGCCGTCGACCAGCAGCAGGCGCTCGACCGCGCCCGTGCGTATCTCGGCGTGAGCGGCTTCACGCATCTCGATGCGCAACTCGTCGCGTTCGTCGACAAGGCCGGCACGCATACCGCGTGGAAGGTGCGCGGCCGCCCGCAGGACGGCCCGAAGGGCGATTGGGAACTGCTGATCGATTCGGGCAGCGGCGAAGTGCTGCGCGCCGAGGACAAGGCGTTCTACGCGACCGACGGCACCGGCTTCGTGTTCCGCCCCGATCCGCTGTCGCCGACGAAAAGCAGCTACGGCAGCACGGGCTACAAGGACGGCAACGACGCCGACTCGACGCAACTCACGGCCGCCCGCGTGCGCGTGACGCTGAAGGATCTCGCGCAGTCGGGCACCCGCTACACGCTGACGGGCCCGTACGCGGCGTGCGTCGATTTCGATGCGCCGCTCGACAAGGCGTGCCCGTCGCAGTCGACGCCCGCGTTCGAATTCACGCGCGGCAACCTGTATTTCGAGGCCGTGAACGTGTACTACCACATCGACACGTTCCTGCGCTACGTGAACCAGACCCTCGGCATCAAGGCGTTGCCGTACCAGTACACGGGCGGCGTGCAGTACGACCCGCACGGCGAATCGGGCGACGACAACTCGTCGTATTCGTCGAGCAGCGGCCGGCTGACCTTCGGGCAAGGCGGCGTCGACGACGCGGAAGACGCGGACGTCGTGATCCACGAGCTCGGCCACGGTATCCACGACTGGATCACCAACGGCGGCCTGTCGCAACAGGAAGGCTTGTCGGAAGGCACCGGCGACTATCTCGCCGCCGCGTACAGCCGCGACTTCAACCAGTGGAGCCCGTCGGATGCGCAGTATCACTGGGTCTACAACTGGGACGGCCACAACGAGTTCTGGGGCGGCCGCGTGACCAACTGGAACGTCGGGCGCACCTATGCGCAGGCGCGCGGCGCGGAGATCCACACGGCCGGCCAGTACTGGGCGTCGTGCAACCTCGTCGCGCGCGACGCGATCGGCGCGCAGGCGATGGACAAGGCGTTCCTGAAGGGGCTGTCGATGACCAACGGCTCGACCAACCAGAAGGCCGCCGCGCAGGCCGTGCTGACGGCCGCGTCCGCGCTCGGCTACAGCAGCGCGCAGCTCACCGCGATCGGCAACGCGTACAACAAGAGCTGCACGTACGGCGTGACCGTCCCGCAGAAGTCGTAATACCGCAGCAGGCGGGAGCGCCTCGCACGATCTGCGGCGCGTTCCCTTCATCGACATCGCCATCCTCACGAGATCGACCATGCCCACTCTTAAACCGACCCGCCTGAGCGCCGCGCTGGGCGGCATGCTGCTGACCGCCGCCGCGCACGCGACACCCGTCTGGATCACGCTCGGCGACACCGCGTTCCGCCAGCTTCAACGCATCGATGCAAGCGCAACCACGCAATACAGCACGACAGTCGACGTCGGCAAGGCGGCCGACGGCGCCGCGCGTCGCGAGACCGTTCACGTCGTCGAGATCGACGATTCCCGCCTCGGCGAACTGGCCCGCGCCGTCCAGCGCACGCGCGGCCACGGGCCCGGCTACGTCGTGCACGATTCGTTCGACGACGCACGCCAGGCGCTGCAACCATTGCCGGCGACGCTCGCGAAACAGGCCACCGCCGCGTACACGGTGTCGAACGTGCCGCAGATCGGTACGTGGGTCCAGCAACTGCAGGCCAGCAACCTCGTCGGCACGATCACGTCGCTGTCCGGCTTCACGAACCGCTACTACACGACGTCGCACGGCGTCGCCGCGTCCGACTGGCTCGCGCTGCAGTGGAAGCAGCTGGCGGGGGCGCGCGCCGACATCACCGTCGAACAGGTCGCGCACACGGGCTTTCCGCAGAAATCCGTGATCCTGACGATCCGCGGCAGCGACCCGGCCGCGGGCACCGTCGTGCTCGGCGGCCACCTCGATTCGACCGTGGGCCGCACGACGGAGAACACGCGCTCGCCCGGCGCGGACGACGATGCGTCGGGCATCGCCAGCCTGACCGAGGCGCTGCGCGTGCTGCTCGCGAACAACTACCGGCCGAAACGGACGATCAAGTTCGTCGGGTATGCGGCCGAGGAAGCCGGGTTGCTCGGTTCGAAGGCGATCGCGAAGCAGTTCCGCACGCAGAATGCGAACGTGGTCGGCGTGCTGCAGCTCGACATGACGAACTACAAGGGCGATCCGAAGGATATCTACCTGATCACCGACTACACGAACGCGGCGCAGAACACCTACGTGAAGAACCTCGCGGCGACCTACCTGCCGGAGCTCGCGGTCGGCACGTCGCAATGCGGCTATGCGTGCTCGGATCACGCGTCGTGGAATGCGCAGGGGTATCCGGCGTCATTCCCGTTCGAGGCCGACCAGAACGACAGCCCGTACATTCACACGGTGAACGACACGCTGGAGAACTCGGATCGCCAGGCCAACCATGCGCTGAAGTTCGGCAAGCTGGCGCTCGCGTACGCGGTCGATCTCGGCGGCCTTGCCGGCGCGACGGTCAAGCGCTGAGCGCTCTTCATCGAGCGGTTGTCGCGTTCGGCGACGAAACGGGCGTTCACCCGCACGGGTGCGCCCGTTCGAATACGTTGTCTCCGGCCGGCTAGAATCGTCGTTCGACCACTCGCTACACGCTTTCGCACCATGACCGAATCCAACCGCTCCCTCGACGACCTGTCGCCCGCCCGCGTCACGACCGCATTCGACTTGCCCGGCCATACGACCGTCCGCTCGCTCGGCGTCGCCCAGGGCATCGTCGTGCGCTCGCGCTCGATCGTCGGTTCGTTCGGCGCGTCGCTGCAAACGATCTTCGGCGGCAACATCACGCTCTATACGTCGCTGTGCGAAAAGGCGCGCGAGCAGGCGTTCGACAAGATGCTCGCCGAGGCGCGCAAGCTCGGCGCGAATGCGATCGTCGCGATGCGCTACGACTCGACCGAGATCGGCTCGGGCGTAACCGAAGTCATCTGCTACGGCACGGCCGTGCAGGTCGCACGCGCCGCCGGCGCCTGACCGTCCGCCGCGACGCGCTGGCCGCACACACTGCCATTCGACCGAACCGGGTGCCAAAAAACCGTTTTGTCGGATGATTGTCCGGCACGGCCGTCGTTTGGCATGTGACTGAAACGAGAAAGCAATTTGAAATGAACTGCAGTGAACGAGAAGCCGGCTTCCCCTGAAAGCATCGGCCTCTCGCGTCGGCTCAATGATCGCGCTCCAGCGACGCCATGTTCCGCAAGCTCGGGAACAGCCGCATCCACGTCAGCGCGACGGCGATCGTCGCCGCGCCGCCGACGACGATCGCCGCGGGCGCGCCCCACCACGCAGCCGTCACGCCCGATTCGAATTCGCCGAGTTGATTCGACGTGCCGATGAACAGCGAATTGACCGCGCTCACGCGACCGAGCATGTCGTCGGGCGTACGCAGTTGCACGAGCGACAGTCGCACGACGACGCTCACGACATCCGACGCGCCGAGCGCCGCCAGCGCGACGAGCGACAGCGCGAAATGCGTCGACAGCCCGAACACGATCGTCGCGACGCCGAACGCGATCACGCCGCCGAACATCGCGCGGCCCGGCCGCCCCTTCAATGGAAAACGCGTGAGCCACAGCGTGCCCGCGAGCGCGCCGACTGCCGGCGCCGCGCGCAACGCGCCGAGCCCCCACGGGCCGACCTGCAGGATGTCGCGCGCATAGATCGGCAACAACGCGGTCGCGCCGCCGAACAGCACGGCGAACAGGTCGAGCGACAGCGCGCCGAGAATCGCGGGTTCGCGCCGGATGAACGCGATGCCGGAAAACACCGAGCGCAGCGTGACCGGCTCGCGGGCGGGCGGCGCGCCGCGCAGCGGAATCGTGCCGCTCAGCATCGCCGCGATCGCGAATGCCGCGACGCTCGTGCCGAACGCGACGGGCGCGCCGACACCGTAGAGCAGCCCGCCGAACGCGGGCCCGAGAATCTGCGCGGCCTGGTTCGCGGACGTCGACAACGCGGTCGCGCGCGGCAGGTCGCTGCGCGGCACGACGGCCGGCAACAGCGACGACACCGACGGCGACTCGAACGCGCGGGCCGTGCCGACGATCGCCGCGAGCGCGTACACGGCCGGCGCGGCGAGCCATCCTTGCATCGCGCCGAGCAGGAACACGCCGGCGGCCAGCGCCTCGACGCTCTGGCAGATCGTCGCGATGCGCCGACGGTCGTAGCGGTCGGCCACCTGCCCGACGACGAGCGTCAGCGCGAACATCGGCACGAACTGTGCGAGGCCGACGAGACCGAGCGCGAATGCGCTGTGCGTGAGTGCATACACGTACCAGCCGATGGCCACCGACAGGATCTGGAAGGCCAGCGACGACATCACGCGCGTGCCCCAGAAACGCTGGAACGGCGCGTGGCGGAACAGGTTGGCGGGTAACGGGGACAACGGACTGGAATCGGGCACGGGGGTAGTCATCGGGGTCTCGGCGGTTGGCGGTGCGCACTGCAACCGTTCGGGAACAGCGACGCCGCACGCGAGTGGGCGTGCGGTAACGGTGCGGACGCGGCCAAATCGCGATGATATGCCAACGGCTGAAAACCGGCCGGCCGCCGGCACGCGCGCCGTCGAGCCGGCACACCGCACAAAAAAAAAAGCGCGAACCGCGGTTCGCGCCAAAGAGAGACCTCGCTGAAGACGTCACACCACCCCACCACCCCGCTTAGAACGAATGCCGCATCCCGATCCGCACGTCGGCCTGCGTTTGCGTCGTCGACGGCGTGAAGCTGTAGCCGATCACCGCATCGACACCCTGCGACGCGCGCAGATAGTCGCCGGAGATGTACACGTCGGTGCGCTTCGACAGCAGGTAATGCAGGCCGGCCGTGCCCTGGTTCCAGTGATGGCCTTCGAAGCGCGTGTGCTGGTAGCCCGCGATGAAGCTCAGCGCCGGCGTGAACTGGTACAGGCCGCCGCCTTCGTACACCTGCATGTGCGACGACTGGCCGAAGCCCTTGATCGTCGTATACGAGTAGTTGGCGTCGAGCGTCAGCTTGCCGATCGTGTAGCTCGTGCCGATGCCGAACGTGCCCTGGCTGTCGACGTCCATCGGCGTGTTCGCGAACAGGTCGGTGCGCGCGCCGGTCGCGGGATCGACGGTGACGGTCTGCTGGCCGAGGAACGTGTGCGTGCCGATCATCGCGTACGGATCGAACGCGTAGATGCCGTTCGGGTTGTTCAGGCGCGTGTACGCGGCGCCGATCGAGAAGTCGCCCTTCGTGAAGCTCGCGCCCGCGCTCCATGCGCTGTTGCGATGGAAGTTGCCCGCGACGTTGCCGAACGAGTACATCGCGCCGACCTTGAAGCCGCTCATGTCGTTCGACAGGAACTTCACCGAATTCGGCAGGCGGTCGCCGTTGAAGCGGTCGAAGTCGCCCTGGTGGATCGCATAGCCGCTGCCCCACGCCGAGATGTTGTAGATCGACACCAGTTCGTTCGTGATGTCGAGCTGGTTACCGAACGACAGCGTGCCCCAGTCGTTCTGCAGGCCGACATACGCCTGCCGTCCGAATTCGGCGCCGCCGAAGCCGAGTTGCCCGTTGCCGAGACGGAAGCCGCTCTCGAGCGCGAACACGGCCTTCAGGCCGCCGCCCAGGTCTTCGGTGCCCTTGAGGCCGAAGCGGTTTCCGTATGCGACGCCGTCGTCGAACTTGACCACGTGCGAACCGCCCGTGTTGTTCACGTAGGTGATCCCGGCGTCGAGAATCCCGTACAGCGTCACGCTGCTTTGCGCATGCCCGATGGCGGGAATACAGGCCGCGCATGCAAGCGCGGCGGCTACGGCAACTTTCGTGTGCTTCATTGTCGACCACCCTCCCTGAACCGTTCGATGGATAGAATCGCTTCCCGACGCGTGCCGCGATGCGCCGGTGGATTCGAATTCAGACCGCCCCGCTGGCTTCGGCATTTCGTTTTCCGCAATAACGCAGCCATTGGCGAAAAATACAAACCCATATTTCGCGTCACCCGTCTGAAGGCGACACTAAATGGTCACGATGCGACGGATCGGGAAAACACGTAGACAGGCGGCACGGTGAAAACCGGCCGCCCGAAGAGAGGGAATCAGCGCGCGTCGAGGGCCGCGCGCACGGCCGGCAGGCCCGGTGCGCCGGCCGCCGTCGTCACGCCGTCGAGCCAGGCGGCAACCAACGCGGGCTCGGCCTTCAGCGCATGCTGCGCCGCGAGCGCGGGCGACGTCTTGTTGTCGAGCATGTCGGCGATCATCCGGTTCTCGACGTCGACCGAGAACGTCATCTGCCGGAACAGCCGCGCGAGATTCGCGCACTGGCCGGCGAACCCGGAACGCGTGACCGTGTTGACCGTCGCGCCGCCGTAGTTCGGGCCGAAATACGCATCGCCGCCCGACAGATACGTCAGATGGAACTTCGTGTTCATCAGATGCGGCTCCCACGCGAGAAACACGATCCAGCGCTTGTCGCGCACCGCGCGCTCGACCTGCGTGAGCATGCCGGTCTCGCTCGATTCGACGAGCGACCAGTTCGCGGACCCGAGCGCGTGGTCGGACAGCATCCGCTTGATGTTCTGGTTCGCGGGCGCGCCGGGCTCGATCCCGTAGATCTTGCCGCCGAAGCGGTCCGCGTAGCGCGCGAGATCGGCGAACGTATGCACGCCGGCGGCGGCCACATAGTCGGGCACCGCGAGCGTGAACTTCGCGCCGCTCAAGTTCGCATGCAGCACGTCGATCGATTTCTCGTCGACGAACGGCTTCACGAGCGGCGCCTGGGCGGGCATCCAGTTGCCGAGGAACACGTCCACCTGCCCCTTCTTCAACCCCTGGTACGTGATCGGCACCGACAGGTTCGCCACGTCCTGCCGATAGCCGAGCGCCTTCAGCACGACGCCCGCCATCGCGTTCGTCGCGTCGATGTCGGTCCAGCCGGGCGCCGCCATCTTCACGTCGCTGCACGTCTGCGGATCGGCGGCAGACGCAGGCTGCATCGCCACCACGCACGCGGCGGCGGCGAACGCCGCGCCGATCCTTCGGATTGCTGCATTGCCTTGCCGTTTCATGGTTCGCTTCCTCCGTCGTTTTTCAATGACCGCGATGCCGGACGCTCAGCGCCCGACGCGCGGAAAACGCGCCATCGCCTCGAGCGTGTCGAGTTCGATGTGATTGCGCATGTAGCGCTGGCTCGCGTCGGTGAACGGCTGCCAGTCCCACGCCTGGATGCGGCCCTGCGTCGTCGCCGCGTAATGGAAACGCCGGCGCCGCTGGCTCGCGCGCACCTGCCTGTCCAGCTCGGGCAGGTTCCAGCGCTGCGCGGCGTGCGCGCGGAACGCGGCGAGCACGTCGGCGGCTTCCGGCCGGCCGGCCAGGTTCGTCAGTTCGCGCGGGTCGTCGGACAGGTTGTAGAGCTGATCGGGATCGGCCGGGCAATGCACGTATTTCCAGTCGCCGCGGCGGATCATCACGACCGGCGCGAGCGCGCCTTCCGCGAGGTATTCGCCGAGCGCGACATCGTGCGCGGGCGTGCCGTGCAGATGCGGCACGAGGCTCGCGCCGTCGACCGGGTCCGGCCAGCCGCCGGCGGGCGCGGCGCCGGCCAGCTCGACGAGCGTCGGCAGCAGGTCGACGTGCGACACGGGCCCGCGCACGCGCGCGGCGTCGAAGCGGCCCGGCGCATGCACGATCAGCGGCACGCGGCAGCCGCCTTCGAAGAACGTCATCTTGTACCAGAGGCCGCGCTCGCCGAGCATGTCGCCGTGGTCGGACGTGACGATCACGATCGTGTCGTCGGCGAACCCGCATTGCTCGAGCGCGGCCAGCACGCTGCCGAACTGCGTATCGACGTAGGACGTCGCGCCGTAATACGCGCGGCGTGCGGCGCGGATCTGCGCGTCGGTCGGCGGCGTGCGGTCGTTCTCGCAGACGAAGCGCAGCCGCTGCGAATGCGGATCGCTGTCGGCCGCATCGAGCCGCACGGCCGGCATGTCGATCTCGTCATCGTCGTAGCGATCCCAGTATTCGCGCGTGATCGCGTACGGGTCGTGCGGATGGGTCAGCGACACGACCATGCAGAACGGCCGCGCATCGTGCCCGGCCGCGCGCTCGCGCGCGACGTCGTACAGCTTCTGCTTCGCGGCGAACGTGACCTCGTCGTCGAAGTCGAGCTGGTTCGTGCGCACGCACGGGCCGGCGTCGAGCACCGAACTCATGTTGTGATACCAGCTCGGCCGCTCGGTCGGGCTGTCCCAGTCGGGCACCCAGCCGAAATCGGCCGGATAGATGTCGGTCGTGAGGCGTTCCTCGAAGCCGTGCAACTGGTCGGGCCCGCAGAAATGCATCTTGCCGGACAGCATCGTCCGGTAGCCGCCCGCGCGCAGGTAGTGCGCGAACGTCAGCGTTTGCGCCGGCAATTCGGCGGCGTTATCGTAGGCGCCGATCCCCGACGGCAGCTTGCCGGTCAGCAGCGAGAAGCGCGACGGCGCGCACAGCGGGCTCGCGCAGTAAGCGGCGTCGAACACCACGCCTTCGGCGGCGAGCCGGTCGAGCGTCGGCGTGCGGGCGACGCGGTTACCGTAGGCCGGCAGCGCGAACGGCGTGAGCTGGTCGGCCATCAGGATCAGGATGTTGGGTGTCGGGTTCGTCATCGGCGGTCGTGGGGAAAGCGGTGTTCGAATGGAACGGCTCGCCGTTCGGGCAGCGAGACGTCCGGCATGACGGAGGCGGCCTGAAGAAACTGCCGCGCGGGCGGGCCGCGCTGGCTAGAATCGCGGGAGGCCTGTCGGCCGCCACGGAGCGCGTGTGCCGCACCGTCCGCCGCACTATCGCCCGCCCGAATTCGCGCGGGTAGGCGTCCGGCCCTTATGGGGCCATTAGAGGGACTTATGTCGAAACCCGAACCGTTACCGTCGATGCAGGCGCTGCGCGCGTTCGAATCGGCCGCCCGGCTCGCGAGCTTCACGGCCGCCGCGCGCGAGCTCGGCTCGACGCAACCGGCCGTGAGCCAGCAGGTGTATCAACTCGAAGCCGAACTCGGCGTGCCGCTGTTCGAACGCAGCCCGCGCGGCGTCACGCTGACCGCCGATGGCGAGTGCCTGTACGAAGCCGTGCGCCTGAGCCTCGACACGCTGCGCGGCGCGACCGCGACGCTGCGCGCGCGCCGCGAGCACGGCGCGCTCACGATCGTCACCGACTTCGGTTTCGCGACCTACTGGCTGATGCCGCGTCTGGCCGGGTTGAAGCGCGTGATGCCGGACGTCGACGTACGCGTCGTCACGTCACAGGATTACGACGCGCAGCGTGACCACGGCGACATCGCGATCCTGTTCGGCGACGGCCACTGGCCGTCGTGCACGGCCGCGCGGCTGTTTCCGGAATCCGTGACGCCCGTCTGCGCGCCCGCGTTCCGCGACGCGCACCCGGGCGTCACGCGGCCCGACCATCTGCTCGCGCTACCGCTGCTGCACGTGCAGCCGACGCGCCCCGAGCGCTGGCTGTCGTGGTCGGGCTGGTTCGACGCGCACGGCCTGGAACCGCCACCCGCCGCCCGCGGCGTGACCTTCAACAGCTATGCGCTCGTGATCCATGCGGCGCTGCTCGGCGAAGGCGTGGCGCTCGGCTGGTCGCCGCTCGTCGACGAACTCGTCGCGTGCGGCCAGCTCGTGAAACTGGTCGATGCGCCCGTCGTCACGTCGCGCGGCTACTTCCTGGTGCGGCCGCCGCAGCGGCCCGAGCCGGACGCGACGCACGTGTTCCGGCGCTGGCTGCTCGACGCGTGCGCGGGGGCCTGACGCAGCGCCCGTCCCGCCGGCCCCGCTGGCGCACCGATACCAGCCACACGGCGGGTTGGTTCTATCCCGCCCGAAATCGTCCTGATTTACTTGAGTCTCCCGCTACCCGCGCGGCGCGGCGCTGTCGTGCGCCGCCGCGCGGCCGTGCGCCCCTGCCATCCGAGGAGTCTCATGACCGCCGAGCACCGCCCCGATCAATTCGTCCTGACACTGTCGTGCCCGAGCGCGGCCGGCCAGGTCGCCGCCGTCGTCGGCTTTCTCGATCGCCATCGCTGCTATGTCGATGCGCTGAACGTGTTCGACGACGATCTCAGCAACCGCTTCTTCGTGCGCTGCGTGTTTCATCCGACGGATGAAACGCTGCAGATCGACGCGCTGCGCCAGGAATTCGCCCCGATCGCGGCCGGACTCGGCGGCCACGCGGGCGACATGCAATGGGCGATCCACGACGTCAATGCGCGGCCGAAGGTGCTGATCATGGTGTCGAAGCTCGAGCACTGCCTCGCGGACCTGCTGTTCCGCTGGCGGATGGGCGAGCTGAAGATGGACATCGTCGGCATCGTGTCGAACCACCCCGACTTCGAGCCGCTCGCCGCGCAGCACGGACTGCCGTTCCGGCACTTCCCGATCACGGCCGAGACCAAGGCGCAGCAGGAAGCGCAATGGCTCGACTTCTTCGAATCGAGCGGCGCCGAGCTCGTGATCCTCGCACGCTACATGCAGGTGCTGTCGCAGGAGACGAGCGCGAAGCTCGCGAATCGCGCGATCAACATCCACCACTCGTTCCTGCCCGGCTTCAAGGGCGCGAAGCCGTATCACCAGGCGCATGCGCGCGGCGTGAAGCTGATCGGCGCGACCGCGCACTTCGTCACCGACGATCTCGACGAAGGCCCGATCATCGAGCAGGTCGTCGAGCGTGTCGATCATGCATTGCGTCCCGAGCAACTGCTCGCGGTGGGACGCGACGTCGAAAGTCTCACGCTCGCGCGTGCGGTGAAGGCGTTCATCGAGCGGCGGGTGTTTTTGAACGGCGACCGGACGGTGGTGTTTCCGTAAGCAGACCGCCGTCGCGTTCGAAGGCGGCAGAAACGAACAAGGCCCGACCGGCGTGTTCCGTTCGGGCCTTTTTTTGCCGTCGTGTTGCGCCGGCGCTTCTCGCGATGGCCCCGTGTGCGGTTTGCGGAGCCATCGCGTGCTGCCACACGCACGCATCGGCATGCATTACCGCATCACTTCACCCACGCGAAGTAATACGACAGCCAGATCGTCAGCCCCGCACCGATCAGCGCCGCATACGGCATCAGGCTCAGCCACATCGCGCGCTGCGGCACTTCGAGCTCCATGTCGCGCTGCATCTGCGCGGGGAAACGGCCGCGATCCTGCCAGTAGTGGCGGAACAGGAACACCGGCACGATCAGCAGCATCGCGATCAGCCCGTTGCGCAGCGTGCCTTCACCCTGCAGGTTCGCGCCCGCGCCGACGTAGACGAGGTTCGCATAGCCGCAGATCGAGCCCGCGACGAGCAGCCAGGTCGGGCAGCGGAACGGCCGGTCCCAGTTGCCGCGATCCATCCGGTGGATCCAGCCGGACTGGAGATTCAGGAATACGAACAGCATGTAGCAGACGTTCGAGATCGACAGCACCGTCATGTAGTCCGACATCATCAGCAACACGAGGTTGAAGCCGAGATCGGTCCACATCGCGCGCGTGGGCGAGCCGTGCTCGTTCACGTGCGACAGGTACTTCGGCAGCCAGCCGTCGACCGATGCCTGGTACAGCGTGCGCGACGAGCCCATCATCGACGTCATCACGATCAGCAGGATCGACAGCATCAGCATCACGACGACCGCGTTCGCGACCCACGCGCCGCCGCCGACGATCTTCGCCATCGCGGCCGCGACGCCGGTGCCGTCGCCAATCGCCGGATCGAGCATCGCCTGCGTGCCGAGCGCGCCCTGGAACGCCATCGGTACGAGCGTCATCACGACGAGACACAACGCACCCGACCAGAAAATCGCCTTGGCGGTATCGCGCCGCGGATCGCGGAATTCGCGCGTATAGCAGACGGCCGTCTCGAAGCCGTACGAGGCCCAGCCGGCCATGAACATCGCGCCGAGCGCCATCGTCACGCCCTGCCCGTTCCACGAGCCGAAGGTCGCGGCCGTGAGGTTGCCCTGCGCGTCGTGACCGAGCGGCAGCAACGGGAGCAGGTTCGACATCGGCACGTCGCCGGTGACGAACGGCACGATGCCGACGATCAGGAGCGGCGTGAGCGATGCAATCCCGAGAATGCGCTGCGTACGCGCAGCCTTCGATGCGCCGCTATGCTGAAGCTTGAACGTGATGAGAAGCAGAATCGTCGCGATGATGAACGTCGCGTTGATTCGCAGAGACAGACCCGGCTTGATGAAACCGAGATCCGCAACCTTGAGTTGCCAGTGCAGCACCGCCGCATCGGCGGGAAAGAGGCTCGTGAGCGCATAGCTCGCCGCGAGGCCACAGCCGAGCGCAAGCATCGGCGACCACGCGAGCCAGTTGCACCACACGGACACCGGGGCAATCAGCTTGCTGTAACGGACCCAGCCAATCGCGCCGTACACCGACGCGCCGCCCGATTTATGGGGAAATAGCCCCGATATTTCCGCATAAGTCGCGCTTTGAATCAGCCCCATCGTGATCGCGGCGATCCAGATCGCCCACGCGGGCTGGCCGATCGTCGCGCATACGCCGCCGATCGTGAACAGCACGCCTGCCGGCACGCCGCTCGTCACCCAAAAAGCGTCTTTCCAGGTCAGGCCACGATGCAGCGTGTGGCCCGTCGAATCATGTGAGATGGGTGTTCCAACATCACTGGTGCGGTTCGCACGCAGTCCTGCCTGACTCATCCAGTTCCTCCTGTGATGATTCTGCACAAGCGCCGTAGTGTAACAACTTACGGGCTTTTTTGCAGAATCTGAAAAAGAATTCCGGGATATGGCCGCATTACATCCTGATTGTTTCGGATTCCTGCATGCCATTCCCGGCGTGTTTTTATGATGATTCGTACGACGTATGTCGAGGTGCTTACTGCGCGCCTTCCGTCCACGAATTCACGCGGTCCGCATGGGCTGCGATCCACGCGTCGGCGGCTGCTTCCGGCTTCGAGCCGTTCTGGATCGCCAGCATCACGCTGTCGATTTCACCCGGCTTCCACTGGAATTTCTTCAGGAATGCGACGACCGGCTTCGCCTTGGTTTCGAGGCCCGGATTCACGACGCTGTCGACGTGCTCGGCGCCGCCGAACACCTTCTTCGGATCCTCGAGGAAGCGCAGCTTCCATTTCGCGAACATCCAGTGCGGCGCCCAGCCCGTCACGATCACCGGCTTGTTCGCGCCCACCGAACGCGACAACTCGGCCGTCATCGCGCTGCCCGAGCTCGGCATCAGCGTGTAGTTCAGCCCGTAGCTCTTGATCGCGTCGTCGGTCTTGCGCATCACGCCGGCGCCCGCATCGATGCCGACGATCCGGCCGCCGAAGCTGCCCTTCTCGGCGTTCAGGTCGTCGATGCTCTTCGCCTTCACGTACGCGGGCACGATCAGGCCGATCTTCGCATCGGGGAAATTCGCGCCGAGGTCGACGACCTTGGCCTTGTACTCGTCCCAGTACGAGCCGTGCGTGACCGGCAGCCACGCGGACAGCGTCGCATCGAGATCGCCGCGCGCAACGCCCTGCCACATGATGCCGGCCGCGACCGGCACGAGCTTCACTTCGTAGCCGAGCTTCTTCTCGATCACGCGGGCCGCGACGTTCGACGTCGCGACGCTGTCGTCCCAGCCTTCGACGTAGCCGATTTTCAGCGTCGGCTTCGTATCGGCGAGCGCCGATGCGCTCAATGCCACCATCGCCGACAGAGCGCCGGTCCACAACAGCTTTCCGAACAGTTTCATGGTCGATCTCCTTGGTCTGCGCACCGTGCGCGTTGTCTCTCTAGGTTCTTCAACCACAAATCCGCGGTATCGTTGTTTTCCGACGGAAGCTTGTCCGGACGCGACGCGCCCGGACAGCCGATGGCCTGTTTCGACTACTTGTCGATCACGAGATCCGACAGCGGCTTGCTGCAGCACAGCAGCACCATCCCCTGATCGATCTCGCGCTGGCGGATGCCGCCGTTGTGCTTCATCTCGACCTGCCCCGACACCAGCTTCACCTTGCAGGTGCCGCACATGCCCTGCGTGCACGAGGCCGGCAGCCGCACGCCCGACTGGCGCGCCGCGTCGAGCACGTGCTGCTCCGAGCCGCACGCGATCTCGCGGTTGCTCTTCGCGAAGCTGACCGTGTACTGCTTCGTCGCGGCGTCGACACCGTCGGCGGCCGGCACGAGTTCGGCGAGCACTTCGTCGCTCGCGGTCTGCGCGAGCGTCTCGAACGAGAAGCTTTCCTCGTGATACTGCTTGCGATCGAAGCCGGCTTCGTCGAGCAGGTCGCGCACCGCCTTCATGTACGGCGCGGGGCCGCACGTGAAGATCTCGCGTTCCATGAAATCCGGCGCGATCAGCTTCAGCAGCGGCAGCGTCAGGAAGCCCGTGACGCCCGGCCAGTTGGTACGTGCGCCGACGCGCTCGACGACGAACGACGTGCGGAAATTCGTGTGGTTCGACGCGATCAGGTCGAGCTCGCGCGCGAAGATGATGTCGTCCGGCGTACGCGCGCTGTGCACGAACAGGATGTCGCGATCCTCGGCGAGATCATGGTGCGCGCGGCTCATCGACATCAGCGGCGTGACGCCCGAGCCGGCCGACAGGAACAGGTACTTGCGCGCCGGATGCCGTGCGCACGTGAATTCGCCGGCCGGGCCGAGCACGCGTACCGCCGCGCCCGGCTGCAGGTTGTCGTGCAGCCAGTTCGACACCTTGCCGCCCGGCACGCGCTTGACCGTGATCGAGATCGTGTGCGGCCGCGCCGGCGACGACGAGATCGTGTAGCAGCGATTGATCGTCTCGCCGTCGATGTCGAGCTCGAGCGTGATGAACTGCCCGGGCTCGAACGAAAACGTGCGGCCCTGCGGCGAACGGAAGAAGAAGCTCTTCACGTCGTGGGTTTCCTGCCGCACGTGGCAGCACACCAGCGTTTCCTCGACGTCGCTCGTCCAGCGCTCGGGCAGCGCGTTCCAGAACGCCGGGTGCGTCACCCGGCTGTCCGCCGGCTCGAAATTGGCCGCATCTCGCATCATGTCTTGCTCCGCATATACGCTGCTAAGTACTACGCGCCGGTTTTTTCGGCGAGCCGGCCGATGTACCAGGCCGAGAATTTTTCGACGAGACCTTCCGTGTACGGCGAATACGGGCCCGGCTCGTACGCGCTGCTGGTCGCGCCGCGCTGCGAGAATTCGACGAGCGCGCGATCCTGGTCGTTGGTCGCGTTCCACACGGCCGTGAGGTTCTTCACGTCGTAGTCGATGCCTTCCTTCGCGTCCTTGTGCACGAGCCACTTCGTGCGCACGAGCGTCTTGCCGGCCGACAGCGGGATCACCGAGAACGTCACGATGTGATCGCTCATGAAGTGGTGCCACGAGTTCGGCTGCGTCCAGAACGACAGCCCGCCGAGATCGGCCTTGTCGAAGCCGCCGAGCAGCTTCTTCGACGCGACCTTCGCGTCGAGCGTCTGCGATTCGCCGTGGCGATCGAGCGGCAGGCGCTGCGTGCGGAAACCCGTCACGTCGAGCAGCTTCTCGATTTCGGCGGACGGCAGGCCCATCTCGGCCCACTCCTTGCCGCGCCGCACGCACGTTTCGGCGAATGCGTCCATGCCTTCGGCGTTCGCGTCGGAACGCTGGTAGCCGAAGCCGTATTCGTACAGCGAGATCGTCAGCTCCGGATGGTTCGCGACGCAGTGATAGCACTCGCGGTTGTTCTCCATCGTGAGCTTCCAGTTGCCTTCCTCGATGATGTCGATCTGCGCGGCGATCTTCGTGTTCGGCAGGTCGTGCGGCAGCAGGTACGGCTCCATCTCGGCGCGCATCTGCGCGAAATCGACCGGCGGCTCGTCCGCGAGGCAGATGAAGATCAGGCCCGCGAGATTCTCGACGTGCACCGACTTCAGGCTGTGCTTGCAGCGATCGAACTTCTCGCCCATGTGCTCGGCGAACATCAGCTGGCCCGTCAGGTTGTAGGTCCAGCTGTGGTACGGGCACACGATGTTGCCGACCGAGCCTTTATCTTCGTTGCACAGGCGCGCGCCGCGGTGACGGCACACGTTGTGGAACGCGCGGATCGCCATGTCGTCGTCGCGCACGATCAGGATCGAATCGCTGCCCAGCTCCACTGTCACGTAGTCGCCCGGCTCGGGAATGTCCGGTTCGATCGCCACCTGGATCCAGTGCTGGCGGAAAATCGCCTCCATGTCGAGCGCGAAGATGTCCTCGCTCGTGTAGAACGGTGCGTCGAGGCTGTGCCCTTCCTTGCGCCGCTCGATCAATGCACGAATGTCTGCCGATACTTTCATCGTTTGCTCCGGATTCCTTGCATCCCTGGGTTCTTGCCGACAGGCATCAAAATCAGTAGTCGATGAGCTGATGCTCGCGCAAATACGCGAGGATCACTTGTGCTTTTTCGACCGAACTCCCTTCATTTACGACGTTGCCGCCACGGCTTTCGGTCGTCGTCGCGGACAGCATCCGCGCATGCCCGGAGCGCTTCTCGGCGGCAACCAGCTTTACGGGTTTACGCTCGACCGGGCCGACCGTCCACGCGGCCGCATCGGCGTCCGCGCCGGGCGCCGCGAGCGCGGGCCGGATCGCGCCGGCGCGCAGCCGCGCATACGCATAGCGCGGCTCCACGCTCGCAAGCGGATGCACGGCGACGACGGCCGGCAGCGCCGCGTCGACACGCCGCCGCAGCCCTTTCGGCAAAAATTGCCGAACCGCCGCGCGACCGCCGTCGACCGTCACGTCGACGGCCGAGCCCACGAGCGGATAGCCGAGCGCCGCGGCGATGCGATACGGCAGCATCCCGGTGTCGTACGCGCCCTCGGCGCGCGTGCCGGTCAGCACAAGGTCGTAGCCGTCGAGGCGCGCGGCGAGTGCGTGCACGGCATCGTCGCCGTCGCGGCAGGCCAGCACTTCGACCTCTCGCGCACCGAGCGCCAGATACTCGGCGAGCGCCGCATTCGCGGGGTCGCCGGCATGAATCACATCGAGCGTCGCGCGATGCTTGTCGGCGAGCTGCCGGCCGGTTTCGAGCGCGGCCGCATCGTTGCGGCTGTAGCGCGCGACGCCGCTGACCGGATGCCGGCCGACGGACACGAGCACCGCGATGCGTTGCAAGGGACGAGGGGCGTTCATGCGGCGACTCCTTCGGGTTCACGGGTACCGACCGCGGCCGGCGATTCGCCGCGCGCGGCCCGCGCGGCCTGGACCTGTTCGATCAGCGCGGCGATCGTCGCCTGCGCGTCGCCGACCACCGTCAGGTTCGCGCGCTTCGCGATCGGCGCGCTGCCGTCGAGGTTGACCGCGATCACGTGGCGGCAATCCTTGATCCCCTGCAGGTGCTGCACCGCGCCCGAGATGCCGAACGCGATGTACACGCTCGCCTCGACCGTCTTGCCGGTCGCGCCGACCTGCTTGTCGCGCGTGAAGTGGCCGTTGTCGACCGCGACGCGGCTCGCGCCGATCGCCGCGCCGAACACGCCGGCCAGCCGCTCGAACGCGCCGATGTCCGACACGCCGTTGCCGGCCGACACGATGAAATCGGCTTCCTCGAGCGCGACCTGGGCTGCGTCGATTTCGTCGAGGCCGAGATCGCGGTACGGCTGCGCGGCATCCCGCGCCGGGCGGATGAAGTCGGCGGCGACGCGCTCGCCCGCACCGACGAACGGCAGCTTCGCGTCCACCGCGTTCTGCGCGAGCAGGATCACGTCGGGCAGCGCCCGGGTGGCAAACGCACGCCCGGCCTGCGCATACGCGCCCACATGCTTCGCGTCGATTTCGACGACGTGGGTCGCGACGCTCGCGCCGGCGGCCGCCGCGTAACGCCGGCCGAGATCGCCGTCGCCCGTCGCGTTGTCGGGCACGAACACGTGCTTCGGTGCGAGCGCGGCCACGCAGGCCTGCAATGCTTGCAGTTCGCTTTCGGGATCGAACGCACGGCGCTCGAAGCCGGCCAGCTCGATCAGCTTGTCGACGCCGAGTTCCGCGACGTCATCCTTCAGTTCGCCGAACGCGAGCAGCGCGACTTCCGTCTGCGCATCGGCGAGCACGGCGGCAGCGGCAATCGCCTGCCGCGAATGGTCGTCGAGCGCGCCGCGTTCGCTGTGCGCGACCACCAGCATCACGTGCTTCGGGTCCTGCAGCGCGCGGCGCGGCTTCGCGGCCGCGCCGCCATGACCGTGCGCGGACCACTGCGCGGCGTTCGCATCGGCGCTGCCTTCCTCGCCGAGCGTGATGCGCTTCAGGCCGGCGGCCGTGATGATGAACGGCCGGCGCGGATCGATTCGTTTGATCGTATTCATCGATTCACTCCAGCGAGGCAGCGACGAGTTCGGCGACGTCGAGCACGTCGGGGCGCGGGCCCACGACACCTTCGAGCATGGCCGTGCAGTTCGGGCACGCAACCGCGACCACGTCCGCGCCGATCGTGCGCGCGTCGGCGATGCGGATGTCCGGAATGCGCTGCTTGCCGGGGATGTCGGTCAGCGGCGCACCGCCGCCACCGCCGCAGCAGCGGCCGCGCATGCCGTTGCGCTCCATCTCGACGACCTGGATGCCGATCGTCTTCAACAGCTTGCGCGGTGCTTCGATCTCGCCGTTGTAGCGGCCGAGGTAGCACGGATCGTGATACGTGGTGCGCTTCTCCTGCAGCGCCTCGACCGCCTTCGGCGCGATCTTGCCGCTGTCGGCGAGTTCGGCCAGATAGGTCGTGTGATGCTTGACCGTCACGCGCAGTCCGAGCGCACGGTATTCGTTGCGCAGGCTGTGCATCACGTGCGGGTCGGCCGTCACGATCTGCTGGTACGACAGCGTGCCGAGCGTGCCGATCAGGCGCTTCGCCATCTGCTGGAACGTCGCTTCGTCGCCGAGCCGGCGGGCGACGTCGCCCGTATCGGTCTCGGTCGGGCCAAGCACCGCGTAATCGACGCCCGCCTTGTTCAGCACCTTGACGAACGCGCGCAGCGTACGCTGGTAGCGCATGTCGAACGCGCCTTCGCCCGCGACGAACAGCACGTCGACCGGCTTGCCCGGCTGCGCGACCGGCGCGCTCAGGTCGACCGACCAGTCGTAGCGCGCGGCCGTGTCGTAGCCGCCCATCGTGCCCGTCTCGCGCAGGTTCGCGAGCACTTCCTGGCCCTTGCCCGGCACCGTGCCGTGCACGAGCGTGCGGTTGCGGCGCATGTCGACGATCGCGTCGACGTGCTCGATCAGCATCGGGCATTCCTGCACGCATGCGCGACAGGTCGTGCACGACCACAGCGTCTGTTCCTCGATCAGGCCCGACACGATCGGGCCGTTCGGCTCGCCGCGATGCTGGCCGACCGGGAGGCCCGGCGACGGGCTGCCCGCGTACGCCGCATCGGTGCCGCCGGCCATCCCGACCACGAGATCCTGGATCAGCTTCTTCGGATTCAGCGGCTGGCCCGACGCGAACGCGGGGCACGCGGCTTCGCACTTGCCGCACTGCACGCATGCGTCGAAGCTCAGCAACTGGTTCCAGCGGAATTCGACCGGCTTCGCGACGCCGTACTCCTGATGCTCGATGTCCGGCAGCTTCAGTGCGGTCGGCGGCGTGGCCGTGCCGTTGCCGGTGAACGATTCACGGGTGGCCGCGAAACGCTCCTGGCGCGGGTGGAACGCGAGATGCAGCAGGCCGGCGATCGCGTGCTTCATCGGGCCGCCCTTCGCGGCGCCGACCGTCATCGTGAACGCGCCGATGCCGATCAGCAGCGCGCAGAGCACCGCGAACGCGCCCGACATCGCGCCGGTCGGCACCAGCATGAACAGCACGAGGCCGAGCGCGAACGAACCGAGCAGCCAGGGCAGCGTGTTCCACGGGCCGCGCGACAGGCGCGCCGGCACGTCCTTCGCCGCGCGGCGGCGCCACACGAACACCGCGCCGACCAGCATCGCGAGCGCCGCGACGAAGATCAGCTTGTCGAGCCACGGCGAGTAGATCGCGAGGCCGTAGTTGACGAACACCAGTGCGAGCGCGCCGATCGCGCCGCCGGCGGTCGCGACGTGAGTCTTCGCGATGTACGGATCGCGGGCGACCACGTGGTGCAGGTCGACGAAATAACGCTTCGGAATCGCGAACAGGTTCGCGACGCCGAACGAGCCGGGCGCCGTCGCGCGGCCCAGACGCCAGTAGGACGAGCGCTTCGCGACCGCGAACGCGAGCCCCGCCACCGACAGCCACAACAGGGCGGTAATGAGGAAGGACGGGTTCATCTTTTAGAAATCCTTCACGAGACGCAGCGAGTCGTAGATCGCACCGTGGACGTTGTGCATCGAGATGCAGTCGCCGACACGGAACAGCAGGAAACGGCCGTTGCCGAGCTCTTCCGACAGGCACGGTTGCGGCTCGGCCGCGAACAGCGTGTGCGGATCGATCTGGCCGCGGTTCACCGATTCCGGCTTGAGCTTCCAGTACAGCTCGTCGTTCGGCGACGAACCGTTCTCGATCACCACCTGGTCAACGGCGCGCTCTTCCAGTTCTTCCGTGTATTCGTTGCGCAGCACGGCGATCATCTTGCCGTTCTCTTCATAGACGCGATCGAGCATCGTGTTCGGCGTCGGAATCACGCCGAACGCGTACAGGCGACGGTAGAAAATCGGGAACGTCGTGCCGCCGCAGTCGTCGGCCACCTTCACGTCGGGCGTCACCACCTCGACCTTCGAGCCACGGCTCGCCATGAAGTCGGCCACGCCCGCGCCGGCATGCGTGCTCACGCCGTCGAACAGCAGCACGTTCTGCTTCGGCTCGACCTTGCCGGTCAGGATGTCCCACGAGCTGACCGCGAGGCCTTCGGCCACGCCCCACGCCGGCACCTGCCACGTGAAGCTCGACCCGCCCGTCGCGAGCACGACGATGTCCGGCTTCTCGGCCATGATCATCTTCTCGTCGGCGGCCACGCCGAGGCGCCGGTCGACGCCCAGACGCTTCGTTTCCATGTCGAACCAGCGGATGATCCCCGACATCTGTTCGCGCTGCGGCGCCTTCGCGGCGATCATCACCTGGCCGCCCACTTCCGCGTTCTTCTCGAACAGCACGACGTCGTGGCCGCGCAGCTTCGCGACACGCGCCGCCTCCAGGCCCGCGGGACCCGCGCCGACCACCACGACCTTGCGCTTCGGGCCACGCGACTTCTCGATGATGTGCGGCATCGTCGCTTCGCGCGACGTCGCCGCGTTCTGGATGCACAGCACGTCGAGGCCGTTGTACTGACGGTCGATACAGTAGTTCGCGCCGACGCACTGCTTGATTTCGTCCTCGCGGCCGTCGCGGATCTTGATCACCATGTGCGGATCGGCGATCTGCGCGCGCGTCATGCCGACCAGGTCGATCATCCCGTTTGCGAGCAGGCGCTCGGCCTGGCCCGCATCGCGGATGCTCTGCGCGTGCATCACCGGAATCTTCACGACCGACTTGATGCCGGCCGCGAGGTGCACGAACGGCTCCGGCGGCAACGCCATCGGCGGCATGCAGTTGGCGATCGTGTTGTGCGTGTCGCCGCCCGAGCCGACCACGCTCAGGTAGTCGATCAGGCCCGTCTCCGACATCGCCTGCGCGATTTCCTTCAGCGCCTCGTGATCGAGGCCGTCCTCGTGGAATTCGTCGCCGCACATGCGCAGGCCGACGCAGAAATCCTTGCCGACCGCCTCGCGCACGGCCGTCAGCACTTCGATGCCGAAGCGCAGGCGGTTTTCGAGGCTGCCGCCCCATTCGTCGGTGCGATGGTTCGAACGCTTGCTCCAGAACTGGTCGATCAGGTGCTGGTGCGCGGCGGAGATTTCGATGCCGTCCATGCCGGCCGCCTTCACGCGCTTCGCGGCCGCCGCGAAATCACCGATGATGCGGCGGATTTCCTCGATCTCGATGATCTTCGCATTGCCGCGGTGCACGGGTTCGCGCACGCCCGACGGCGACATCAGGTGCGGCCAGTGCTCGCCGTGGAACGACGAGCGGCGGCCCATGTGCGTCGCCTGGATCATGATTTTCGCGCCGTGCTTGTGCATCGTGTCGGCCAGGCGCGTGAGCGGGTCGATGATCTTGTCGGTCGACAGGTTCACCGATTTCCACCAGCCCTGCGGGCTGTCGATCGACACCGGGCTCGAACCGCCGCAGATGGCCAGGCCGACGCCGCCCTTCGCCTTTTCTTCGTAGTAGCGGATATAGCGGTCGCCCGGCAGGCCGCCCGGCTCGGCGTACACCTCCGCGTGCGCGGTGCTGACGATCCGGTTGCGCAGCGTCAGCTGGTTCAGCTGCATGGGTTTGAACAGGTGGGGATAACGCATCGCTGGCGACCTCTGGCGTTCGAATGTCTCGTGTTGCGGGTGTTGTTCTGTTTCAGTGAATCAATGCGTCAGTGCGCGATCGGCGACACTTCGAAGACGCAGTGGTCGTGATGCTCGGCCGCACACTGCACTTCCTTCGATTGCGCGCGCGGCGCGCCCTTGCCTTCCGGCGTCGTGTCGTTGACCCAGTCCATCGCACCGGCGAACCAGCCCGCGAACATGTAGCAGAGCTTGCCTTCCTTGCCCGGCTGCTGGAGCACGAACGACGAGTGGCGCAGTTCGATCTTCGCGCGGGCGCTCGCCGGATCGGCCTCGATGATCGAGAACAGGCCCCAGCCGCGTTGCGACAGGCGCTTCAGGTAGTGCTCGAACACGGCCATGCCGGTCAGGCCGTGCAGCTTCGCTTCCTTGTCGCACCAGTGGTACGCGGACTTGTAGCCGGCCTTGTAGAGGATTTCGGCATACGCTTCGACGCCGAGCGCTTCCTCGACGGCGACGTGGTTGTTCGTGAAGAAGTGGCGCGGCACGTACAGCATCGGCAGCGCGTCGGTGGTCCAGACGCCGGTATCGGGATCGACGTTGATCGGCAGTTGCGGTTGCATCGTGGTGACTCCGTGAGGAAAGTGGCCGCGCGGTTCAGTGCGCAGGCGCGACATCGTCCGCGCGCCAACGCGGCAAGCGTTGGCACGTCCCGATTTTTTTATGTTGAAACGCGAGTAGCGGGTTCGGCGGGAGTGGCGCTTACGCGCCCCACACGTCCTTGAACACGCGCACCCAGTTCTCGCCCATGATCTTGCGGATACGCGACTCCTTCCAGCCGTGGCGTTCCATCGCCGCGGTCAGGTTCGGGAATTCGCCGATCGTGCGGATGCCGTCCGGGTTGATCACCTTGCCGAAGTTCGTCAGCTGGCGATAGCGGCCCTTGTCATGCGTCAGCATGTCGAAGAATTCCTTCGCGAAATCCTGCGTGAAGTCCGTGCCGATGCCGACCGCGTCCTCGCCGATCAGGTTCACGACGTAGTCGATCGCCTCGATGTAGTCGTCGATGTTCGCTTCGATCCCGCGCTTCAGGAACGGCGCGAACATCGTCACGCCGACGAAGCCGCCCGCATCGGCGATCTCCTTCAGCTGCGCGTCGCTCTTGTTGCGCGGATGCTCCTTCAGGCCCGACGGCAGGCAGTGCGAATAGCACACCGGCTTCTTCGAGAACGCGATCGCTTCCGACGACGTGTTGCCGCCCACGTGCGACAGGTCGACCATGATGCCGACGCGGTTCATCTCGGTGATCACTTCGCGCCCGAAGTCCGACAGGCCGCCGTCGCGCTCGTAGCAACCGGTGCCGACCAGGTTCTGCGTGTTGTAGCAAAGCTGCACGACGCGCACGCCCATGTCGGCGAACGCTTCGATGTAGCCGAGGTTGTCCTCGAACGCATGCGCGTTCTGGAAGCCCAGGATGATCCCGGTCTTGCCTTCCTTCTTCGCGCGGAAGATGTCGTCCGTCGTGCGCACGAGCGTCAGCAGCTCGCCGTTGTCGCGGATCTTCTTCTTCATCACGCCGATGTTGTCGACGGTCTTGGTGAAGTTCTCCCACACCGACACCGTGCAGTTCGCGGCCGTGATGCCGCCACGGCGCATGTCCTCGAACACCGGCTTCTCGAACTTCGAGATGTTCAGTCCGTCGATGATGATGCTGTCCTGATGCAGCGTGCTCATATCTGCTCTCGCTCGTGTGACTGTTCTTGTGGGGGTCGATCAGTAGATCGGGAAGCGCTCGCACAGCGCGAAGATCTCGCGGCGCACGCGCTGTTCGGTTGCGTGGTCCCCTTCCGGGTTCGCGCGCAGCGCGTCGAACACTTCGAGGATCAGGCGGCCGATCTCGCGGAACTCCGCGACGCCGAAACCGCGCGTCGTCCCCGCCGGCGTGCCGAGGCGAATGCCCGACGTGACGGTCGGCTTCTCGGTGTCGAACGGGATGCCGTTCTTGTTGCAGGTGATGCCCGCGCGTTCCAGCGCCTGCTCGACCGGCGCACCTTTCAGGCCCTTCGGGCGCAGGTCGACCAGCAGCAGATGGTTGTCGGTGCCGCCCGTGACGAGATCGACGCCGCCGGCCTTCAGCACTTCGCCGAGCGCCTGCGCGTTCGCGAGCACGTTGTCGATGTAGGTCTTGAAGTCCGCGTGCAGCACCTCGCCGAACGCCACCGCCTTGCCGGCGATCACGTGCATCAGCGGGCCGCCTTGCAGGCCGGGGAACACGGCCGAGTTGATCTTCTTCGCGATCTCCTCGTCGTTGGTCAGCACGAAGCCGCCGCGCGGGCCGCGCAGCGTCTTGTGCGTGGTCGACGTGACGACGTGCGCGTGCTCGACCGGGTTCGCGTGGCGGCCCGCGGCGATCACGCCCGCGATGTGCGCCATGTCGACCATCAACTTCGCGCCGACGCTGTCGGCGATCGCACGAAAGCGTGCGAAGTCGAGCGCGCGCGGGTACGCCGAAAAGCCGGCGATGATGAGGTTCGGCTTGTGCTCGTGCGCGAGCGCCTCGACCTGGTCGTAATCGATCCGCATCGTGTCGCGGTTCACGCCGTACTGGACCGCGTTGAACCACTTGCCCGACAGCGCCGGCTTCGCGCCGTGCGTCAGGTGACCACCCGCGTCGAGCGACATGCCGAGCACCGTGTCGCCCGGCTTCGCCAGCGCGAGCATCACCGAGCCGTTCGCCTGCGCGCCCGAGTGCGGCTGTACGTTCGCATAGCCGGCGTTGAAGATCTGCTTCACGCGGTCGATCGCGAGCGCCTCGACTTCATCGGCGAATTCGCAGCCGCCGTAGTAGCGCTTGCCGGGATAGCCTTCCGCGTACTTGTTGGTCAGTACCGAGCCCTGCGCCTCGAGCACGGCGCGCGACACGATGTTTTCCGACGCGATCAGCTCGACCTGCGACTGCTGACGCTCGAGTTCCTTCAGGATGGCGCTGCGCACCGGCGCGTCGCGCTCGGCAAGGGGCTGCGAGAAGAAAGGCTGGGTGTTCGACATAGTGCGTCCGTGACGAAGAATAAAGGGCTGTAACCGAAGCTCAAGGCCCGCCGTGCCTGGGTTTCCCGCTCGTCCAGTGCAAGGCTGCCGACGGCTCTATTCTTGTCGTTCGGATTTTCGGCGGATTGATGAATTTAGACGCGTTCTTTGCCTTTTCCGCCATGCACGTCCGTTTTATACAAGTGACCGGTCGTGCTTTTCGGGATGACCTGCCGAAACGGTATCGATGATTCACCTATGGACACGCACACCGGCAGTGCGTTTGCCGCTCATTCGGGGTGCGGCTTGTCCCGGATACGGTGCAGTGCAGCATCGGCCTTACGCCCAGACAACGTATGGAGCTAGGGTTTAGCCGTATGGCACGCTTGTTGCGCTCGCTCACACAATACCGCAGCCCGATCCGTGCCCCGGGCGAAAAGCTATTAGAGATTCAAGGAACGCTCCCCATGTCGCCCGACCGCACAGCGTCGCTGTCCCACTTCGCGTTCATGCCTTTACCGAACTTCACGATGATCGCGTTCACCAATGCGATCGAGGTGCTTCGGATGGCGAACTACCTGAGCGGCCAGCCGCTCTACCGCTGGTCGGTGATCAGTCCGGACGGCGGCCCGGTCACGGCGAGCAACGGCCTCACGGTCGATACGGGCCCGGCCGAATGCGCGGGGCAACCCGACATCGTGTTCGTCTGCGGCGGCGTCGACGTGCAGCGTGCGACCACGCCTGCCCATCTTTCGACCCTGCGCCGCTTCGCGCGCGCGGGCATCCCGCTCGGCAGCCTGTGCACGGGCACCTATGCGCTCGCGAAGTCGGGGCTGCTCGCGGGCTACGCATGCGCGATCCACTGGGAGAACATGTCGGCGCTGAAGGAGGAGTTTCCGGACACGCGCTTCCTGAAGGAACTGTTCGTGATCGACCGCGACCGCATCACGTGCACGGGCGGCGTCGCGCCGCTCGACATGATGCTGAACCTGATCGCCGCGCGCGTCGGCACCGCACGCGTCACGCAGATCGCCGAGCAGTTCATCGTCGAACACGTGCGCGACACGAGCGCGCAGCAGCGCATGCCGCTCGTCGCGCGCCTCGGCTCGGCGAACAAGTCGTTGTTCGAAGTGATCGCGCTGATGGAGAACAACATCGAGGAGCCGCTGTCGCGCGAGGAACTCGCGCGGCTCGCGAACATGTCGCAGCGGCAGTTGCAGCGCCTCTTCCGCGAGCATCTCGGGATGACGCCGACGCACTACTACCTGACGTTGCGGCTGCGCCGCGCGCGCGAGCTGCTGCTGCAGACCGACATGTCGATCATGCACATCACGATGGCGTGCGGGTTCCAGTCGGCATGCCACTTCAGCAAGAGCTATCGCGACGCGTTCGGCGTCGCGCCGACGCGCGAGCGCCGCAAGCAGGTCGCGCCGCTCGCGCAGGGGGCGGCGAGCGCAGCGCCGGCGTTTCCGGCGCATGTGCTGCATGCGTGAAGCGGGCAGCATTTGAAGCAAAAAAAGCGGCCTTCAATCAAGGCCGCTTTTTGCTGGTACTTACGATCCCCACACCTGCATTTCATCGAGCGAGTACCCCCACTGCGTCGCCCGCTTCGTGCCGAGCATCCGCACGTAACGGCCCTGCCCGTTGAGGTTCGGCAGCGTCACATGGCCGTACGACACGCCGTTGCTCGTCGAGTAGATCGTCGTCCAGTTCGCATTGTCGTTCGACGTCTGGATCTGGTAGACGAGCGCGCCCGCGTCCCAGTACAGATCGATGCTGCTGATCGTCTTCGTCGCGCCGAGATCGACGGAGATCCACTGCGGATCGACGCCCGCGCCTTCCGGCGAATCCCAGCGCGTGCTCGTCGTGTTGCCGTCGAATGCCTTGTCCGGCGTGAGCGACGCGTTGTAGCTCGCCGACGCCGCGGCCGGCCGCCCCTGCGACAGCAGCGTGCGCGCCGCGGCCGGGCCGCCGTAGTAGTTCGCCCCGAGCTTCGCCTTCGTCGCATCCGCATTCACGCCGAACTGCGACAGGCTCCAGCGCTGGCCGGTCGACACGTCGCCGACGTAGAGCTGATAGCCGCCCGCCGTCGTCGACGAGAAGAACAGGTAGTTCGTACCACTGACAGGCGCCGGGTCCGAGTTGTTGCTCATGCAGTCGTTGAGCGCCAGCGCGCTCGGCGTCGACGCCGGGTCGGCCGTCTTCGCGTAGATCTGGTCGGCCCCGCCGCTGTCCTTCCAGCGCGCGTAGTACACCATGCCGTCCGCACGCACGGTCGGGTAGTACGTCTGCAGCCCGGCCGGACGATCGAACACGGCGGTGACGCCGGTCGCGATCGTGCGCTTCATCAGCCCCATGTTCGAGCCGGTGCCGGTCGCGTAGTACACGGCGCTCGCGTCCGGCGCGAGGAACGGCATCGAGTATTCGGCGCCGGCCGGCGCGTTCGTCAGGCTCACGATCGACGTGAACACCGGGCCCGCGCTCGTGTACGACAGCGTCGCCTGCTTGACGTCGCCGTTCTGCTTGAACACGAGCGTCTTGCCGTCCGCGCTGAACTTCGGGTCTTCGTTGCGCGTGGCGCCCGTGCTGTGCGTCATGTTGACGGGCGGCGTGCCGGCGCCGAGCTGCAGCATGAACACGTTCCATGCGCCGTTGCTGATCCCCATGAACGCGAGCCACTTGCCGTCGGGACTGAACACGCCGTTCATCGGATCGGTGATGCCCCACGCGCTCTTGCTGAGTTGCGTCAGCGTGCGGGCCGAGAAATCGTAGAGGAACAGCTGGCTCGTGCCGTCGCCGTACTTGACGTAGCTGTGATAGACGAGCTTGCCGGTCAGCGCGGCGGGGAACGTCGCATTCGGCTGGGCGGCGGGATTGTTGACGCAGGCTGCGGCTGCCACGCCGCTGAACAGGTTGAGGGCGAGGCCGGCCACGAGGCCCGCGACGAGGGTCTTCAATTTCACGCTGGATACTTCCGGGTAAGGTAAGGACTAGGACGGCCGCAGAAAAGGACCCGCGCGGAAAGCGCGGGCGCCACGGATCCGCCGTCGGGCAGCGTGAATTCCGTATCGGTCGGACATCGGGAACAAAACTTGCGGGAGTGTGCCTTCTGGTCAGACGAAAGAAAAGGATCAGAGGACGCCTGAAACATACGGATCAGCGATTTGGGGCGCGCTTGCACGTGACGGCTGCCGTACTACTCTTTGTCATCGAGGCCCGATCGGCCCGGGGGACAGGCATGAAGCGCTATGCGGTGCTGGCACAGACGATCGCCGACGCCATCCGGCGCGGCGACCTCGCGGCCGGCGCGCGCATCCCGACCGTGCGAGCGGCATGCCGCGCGTATCGCGTGAGTCCGTCCACCGTGTTTCGCGCGTACTACGCGCTCGAAAGCGAGGGCCTGATCGTCGCGCGGGCGCGCTCCGGCTATTTCGTGGCGAACCTGGCCGACAAGCACGTGCGGTTCGGCCACGATCCGCCGCGCAAGCCAGGTGCGGCACAAACCGGCGACGACGACGCGTTGTTCCGCCTGCTCGACTCGCTCAAATGCGACGACGTCGTGCCGCTCGGCTCGGCATTCGCGAGCTATTCGCTGTTCCCGATGAGCAGCCTGTGGCGTCACGTCGCGTCGGCCGCCCGCAACATGGACCGCGGCAAGCTATTGGCGGGCTTGCCGCCCGGCTACGACGCGCTGCGCCGCCAGATCGCGTTGCGTTACCTGAATGCGGGCGCGTCGCTGCCGCTGGAGGAGATCGTCATCACGACGGGAGCGATCGAGGCACTGACGCTCAGCCTGCAGGCGCTGACGCGCCCGGGCGACATCGTCGCGATCGAACGGCCGGCATTCCACGCGGTGCTGCAGGTCGTCCAGTGCCTGCACCTGAAGGCCGTCGAGATTCCGGTCGACCCGCGCACGGGCCTCGATCTCGACGCGCTCGCCGAAGCGCTCGACACGCATCCGGTGCGCGCGTGCTGGTTCATGACGTCGTTCCACAACCCGACCGGCGCGACGCTGACCGACGAGCGCAAGCGCGCGCTGATCGAGCTGCTCGCGTCGCGCGGCGTGCCGCTGATCGAGGACGACGTGTATGGCGAACTGCAGTTCGGCACGGCCCCCACGCGCCCCGCGAAACTGTATGACGACAGCGGGCTCGTCCTGCATTGCGGGTCGTTCTCGAAATGTCTCGCGCCCGGGTTCCGGATCGGCTGGGTCGCGGCCGGCCGCTTCGTGCGGCAGATCCGTCAGGCCAAAGGCGCGAGCGGGCCGGCCGCCGACGTACCCGCGCAGATGGCGATTTCGAGTTACCTGCGCGACGGCGCATACGACCGGTTCCTGCGCAAGCTGCGACGCAATCTCGCCGCGCACCAGGCTCAGATGCTGTCGGCCGTGCGCGCGTATTTTCCGGCTGACACCGAAGTGTTCGCGCCGCGCGGCGGATATTTTCTGTGGATCGAACTGCCGCCGCACATGGATGCGATGCACCTGTTCGACGACGCGATGGAGAGCGGTGTCAGCATCGCGCCCGGGCCGATCTTCTCCGCGACCGGCGGCTTTCGCCGCTATCTGCGGCTCAACTACGGGCGGCCGTGGACACCGGCCGTCGAGCGCGCGCTGGAGACGCTCGGCACGCTCGCGTCCCGGCAACGGCACGGCGGCTAGCACGAGACGGGCGGCACGAAATGTGCGGCACGCGACGCGCGACATGCGCCTTGCGTTTCACGCGCGAACGACCAAGAATGAAGCGGCAGGCAGCCGCGGACGAACGGGTTCCACGCGTCCGATGTTATGGAGAATGACATGAACACCGCATGCGAACGACCGCCGATGTGTAACCCGACGATGGCGCGCGCCGGTCGCTGACGATGCGCGTCCTGCCCAACCGGCGTGTCCGCGCGCGCGATGCCTGGCGGGCCGTGCTGAACACGCGCGCCGAATCGCGGCACGCCGCTTGCTGCCGCTGCCGCGAATGCGGTTTCGTGGCGTTCCGCGCGCTCGAGCATTGCCCCGTCTGCGGTCAGTGGAACTGGCCGTTCGAGTCGATTGGCCACACACCGGCCGACGCGCGTGCCGCGCATGCGCCGCGGTCGTTCCATACATGGTCGTCGCGCGTCGCCCGAGCGCTGCGCAACGCGGCTTTCCAGCGGCCGCGCGCATCGAGCGCGCCAATCCTGAGCATACTGACGCTCGTGCTGCTGGTCGGCGGCTACGTGATGGTCGACCAGACCTGCAAGGCCGATCCCGTCTGTCGGGGCTCCGGTGTGCCGGGCGCCGTCGCGACCGGAGCCGTACTTCAAGCGTCGAACGAGCCATTGATACCGGTCGTGCCGGCACCCGTCTACCCGTTTCATTCGACCGATGAAACGGCGGTGGCAGCCCGTCCGCCACTGGCCAATCCGCCACAGGACGCCCCGCTCGCCGGCAAACCCGCGCGCCGGATGGCGGTTGCACAGGCCGCGCCGTCGTTGCGCGCGCCTGACCGGACGCGCACCGGCGCGGTCCGCGTCGCCGACTGGAAAGACAACCGCGACACCGCCCATCGCACGCGTGCGATCCGCCGCGTCAGCCTGCACACCGGGCGGACACGTCGCGCCGCGGCCAGCAACGCCGAACTCGCGAAGCTCTATCGCGGCCACTGAGCGCGCGATCCGGGCCCGCGTGCCCGTCGATTCAATTTTCTAAACCGCCCCTCACGAAACCTCGTTTGTGCCGCGACGGACGCATGACGTTCAATGGGTCATTCGCCCGCGCCGGCGCGTATCGCACGCCGGCGCAGTCCGATCCACCGAACGGAGTCTGTCGATGAATGCACTGCAGCTCGTGACCCTGGCTGCCATCTGGGGCGCGTCCTTCCTGTTCATGCGCATGGGCGCGCCGGAATTCGGCGTCGTCCCGCTGATCGCATTGCGCGTCGCGATCGCGGCCGTGCTGTTGTCCCCGGTGCTGCGCGATGCGCAAGCGCGGCACGAATTCCGCGCGCACGTCGTGCCGCTGTTCGTCGTCGGCATCGCGAACTCGGCGCTGCCATTCTGCCTGCTGACCTATGCGGCCCTGTTCGTGACGGCCGGCACCGATTCGATCCTGAATGCAACGACCCCGCTGTGGACCGCGATCGTCGCGTACGTGTGGCTGCGCGCGCCGCTGACGAAACCGCAGGCGATCGGCCTCGCGCTCGGCTTCGCCGGGGTCGTCGTGCTCGCCGGTTCGGCGCTCGGCACCGGCACGCCCGGCGCGCCGAGCGCGATCGCCGCCGCGATGCTCGCGACGCTGTCGTACGGGTTCGCGGCGCATTACTCGAAGCGCAAGCTCGCGAACGTGCGGCCGTTCGTGTCCGCGTTCGGCAGCCAGTTGTTCGCGGCCGTCGCACTCGTGCCGCTCGCGCTGCCGATGTGGCCGCACGGTCCCGTGCATGCGTCCGCATGGATCGCGGTGGTGTTGCTCGGCGCGATCTGCACGGCGGTGGCCTACCTGCTGTATTTCGGGCTGCTTCGCAGTGCGGGCGCGCAATACGCGGCGTCGGTCACGTTCCTGATTCCGGTCTTCGGCGTGGTGTGGGGCGCGATCTTCCTGCACGAGACGATCACCGTGCAGACGGTCGCCGGGTGCGCGATCATCCTGCTCGGCACGGCGCTCGCGACCGGCAAGCTCAAGGGCTTCGCCTCGGCTGCCGTGCGCGGGTCAAGCCAGTAGATCGGAGGCGTCGCGCTCGTCGCGGCCGATCTCCCGCGCCAGCCAGTCGCTGAACGCGGCGATCTTCCACTCGTGCTGGCGCACTTCGCTGCATACGACGTAATAAGAAAACTCGGTCGGCCAGGGCCGCGCCAGCACGCGAACCAGCCGCCCGGCCGCGACTTCGTCGCGCGCATAGATGTCGCGCACCAGCGCGATGCCCTGCCCGGCGACCGCGGCCCTGATCAGCAACGCATCCTCGCTGAAGCTCGCGCCGCGCGGCGCGCGTGCGTCCTCGATGCCCTGCGTGCGCAGCCACAGCACCCAGTCGGCGCGGTCGGCGTCCTGCAGCAGCGGGTACGACAGGCAATCGGCGGGGGCGTCGATCGGGCGCGCGGGATCCAGCAGTTGCGGGCTGCACACGGGCCACAGCTCCGGCGTCCAGATGCGGAACGATGCATGCCCGGGATAGCGGCCCAGCCCGTGCCGGATCGCGACGTCGACGTAGTCGCGGCGCAAGTCGACCAGTTGCGCGCGCGTCTCGACGGTGATTTCGATTTCGGGGTACGCGGCATGGAACGAACCGAGCCGCTGCACGAGCCACGTGTTCGCGAACGACGCGGTGGTCGTCACCGCGAGCCGGACGATGCGCCGGTTCGCGCCGTGCACGCTCGCCCACGCGGCCTCGATCTCGTTGAAGCCGCCGGCGAGCTGGTCGAACAGCGCGCGGCCGGTGCCGGTCAGCTCGAGTTCGCGGCCGGTGCGCTCGAACAGGCGCACGGCGAGGCGATCCTCGAGATTGCGGACATGCTGGCTGACGGCGCCCGGCGAAATGCAGAGCAGGTCGGCCGCCTGTTTCATGCTGCCGCAACGCGCCACTTCGACGAACGTGTGCAACGCGGCGAGGGGAAGTGACTTGGCCATCCGTGGAGCGCCGCCGCGCGGCGGTGGAGGGTTCGGGAACGGGCGATGATTATCGCAGCAATTGCGCGGCCCCGCCTTTGCTCCGGCAACGAAAACGGGCGGCCCGTTTCCGGAACCACCCGCTTCGTGTGGCGCGTGTCGAACGCTAGTGCATTACGCCGCCAGCAACCCGTGCGGGTCGATGACGAATTTGCGCGGCGCGCCGCCGTCGAACTTCTTGTACCCTTCCGGCGCCTGATCGAGCGAGATCACTTCGACGTTGACGATCTTCGCGATCGGCAGCCGGTCGAACAGGATCGCCTGCATCAGGTTGCGGTTGTACTTGAGCACCGGCGTCTGGCCCGTGAAGAACGAATGCGACTTCGCCCAGCCGAGGCCGAAGCGGATGCTCAGGCTGCCGTGCTGCGCGGCCTTGTCCTTCGCGCCCGGATCGTCCGTCACGTACAGGCCCGGGATGCCGATCGCGCCGGCCGGGCGCGTGATTTCCATCAGCGAGTTCAGCACCGTCGCGGGTGCTTCCTCCGCATGGCCCGACGAGCCGTGGCCGTGCGCCTCGAAGCCGACGCAATCGACCGCGCAGTCGATCTCGGGCACGCCGAGGATCTGCTCGATCTGCTCGCCGAGCGACGCGTCCTTGGACAGATCGACCGTCTCGAACCCCATCGCCCGTGCATGCGCGAGACGTTCCGCGTTCATGTCGCCGACGATCGTCACGGCCGCGCCGAGCAGGCGCGCCGATGCGGCCGCCGCCATCCCGACCGGGCCCGCGCCCGCGATATAGACCGTCGAACCGGGTTTCACGCCGGCGCTCACCGCACCGTGATAACCGGTCGGCAGAATGTCGGACAGGCAGGTCAGGTCGCGGATCTTCGCCATCGCCTGGTCGCGATCCGGGAATTTCAGCAGGTTGAAATCGGCATACGGCACGAGCACGTACTCGGCCTGGCCGCCGATCCAGCCGCCCATGTCGACGTAGCCGTACGCGCCGCCGGCACGCGACGGGTTCACGTTCAGGCACACGCCCGTATGCGTGTCCTTGCACATCGCGCAGCGGCCGCACGCGACGTTGAACGGCACCGACACGAGATCGCCGAGCTTCAGCGTCTCGACGTCGCGGCCCACTTCGACCACTTCGCCGGTGATCTCGTGACCGAGCACGAGGCCGACCGGCGCGGTCGTCCGGCCGCGCACCATGTGCTGGTCGGAGCCGCAGATGTTCGTGCTGACCACTTTCAGGATCACGCCGTGGCCGATCGCGCGGCCGCTCGGGTCGACCATCTTCGGATAATCGATTTTCTGGACTTCGACCTGGCCCGGTCCAAGATAGACGACACCTCGATTGCTGCTCATCGTATTGTCTCCATGTCTCGTTGGATGGCGCCGCGGCGCGCCGGCCCTTGCGGCGCACGCGCAACGTGCTGTTCGAGAGTAGTCCGGGAGGCAGGGGCGCCGATGTCTCAAACGCGACATGCGTTTGATCGGCGCCGACATCGATGGCGGAAATACGAAAGTCGGGCGGGAATCTACCGGGGGCCGGACCGGCCCTTGCGGCCGGCCCAACCTCGACGGGCCGGCGCTACCCGCCCTGATTCTCGCGGATGATCGCGGCGGCGGCCGCTTCCGCGTCGCTCGCGACGCCGTCGTGCACGCGCGTGCTGACGGCGGGCGTCGGCGGCTCGCTGTCGAGCGCGTGGCCGTTGCGGTCGTGCGTGTCGACCGTCGCGCGCATCGACAGCCCGACGCGCAGCGGATGCGCGGCGAGATCGCGCGGATCGAGCGCGATCACGACCGGCACGCGCTGCACGACCTTGATCCAGTTGCCGGCCGCGTTCTGCGACGGCAGCATCGAGAACGCGCTGCCCGTGCCCGCCGAGAAGCCCTGCACGCGGCCGCGATAGGCGATGCGCGAGCCGTAGAGATCCGACACGACCTCGACTGGCTGCCCGACGCGCATGTGGCGAATCTGCCCTTCCTTGAAATTCGCCTCGATCCACAGCCGGTCGAGCTGCACGATCGACATCAGCGGCACGCCGGGCCCGACCTGCTGGCCGACCTGCACCGAGCGCTGCCCGATCGTGCCGTCGACGGGCGCGACGATCGTCGTGCGCTTCAGGTTCCGGTACGCGAGCTTGAACTGCGCGGCCGCCTGCACGACGGCCGGGCTTTCGTCGACGGGCAGCTTGCCGCCGAGCGCGCGCGCCGCGTCGAGCTGCGCCTGCGCGGCCGCAAGGTTCGCCTGCGCACCGGCCACGGCCGCGCGGGCCCGTGCCAGTTCTTCGGGCGCGACGATCTCGACCGATGCACCCGAACGCGCGGCGAGCGCGCGCTGCGCCAGCGACAGGTCGGCGCGCCGCGCATTCACGGCCTCGACGTACATCGTGTTCGAGATCTTCGCGTTCGCGACCTGGCGCACGGCCTGCGCGAGCTGCGCCTTCGCCTGCGCGAATGCGACGGACGCCTCGGTGTCGTCGAGCCGCACGAGCGCCTGCCCGGCGCGCACGGCCTGCGTATCGGCGACCACCACGTCGGTCACGGCGCCCGGGATCTGCGCGGCGACCTGCACGATGCTGCCCGCGACGTACGCGTCGTCGGTGTCTTCGTAATAGCGGTCGCTCAACAGCCAGTACGCGGTCCATGCGATCGCGGCCAGCAGCACGATCGCGAAGAACACGGTGAAGCGCTTGCGGCGCGTCGCGCGGCGCGCATCGAGGGCCGGGTCGTTCAGCGCGGCAGGCGGCGCGGCGGAATGAAGGTTGTCGTGGTGCATCAGTCGCTTTGCGTAACGATCAGACGATCGTGCTGGAAGACGGGAATCGCGGGCATCGGCGACGCGCTCCGCGCCGGACTCGCCGCGGCCGTGCGCGCGAGCACGGGCGTGCCGCGAGGCGCTGCGTCGGGACGGGTCGCGCCGATCGTCGACGGGCGCGCCGTGTCGTCGCCTCGCGCGGATTCAGGGGCGGGCGCGGCCCGCGTCGTGGCGAAGGCCGGCGACATCGCCGTGCGCGCCGTACTGGCCGCCGGCGAGTCGTTCGAAGGCCCCGCCACCGTCGCCCGGTTCGCGGCCACGGCAGTCGCGGCCCCGCGCCGGGCCGCCCCGCCGCGCGCCTGATGCACGGCCGGCGTCTGCGCCTGCGAGACCGTTGCGCCCGCATCGAACCCGCCGCCCAGCGCGCCGATCAACCCCACGCGGAGCGTGCGCTGCTTGCCGAGCAACGCGATCATCTGCGTGCGCTCGTCAATCAGCGTGAGATCCGCGACATCGACGTCCTTCTGCATCAGCACGCCGCGCCGATGCCGATCCGCCGCGATCTGCACGATCTTCTGCGCGGCCGCGACCGCCTCCTGCTGCTGCGCGACGAGCGTCTGCGACGTCTGCAGCGACGTGACGAGTTGCGCGACCTGTCCGAGCGCGTCGTCGACGGTCTTGTTGTACAACCCGATCGCGACGTCGGCTTGCGCGACGTCCGCGCCGAGCTTCGCCTTCAGCCGGCCGCGATCGAAGATCGGCAGCGAAATCGCCGGGCCGACGGAGCCCGCGAGCGAATCGCGCGAGAACAGCGACGCCGGCGTCAGTGCGAACACACCGCCGAGCGCGACGAGGTTCACGTCCGGATAGAACTGCGCGCGTGTCGAGTCGGCATTCGCGAACGCGGCCTCGACCCGCAGCCGCGCGGCGACGATGTCGGGCCGGCGGCCGAGCAGATCGGCCGGCAGCCGCGCCGGCACCGCGCCGCCCGCGAACACGCCGACGCGCGGCCGCTGCAGCGCGAGCCCGCGCTCCGGGCCACGGCCGGACAGCACGCCGAGTTGCAGTTGCGCGAGCTTGATCTGCTCGTCGTTCAGCGCGATCTGTTCGAGCAGGCGGCTGCGCTTGATCGACGCATCGCTCGCGTCGTACGCGTTGTCGAGGCCGCGCGCGGTGCGCTCGCGCAGCACGGCCGTCACGCGCTGGCTGATCTTCAGCTTCTGCTGCAACAGGTCGCGCACCGCGTACGCCTGGTCGAGCTGGCAATACACGGTGACGATCGCGACGGCGAGCGTGAGCCGCACCTGCTCGGCCTCGACGCCGGCCGCGTCGCGCAACGACATCAGGCTCTTCGTCGCCGCGCGGTTCTTGCCCCACAGATCGAGCTGGTAGTTCAGCCCGACGAAGATCGAAGACGGCGACACGTTCGGATCGCCGAAAATCTGCACCGGCACGCGATAGCCGCCGGCCGTCACGTCGGCGATGTCGCCGGGCTTCGGCATCCGTGCCCGGCTGATCGTCGCGCCGGCCGTGCCCGTCAAACCGGTCAGAGAATCGAATTGCTGAAGCTGTGCCTGCGCGATCCTCAGCCGCGCCTGCGCGACCTGCAGGTCGGGGTTGTGCTGCGACGCCTCGGCGACCAGATCGTCGAGTTGCGGATCCTGCAACTGCTTCACCCAGTCGGGCGCCGGCCACGCGCCGTTCGCGCCCGGGCCGGCGGTATGCGCGAGCGCATCGTCGGCCGGCGCGCGCAGCGACAGCGACGGCAGGAAGCCCGACGGCACGCATCCGCCCAGTGCGAGCATTGCCGCGGCGGCCGCCGCGATCAACGAACCGCCCTTCACGCCCCGCGGCACACCCGCCGCTTGCTTCGTCGGCTGCATCGTCACCCCTGTCGAACGCGCTGCGCCCGCGCGGCCAGACGCGGCCGCGTGCGCTCGAGCGGGCCGAGCCGGCCGAACAGGCCGTCCGCGACGCCGAACAGGATGCCGGCCAGCTTCGCGCGCTTGTCGCGCTCGACGAGCGCGATCTGCACGACCTGCCACACGGTCAGCAGGTTCGGCACGAGCGCCACCGGAAAGCGCAGCCCGTACTGCATCCCGAGCTGCACCGCATTGCGCGCGCTGTAGTAGCGCCGTTGCCACGAGTGATTCATCGACGTCATTTCAAAAGGGCCGATCGCGTGCCGCTGCTTCGCGCCGATCCGGTGCGGCAGCACCAGCGACGGCACGACGTAGAGCGGCACGTTGCGCGCCAGCGCGCGGAAGCTGTATTCGGTATCGACGTGATCGATGAACAGCGTCTCGTCGAACCGGCCGAGCACGTCGAACGCGTCGCGCGACACGACGCAGCCGGACGAGATCAGGAATGCGCAGCGCTGCATCGGCGTGCCCGGCTCGATGCGCAGGCGGCGCAGGCCGATGCCGTTGGTCGCGAGTTCGGGCAGGAAGCTGCGCGCGTTCTCGTCGAAGATGCGCGGGCCGGCCAGGAACGCGCGCCCCGCGAGCCCCGCGCAGACGTCGCGCATCGTCGGAAAATACGCGGCCGGCACCGACGAATCCTGGTCGAACAGCGCGACTGCGTCGACGCGGTCGCGAAACAGCGCCGCGAGCCCCGCGTTGTACGCCCCCGCGATGCCGCCGCGATTGCCGTGATGCAGCAGCGCGATGCCTTCGCGTGCGCACAGTTCACGAGCCCGCGCATCGGGCTGCGGCGTGTTGTCGACGACGAGCAGCGCGTCGCACGCGTGCCGCCATCCGCGCAGCGCGTCGAGCTGCGCGTCGCTCGGGTGATACAGGATCACGAGTGCGCCGAGTGTCGTCATGGTCCGCTCCTCAATGCCCGAACGACGCGGCCGCGCCGCGCTTGGGGCGCGTCAGCCACATCATCGCCGCGAGCGCGAGACACGTCATGCTCGCCATCCGGAACATGTCGTTGGTCGCCATCATGTAGGCCTGCTGCATCACGACGTGGTGCAGCGTCGTCAGCTCGCGCACGCCGTCCACGCCCATCGCGTTCAGCGCATGCACGAAGCGTTGCGTGTTCGCCGATGCATGCGTGACCGATTGCGACACGACGTCGTAGTGATAGGTCGCGCGGTTGTCCCACAGCGTCACGCTCATCGCGGTGCCGAACGCGGCCGACAGCGTGCGCAGGAAATTCGACAGGCTCGACGCGGCGGCGAGCCGGTCGTCCGGAATGCGCGACAGCGTCGCGGCGGTCAGCGGGATGAAGAAGCACGGCAGCCCGATGCCCTGGATCAACCCGGGTGCCGCGATCTGCGCGAACGTCATCTTCAGCGTGAACTGCGCGTCCCATGCGAGCACGGCGGCGAACACGAGAAAGCCGAACGTCGCGAGCACCCGCGCGTCGAAGCGGTGCGCATGCAGCCCGACGAGGATCGAGAACACGAGCGCGAGCACGCCGAGCGACGCGGTCGCGAGCCCCGCATGAAACGCGTTGTAGCCCATCACGGCCTGCATCCACAGCGGAAACACCACGCCGACCACGGAGAAGCTCATCATCCCGAGCGAGATGATCAGCACGCAGAACGAGAACGTGCGGTCGCGAAACAGGCTCAGGTCGACCACGGGGTGCGCCTCGCCCGCTTCCCAGATCAGCAGCGACACGATCGCGAGCGCCGCGACCACCGCGAGCGTGACGATCAGCGGCGAATCGAACCAGCCGCGGTCGTGGCCGAGATCGAGCATCGCCTGCAGCGAGCCGACGCCGATCACGAGCAGCACGATGCCCGGCACGTCGATCGGGCCGGCCGCGCCGCGCTGCGCGTCGGGGCGCAGCATCGCGGTGCAGACCGCGAACGAGAACAGCCCGATCGGCAAATTGATCAGGAAGATCCACGGCCACGAGAAGTTGTCGACGATCCAGCCGCCGACCACCGGCCCGAAGATCGGCGCGAGCAGCACCGTCATCGCCCACAGCGCGAGCGCGATCGTGCGTTTGGTCGGCGCAAAGGTGCGCAGCAGGATCGTCTGCGACAGCGGCACCATCGGCCCCGAACACAATCCCTGCAGCGCGCGGCAGATCACGAGCACGTGCAGGTCGCGCGCAAGCCCGCACAGCAGCGACGTCAGCGTGAACAGCAGCACCGCGCCGACGAACAGCCGCAGTTCGCCGACGCGGCGGGCCAGCCAGCCGGTGAGCGGCACCGCGATCGCGGCCGCGACCGAATACGAACTGATCACCCACGTGCCCTGGCTGTTCGATACGCCGAGACTGCCCGAGATCGCCGGCACCGCGACGTTCGTCACGGTCGAGTCGAGCACCTCGATGAAGGTCGCGAGCGACAGCGCGAACGTCAGCAGCGCGAGCCGGATGCCGCGCACCGGCTGCGCCGCGGGCGCGGGCGCGGGCGCCGGCGCGTCGAACGCGGACGGCGCGACGGGCCCGTCGTGAAGCGGCGACGCGGCGCTCATGCGCCGGCCACCGCGACATCGGCCCGCGCGGCCAGGCGCCCGCGCCTGGGCACGAACCGTTCGATGAAACCGGCGGCCGCGTCGCAGCCGTCCGGCGCGGCCGCGAGCAGCGCGCGCGTACGTTCCGCATGCACCGCGAACGCGGGTTCGTCGAGTACGCGCGCGAGCGCCGCGCCGAGCCGCGCGCCGTCGAGCGGGCCGTCGACCCGCACGCCGCAGCCGTTTGCGACGACGCGCTGCGCGTTGTCGAACTGATCGTGCGCGAACGGCGTGACGACCTGCACGATGCCGGCTTCGCACGCGAGCGCCGCCGTGCCGATCCCGCCGTGATGCACGAGCGCGCGGCAACGCGGCAGCAACGTGCGCATCGGCACGAAGCGGCGCACGAGCAGCCGGTCGCCGCCGGGCGCCGCATCGTGCGGCGTCAGCAGGATGCCGCGCGCGCCGGTCGCGCGCAGCGCGTCCGCCACCGCACGCGCATACGCCGCATGATCGACGAGCGTCGACCCGGCCGTGAACACGACCGGGGCTTCGCCGGCCGCGAGAAACGCATCGAGTGCCACATCATCGTCGGGTGTCGCGATATCGTTGAACAACGGAAAACCGCTTTGCAGATGATTCGACGGCCAGTCGGGCTGCGGCGGCGCGAACCAGCCGGGGAACAGGCACAGCACGCCGTCGGTCGAATGCAGCCAGCGGCCGAGCACGCGCCGCGCGGGTGGCAGCCCGAGCTCGCGGCGTACCGCGTCGAGCGCGGGGCCGCACACGCGGTCGAGCACCTGCCGCTCGATCAGCGTCATCAGCGCCGATTTCACCGGCAGCGGCCAGCGCGCGGGAATCGTCAGGCGCGGGTGAGTGGGCGGCGCATGCGCGGACAGCAGTGTCGACGGCGACACCTGCACCGACACGTACGGCGTGCCGTGCAGTTCCTGCATGAAGCGCGCGGAGAACGCCCACAGCGTGCCGACCAGCACCGTGTCGGCATCGGTCAGCGCGCGCAGCGCATCGTAATGCGGGCGCAACGTCGGCGCGATCACCTGCCACAGCGTGCGGAACGACGTGCGCGGATCCCACAGCGCGGGGTTCGCCATCGCCGCGTCGTATTCCGCCGCGGTGCCGACCGGCACGAACGCGAACCCGCAGCGGCGCACGGCCGCCTCGAACGGCGCATGCGTGCAGAACACGACGTCGTGACCGCGCGCGGCGAGCGTGCGCGCGACGCCGAGCAGCGGATGCACGTCGCCCGCCGAACCGATCGCGGTCACGATCATCTTCGCCATCGCGCGCCTCGCGGGTGTCAGTAGAAGCCGGGGATCAGCGCCGCGACCTCGCGGCGATACTGCGTATACGCCGGCCCGAAATATCCGGTCAGCCAGCTCTCCTCGACGCGCACCTTGTACGCGAGCGACGCGAACACGAGCAGCACGCCGATCGCACCGCGCCATTCGCCGCCGATCAGCGCGGCGCCGACCAGCGCGATCAGGCAGCCGGTGTAGATCGGATGACGCACGAGCGCATACGGCCCCGTGCGCACGAGTTCGTGGTTTTCCTTCAGCGTGACCGACACGCTCCAGTTCGTGCCGAGATGCAGCCGCGCCCACACCGAGAACAGCAGGCCGGCCACCAGCACCGCCAGCCCGCACTGCGCCTGCAGCCCGAAGCGCTGCCAGTCGGGCACGAGCGCCTGCCACGACGGATCGGGCAGGATGATCAGCGCGCCGCCGACGATCAGCGGAATCGACTGCAGCGTGCGCGAGCGCGACGCCTCCTTGCGCACGGTCGTCTTGACGCCCTGCGACGTGGCGATCCAGTACGCGAGCCACGCGGCCCACGGAACGACGATGGCGATGGTCTGAACGATATTCACGGCTGGCCTGCCTCGTTGGGATGGGAATTCGGATACGCGGGACGAACGCGATGCGCGGCGGATGGCGTCACGACGACAGCGCGTGCATCGGTGCGGGTATGCACGCCGGCGCGGTCGCACGTGCGATGCCGGCCGCGACGGACGCTTCGCCACAGAAGAAATCGAGCAACGCGGCACGGGTGTATTCGCGCTGCGCACGGCCTTCGATGTCGAGGAAGTGGCCGGCGTCCGGCACCGTCGCGAACCGCGCGCGCGCCACGTGCGCGCCGAGTTGCCGCACGTCGGCCGGCGTCGTGTATTCGTCGCGCTCGCCGTTCAGGAACAGCAGCTCGCAGCCGATGTTCGCGAATTCGCTGAAATAGCGCTCGGGCTGCAGCGACAGGATCTGGTCGACGTGGAACGCGACCTGGTCCTGCTCGTCGCGCGGCAGGCGCGTCAGATACCGGTAGTTGTACAGCTTCATGATGCGCGGCAGATAACGGCCGACGGTGTCGTTCAGCAACTGCGCGGCCTTCAGGTTCTCGCCGGCCGCGATGTGGTCGCGGGCACGCGTCACGTAGTCGACCATCGCGTCGTTCAGGAACGGCGAGAACGAACAGATCGCCGCGCGCCGCACGCTCGGGCAGCCGCGCGCGAGCGCGAACAGCGACGCGACGCCGCCCCACGACACCGACACGAGGAACGACGGCGCGAAGTGCTCGACCAGGTACTGGAGGATCGCGGCTTCGTCGTCCTTGGTCAGGATGAAGCAGCCGGGATTGTGCTGGCGCGACTGCCCCGCATACGGCAGGTCGAAGCAGATCGTGTTCATCCGCTCGCCGAGATACTGGACGGTCTGGCCGAACGACGCAGTCGTCGCGAGCGCGCCGTTGACGAGCATCGCCGTGTCGAACGCCGGGTCGAACACGTTCCGTTCGACGTAGACCTTCAGACCATTCGGCAGCGGGACCACGTGTTTTTCGGTCGGCATCGTCGTTCTCCGGTGGATGCGGCGTCTCGACGTCGCGGCATGCTGCAGGTGCGCAATGGCTGGCGCCGGCCGGGCGCGCGATCCGTCCGCGCGGCCATTGCCGACGCACCGCGGCAATGACCGGCGGCGCCATTCATTCCTCGTAGTGCGGCGCCATACTAATACGGTCGATATTACTGACTCAAGTCATTCCAAAAATCCCTCTACTCGGCCCGGAAATACGCCGGATTCAAATTTTTTCATCAATTTCTATGGTATGCGGAATCTCAAAAAGAACGAACGCAATCGTTTGCGAGCAGTCCACGCCGGCATTCAAAAATCCATAAATACTCATTGTTTTCAATCAATTACGTCATTTCAATCGACCGATTGAAACGGTTTTTAGAAAACCGCTCATCTTCACAATCCGATTTGACAATTTCACATCGTGAATAATGTTGCAGATTTCGACACTCTTTCGATTTGTAATAGAAACAGGCGTGGAAACGGTCCATCGCATTGCGTCATTTTTTCATGAACCGTTTTAAACAGATTCAAACTTAATTAACGTTCTTTCAACGCGTTTTTCCGCACCTGCACATGACGCTCGCGACGAACGACCGTGCCCCGTTTAGAACACCGCACCTCGTTCGGCCCCGATTTTTTGTTGATTGAACGATCAATAAAAAACCGATAAGCTCTCGACTTCCATGGACGGCCCGCCCGGGCGAAGGGAGTCGCGATGCCGAAAGTCGGAATGCGGGAGATACGCCGCGCACAGTTGATCGACGCCACGCTGCGCTCGATCGACGAAGCGGGCCTGCCCGGCACGACGCTCGCATCGGTCGCGCAACGCGCGAACATCTCGACGGGCATCGTCAGCCATTACTTCGGCGACAAGGACGGCCTGCTCGAAGCGACGATGCGGCATGTGCTGCGCGACCTGTGGTCGGCCACCACGCGTCGCCGCGTCGCCGCACGCAAGGACCCGCGTTCGCGGTTGCGCGCGGTCGTCGCCGCGAACTTCGACGACACGCAGGTCAGCGCGCCGGTGATGAAGACGTGGCTCGCATTCTGGTCGCAGAGCATGCACGACCCGATGCTCAAGCGCCTGCAGCACGTGAACACGCGGCGCCTTCATTCGAACCTGTGCGCCGAGTTCGCGAAAGCATTGCCGCGGACGAAAGCGCGCGAAGCCGCCAGCGGCCTCGCCGCGCTGATCGACGGCCTGTGGCTGCGCGGCGCACTCGCCGGCGGCCCGATCGACACCCGAGCCGCGTTGAAGCTCGCCCACGATTACATCGACCTGCTGCTCGCGTCCGACTGACGCGTCACGCAGTCGCCCTCAAGGAGATCCTCATGTCCGTATACGGTTTGCAGCGCCTCTACATCGGCGGCGGTTACGTCGACGCCACCAGCGGCAAGACTTTCGACACCTTCGATCCCGCCACCGGCGAACTGCTCGCGCAGGTGCAGCAGGCGAGCGCGGCCGACGTCGACCGCGCCGTGGCGTCCGCTCGGGAAGGCCAGCGCGAATGGGCCGCGATGACCGCGATGCAGCGCTCGCGCATCCTGCGCCGCGCGGTCGACCTGCTGCGCGAACGCAACGACGAACTCGCGGCCATCGAAACGCGCGACACCGGCAAGCCGATCGGCGAGACGCTCGCGGTCGACATCGTCACCGGCGCGGACGTGATCGAGTACTACGCGGGCCTCGCGACCGCGATCGAAGGGCTGCAGGTGCCGCTGCGCGCCGAGTCGTTCGTCTATACGCGCCGCGAGCCGCTCGGCGTGTGCGCGGGCATCGGCGCGTGGAACTACCCGATCCAGATCGCCTGCTGGAAGACGGCGCCCGCGCTCGCGGCCGGCAACGCAATGGTGTTCAAGCCGAGCGAAGTCACGCCGCTGACCGCGCTGAAGCTCGCGGAAATCTATACGGAAGCCGGCGTGCCGGCCGGCGTGTTCAACGTCGTGCAGGGCGACGGCTCGGTCGGCGCGCTGCTCACCGGCCATCCGGACATCGCGAAGGTGTCGTTCACCGGCGGCGTCGAAACCGGCAAGAAGGTGATGTCGCTGGCCGGCGCCTCGTCGCTGAAGGAAGTGACGATGGAGCTTGGCGGCAAGTCGCCGCTGATCGTGTTCGACGATGCGGACCTCGACCGCGCGGCCGACATCGCGGTCACCGCCAACTTCTTCAGCTCCGGCCAGGTCTGCACGAACGGCACGCGCGTGTTCGTGCACCGCTCGGTCAAGGACGCATTCACGCAGAAGGTGCTCGAACGCGTGAAACGCATCCGCGTCGGCAAGCCGACCGATGCCGACACCAACTTCGGCCCGCTCGTGTCGGCCGCGCAACTCGACAAGGTGCTCGGCTTCATCGAAAGCGGCAAGGCCGAAGGCGCGAAGCTGCTCGCGGGCGGCACGCGCCTGACCGACGGCCATTTCGGCAGCGGCCAGTACGTCGCGCCGACCGTGTTCGGCGATTGCCGCGACGACATGAAGATCGTGCGCGAGGAAATCTTCGGGCCCGTGATGAGCATCCTCGATTTCGAATCGGAGGACGAAGTGATCGCGCGTGCGAACGACACGCACTACGGGCTCGCGGCCGGGGTCGTGACCGAGAACCTGTCGCGCGCGCACCGCACGATCCATCGCCTCGAAGCCGGCATCTGCTGGATCAACACGTGGGGCGAGTCGCCGGCCGAAATGCCGGTTGGCGGATACAAGCAATCCGGTGTCGGGCGCGAGAACGGCATCACGACGCTCCAGCACTACACTCGCATCAAGTCGGTGCAGGTCGAGCTCGGCCGCTACAACCCGGTGTTTTAAGACAAGGAGATCCGTCATGACGACACGCGAATACGACTACATCATCTGCGGCGCGGGTTCCGCGGGCAACGTGCTCGCAACGCGCCTGACGGAAGATCCGGACGTCACGGTGCTGCTGCTCGAAGCGGGCGGCCCCGACTACCGCTTCGACTTCCGCACGCAGATGCCGGCCGCCCTCGCCTATCCGCTGCAGGGCCGCCGCTACAACTGGGCGTACGAGACCGATCCCGAGCCGCACATGGACAACCGCCGGATGGAATGCGGCCGCGGCAAGGGGCTCGGCGGCTCGTCGCTGATCAACGGGATGTGCTACATCCGCGGCAATGCGCTCGACTACGACAACTGGTCGACGCACAAGGGCCTCGAGAACTGGACGTATCTCGACTGCCTGCCGTACTTCAAGAAAGCCGAGACGCGCGACGTCGGCCCGAACGACTATCACGGCGGCAGCGGCCCCGTGTCGGTCACGACCAGCAAGCCGGGCGTGAATCCGCTGTTCGAAGCGATGGTCGACGCAGGCGTGCAGGCCGGCTATCCGCGCACCGACGACCTGAACGGTTACCAGCAGGAAGGCTTCGGACCGATGGACCGCACCGTCACGCCGAAGGGCCGCCGCGCGAGCACCGCGCGCGGCTACCTCGACCAGGCGAAGGCGCGGCCGAACCTCGAGATCGTCACGCACGCGCTCGCCGACCGCATCCTGTTCGACGGCAAGCGCGCGTCGGGCGTCACCTACCTGCGCGGCAGCGAGCGCGCGACCGCGCATGCGCGTCGCGAAGTGCTCGTGTGCAGCGGCGCGATCGCATCGCCGCAACTGCTGCAGCGCTCGGGCGTCGGCCCCGGCGCATGGCTGAAGGCACTCGACATTCCCGTCGTGCTCGACCTGCCCGGCGTCGGCCAGAACCTGCAGGACCACCTGGAGATGTACATCCAGTACGAGTGCAAGGAGCCCGTCTCGCTGTACCCGGCGCTCAAGTGGTGGAACCAGCCGAAGATCGGCCTCGAATGGATGCTGAACGGCACGGGCCTCGGCGCGAGCAACCACTTCGAGGCGGGCGGCTTCATCCGCACGCGCGACGACGATCCGTGGCCCAACATCCAGTATCACTTCCTGCCGGTGGCGATCAACTACAACGGCTCGAACGCGATCGAGATGCACGGTTTCCAGGCGCACGTCGGCTCGATGCGTTCGCCGAGCCGCGGCCGCGTGAAGCTGCGCTCGCGCGATCCGAACGACCATCCGAGCATCCTGTTCAACTACATGGCCGAAGCGCTCGACTGGCGCGAGTTCCGCGATGCGATCCGCGCGACGCGCGAGATCATGCGACAGCCCGCGCTCGACCGCTATCGCGGCCGCGAGTTGAATCCGGGCGCCGACTGCAAGACCGACAAGGAACTCGACGCATTCGTGCGCGCCCGCGCCGAAACCGCATTCCATCCGTCGTGCTCGTGCAAGATGGGTTACGACGACATGGCGGTGGTCGATGAAGAAGGCCGCGTGCACGGGCTCGACGGGCTGCGCGTCGTCGACGCGTCGATCATGCCGATCATCACGACCGGCAACCTAAACGCGCCGACGATCATGATCGCCGAGAAGATCGCCGACAAGATCCGCGGCCGCACGCCGCTCGCGCGGGTCGACGTGCCGTACTTCGTCGCGAACGGCGCACCGGCGAGGAATGTCGCGAAGGCCGTGCGGCAACCCGAGACGGTCTGATGCAGGCAGGCGCCTGCCCGGGCGCCGCGATACCACCCGCGCGGCTCGCGGCGTTCTCGCCGCGAGCCGCATTTCATTGCGCCTTCTCGTTTGCGCTGCGTGGCCGGGCTGCCGAAACACCGCGCATCCGCTTGGCGCGGACGATCGGGTTCCTGCGCGACGTCAGGCTCATCGCGTCACGCAGGCGGTCGAATGCGACATCTTCCTTCACCCCGAAGCGGCTGACCGCCGGCCATGCGAGCACGTGGTCGAGCCACGTTTGCCATGTGTCGCCCCAAAACCGGTGGCCGATTTCCCGAACCGTGCCCGGCGCGGCGATCACGATGCCCGCCAGCAGGTAGCAGGCCCAGAAGCTGCCGGCGCCAACGAGTCGATCGAGCCGGCACACGGCAAGTGCAGCAAGCAGCCCGTCCTTCGACGCGAGATCGGTGCGATGCGTTCTGATCGCTTGCGCGACGAAGTTGTGCCGACCGCCGTACGCCTGAATGGAAACGCCGTTGCCCGCGGCGAGTTCGGCCGCGAACATCGCGAGTGCGGCCATCTCGTCGACGCGCGCCGCGTCGTCGCGCGGGCCGCATACGCGCAACACGGTCGCATCGATGACCGCGCCGGGACGAGTCGGTGTTGCCGCGATAGCGGCCAGCCTGTCTCTCAGGTTCTTTGCAGGCGGCGTCTCGCACCGCCCGTCATGTCGAGCCGCGATGCGCGCGCCCGAGTCGCGGCCTGCGCATTCGACGCCATCGGCAATTCGTTCAAGCGCGGCCCAGCCGACGTCGGGATCGTCGAACGTGCATGCACCGATCACGCCGTGCGCTGTGTCGAATACGGCACGCGAGCCGGGGCAGCAACGCTCGGCCTCGGCGAGTTGCTGGACCGACGGCACATGCGAGCACGCGCCGGGCGGATCGGTCGGGTCGCATGCGCAACCGCCGCCGTCCGTCGCGATCCACGGAACGAGCCGATGAAGAACCGCAGTCGCTTCGCGGGAAAGGTTCGCGCCTGCGCCCGCACGGATCGCGTGCGAAGCGGCGACGGTCGCGTCGCCCACGCCGGTTGCCGCCATCGCGCAAACCGCCGTGTCGAGATGGTCGATCAGGTACTGCAACCACGCGGCCGTGCGCAGCCGGTCGGGCGTCGCGCCGCGGGCATCGCCATACTTTGCTGGATCGGTCAGCATGGGTCGTCCGGGATGGTTCTGGTCAATTGGCCTGGTTTTGTTTCAATCGGATCGGGTGGCGCAGTACATGCCACGCCGGCCCTGCAAGTCCGTCCGTGTCGGATCGCGACACGGGCGGTCAACCGGCCGTCGCGCCGGTAAGCATGACGGCTCGCATGAATCGGAGATGCGGAAACTCGCGTATGCGCCGCACGGCTCGCATGCGCGGCGGGCGCCCCGCTTCGCGGCGCCCACTGCACGCGGCGCTTCGGCAATACATGAATGGCGGCATACACGACCGCGCTGTCGGACGAATCCGGCCGCCGCGCCGATACGCGCGACGGCGCGAACCCATCGAAGCCGCGAAAACCCGCCGCGCATACCGCATGCACGGCCCTCGCGCGCGGCGGGTTCCCGCTTCGCTCGCGCGACGCTTACTGCACGTGGAACTTCGGCGACGTCAGGACCGTACCGGTCACCGTGCAGTCCGGCGTCAGCACGGAGTTGTTGAACGCCAGCGACGAGTTCGCGTCGCTCCACGCGGTCACGACCTTGCTCGGCCCGCAGGTGCCGAGCAGCGTGACGTTGACCTTCACGTTGTTGATCGACAGCTGCGTCGTGCTGTCGGCCTGCCCCGTCCACGGCGACGTGCTGCTCGCGCTGCCGCTGATCAGGCCGCAGGTCGCGCCGCCCGCGAACGTCGTCGACGTGATGTTGACGATGCCGGTCGACGTGATCGTGCCGTTGAAGGTCGCGGTACAGCTGGCGTTGATCGATCCCTTGCTGAGATTCGTGAGCCCCGTCGCCGAGAACGGCTCGCCGTTCGGATTCATCGGCTGGCCGTCGGCACGCGAAACGGTGACGGCGAAAGCAGGCGCGGCCGAAACCGCGGTGAAAGCCACTGCAGCAACAAGCGATACGATTTTGCGAATGCTCATTTGAACTGCCCCCTCTCTTCACAAATGGCGGCACGCCGCCAGGAACGCGACCGTCCGGCCGGAACGATCCGGCCAGCCGGTCGCAGGAAGCCGCCGGCACGCGTCATGCGCGCCGGTCGGCTCAGAACTTGTAGGAAATCCCGACGAACGTGATCAGCGGATCGGCCTTCAACTTCGTGCGCGTGGTCGCGAGCGTCGACCCGTCGGCCGCCTTGATCACGAGCGACGAGTAGGTCTTCAGCGGCATGTACGTCAGCGTCGCCGTGAGCCCCCAGTGCTTGTCGATCGCGTAGCTCGCGCCGATGTTGTAGACCGGCGTGAACGACGACGACGCCTTGCCCTCCACCGAGGTTGCCCCCGGCTTGCCGGCGCCGGCGGCGAGCACGCTGCCGAGGTTCTCGTTGATGTCCCTCGCGAAGTTGCCGTTCAGTTCGATGTTGCTGAACCAGCTGTAGGCCACGCCGATCCCGACGAACGGACGAAACTTCGCCGTCGACGAATTGAAGTAGTACTGCAGAATGATCGTCGGGCTCCACTGCCGCGCGTTCTTCACGGCCGGCTGGTTCGCCGGATTGTCCATGTTGACCGAACCGAGCGCGCCGGCCGGGCCAGGCGGCTTGATCACCCCGTGTCCGGTCAGCGTGAATTCCGGCGGCACGCCGAGCACCGACGTCACCGCGATGTGATCGGTGAAGAAGTGCGTGAGCGTGAGGCCGACCGTATCGGCGTTGTTGACCGTCAGGCTCGTGCCCGGCGACGTGAACGAACCGGGCAGGCGCAACGGTCCGTTGATCGGCATGTTCGCGAGATTCGTCGTCAGCCCGTTGGTCGAATCCTGCGGCATGATGTGCAGCCAGCCCAGCGTCGCGACGTTGTCGCCCGCCTGCTGGGCCGATGCGAGCGTCGATACGCCTGCGACGACACCCGCGACAATCAGCTTCTTCATGAAGTCTCCCCCTCATTCTGTCCGGGCGCCGCGCCTTCGCGCGCGGCGCCGCCGTGTCTCCATCCACACGCGGTCACTGCACGAACGCGCCGACCGTGAAGTACGGGTTGCTCGTATCGGCCATGTCGAGGAATCCGAACACGCCGCCGGTGAACACGAACTTGCCGGTCGCCGGCCCCGACGCCGCATCCGCATGCACGGTCGTCACGACGCCTGGCACCTTCTGCGTGTAGTCGAGGTTCAGCGCGCGCGTGAGCGCGGCCTGCGATGCGTTGAACGGATCGAGCAGCGTGGCCTGCGCGCCGACGAGCGCGGTCGCGCGGTAGTTGAACGCGCTGTCGACGCCCGTGTACTCGCCGTCCTGCGAGCCCTGCGCGATCGCCGTCCGCGGGCTCAGGAACGAGATCCCCGATTCGTCGTCCGCGCTCGGCGGGCCTTGCGTGAGGTCCGCGTTCGCGGCGCCGGTGCGGATGAAGATCGGCACGAGCTGGTTGCGCAGCTTGCCGACGATCAGGATCCCCTTGCCGGCCTTCGCCGGATCGAGCGCGGCGAGCGTCGGTGGAATCTGCGGCTGGTAGTTCAGCGACTGGAATGCCGGCGCATCGGGGCGCAGCGTGAACGGCTGGTTCACCGTCGCGTTCGACGCAAGCGGCTGCCCGCCGTTCTTCTTGCCGAAGTTGTCGGTTTCCGTGTAGCTGCCATCCGCGTTGATCGTCACCTGCTGGTCGAGCGCCACCGGCTGGAAGTTCTGCGACGGCACCTGGTGATAGCCGAGCTGGTTGTACGTGCCGGCGATCTTCGTCAGGTCGGTTTCCAGCGACGAGAAGCTGATGAACGGGTAGTACGGGAACGTCGTCTTCGTGATCTTGCCGACGCCGATCACGCCGTCGAACTGGATCGTCGCGCCGGGGATCGCGCCGCCCAGCACGCCTTCGCCGAGGAACAGCCGCGCGGGCCGGCTCGGGTCGAGGCTCGCGTTCTGCATCCGGAACGTGCACTGGTTCAGCTTCACCGTCGGCAGCCCCGTCTCGTCGGCCAGCGTGCCGTCGACCACGTTCGCGGGCGCGGTGTCGCGCGTCGGCTGCACGGTACCGGTGGTGGCGGGCACCGGCGACGCGAGGTAGGTCATCCGGTACGTCATCTTCGTCGTGTCGAGCTGCACCTTCACGAGCTCGCCCGACCCGGAGCCGCCGATGAACACCGTGTTGTAGTCGATCGTCTGCGGGCACAGCCGGACCACCGGCGCGGGCGGCGGGTCGCCGTCACCGCCGCAGGCGGCCAGCACGGGCGCGAGCGACGCCGCGACCATCCAATGTTTCACATTCATAGGAATCCTCTTGAAATTCGATTCACCGGCGGCGACGCATGCGCCGCCGGTGTGACGTGTTCAATGCGGGGTTACTGGACGAACGCGCCGATCGTGAAGAACGGGTTGACCTTGTTGTTGTTGACGACCATCGCGTAGACGTTGCCGGCCGTCACGAGCCAGCCCGTGTCGCCCTTGCCGAAGATCGCCGCGTTGCCGTTCGCGCCCTTCGCGGTGAAGTCCTGCGCGGCCGTCACCTTGATCTTGCCGGGCGTGGCCTGCGTATAGTCCAGCGCGAACTGCGAGGTGACCGACGACGTCTGCGGATCGATGAACGCCGCGGTACTGCCCTGGAACAGCGTGGACGTATAGTTCGCGGCCAGCGTCGACACCGCGGTGCCGTCGTTGCAACTGCCGGCTACCGAATAGAAGGCGTTGTTGGCGAAGATGCCGGGCAGGTCCGGGTGCGGCACGTTGGGGTTGAAGCTCGGCCCCGCCGACGCCAACTTGTTCCCCTGGCCGCTGGATGTCACGATGCCGCATGCAGAGGCGCTGGTCGCGCCGATGTACCCGCCCTTCAGGGAGTTCGCGGCAATCGCTTTCGTCGACGACAGCATCGAGATGCCGACTTCGGCATCGGCGACCGATGCGAGCAGATTGACCGTATCGACGTGCGTGTAGCCGACACGAATCACGATCGGCACCAGTACGCCGTTCAGCCTGCCGACGATCATGATGCCTTTCGCCTGGCTCGGTGCAATGATCAGCGTCGAGCCCTGTCCCGCGATCGGATACCCTGCCCCGCTGGCCGGATTGCTCACGAACACATTGTCCGCCGATCCGTCCGCGTTCTTGCGCAGCGCCCACGGCGTCCCGGTCGTCTGACACGAGTAGTCGCTGCCCTGCGTGATCGAACACGAACCGTCCGCGTTCAACGTCTGATTCCAGTTGACGACGTCGGATTCCCAGCCGACCGCCCCGGTCGGGCTCTGACCGTCACCGCCGATGGGCGACAGATGGATGCCTACCTCGTTGTAGTTGCCCGCCACTTTCCTGAAGTCCGTCTCCGTGTCGGTGAAGCCGATGAACGGATAGAAATCGAAGGTGCGCGACGGTACGACGCCGAGCGTGATGCCCGGAAGCAGCGGGATACCGGCGAACGCAATCGTCGCCCCCGGAATCCCGCCGCCCACCACGCCATTGCCGACGAACAGCATCGGCGGGTCGGCGCGGTTGATCGTCACCGAATACGCGCCGTCGCTCGTCGCGCCGCTGTCGAGCACGAACGCGCAACGGTTCTGCTCGGCCGTCGGGAGATTAGTCGGATGATGGAATGCACCGCTGATCGTCAGGCCCGCGCGCGTGTTGTTGACTTGCCCCGCCGAGGTCGGCACCGACGATTCGATGAACTGCAGCTGGTAGGTGAGCTTCGTCGTGTCGAACTTCACCTTCACGTATTCGCCGCTGCCGGCGCCGCCCGTGTACGTCGTCGTGTAATCGAGCGCGTCGGGACACAGCTTCGTCACGACGGGCGGCGTCGTGTCGGCGCCGCTCGGCCCGCAGGCGCTACCCGAGCACTGCGGCACGGTGATCGGCCCCGGATCGTCGCCGCCGCCGCAACCGGCGACGAACGGCAGCGCCAGTACCGCCCACGACAGGACCGCCTTCCGCCATTCAGGAATGCAAATCATCAACCCCTCCTTTTCAGGTACGACAAGTCTCGTCCGGCCGGGCTGCATGGCCCGCCGGTTGGTATCGCGCCGCCGCACGAAGGCGCGGCGCATGACGATGCACGCAAGGCCGCCGCGATGCCGGTCAGGCAGATGCGGCACATGCCGCGGCGGCAGACGAGCGCGCTCCCGCAGCGCCGTCATGCGGCACGGCGCCGTCGGAACGATCGAAACGGAAAGTAGCTTGTCGCTACGGTTCGCCGCTACACGGCGTGGTGACGAGGCAGGCACGCGACCTGCGTCGCGCCTGCATTCAGCGAAAAATCGGGAAACGGCAGTCCGGCTGGCCCCGCGGATAGGCGTCTCATGGTGTGGTCTCCATACGTACGCTTGATTCGTTATCGTGATGCGTCGTTTGTCGAGACTATGATCGGACCATTCCCACAAGTAAATGGATGCAGAGTTCCAAACGGATGAAACCGCGCGATCCTAACGTTCATACGGTATTTGACAGATTTTCAAACAGCCTTCATTTTATTTGCTCAGACAAATACACGGACCGTGGAACACGCGTTTGAACGACGGACGACAATCCGCGCCGAGCCAGGCCAGCCGGCCCTCGGCGGCCCGCACGCATGTTGCGGCGCACCTCATACGTCGATGATCGCGAGCGTGCCGTGGCTGCCGGGCAGCACCGCGTGGCGCGTGCCGGCGCGCGCGAGATACATCTGCCCGGCGCCGACCACGACCGTTTCCGCGTCGACCTCGAGCCTCAGCGTGCCGTCGAGCACCAGCAGCCCCTCGTTGTAGTCGTGCACTTCCGCTTCGTAAGGCTGCGCATCCATGCGCAGCACCTTGATCCGGGCCGGCCCGACTTCGCCGACGATCGTGGATTTCCATGCGGCGGCCTGCGCGTCCGCCACGGACTTGAAATCGATCAAAGACATGCGCCCCGCTCCGTATCACCGTGAAAGGCACGCATTATCGCGAGCGCCACGCGTGCCGTCCCGGTACGGCGCGAGGGACGGCAGGCAGCACAGTCGGCCCGCCCGTCGAGCGGCAACGCGCTCGCGGCCCGATTCGCGGAAAACCATCCGGATTATTCGCATCATTCAAATAAAACGCCAAATCGTTGAGCGATATCACCGCAATTCCCGCAAATCCGGCGCCAGTCCAGCCCAGCCTTTCCATCAGAATGCATTTCGATCTGCCGATTGCTAATATGGCGGTCCCGCGATCCCGCACTACCCTGCCGTTCGACATGACGCCCGTTCGCCATGCCGTCCCCGGTCCCGGCCGCTTCGCAGCGGCGGCGGCGCCGGGCACGCGCGGCGCCCGCCGTCGCGCCGGGCGGCCGTGCCATCCGTGAGCATGCAACCGATCCTTTCCGTCTCCGACCTCTCCAAGACTTACGCGTCCGGCTTCCAGGCGCTGAAGCACGTGACCCTCGACATCCGCCCCGGCGAGATCTTCGCGCTGCTCGGGCCGAACGGCGCCGGCAAGACGACGCTGATCGGCTCGATCTGCGGCATCGTCACGCCGACCGAAGGCCGCGTGACGGTCGGCGGCCACGACATCCGCGATCAATACCGCGCGGCCCGCGAAATGATCGGCCTCGTGCCGCAGGAGCTGACCACCGACGCGTTCGAAACCGTCTGGGCCACCGTGTCGTTCAGCCGCGGCCTGTTCGGCAAGGCGCCCGATCCCGCGTACATCGAGAAGACGCTGAAGGCGCTGTCGCTGTGGGACAAGCGCGACAACAAGCTGATGACGCTGTCGGGCGGCATGAAGCGCCGCGTGATGATCGCGAAGGCGCTGTCGCATGAGCCGCGCATCCTGTTCCTCGACGAACCCACGGCCGGCGTCGACGTCGAACTGCGCCGCGACATGTGGAAGCTCGTCGATTCGCTGCGCGAAAGCGGCGTGACGATCCTGCTGACCACGCACTACATCGAGGAAGCCGAAGAGATGGCCGACCGGATCGGCATCATCCTCGGTGGCGAGCTCGTGCTCGTCGAGGAAAAGCGCGAACTGATGCGCAAGCTCGGCAAGAAGCAGCTGACCGTGCAACTCGAGCAGCCGCTCGCGGAGGTGCCGCCCGCGCTCGCGCCGTTCGGTCTCGAACGCGCGGAAGACGGCGCCGCGCTCGTCTATACGTACGACTCGCAGCGCGACGACGCGAGCATCGCGAAGCTGATCAACGCGCTCGGCTCGGCCGGCATCGGCTTTCGCGACCTGCACACGACGCAGAGCTCGCTGGAGGACATTTTCGTCAGCCTGATCGACAACCGCCGCAACGGCGTGCAAGGAGCCTGACCCATGAACTGGCATGGAATCCGCGCGATCTACCGCGCAGAAATGGCCCGCACGCGCCGCACGCTGATGCAGAGCATCATCGCGCCGGTGATCTCGACGTCGCTGTATTTCGTCGTGTTCGGCTCCGCGATCGGCTCGCGCATCAGCGACGTGAACGGCATCGGCTACGGGTCGTTCATCGTGCCGGGCCTCGTGATGCTGTCGCTGCTGTCGCAGAGCATCTCGAACGCGTCGTTCGGCATCTACTTCCCGCGCTTCACCGGCACGATCTACGAGATCCTGTCCGCGCCCGTGTCGTACTGGGAGATCGTGATCGCGTACGTCGGCGCGGCCGCATCGAAGTCGATCCTGCTCGGCGTGATCATCCTCGCCACGGCCGGCCTGTTCGTGCCGCTGCACATCCTGCATCCGTTCTGGATGGTGCTGTTCCTGGTGCTGACGGCCGTCACGTTCAGCCTGTTCGGCTTCGTGATCGGCATCTGGGCCGACAGCTTCGAGAAACTGCAGCTCGTGCCGCTGCTGATCATCACGCCGCTCACCTTCTTGGGCGGCAGCTTCTACTCGGTCGACATGCTGCCGCCCGCGTGGCGCGTCGTCACGCTGTTCAACCCGATCGTCTACCTGATCAGCGGCTTTCGCTGGTCGTTCTACGGGATCGCCGACGTGCACGTGTGGATCAGCCTCGCCGCGACCGCACTGTTCCTCGTGATCCTGCTCGCGATCGTCGCGTGGATGTTCCGCACCGGCTACAAGCTGAAGAATTGACGCGAGCGGGCGTCGCGCGCCGCCCGCCGATGACGCATTTGGGCAAGCAGGCGGCGCTTTTCCTCCGATGCGGCAGTTTGTGGTCGCGTCTACTGAATACGAAGCATCGGGGCCCTGGAGCATGCGCTGCGCGGCCCCTTTTTCATTTCAGAGGACGCCATGCCCGCCGCCACCGCTCCCGCCTCCGCCGCCGCCCGGCTCGAACGCCTGCCGTTCTCCGGCTATCACAAGCGCATCTTCTTCATCATCGCGATCGCGTTCTTCTTCGATTCGGTCGACCTCGGCACGATGACGTTCGTGCTCGGCTCGATTCGCAAGGAGTTCGGGTTGTCGACCGCGGCCGCCGGCCTCGTCGCGAGCGCGAGCTTCTTCGGGATGGTGCTCGGCGCGGCCGTCGCCGGCCTGCTCGCCGACCGTTTCGGCCGTCGGCCGGTGTTCCAGTGGAGCATGGTGCTGTGGGGCGCCGCGTCGTACCTGTGCTCGACCGCGCAGAGCGTCGACGCGTTGATCGTCTATCGCGTGTTGCTCGGCATCGGGATGGGGATGGAGTTTCCGGTCGCGCAGACGCTGCTGTCCGAATTCGTGCCGACCGAGAAACGCGGCCGCCTGATCGCGCTGATGGACGGCTTCTGGCCGCTCGGCTTCATCACGGCCGGCATCGTCGCGTATTTCGTGCTGCCGCAGTTCGGCTGGCGCACCGTGTTCGCGCTGCTCGCGATTCCGGCCGCGTTCGTGCTCGTCGTACGCCGCATCGTGCCGGAATCGCCGCGCTGGCTCGAACATGCGGGCCGGCACGCGGAAGCCGACACGGTGATGCACTCGATCGAGGCGAAGGTGATGCGCTCGGCCGGCGTCACGACGCTGCCGCCGCCGTCGCGGCTCGCCGAGCCGGCCGCCGCACGCGGTCGCGGCGCGCTGCGCGAGATCTGGAGCGGCGTGTACCGTCGCCGCACGGTGATGGTGTGGCTGCTGTGGTTCTTCGCGCTGCTCGGCTTCTACGGCCTCACGTCGTGGCTCGGCGCGCTGCTGCAGCAGGCCGGCTTCGAAGTCACGAAATCGGTGTTCTACACGGTGCTGATCTCGCTCGGCGGCGTGCCGGGCTTCCTGTGCGCCGCGTGGCTCGTCGAACGCTGGGGCCGCAAGCCGACCTGCATCGCATCGCTGATCGGCGGCGGTGCGATGGCGTACGCATACGGCCAGAGCGCGCTGTACGGCGGCAGCACGACGCTGCTGATCGTCACGGGCCTCGCGATGCAGTTCTTCCTGTTCGGGATGTGGGCGGCGCTGTACACGTACACGCCCGAGCTGTACGGCACCGGCGCACGCGCGACCGGTTCGGGCTTCGCGTCGGCGATCGGTCGCGTCGGTTCGCTGATCGGGCCTTACGTGGTCGGCGTCGTGTTGCCGGTGTTCGGCCAGGGCGGCGTGTTCACGCTCGGCGCGCTGTCGTTCGTCGCGGCGGCCATCGCCGTGTGGACACTGGGAATCGAGACGAAGGGCCTCGCGCTGGAGCAACTGGCGGCAGGCGACGACGCGGGCGGCAACGGCCGGTATCCGGCGACGGCGGCGGACAAGGCGTCCTGATCACCGGCCTGGCCCGCGTACACGCTGCTGCTGTCGTCGGACATCCTGATGCGTTTCGGCGACGAGGAAACGGACGACCCGCTGCCGGCGATCGTCGATTCGATCGCACGCTCGGCCTACCTGCCGTCGCTCACGCACCTGGCGAGCGCGCTGGATCCACGCGCTCGATCTCGACATCGCCCTGCCGATGCACGGCCCGGTGATCGCGCACGACATCCCGCGCGTGCTCGCCGGCGCGCTCGCTCATCGCGAAGCCGCGCCGCGTAAGCCGCGGCGGCGGTCTTCCGGCGGCGCGACGGCCGGGGCCGGGGCCGGTCAGGCGCCGGCGACGATGAACTCTTCGGCCGCCTTGCGCTGAACTGCGGCCATCACCGCCAGTTCGCGCTTGCTGCGCGCGTCGCCGGACACGACGCCCGTCGCGTGCTTGGCCTTCGCACCCAGCGGGAAAAAGACGAACGACGCGCCGGCCGGGGCCGCCGGCTCCGCACGCAGGCGTTTGTTCAGGATCTTCAGGTACTTCTTCTTCGAGACTTCCTTAGCAGCCATGGCGCCCTCCGCGTAAACGTGGTGTGGACCAGCATACCAGTTTTGCCGAGGCGCTCCGTGACAGCGGCCGCGCGGATCGATCTGCTCTAAAATGGACCACGCTTACGCGACCTGCCGCACCGCCCGCGGCCGCATGTCCTCATCGGAGCGCTTCCATGCATGTCGAGTTGTTCGCGCAGCATCACGCTTGCCCCGGCTGGCAGGGCGACATGGCCCGACGCATTACCGCATTCGACTGGTCGGCCACCGGGCTGGGCCCGATCGACGGCTGGTCCGCCAGCCTCGTCGCGGCAGTCCGCGCCGTGCTTGCCTCGCCGCTGCCGCTGGTGATGCTGTGGGGCCGCCCCGGCTACATGATCTACAACGACGCGTATGCCGGGTTCGCCGGCGGCCGCCATCCGTATCTGCTCGGCCAGCCGGTCGAACTCGGCTGGCCCGAAGTCGCCGATTTCAACCGCAACGTGATGAACACCTGTCTCGCCGGCGGCACGCTGTCCTATCGCGACAAGGCGCTCGTGCTGCTGCGCAGCGGCCGCCCCGAAGACGTGTGGATGGATCTGCACTACAGCCCGCTGCCCGACGACGACGGCGCGCCGGGCGGCGTGCTCGCCGTCGTCGTCGAGACCACCGAGCGCGTGCTCGCCACGCGCCATCGCGATCGCGCGGAAGCGGCGCTGCAGGCATCCAATGCCGAGCTGCGCAACCTGACCGAAACGCTCGAACAGCGCGTGACCGACGCGATCGCCGAGCGCGCGGCGATCGAGGAACAGTTGCGTCACGCGCAGAAGATGGAAGCGATCGGCAGCCTGACCGGCGGCATCGCGCACGACTTCAACAACGTGCTGCAGGTGATCAGCGGCAACCTGCAGATCCTCTCCGTCGAACTCGGCGCGCATGCGAGCGCGCAGCCACGGATCGAGAACGCGAACAACGCCGTGCGGCGCGGCGCGCAACTGGCGTCGCACCTGCTCGCGTTCGCGCGACGCCAGCCGCTTGCGCCGACCACGCTGAACCCGTGCCGGCTGATCGACGGCATGCACGAGATGCTGCACCACGCGCTCGGCGAAGCGGTGCGAATCGTCCCCGCGCTGTCGCCCGACGTGGGCAACGTACTCGCCGACCGGCACCAGCTCGAAAACGCACTGCTGAACCTCGCGATCAACGCGCGCGATGCGATGCGCGGCGGCGGCACGCTGACGATCGCCGCATACAACAGCACGCAGCCCGGCCCCGCGGCCGGCACGCGCCGCGCGCCGATGCCGCCCGGCGAATACGTGACGTTCGAGATCGCCGACACGGGTGTCGGCATGACGGCCGACGTGCTCGAACGCGTCTTCGAACCCTTCTTCACGACCAAGCCGGACGGCGAAGGCACCGGGCTCGGGCTCAGCATGGTGTTCGGCTTCGTCAAGCAGAGCGGCGGCCACGTGTCGATCGACAGCACGCCCGGCCAGGGCACCACCGTGCGCCTCACGTTTCCGCGCTGCCACGAGGCGGCCGACGAGCCTGCCCGCACGCCGCAGCACGACGCGATGCGCGGCCGCGAAACGATCCTCGTCGTCGAGGACGATGCGGATGTCCGGCTGACGGTGGTCGACATGCTCGCGCAGCTCGGCTACAAGGTCATCACGGCGTCCGACGGCGAAGCCGCGCTGCGCGTGCTCGACAGCGAGACGCCGATCGATCTGCTGTTTACCGACGTGATCATGCCGGGCCGCGTGAAGGGCGGCGAACTCGGACGCCGCGCCGCGCTGCGCAAGCCGCCGTTGCCGGTGCTGTTCACCTCGGGCTACACACGCGACGAGATCTTCCATGCGGGGCGGCTCGACCCCGGCGTGATGCTGCTTGGCAAACCTTACCGGCGCGACGAACTCGCCGCGCGGATCCGCAGCGTGCTCGATGCGCAGGCCGACGCGGCCTGACGCATTGCCGACACGGCGCCCCTCGCCATTCCGATCGCCGCTGAATTTTTTTACCCGCGATGTCGATTCGCGTCGCCGTCGCGCGTCGTGTTGTCGTAACCGACCGTTTTGCCGTCGCACCGCCGGCAAACGTCCTATTCACGTTCAAGGAGATACGACAATGCGCGTCATGGTCATCGTCAAAGCCACCGCCGATTCGGAATCCGGCCAAATGCCCGACACCGAAATCATGGCCGAAATGGGCCGCTTCAATGAAGAACTCGTGAAAGCCGGCATCCTGCTTGCCGCCGACGGATTGCGCCCGAGCAGCCACGGCAAACGCGTGCACTTTTCCGGCAAGAGCCGCGCCGTCATCGACGGCCCGTTCGCCGAAACGAAGGAACTCGTCGCCGGCTACTGGCTGTGGCAAGTGAAATCGATGGAAGAAGCGGTCGAATGGGTGAAGCGCTGCCCGAACCCGATGCCCGGCGACTCCGACATCGAGATCCGCCCGCTGTTCGAGGCGGAAGATTTCGGCGACGCATTCACGCCGGAGTTGCAGGAGCAGGAGGCGCGGATGCGTGCGAAGGTCGACGCCCGGCAGAAGTCCTGAACCGCAAGCGCGCGGCGCACGCGAATCTCGCACGCGCCCGGACGAGCCCGTTGACGAAGCCCTGCCGAATAACGTATCGTTTTGTCACGTTACTCGGCAGGGCTTCGTCATGCATTCCCGTTTCGACCGTTTCCGCTCGACCGCGCTCGGCGCCCAGCTCGAAGCGCTGATCGAGCAGCCCGAGCGCTATCTCGAGTTCGCGGCGCTGTCGCGCGTCGGCGTCGCCGCGATCGGCGCGATCCAGGACGAGATCGCACGCAAATTCCCCGAAGTCGAAGCCGACACGACGGCCCGCCAGTTCTGCGGCGCAATGGTCGCCGACGTGATGCGTCGCCACGGCCATGAGGTCGTGCAGGCGCGCGGGCGGCTCGGCGGCGCGCTGTTCAGCTACGGCGCGGTGTTCGCCGCGCACCCGCAGCGGCTGCCGTTCGCCGACGTCGTCGCCGCGCTGGCCCGCATGCCCGCCCGGCTCGCCGCCCGTGCCGCGCATGTACCGGCGGCGCTGGCCACGCGCCGCCCGGCCGGCACCGGCTTCTCGCTCGTCGAACATGCGTGCCACCTGCGCGATCTCGATGCGGTGTTCGCCGCACGCATCGACGCCGTGCGCACGGCCGAGCTGCCCGTGATCGAATCCGTCGACGGCACCGCGCTCGCCGCGCAACGCGACTATCTCGCGCAGCCGCTCGATCTCGCCGTCGTGGCGTTCCGCAGCGGCCGCGCCGCGCTGTGCGCCACCGCGGCCGCGCTGGACCCATCGCAACTCGCACGCTGCGGGCTGCGCGACGGCATTCGCCGGATGTCGCTCGACGAACTCGTGCGCGAGTTGCTCGACCACGACCGCACGCACCTGCTCGAGCTCGACGAACTGCTCGCCGAACTCGAATTGCCGCCGCTTCCTTCCGCACACGCCGCATGATCCAGCCCACGCCCGTCGTCTTCATTCACGGCTTCATCGGCACGTTCGACGTGCGCGGATGGCACGGCCCGCATCTGTGCCCCGACCTGCTCGGCTACGGCGCGCATCGCGCCACGCCGCCCGACGCGATCTCGCTTGCCGCACAGGTCGAGCACGTGCGGCAAACCGTCGAGATGCACGTCGGCATGCAGCCGGTCGATGTCGTCGGCCATTCGGTCGGCGGCGCGATCGGGATGCTGTTCGCGCATGCGCACCCCGAACGCGTGCGGCGCATCGTCAACGTCGAAGGCAATTTCACGCTCGACGATGCGTTCTGGTCCGCATCGGTCGGGCGCATGACGCCCGACGAAGCCGACGCGATGCTCGACGGCCTGCGCGCGGCGCCGCTCGACTGGCTGCGCGGCGCGATCAACGCACCGTCGCCGAGTCAGCTCGACGACGCACGCCGCTGGCTCGCGCATCAGCCGGCATCGACGCTGCGCGCGATGGGCCGCTCGGTGGTCGAGACGACCGGCGACGCGGGTTACCTGCCGGCGCTCGCGCAAGTGTTCGAGCGTCATCCGGTCTGGCTGATCGCCGGCGAACGCTCGCGCGCGGGCTGGCACGTGCCCGAATACGCGCTCGCCCGCTGCGCCGGCTTCGACACGATCGCCGGCTGCGGCCACCTGATCGCGGCCGAGCGGCCCGATGCGTTGCGCGCCGCCCTCGCGCGCATCGTATGCAAGCCGGCCGCCTGACAACCCGTAGGATTCACCGAAATATGGTTGAAAGGCGCGGTTGCTAGAGTCGTCGCAACAGGGTTTTCCCGGCATCCGGCCGGACTGGGTCGACACATGCAAGGATCGATGCGCCTGGCACGTACCTTCTGGCTGCTTCTGCTGCTCGCCGTCACGCCCCCTGCGTTCGCATTCCATGCGCGGGTCGTCGCGATCCCGAGCGCCGCGATGAGCGAGACGCTCAAGGCCACCATCGTGCTGCCCGACGATTACGCGCGCGACAACCACGGCGAACGCTACCCCGTCGTGTATCTGCTGCACGGCTCGGGCGGCGACCATACCGACTGGACGTCGAACACGCACATCGCCGCGCTGGCCGACCGCTACCGCGTGATCCTCGTGATGCCCGACGGCGGACATGAAAGCTGGTACATCGACAGCCCGTTCGATTCGGGCAGCCGCTACGAGACCTTCATCGGCGACGAAGTCGTGTCCTACGTCGACCTGCATTTCCGCACGATCGCGACCCAGCACGCGCGCGCGATCACCGGGCTCAGCATGGGCGGCTTCGGCGCGCTGCGCATCGCGCTCGACCGGCCCGACACCTTCGGCGCGGTCGGCAGCATCAGCGGCGCGGTCGATCCGCGCTGCTGCACGGAGGAGCCGGGGATCGCCCACGTGTTCGGCGATCCCGACCGCCATCCGTCGTTCTGGAACCGCAACGTGATCGTCGAAAGCGCGCGGTCATTCGTGCGCGCGCATCTCGACCTGACGATCGATTGCGGCCGCGACGATGCCTTCGTCGGCTCGAACCGCACGCTGCACGAACGGCTCGTCGCGCTCGGCGTGCCGCACGACTATGCGGAGCGGCCAGGCGGCCATACGTGGGATTACTGGGCGAATGCGATCCGCTATCAGATGCGGTTCTTCGCGACGTCGTTCCAGCATCGCGGCTACGCGTTCGTGCCACGCCCGCCGCGCCGGGCATGACGCGCGCGGGCCGAGGCGCGGCTATCGCCCGAGACGGCAAAGCCTGACGTCGAAAGTCGAAACGGGATGACGAACCGGCATGCCGCGCAGCGCGCCCGGCAAGAAGATGAACGCGCGTCGCCCGACGCGCGCGGCAAACGAAAGCGGCGAGCCGGTCAGTTGTCGTGCGCGGTGTCCGCGCCGACGACGCGATCGAAGAATTCCTGTGCACGCGCCAGCTCGTCGAGCGCGCGATCGAGACGCGACATCGCGCGTGCGTATTCGGCCGACGAGCCGTCGTCGTCGCTTTCGCCGCGCACCGCGCGAAACGCCTGATCGACGTTGCGCGTCGCTTCGACGAAGCGTTGTGCGGCCCGTGCTTCCGGCGAACAGATGTGGGTCGACATCGACACTCCTCCCTCAGGATTGCAGTGTGAAGCACGCCGACGCTCAGTGTGCGTGGTACGCATGTCGGCGGCGTGAACCACGACCCGTCGCGTGTCGACGCATCGGCCGCCGCGCCGCGCGCTTCGTGCCGATTGTCCCTCCGCGCTCGCCGATCCGCTACGGCGAGATTGCAACAAATTCTTGCGCGAACGGCTACGCGCGTGGCGTCACGCGCGCCCGACGCGCGGATGCGCCAGCCCCGCGAACGCGGCCGCCTCGCCCGGCGACAGGTCGAACAGATCGCCGGTGAGATCGCGCGGATGCTCGGCCGCCGGCCGGTTGCGCAGGCGCGCGACGTGGGTGGGCGGCACATACGCGGCCGCCGTTTCGAGCGGCGGCACGTCGAACAGATCGCGCGTGACGCCGCGCACGGCTTCCGTCGGCGAACGGCCGCGCAAGCGCGCGACCAGCTCGACGAAGCGATCGAAATCGCCCGCGCGCGTGGCCTTGTTCACTTCCGCGAGATCGCGCGCCTTCAGCACGCACGGCTGCGCGAGCCGCACGAAATACGGTGCTTCGAGCTCGACCGACAGCGCGAGCGGATAGCTCTTGCCCGTCTGCTCCTTCGCCCGCCCGATGCAGTCGACCACGGCCGCCCCTTGCGCGGCGCCCAGCGGCTTGCCGGTGCTCACGCTGCGCAGGTGGTCGGGAAACACGCGCAACTGCGTGCCGACCGTCAGCGCGGTGGACGACGCGCACACGAGTGCGTAGTGCTGCTCGCGACGCCGGCCCGACGGCAACGTCGAGCGGCTGGCGATGAACGTATGCGGCGGCAACGGCCGCACCTGGCCGCTTGCGTCGACCCAAGCATTCCACAGCAGCGCGTCCTTGCGCTCGCCCGCGCGCGGACGCGACGCGACCGGCGAAAACAGCGCGAGCAGCGAACCCGTGCGATGCGCGGCGACTTGCGCGCTGCTGCCGAGCGGCTGGTTGATGCCCCACAGAAAACGCCCGCCCCCGAGCCGGCGCTCCCATTCCTTGCGGAGCACGACGGTCGGCAGTTCCTCGCCGGACTCGGTACCGATCTTGGTCCAGCAGAACGTGGGAGGGAGGTGTTTCAGTGTCATCAACTTTCTCGGGATACAGCCTCGCTGGTGACAGCAAGCCCATTCAACAGCCGTAACTGTATAGGTATAATGCATCGCATGGAAGCCCCGGACCAAGATTTTCCCGTTCAAGACCTGTTGCGCCGCCTGCTGGCAGATACACGCTCGTCCAGCGAAATCGCGCGACTTTCCGGGGTCAGCCAGCCCACCGTGTCGCGCCTTCGGCTGTCGAACGGGCGCCGGCTGCGCCGCAGCGCGCCATTCAACAAGCTATGCAGTTTCTACGGTGTCGACACGGAGCCGTCGCGCCGCCGGTACAACGACCTGCTGCGCGACGCGATCGTCGACGCGTGGGACGGCTCGGACGAGCACGGGCGCGCGCTGCTGGTCGTGATTCAGGGGCTGAAGGATTTGCAGGCGAAGGCGGATGACGGGTAATGGCGGCGACGGGCCCCGTCATTCATCGAGATTGAACGTGATCGGCACGCGCGCCCGGATCGGCGACGGCGCGCCGTTTTCTACATGCGTGGCGCAGCGGCTCGTGAGCCACGCATCGCGCAGCACCGCATCGAAGCGCGGATAGCCGCTGCCGGCGGCAGCGACACGCGCGGCGACGACGCGGCCTGCCGTCGTCCCGGCCGTGCCCCGTCAACCGTCGCACGTCACGCCGCATTGCGCGAGCGAATTCTCCCTGCTGCGAAAAACCAGCGGCCGTTCGTCGGGCGCCGCGCGCCGGCGCGCGAACTGCACGGCCTGTTCGACCTGGCCGTGATGGGCGGATTTCGCGCACACCGGATCGGCTTCGTTCGGATCGCCGGCCAGCAGGTACGCCTGGCAGCGGCAACCGCCGTGATCCGCATGCCGCTCGTCGCACGTGCGACACGGCTCGCGCATCCAGTCGTCGCCGCGAAACGCGTTGAACGCGTCGCTGTCGTACCAGATGTCCCGCAGCGAGCGGTCGCGCACGTTCGGCAACGCGAGCCCCGGCAGCGACCGCGCGGCATGGCACGGCAGCGCGGTGCCGTCCGGCGCGACGCCGAGGAACACCGAGCCCCAGCCGTTCATGCAGGCCTTCGGGCGGCGCTCGAAATAGTCGGGCACGACGAACAGGATCTTGCAGCGCTCGCCGATCAGCTTGCGATAGCGGTTGACCGTATCCTCGGCCTCGCGCACCTGCTCGACGGTCGGCATCAACTGGTCGCGATTGAGCATCGCCCAGCCGTAGTACTGCGTGTTCGCGAGTTCCAGGTAATCGGCGCCGAGATCGAGCGCCATCTCGATGATCTGCCCCACGTGCGGCAGGTTGTAGCGATGCAGCACGCAGTTGAGCACCATCGGATAGCCGTGCGCCTTGATCAGCCGCGCCACGTCGCGCTTCAGTTCGAACGTGCGCGTGCTGGTCAGGAAATCGTTCAGCTCGCGCGTCGAATCCTGCAGCGACAACTGGATGTGGTCGAGCCCGGCGGCCTTGAGCCGCTCGATGCGCGCGACGTTCAGCCCGATGCCCGACGTGATCAGGTTCGTATAGAAGCCGAGCCCGCGCGCATGCGCGACGAGCGTCTCGAGGTCGCCGCGCTGCAGCGGCTCGCCGCCCGAGAAGCCGATTTGCGCGGCGCCGAGCGCGCGCGCGTCGCTGATGACCGTGCGCCACGCGTCGGTGTCGAGTTCCGCGCCGTGCGTCGCGAAGTCGACCGGGTTGTAGCAGAACGCGCAATGCAGCGGGCAGCGGTACGTGAGTTCCGCGAGCAGCCACAGCGGCGCGGACGGACGGGGGGTGTCGGGCGTCATGTCAGTCCAGCCAGCCGCGCAGTCGCGCATGATCGAGAAAACGGTAGACGTCGGTCGCGAGATCCGACTGCATGAACAGGCGCTCGAGCTCGCCGATGATGTCGTCCAGTTCGCGCGTGCCGTCGCAGCGCGCGAGAATCTCGCCCGCGCTCGGGTTGAGCTTGACCATGCCCTCCGGATAGAGCAGCACGTACGCATCCTGGGCCGCCTCCCATTGCAGGCGGTACATGCCCCTGAGGCAGGGGCGCAGCGGCACGCCGCTGGCGGCTTCGATCGCGTTCATCACGGGTAGGCCTTTTCGACGGCGTCGAGCATCGACCACAGGATGTCGAGCTTGAATTGCAGAATGCCGAGCGCGCGCTGCTGCGCGTCCGGTGTCGTGAAATGCGCGAGCGTGACCGCGAGCCCATGCTCGACGTCGCGCTGCGCGAGCGGCACGCGGCTGCGGAAGTAGTGCAACCCGGCCGGCTCGATCCACGGGTAATGCGACGGCCAGCCGGCGAGCCGGTCGAGATGGATCTGCGGCGCGAACATCTCGGTCAGCGACGAGCACACGGCTTCCTGCCACGGCGCGCGCCGCGCGAAGTTCACGTACGCGTCCACCGCGAAACGCACGCCGGGCAGCACGTGTTCGAGCGACCACAGTTCGTCGCGCGTCAGGCCGCACGCTTCGCCGAGCCGCACCCACGCCTCGATGCCGCCTGCGTTGTCGCCCTGCCCGTCGTGGTCGATCAGCCGCTGGATCCAGCGGCGCCGCGTGTCGCGATCGGGACAGTTCGACAGAATCGCCGCATCCTTGAGCGGAATGCAGATCTGGTAGTAGAAGCGGTTCGCGACCCAGCCGCGGATCTGCGCGGGCGAACAGGCGCCGCTGTTGAGCCGCCGGTTGAACGGATGATGGATGTGATAGCGCGATTCGAGCGCACGCAAGCGCGCCTCGAATTCGGTCGCGGTCCAGGGCGTCGCGTGCAACGCCGTAGCGGGGATCGGTGCGTTCATCGTCAGACCTGGAATTGCATGCCGTCGTGCGCGACGTCGATGCCGTGCGCGCGCAGGTGCGCGTGCTCGACGGAATGCGGATCGAGAATCGGGTTCGTGTTGTTGATATGCGTGAGCACCTTGCGCGTTCGCGCAGGCAGCGTGTCGAGCCAGTCGATCATGCCGGGCTGCCCGTGTTCCGCGCACTGCGCGAGATGCCCCATGTCGGCCGCATGCTTGTGCGACAGGCCGAGATCGATCATCTCGGTCCCGGTCCAGAACGTGCCGTCCACCAGCACGAGATCGGCGCCGTCCATGGCCGCGCGTACCTCGTCGGTGACCGACGCGAGCCCCGGCGCATAGAACGCGCGCCGCCCGCTCGCGACGTCCTCGATCGACAGCGCGATGTTGTCGCCGGGTGCGGCCGACGCACGCCGCGGCGAATAAGGCGGCGGCTTGCTGTCGACCGCGATCGCGGTGAACCGGATCCCGCTCGCCGCCGGCACCGCGAACGGCTCGCCGGGCGCGATCGTATGCGCGGCGACGCCGCAGTAATGGCCGAGCAGCGGCACGAGCGGCAAGCCGGTCGACAGGTCGTCGAGCACCGGCGCGCTCGCGTAGAGCGGCAGCGGCGTCGAGCGCTCGCGCAGCATCAGCAGGCCCGTCACGTGATCGATCTGCGCGTCGCACAGCACGACGGCGGCGATGCCGCTGTCGCGGATCGCGCGTGCCGGTTGCAGGTCCGGATCCGCGCGCAACTGGGAAAGAATGTCGGGCGACGCATTGACGAGGACCCAGTCGATGCCGTCGTCGCTGACCGCGATCGACGACTGCGTGCGCGGCAGCACGTGGCCGCTTCCGCTGCGTGCACGGCGGCAGTTCGCGCAATTGCAGTTCCATTGCGGCAGCCCGCCGCCGGCTCCCGAGCCGAGTATCTTGATCTTCATGGGCGTCAGCTCCCGAGGCCGCCCGCGCCGACCACGGCGAAACGGGCGGCACGCACGGCGATCAGCGGTTGGCGATGTACATCGTGATTTCGAAGCCGAAGCGCAGGTCGGTGTAAGACGGTGTCGTCCACTGCATGGTGTGTCTCCTGTTGAGTTGATGAGTTGATGTGTTGCCGGATGAATCGAACGACCGCGGCAATCGAGCGGTCGGTTCCTCTTCAGCAAGGAGCGTGCCGAAGCGGTATTTCGGCGGCGCCGCGGCGGTAGACGGCCGTCGTCCGGGCATCGGCGCGGAAACCTTACGAATCGCCGACACGATTCGCGCGAATGCGGTCCGCCACCCCGGCGACGCGATGTCCGCGAGTGGTGACAGGTGTTGAATCGTTGAACACCGGTGTTGCAACTTGACACACCGGCTGTGACAGGTCGCGCACGGCGCGACGGCCGCGCGTCAGCTCTCTTCCGACGGATGGCGTCCCGCGTCGGCGGCCGGCATCTTCCGGTAGATCGTGTTGCGCGACACGCCGAGCGCGCGCGCCGCGGCGGACACGTTGCCGCCATGACGCGCGAGCGCGGCGGCGATCGCGGACGCGGCGACGTCCTGCAGGCGCGCGTCGGCGAGCGGCAACGCGTCCGCGACGCCAAGCCCGGCGCTCGCCGCGGCAAGCGAATCGGGCGCCGCCTGCACGGGCTGCGCATCGCCGCGCCGCAGGTCGTCGAAGAAGTCGTCCGGCAGGTGCTCGCGGCGGATTTCGCCGTCGTCGTCGACCATCGCGGCCGCCGTGCGCAGCAGGTTGCCGAGCTGGCGGAAGTTGCCCGGCCACGTGCAGCGCACGAACAACTCCATCACGTCCGGCGCGACCGACAGCGGCGGCCGGCCCGGGCCCGCGAACGCTTCCCGCTGCAGCATCTTCTGCACGACGACCGCGAGATCGGTGCGGTCGCGCAACGGCGGCAGGCGCACCACGAGGCCGTTCAGCCGGTAGTAGAGATCCTCGCGAAAACGGTTCTGCGCGATCATGTCGCGCAAATCGCGGTGCGTCGCGCAGATGATCGCGATGTCCACGGCGATCGTCTTCGTCGACCCGAGCGGGTTGACGAGGCGCTCCTGCAGCACGCGCAGCAGCCGCACCTGCAGCGGATACGGCATGTCGCCGATCTCGTCGAGGAACAGCGTGCCGCCGTTCGCCTGCAGCAGCTTGCCGATCGCGCCCTTGCGGCGCGCGCCGGTGAACGCGCCTTCCTCGTAACCGAACAGCTCGGACTCGATCAGCGTCTCCGGAATCGATGCGCAGTTGACCGCGACGAACGGCGCGTCGCGCCGCGGCGAGTCGTTGTGGATCGCCTGCGCGAGCAGCTCCTTGCCGGTGCCGGTCTCGCCGGTGATCAGGATCGGGATGTCCTTGCCGATCACCTTGCGCACCTTCGCGATCACGCACGCGACCTGCGCATCGCCGGTGTCGAGATAGTTGAGCCGCGACAGGCCGGCCGACGTGCCCGCCGCCGGCGCGGGCACCGCGTTCGCGCGCGCGGCCGGCGCCGCCGCGTCGTGCACGTCGGTCGGCCGGCTGCCTTCGGCGAGCGTCGCGCGGCGAAAGTGCACGCGCGCGCAGACCACCGCGCCGTTGCCGAGATTCAGCATCAGGTGCCGGTCGGTGCTCGCGCGCATGCGGTCGATCAGCTGCGCGCTGGTGACGTCGAACAGCGACGACAGCGTATGCGCGCGCAGCGCGGCGAGCGGCATGCCGAGCTGGAACTGCGCGCTGCGATTGGCCGACAGGAAGCGGCCGTCGGCCGTGAACGCGACGATCCCCTCCATCAGCGTGCCAAGGAACTCCGGGCGGCCATGGAACGACACCTGCAGCGTTTCCTGAAAGGTCGTCGTAAACAGATGATTCTCGATCATCTGCACCGACATCTTCGCGAGCGCCATCGTGTGCTGGTGATAGCTGCGGTGGTCGCCCGTCACGTCGAGCACGCCGATCGCGTCGCCGTACGGATCGAGGATCGGCACGCTCGAACAGGTCAGGAAGCGGTTCGCGGCCAGGAAGTGCTGGTCGCCGTGGACGACCATCGGACACAGCTCGGCCAGCGCCGTGCCGATCGCGTTGGTGCCCTGGCGACTCTCCGCCCAGTTCGCGCCGGGACGCAGCGCGACCTTCTCCGCGCGGCGCAGGAAATCGTCGTCGCCGATCGAATGCAGGATCAGCCCTTCCGCATCGGTCAGCACGATCATGCTCTGCGTGTTGACGATCTGCTCGTGCAGCGTCTCCATCACCGGCATCGCGTGCACGCACAGCACCCGGCTCTGCTCGCGCTTGAGCACCAGTGCCGCGTTCGACAGCACGTCGTAGTCGGGCCGTGCCGATACCTGCAGGCCGAACGTCTCCGAGCGCTCGTGGGCCTTCTGGATCGACGGCGCGGGCCAGCCAGCGGGATGCGCGGCCCGTGATCCGGCCGCCTGCTCTACGTCATCGCGCATTGTCTCCTCCGGGGGATCCTTCCGGTCAACTGCCGGACTCTTTGCCGTCGTTGCAAGCAAGCATCGGGCCACACCGGCGCCGTGGCATACATTGAAAGCTCGATGTAATGAATTGTCCGGGCGGAGCGTGTCGCGTCGCGCGACGGCCAGGCCTTCGTGATACCGTGATTTCCCGACGCGTGACTACCCGTGCGAATCCGGATCTTCGCGGCTGACGCGTTTCTGGCGCGCTTCTCGCTTTGTCGCAGGGCAAGCCCGGCCACCGCCACGCCGCCGATGATTCCCCCTCTCGTACCCTATCGACATGACGCGTCGCCCGACTCGATCCACATCGTCGCCCGCCATGCGGGTCTTGCCCGACACGCCCGCGCGCCGGCACCTGCACCGCGACGCGCAATCGATCGCATTCGCCGTCGCCGGCACTGAACAAGGCCACCCGGTCGTCGTGCTGCACGGCGGCCCCGGCAGCGGTAGCCAGGCCGGCATCCTGCGGCTGTTCGACCTCAGCCGCTTGCGCGTCGTGCTCGTCGACCAGCGCGGCGCGGGTGCGTCGGGGCCGCGCGGCGGCACGCGCCACAACACCACCGCCCGGCTGATCGCGGATCTGGAGGCGGTGCGCGAGCAGCTCGGCATTGCACGCTGGGGAGTCGTCGGCGGCTCGTGGGGCGCGGCGCTCGCGCTCGCATATGCGGGCACGCATCCGGCGCGGGTCTCGGGCGTCGTGCTGCGCGGCCTGTTCCTGACGTCGCGACGCGAAGTCCGCGAACTCTTCATGACGTCCCGCACACGTGCGCCGCGCGAGTGGCGGCGCCTGCATGCAGCGGCCGGCGGCGGCCGGCCAGATCGCCTGCTGTCGCGCTGCGCGCAGCGGTTGCGTCACGGCGCGAGCGCGGCCCGGCAGCGCGCGGTGGCGCTTGCGTGGCACGCATACGAAAGCGCGATCCTCGCATCAGTGCGAACGCGCCGCTCGCCCGCCCGCACGATCCGTTCAAACCAGACCGTTGGCCGTCTGATCGACAAATACCGGGTTCAGGCGCACTACCTGCGACATGACTGCTGGCTCGGCGAGCGCCGCGTGCTCGCGCTCGCGCGACGCGCCGCGCAAGCCGGCGTGCCGCTGTTCGCCGCGCACGGGAGGCACGATCCCGTGTGCCCGGTCGGCAACGTCGAACGTCTCGCGCGGGCCACACCCGAAGCGGAAATCGAACGCGTGCAGGCCGGGCATCTGGCAAGCGACCCGGCATTGGCGCGCAGCGTCGCACGCGCCGTCAATGCGATGTTCGCGACGGTGCCGCTCACGTGACGGCCCCGCGCTCGTTCCTGTCATGACGCGACGACACACGCAAGCGCGCCACACGCGATCGCGCGCCGCTCAATCCCACGCATAGCGCACGCCGACCCACGCACCGCGCGGCGCGCCCGGCCCGACGAACTGTTCGTTCACCGGACGGGCGCCGTCGAATGTATGGTTCGGCCCGTTGAAGAAATTCTGGCCGAGTGCGCCGAAGCTCGCGTAGCGCTTGTCGAGCAGGTTCGTCACGCTCGCGAACACCTCGAACCGCTTCGTGATCCGGTAACGCATGTCGAGATCGACCAGCACGTAGCCGGCAAGCCGGCCGTTCACGTCCCCGTTGTTCTCGTCGCCGCGTGCATACACGCCGCCGCGCCAGGTCACGTTCGCGCCGATGTCCCACGCGGGCGTCGCCGCGTAGTCGAGCCGCAGTTTCACCGTATGCGCGGGAATGCCGGGGATGCGGTCGCCCGGCTTGACCATCACGTTGCCGTTCGCGTCGGCCGTCGAATTCGCCGGGCTGTGTTCGGTCCACGACGATCGGTAGGTTGCGTCGACATAGCTGTACGACAGCCCGACACCGAGCGGGCCGACCCGCGTGCGGCCGGCGAGCTCGATACCCTGCCGCCGCGTATCGCCGACGTTGCGGAAGTAGCCCTGCGCGCTGGCCGGGCTGCTGATGAACTGGATATCGTCGGTCAGCGTCGTGCGGTAGGCCGCGGCGCTCCAGGTCGTCGCCGCGCCGATGCGGCCGCGCATGCCGGCCTCGAACGTCTTCGAGATTACCGGCTCGAGCGGCGGGTCGGCGATGAAGTCGTTCGGCAGCGAACACGGCGCGGCCGGGTCCGCGCACGCGAGCTCGATCGCGGTCGGCGAACGCATGCCTTCGTTGTACGTCGCATAGGCGGTCAAGCCCGGCACCGGGTTCCAGTTGAGTCCGACGGCCGGGTTGAAGCGCGAGAACACATGGCTGCCGTCGAGCAGCGGCTGCACGCCGCTCTCGTCGCCGATCCGCGCTTTCGACCAGTCGTAGCGGCCCGACAGCGTCAGCGTCCAGTGCGGCGTCAGCGACAGCGCATCGCTCAGGTACACACCGACGTTCGCATTGCGCGTCTTCGCGCTGGTCTGCGGAACGAAATCGCCGATGCCGATCGCCGCGCGCGCATCGGTAAACGATGCGTCCTGCGACGACGCGACGTAGCTCGAATTCGCGACATCGGCCGAGACGCCCGCGACCAGCCGGTTCGCCATCCCGCCGAGCTTGCCGAGCAGCGTGAGTTGCACGCTGCCGCCGTAGCTGTCGGTGACGATCGTCGATTGCGCATTGCTGCCCTGCACCGTGTCGATCGCGCCGTCCTCGTCCACCGATCCGTAGTCCGTATTGTTGTTGCTGCTCGTGTTGGTGTTGCGCAGGTGCCGGTAGTACGCGTTGCCGCTCAGCTCGACGTGCTCGCCGAAAAATCGCTCGCCCGACAGTGTCAGGTAGCCGGCGCTGTTGCGGTTACGGTCCGGATACGTATACGCCTGCTTCCGGTTGTCGAGGAACGAGCGCGGGATCGTCTGGGTGCCGGACAGCGTGTTGTCCGCGCCGCCCGCGGCAATCGACAGCGTCGTGTCCGCATCGGTGTAGCGCAGCTTGCCGAACGCCTGCCGCACACGGCTCGCGTTGTGGTCGGCCCAGCCGCCGTCGTTCGCGACGTTCGCGGTCGCGTAGTAGTCGAGGTTCGAGCCGATCGTGCCGCCCTGCTCGACGCTGGCGGTCTTGCGGCCCCATGAGCCGCCCGACACCTCCGCTTCGCCGCCCGGGTTCGACCTGCCGTTCTTCGTCGTGATCGCGAGCGCACCGCCGAGCGTGTTGAGCCCGTACACCGGGTTCGAGCCCGGAATCAGCTGCACGCGGTCGATCGCCTGCATGGGCAGGATGTCCCAGTTCACGACGTCGCCGAACGGCTCGTTCACGCGCACGCCGTCGACGAACACCGACACCCCCTGCGGCGTGCCGAGCAGCGGCGACGCGGTGAAGCCGCGATAGTTGACGTCCGCCTGATACGGGTTGCCCTGTGCGTCCGAGATCGTCACGCTCGGCAGGTTCGCGGCGAAGAAATCGGCGAGCGTCGCGCGGTGCTGCGCGTCGAGTTCCGCCGCGCGCACCGTCTGCACGTTCGCCGGCACCTTCGACAGCGGCGTGCCGATCCCGGGCAGCGGCGTCGTGCCGACGACGACCACCGCGGGCAGCACGACGGCCGGCGGCTCGGCCGGCGCGATCGTGCCGCCGTCCGCCGGCTGCTGCGCGCGCACGCTGCCGGGCGGCAAACCGAACAGCGCCAACGTGCCAACGGTCACGCCAACGCATCGCGCACGCCGGCCATGCCGCATCGCGCCGTACCACCCGGCGGCCTTTGGTCTCCTGATCATTCCGTTGTCTCCACACTTTTATTCCGCCGGCGCGTGCGATGCACCGCACGGCGACGGGTTGTCGCGAAGCCGGCGTGCGAGAACCGTGCCAGCACCGCGAGCACGAACGGTGCACGCCGCGCCGCGCATCACTCGGGTACGCGATGCGCGCGACCGGCGCGCCGCTGTCCGGCCGACTGCGCCACCTGTCATGTTTGGCAACACTTCACGCGCGACGGTGTACCTGAATGCAACACCTGCGTCGACGTCGCCGCGCACGCCGTCGCTCGACGCATCGCCTGCGATGCGCCGGTGTGCCGCACCGTACCGGCTTCCGGCCGCGATGGCATGCGACTTGCGTAACGGGCAGGGCACTCGGCCCGAAACCCCAACCGTGCCGGCGCGACGCAACGTTCGCGGCGGTGCGACCACAATGACCCAGGAGACAACCATGAAGAAACTCTCGGCTTCAGCGAGCCGGCTGGCGACGATCGGAATCGCGGTGGCGGCCGCCGTCGCGCTGAACCCCGGCCTCGTCGAAGCGGCCGCGGACTACCCGGCCGTGACCTACCAGCGCCTGACCGATGCACACGACGACCCGGGCTGGCTGACCTACTACCGCACCTACGACGGCCGCTCGCATTCTCCGCTCAAGCAGATCGACGCGTCGAACGCGAAGAATCTCAAGCAGGTGTGGGCGTACAAGTTCCCGGCCGACCTGAAGCAGGGCTTCGAGGCCACGCCGATCGTCAACGGCAACTATCTGTTCGTGACGACGCCGAAGGACAACGTCTACGCATTCGATGCGAAGACCGGCAAGCAGTTGTGGAAATACGAGCCGAAGCTCGGCGCGGCCTCGTTCAAGACCGCGTGCTGCGACGTCGTCAACCGCGGCGTCGCGCTGTACGGCAAGAACGTCTACATCGCGATGCTGAACGGCGAAGTCGCGGCGCTCGACGCGCAGACCGGCAATCTCGTGTGGAAGAAGCAGATGTTCGAGCCGGGCCTCGGCTACGCGTTCTCCCTCGCGCCGCTCGCGATCGACGGCGCGATCGTCGTCGGCACGTCCGGCGGCGAATACGGGATTCGCGGCTACATCGCCGCGCTGAATCCGGAGGACGGCTCGCAGGTCTGGAAACGCTACACGATCCCCGCCGCCGGCGAAAAGGGCGCGGAAACCTGGCCCGACGGCATGCAGAGCCATGGCGGCGGCGCCGCATGGCTCACCGGCACGTACGACGCCGCGTCGCGCACGCTGTACTGGGGGGTCGGCAACCCCGGCCCGTGGCTCGCGGCGCTGCGCCCGGGCGACAACCTGTATTCCGACTCGCTGCTCGCGCTCGATGCGAAGAGCGGCAACCTGAAGTGGCACTACCAGTACACGAACAACGACACGTGGGACTACGACGGCGTGAACGCGGCCGTCCTCGCGGACATCAAGTACAAGGGCAAGGACTACGACGCGATCATCCACGCCGACCGCAACGGCTTCTTCCACGCGATCGACCGCACGACCGGCAAGCTGATCTACGCGACGCCGTTCGTGAAGGCATTGTCGGTCACCGGCTACACGGAAGACGGCAAGCCGATCCAGGACGCGTCGAAGTTCCCGAAGGCCGGCACGACGATCGAGACGTGCCCGAGCTTCCTCGGCGGCAAGAACTGGTGGTCGATCTCGTACGACCAGGAACGCAACATCGCGGTCGTGCCGGCGCTGCATGCGTGCATGAGCCTGACCGGCAAGTCGGTCAGCTACATGGAAGGCCTGCCGTACCTCGGCGAAGGCTTCGAGATCAAGCCCGAACCGGGCAGCGAAGGCTACGGCGAGCTGACGGCCATCGACGTGAACACCGGCAAGAAGCTGTGGAGCCACTGGTCGAAGAAACCGTGGAACGGCGGCGTCGCGACCACCGCGAGCGGTCTCGCGTTCAGCGGCTCGCTCGACGGCCACCTGTACGCGTTCGACACGGCGACCGGCAAGGTGCTGTGGGAAAGCCCGCAACTGGCGAGCGGCATCATTTCGCAGCCGTCGGTGTACGAGGTCGACGGCAAGGAGTATGTCGCGGTGCTCGCCGGCTACGGCGGCGCGAACCCGATCTGGGGCGGCCCGATGGCCGACATCGCGAAGGACGTTCCGCGCGGCGGCACGCTCTACGTGTTCGCGCTGAACTGACCCGGCGCCACGCCCGAGTCGCGCCCGCATGCGCCCGATGCGGGCGCGACGCCCCACCCGCTTCAACCGGAAACACGACCATGAATACTCGTCTCACTTCCGTTGCCGTCGCCAGTCTGCTCGCCGTGGGCGTGGCGCTGACACCGGCAACCGCATCGGCCGGCGTGCGCATCTGCACGCTGCCTGGCAGCCCGACCACCACGCTCGATCGCGCCGTCGCGCGCGAAGTGTTCCGCACCGCGGGCATCGCCGCGACCTTCAACACACGTGGCGTCGACGACAACGGCGACGACGACGGCATCTCCGCCAGCGAACTGACGAAATCGCTCGAACGCGACTGCGACGTGATCGCCGGCTTCCCGCGTTCGGCCATCGCCGATGCGTCGGGATCGAAGATGACGTTCTCGCAGGGCTATCTGCGCTCCGGCTACGTCAGCGTGTCGCTGCGCGATGCGCCCGCGCCGTCCGGCGCGAAGGAAACGATCGCGGCCACCTACGGCAGCCCGTCGCAGCTGATCGCCGCGCAGCAGACGAATGCCCGCTTCGATCTCGAGAACACGAGCGAGAAAACGATCGGCGCGCTCGCCGCGGGCCGCGCGCAACGCGCGATCGTCTGGTATCCGAGCGTCGTCGCGTACGAGCGTGCGCATCCGAAACAACGGTTCCAGGTGGCGGCGACGTCGTCGCCGTACTCCGACTGGCAACTGTCGTTCGCGTTCGGGCCGGGCAAGGACGCGCTGCAAAAGCGCATCGACACCACGCTGTCGCAACTGAGCGGCAACGGCCGCCTCGCGTCGCTCACGCGCGGCTGGACGCTGCCCGACGGCATCGCGCAAGCCGCCGCCTCGCGCGTGCCCGGCCGGTTTCTCGACGGCGCGATCGCGTCCGCGCAGCGGCCCGGCTTCATCAAGGTGTCGACGAGCGAAGGCAGCGGCGTCCCGTCGTTCGACCAGGCTCAGGTGCAGCACGGCAAGAAGCTCTACGGCGATGCGTGCGCGAAATGCCACGGCGACCAGCTCGAGGGCAATACCGCACCCGCGCTGAGCGGGGAATCGTTCGCGCCCGAAGGCAAGTCGCACATCACGGTCGGCGGCATCTTCCTGTACATGTCGAGCAACATGCCGGCCGATCGCCCCGGCAAGATGACCGCACAGGAATACGAGGATCTGATGGCGTTCCTGCTTTATTCGAACGGCTACGACGCGTCGAAGAGCAAGCTGACCGCCGAGATCGCCAACGCGTCGAAGGCGCCGCTGATCGCCGGGCCGCGCAAGTAACCGCTCCACCCGCTTTCGTTTCGATCGACCGCCGCGCCGGGCAACATGCCCGGCGCGCGGGCCGGGCTTTTTCGTTCATTTCATTCAGGACCGCATCATGATCTCCCGTCATCGCAGAACCTTCTTTGTGCAGGCCGCCGGCCTGTGCGCCGCGCTCGCGGCCGGCACGCGCGCATTCGCCGCCGCTCCGCCCGTCGACGAAAACGACGCGACGGCGAAGACGCTCGGCTACCGCGCCAAGGCGACGACCGTCGACGCCGGCAAGTTCCCGAAGTACCAGGCCGGCCAGACGTGTGCGAACTGCCGCTTCTACAAGGCCGCCGCGGGCGAATCCTCGGGGACGTGCCCGATGTTCGCGGGCAAGACGGTTGCCGCGGAAGGCTGGTGCAACGTCTATGCCAAGCTCGCTTGACGCCGGGCCCGCTCGCGAACGCGACGGCGCGCCGTCGCCGTGTCGCGGCGCCCACGCCGACCGCGCCGCGCATCTGCATGCGCTGATCGCGCTGGGCATCGATCGCGGCTACGTGACGCACGGCGAAATCGCCGATGCGTTGCCCGACGACGCGGCCGACGGCGCAGATGTGGACGCCGCCGCGTCGATGCTGCGTGAGCTCGGCATCGACGTACGCGAGCATGCCGGCGCGCACACCGCATGGACGCTCGACCGTCATTTCGCGCAAGTGACGGAAGTCGCGTCGCCGCTCGCCGACGCATCGACGCCGCTCGCGGCCGACGATCTGCTCGCCGGCCGGACCAACGACCCGATCCGGCTCTATCTGCGGGAAATGAGCGCGACGCCGCTGCTCGAACGCGACGAAGAGATCGCGCTCGCGGTTCGTCTGGAAAGCGGCCGCGCGGCATGCATCGACGCGTTGAGCCGCGATCCGGCGGCACTCGCCGCCGTCGCGGCGATCGCGAACGACATCCGCGCCGGCAAGGTGGCGGCGTCGGTTTACGTGACGGGGTTTGCCGGCGATGCCGAATCGGCCGCAAGTGCGCCGACGACGTTACCCGACGATCCACGCATGGCCTCACCCGCGCCCGACGACGACGCAGGCCTTGCCCTCGACAGCCCCGCATGGCGCGATACGGTCGTCGAAGCACTCGAACGCGCCGGTGCACCGGCATCGGCGATGCAGCACGCATTGCACGCGGACGGCTTCGCGTCCACCGCTTACCGGGCGCTGCTGCGCGAGGCGGCCGCGTCGACCGGCCGCATCCGCTTCACCTCGCGCGCGATCGAGCGTATCAGGCAAGCGAACGGCGAGCGCGCGACTCAGGCGCGCACGCTCGAAAAACGGCTCGTCGACACGCTGGTCGCCACGGGCATCCCGCTCGATGCCGCGCGCCACGAACTCTTCGCGCCGTGCGACGACGTACGCGCATGGCTGCACACATGCAGCGCCGCGCATCCCGACTGCGCCGCCACCCTAGCCCGCCACGCACCGGCGCTGATCGACGCGCGCGGCGCGCTCGCTCGCCTCGCGGCGCAGTCTCCGTTGCCGCTCGACATCGCGATAGCGCTCGACGCGCGGCTCTCGCGGATCGAGCGCGCGATGCAGCCCGCGAGAACGAAGCTGTTCCAGAGCAATCTGCGGCTCGTCGTGTCGGTCGCCAAACGCTATGCCGACCGCGGCCTGCCGTTCGCCGATCTGATCCAGGAAGGCAATATCGGCCTGATGAAGGCCGTCGATCGCTACGATCACCGGCGCGGCTTCAAATTCTCGACGTATGCGACGTGGTGGATCCGGCAGGCGATCACGCATGCGCTCGCCGATCTGGGGCGCACGATCCGCGTGCCCGCACATACGGTCGATTCGCTCAACAAGCTGTCACGGCTCGCGCGCATCCATCGGCAACGGACCGGCGACGTCGCCGACGCACGAGCGCTCTCCACGCAGATGCGGCTGCCGGTCGACAAGGTGCGCGAGCTGATGAGCATCGTGCGCGAGCCGATCTCCGCCGACCTGCCGGTTTCGCCCGATCACGACCTCACGTTGTGCGACGTCACGATCGACGCCGACGCGCCGACGCCGGAAGAAGCCGCGAGCGCCGGTCAGTTGCGCGCGGCGGTTGCCGAGCTGATCGACAGCCTGCCGGTACGCGAAGCGTGGATTCTGCGCCTGCGGTACGGCATCGACGTCGACAACGAGTATTCGCTGCGCGAGATCGGCCGGCAACTGAACCTGTCGGCCGAACGCGTTCGTCAGCTCGAGGTATCGGCGCTCGAACGTATCCGGCAATTCAGGCACGCACCGGCACTTCGCTCGTTGCTCGCCTGACGCGGCGGTGCCGGACGACCACCTGCCGGCTCGCCCCGACTGCTCAGGACTGCAACACGACCTGCTGCATTTCTGAACGCCGCGCCGCATCGCGCTACCGTCCGCGATGCCGCCGCTTAGCCGGGAGCGGGCGCGACACGCCGGACCGTCGCGGCTTGCGCCGCATGCCCCCATCCGTCACGCGACTGGCACGCATGTTGCGTTTTCCCGAGCGCCGTCAGGAATCACATGAACGCATGGAGACACGCTTGTCCAAGATCGAATCGGTTCTTCACGAAACCCGTCAGTTCGCGCCGCCCGCGGCGCTCGAGAAGACGGCGACCATTTCCGGCATGCCGGCCTACCGCGCGCTCGTCGCCGAGGCCGACCAGGATTACGAAGGCTTCTGGGCGCGTCTCGCGCGCGAAGGCCTCACGTGGCACAAGCCGTTCACGAAGGTGCTCGACGAGCGCAACGCGCCGTTCTACACCTGGTTCGACGACGGCGAGCTGAACGCGTCGTACAACTGTCTCGACCGTCACGTCGAAGCCGGCCACGGCGAGCGCGTCGCGGTGATCTTCGAGGCCGACGACGGCACCGTCACCCGCGTCACCTATGCCGATCTCCTCGCGCGCGTGTCGCGCTTCGCCAATGCGCTGAAGAAACGCGGGATCGGCAAGGGCGATCGCGTCGTCATCTACATTCCGATGTCGATCGAAGGCATCGTCGCGATGCAGGCCTGCGCGCGCATCGGCGCGACCCACTCGGTCGTGTTCGGCGGCTTCTCCGCGAAATCGCTGAACGAGCGGCTCGTCGACGTCGGCGCGGTCGCGCTGATCACCGCCGACGAGCAGGCGCGCGGCGGCAAGACGCTGCCGCTCAAGAGCATCGCCGACGAGGCGATCGCGCTGGGCGGCTGCGAAGCGGTCAAGAGCGTGATCGTCTATCGCCGCACCGGCGGCAAGATCGACTGGCATGCAGACCGCGACCTGTGGATGCACGAGTTGGTGGACGGCGAATCCGACCGCTGCGAGCCGACCTGGGTCGGCGCCGAGCATCCGCTGTTCATCCTGTATACGTCGGGCTCGACCGGCAAGCCGAAGGGCGTGCAGCACAGCACGGGCGGCTACCTGCTGTGGGCCGCGCAGACAATGAAGTGGACCTTCGACTGGAAACCCGACGACGTGTTCTGGTGCACGGCCGACATCGGCTGGGTCACGGGCCACACGTACATCACCTATGGCCCGCTCGCATGCGGCGGCACGCAGGTCGTGTTCGAAGGCGTGCCGACGTATCCGGACGCCGGCCGTTTCTGGAAGATGATCGGCGATCACAAGGTCACCGTGTTCTACACCGCGCCGACCGCGATCCGTTCGCTGATCAAGGCGGCCGAAGCCGACGACAAGGTGCATCCGAAGAGCTATGACCTGTCGAGCCTGCGCATCATCGGCACGGTCGGCGAGCCGATCAATCCGGAAGCGTGGATGTGGTACCACAAGCACGTCGGCCACGAGCGCTGCCCGATCGTCGATACGTGGTGGCAGACCGAGACCGGCGGCCACATGATCACGCCGCTGCCGGGCGCCACGCCGACCGTGCCGGGTTCGTGCACGCTGCCGCTGCCGGGCATCACGGCCGCGGTGGTCGACGAGACGGGGCAGGACGTGCCGAACGGGCAAGGCGGCATTCTGGTCGTCAAGCGCCCGTGGCCCGCGATGATCCGCACGATCTGGGGCGATCCGGAGCGTTTCAAGAAGAGTTACTACCCGGAAGAGCTCGGCGGCACGCTCTATCTGGCCGGCGACGGCACCGTGCGCGACAAGGAGACCGGCTACTTCACGATCATGGGCCGGATCGACGACGTGCTGAACGTGTCGGGCCACCGGCTCGGCACGATGGAGATCGAGTCGGCGCTGGTGTCGCATGAACTCGTGGCCGAGGCGGCGGTGGTCGGCCGTCCGGACGATACGACGGGCGAGGCGGTCGTGGCGTTCGTGGTGCTGAAGCGTTCGCGCCCGGAAGGCGACGAAGCGGCGGCGCTCGCGAAGACGCTGCGCGACTGGGTCGGCAAGCAGATCGGGCCGATCGCGAAGCCGAAGGACATCCGCTTCGGCGACAACCTGCCGAAGACGCGCTCGGGCAAGATCATGCGGCGCCTGCTGCGCTCGCTCGCGAAGGGCGAGGCGATCACGCAGGACACGTCCACGCTCGAGAACCCGGCCATCCTCGAGCAGTTGAACCGTTCGATGTAACGCCGCCCGCCACGGCGGGCGCATCGCTTCACCGCGGCGTCGCAGCACGGCCGCTGGCCCGTTTCCCACGCCGGGCTCGCGGCCGCGTTCGCGCCGGCGAGAAGCATCGCCGTGCGTTCCCCGACGGCACGGCATGCAGGCGGCTCGCAGCGCTTCCGCCAACGAAGGTTTAATCAGTTGTGCGTATTACAACACTCACAAAACGGAGACAGACGATGAAGAGCAGGACATGGACGATTTGCGCGGCGCTGCTGGGCGCGGCGGCAAGCACGAGCAGTTTCGCGCAGAGCAGCGTCACGCTGTACGGCGACCTCGACGCCGCATTGCTCTATACGAGCCGCTCGTTGGATTCGGCGACCGGCGGCAACGCCGGACGCCAGTTCGCGCTGACCGACACGGGCATGACGCCGACCAACTTCGGCATCACGGGCACCGAGGATCTCGGCGGCGGGCTGCACGCGCGATTCAAGCTGGAAAGCGGCTTCAACATCACGGACGGCGCGTTCGGCCACTCGAACGGCAACTTCTTCGGCCGCCAGGCATGGGTCGGAATCGACGGCGGCTTCGGCGAAACGAAGGTCGGCCTGCAGTTCTCGCCGTTCGTGCTCGCGATCCTCGGATCGGATCCGCGCAACGTCTCGCACTTCGGCGCCGCGCTGGTTCCGTACGTCGACAACGTGCTCGTCACGGGCCTCTTCAATCCGAACGCGATTTCGTACACGAGCCCGACCATCGCCGGGCTGACGGCCAGCGCGATGTTCGGCTTCGGCGGCAAGGCCGGCGACTTCCAGGCGGGACGCCAGTATTCCGGCAGCCTCACCTATACGAACGGCGGTTTCATGCTCAACGCGGCGCTCTACGACGGCAACGGCGGTACGTCCCCGACGCCGGTGCCGAGCACGGTCGCGTTCGTCGGCCGCACGATCGGTGCCGCCTACACGTTCGGGCCGGTGACCGGCAAGGCGTCGTTCACGAGCTACAAGGTCGCCGGCTCGTTCAGCAATAACGTGTATAGCGCCGGCCTCGACTACCGCGTCACGCCGGCCCTCGACCTGAACACCGGCGCGTGGTACACGACCGACCGCAACGACTCGCACAATCATTCGCTGCTGGCCGCGATCGGCGCCGACTACAGCCTGTCGAAGCGAACCGGCCTGTATGCGCAGGTCGGCGTCGTCAACAACCACGGCGCGATGAATACCGGCCTCGGCATCACGGGCGGCGCGCTGTACGGGCTGCCGGGCACGACGGTCGGCGTCAACGCCGGCATTCACCACGTGTTCTGACGCAGCGCCTGTGGACGGGCGGCCGCCACGCGCCGCCCGTCCCTCGTCACGCCGCCGCGCGGCCGCGCGGCCGCCACGGCAAACGTGGCGCAAACGTGGTGCAAACGCGCCCCGCCCGGCGCCGGTCCGGCCGTCGGGGATGCCGATCTCGATGTTTACCCGACCTCAAGTCCGCGGCCGTGCAGCCGTCAAGTCAGGAACGCACGCCCACCATCCGCCGGGAACCCGGTGCGCATGTCCTCAAGGAGACCCACCAACGTGAACTTCTTCGGAATCGGCCGCGGCCGCCGTTCGTCGCGCGCGCTCGTCGGCGACATCGCCGAACAGGCCGGCAGGCTGGGCATCGAGATCTGCGACGTGTCGGGTCACGTCGAGGAAGTCGCGGCCCGCGTCGCCCGACAGGCGGAGGTGTGCCACACGCTGCGCGAATCGGCCGCCCTCACGCTGCGCGGCAACCACCGGATCGCCGAGGCCGCGCAGCAGGTGCGCGACGTCAGCGCCAATGCGTCGAATGCGGTCCGGCAGTCGCAGCAGACGATCGAGGCCTCGCTCGCCGACATTCACGGCCTCGTCGAGGGCGTCACCACGATCAGCGACCAGATGGGCGCGCTGCGCGACGCACTCGATCACGTGCGGGCCGTGTCCGAGGAAATCTCCGTCATCGCGCGCCAGACCCACCTGCTCGCGCTGAACGCCGCGATCGAGGCCGCGCGCGCCGGCGAGTCGGGCCGCAGCTTCGCGGTCGTCGCGGCCGAGGTCAAGAACCTGTCCGCGAAGACCGGGCAGGCGACGGCCCAGATCGAGACGACCCTCGCGCGGCTCGCCGAGCAGACCGAACACCTGCTCGCGGAAGGCACCGACAACGCCGCCCGCGCACATCGCGTGCGCGAGGGCACGCGCACGATCGGCGAGGTCGTGCACGCGACCGGTCACGCGATCACCGAACTCGCCGGCGAGGCCGAACAGATCGCGTCGCTGACGGACGAGATCGAGACGCAGTGCCATCGTCTCGACGAACAGGTGGGCGAGATGGCGTCCGGCGTCGAGAACTCGGCCCAGAACTTCTCGCAGGCCAAGGACCGGCTCGGCAATCTGCTCTCCGTCTCCGAGACGCTGATCGAGCTCACCGCCGCGACCGGTATCGAATCGCCCGACACGCGCCTGATCGACGCCGCGCGCAGCACGGCCGCCGCGATCGGCAAACTCTTCGAGGAGGCGGTCGGCCGCGGCGACATCACGCTCGACGCGCTCTTCGACACGCACTACGAACCGATTCCCGGCACCGACCCGCAGCAGTTCATGACGCGCTTCACGGCGTTTACCGATCGCGTGCTGCCGGCCTTCCAGGAGCCGGTGCTCGATCTCGACGAACGCATCGTCTATTGCGCGAGCTTCGACCGGCAGTGCTACCTGCCGACCCACAACCGGAAGTTCTCGCTGCCTCAGCGCTCGGACGCCGCGTGGAACGCGGCGAATTGCCGGAACCGCCGGATCTACACGGACCGCACGGCGCGCATGTCCGTGGCGCATGACAAGCCGTTCCTGTTGCAGACCTATCGGCGCGACATGGGCAACGGCCAGTTCGCGCTGATGAAGGACGTGTCCGCGCCGATCGTCGTCGGCGGACGGCCGTGGGGCGTGCTGAGAATCGGCTACAGCGTCTGAACCGGCGCGAGCGGGCCGCGCCTGCTTACTGCTCCAGCCCCACTCCCGGCGGCCGCTGATCGCTGCGGCCGTGATCGTCGACCACCCGCACCGTATAGCTGCCGGCCGTGCGCGGCCGCCAGAACAACGCGTCGCCGGTGCGCGGCGGCCGACGTACGCATCGTTGACGAACCCGTACAGCGCATGCGCGCTCGCATCGGCGGTCGCGTTGAACGCGATGCGCGTTTCGTCGGTGGTCTTCACGCGCTTCGCATACGGACTGCCGTGTAGCGGCGACGTGACGCGCGGCGGGTCGCCTTCGACCTGCCCGGCATCGCGGCAATCCGGATGCAGCACGCCCCGGTCGAAGCCGGGCGCATAGACGAACGGCTGGAGCCCGGAGCCCGGCGAGCGCCGCGCGAGCGTGCCATTCACCTGCCCGTCGATCGAGCGATCGAAGAAGTTCGCGGGGCCGACCCGCGCCTTCACGCCCATGTCGCGCGTATCGTTGCGCGCGGCGAGCGCCTGGTCGACCGCATGCGGCGCGTCGAACGGCAACGCGGACAGCGGCTTGAGCGACGCATCGCCCGGATGCGTCGTCAACCAGCGCGCATACAGCCGGTTACGCGACGCGGCCAGCGCACGGTCGATCGCGTCCTGCCCGCCGCGCACGTAGGTGATCCATGCGTCGCACGCGAGCCCGTACGGATTGAAACCCGGATGCCACCGGAACCAGCGGTCCTCGTGCAGCATCACGGCTTCGACCCGTTGCGGCCCACGCGGGCGCCGTCCACGATACGTCGCCGACCCGGCAGGCGGTCGGGTATCGGCTGGTCGCGGGCCGTCGCTACTCGACGGCTGCACGCGGTCGCGCCACGTTCGCTAGAATGCGCGGCTCGGCAGGATCGAATCGAAATGAAAGGAAACCGCTTGAAACTCCCGTTCGAATGGCAGATCGGGCTGCGCTACGCGCGCGGCGGCCGACGCTCGGCCGGCGACGGCTTCGTGTCGTTCATCGCCGGCGCCGCGATGGCCGGCATCGCGCTCGGCGTGGCCGCGCTGATCGTCGTGTTGTCGGTGATGAACGGCTTTCGCACCGAGGTGCGCGACCGGATGCTGTCGGTGCTCGCGCACGTGGAAATCTTCTCGCCGTCCGGCGCGATGCCCGACTGGCGACTGACCGCGCACGAATCGTTACAGAATGCGGCGGTGCGTGCCGTCGCACCCTACGTCGACGCGCAGGCGTTGCTGACGAACGCGGGCAACGTGACGGGCGTCGCACTGCGCGGCATCGATCCCGTGCTCGAACCGCGCGTGTCCGAGATCGCGCGCAAGCTGAAGACCGGGCGCCTCGACGCGCTCGCGCCGGGCGAGATGGGCATCGTGCTCGGCGCCGCGCTCGCCGATGCACTGCACGTGAAGATCGGCGACCGCATCACGTTCTTCGCGCCCGGCAACCGTGCGCGCCTGGGCGATGCGCTGCCGCGGTTCCGCCAGTTCAACGTGGTCGGCACGTTCGAGTCGGGCCACTATCAGTACGACAGCGCGCTCGCGTACATCCACATCCGCGATGCGCAGCAACTGTTCAACGTGCCCGCGCCGACCGGCATCCGGCTGCGCATCGACGATCTGCAGCGTGCGCCGGAGATCGCGCTGGCGCTGTCGCGTACGCTGTCGGGCGACCTGTATATCCGCGACTGGACGCGGCAGAACCGCACGTGGTTCGAGGCCGAGCGGCTGCAGAAACGCATGCTGTCGCTGATCCTGATGCTGATCGTCGCGGTCGCCGCGTTCAACCTCGTGTCGTCGCTCGTGATGACGGTCACGCAGAAGCAGGGCGACATCGCGATCCTGCGCACGCTCGGCGCGCCGCCCCGCTCGATCATGAAGATCTTCGCGATCCAGGGGATGACGATCGGCCTCGCCGGCACGCTGGCAGGCGTCGCGCTCGGCTGCGCGATCGCGGTGAGCATCCCGGTGGTGCTGCCGGCGATCGAGCAACTGCTCGGCATCCGCTTCCTGACGCCGTCCGTGTATTTCCTCAGCGCGCTGCCGTCGAAGCTGTCGGCGCTCGACGTGATCGAGATCGCGTCGGCCGCGTTCCTGATGTCGTGCGTCGCGACGCTGTACCCGAGCTGGCGCGCCGCACGGGTGCGGCCGGCCGAAGCGTTGCGCGACGAGTAGACGCAGCCGGCTCGATTGGCGCGGCGTTACGCGATCTCGTGGAAACCGACGCTGTTGCCGCCGTCCGGCGTGTAGCCGGCGAGCACGTCGAAGCCGACGTTGACGAGTTCCACGCGCATGCCGTAGGACTTGTTGCCGGACGCGTCGACGAAGATCGCCGTGCCCGACGATAGCTGGCGTGCGGCGTCCAGCAACGCGAGCGTGCCGCGCGCGCTGCCGGCCGACGGCGCGATCGTCAGCGTCGTGCCGTCCTGCGTGGTGAAGTGCCCGCCGGGCGGCACGGGCGGCGGGTTGTCCGCGACCGACCGGTCGAGCAGGCTCATGAAGTGAAAGCGCGTGTCGGCGCCCTGACTCGCCGCCGCGCGATCGCTGTCCGTGAACGTATCGCCTCGCACGGCCGCACCCTGCGCGGCGATATCGACGGCCTGCTCGTGAAACGCGCGCGTCGCGAGCACGAGGCCGGCGTTCGCATTCAGCGTCGACTCGATCCATGCGCGGTCGCTGTCGGTCAACGTCGTCGACACCACCTTGATCCGGCCGGCGTCGGTCATGAAATCGAATGGCGCATCGGCCAGGTCCGGCCGCTTCGCGACGATGTCCCGCAGGCTCGTCGCGAGCGCGTCGGTCACGCCGCGCAGCTTCATCGACAGGTCGCCCACCATCGACAACTGTTTCGTCAGCGCCGCCTGCTGCGCTTCCGGGTCGATTGCCCGGATGCCGATCGGCGCGTCTTGCGGTGCGCCGGACGCGGTCGCGTCCGTCGTCTGACGCCCGTCGAGCGCCGCCTGTGCCATTTGCGCGAGCGTAAGGCCGCCCGCCGCCGTGACCGGAATCGTCATTGCCCTCTCTCTCGTTTTCAGCGCGTTTTTCATTGTTTACGGACGGATGGCCGGGAAGTTGAGCGTGCATGCAACACACACGTCGAAACTTTGTTTGACCCGAACTAAAAAAGTTTGACACGGGCATTTCGCTGAGATAACTTTTGCGCAAGCTTCCGGAAAGCAATCCGGCCAGCGTGCCGACTCGCGTCGCGCTTTCCTGCCGTTGCAGCACCGCCGTTCGCAACATTCCCGCCTCATTGCATCGTGCCGTTCCGTTTCATTCGAAACCTGAAGGAATCCCGGGCATGCCCGCATTTGATTCGCAGTCCTGCATTCGCAGCGAACCGCCGCACTGACGATTTCCGTTCGGGGCGATGCACTCGCCTCGACGCCGGCCGGATGCGCGCCGCCTGACGCGCGCCGGCACCGGGCGAGACGCTCATCCATCTCGCCCGCCGTTTTTTGATGGTGCAGTTCCGCTTCATCCGACGCAGCACCCGGCCAGGCCGCAGGGGGCGTATCGCGAGCCAGCCGGTTCCAGACAAACACAAGAGACGAGGTCGATTCAATGAACATTCATCGAACCGGAGTGCGGCGCGCATGGCTGCCCGCGCTCGTGGCGGCCGCGACGCTCGCCGCGTGCGGCGGCGACGACGGCGGCAGCGTGGCGGGCGTGTCAGCGCTCGCGCAGGGCCAACAGGAGGGGGCCTCCGCCGCGGCCGACACGGCCAATACGCCATCGCTCGCGTCGCGCTTTTCGCCGTCCGGCGTGCCGTACGCGAATCCGGCGAGCGGCGGACGCTACAAGCCGGTGATCAGCAACGGCCAGGTGCAGCCGTCGCTGTCGGGCGGCACGATCGAGGAAAACGCGTGGGTCGACACGCCGGTCGATTCCGACGGCGACGGCACGCGCGACCGCATCCACGTACGCATCGTGCGGCCATCCGAAACCGCGAACGGCGCGCGCACGCCCGTCATCGTGCTCGCGAGCCCGTATTACGCCGGGCTCGCCGACAGCCCCAATCACGACGTCGACGTCGAACTCGACGGCACGCCGCATCCGGCCGCGACCGCCGGCGCGCCCGCATCGGCGTCCGCCCGCATCCTGGCCGCGGCGCCGCAATCGCGGATGCTGCAGCAGGTCGAGGCGGCTGCCGCCGGCCGCTCGTGGATCGAAAGCTATTTCGTGCCGCGCGGCTTCACGATCGTCTATGCGGATTCGCTCGGCACCGCCGGCTCGGACGGCTGCCCGACGATCCTGACGCGCGACGAATCGGTCGCGATGGCGTCGGTGATCCGCTGGCTCGGCCGCGATGCGACCGCGAAGGACGCGAACGGCAAGACGGTCGTCGCGAACTGGTCGACCGGCCACGTCGGCATGTACGGCGTGTCGTACGACGGCACGCTGCCGAAGATGGTCGCCAGCCTGCGCACGCGCGGGCTCGACGCGATCGTGCCGATCGCCGGGCTGTCGAACATGTACGGCTACTACCGCTCGGGCGGCCTCGTGCGCGCGCCGGAAGGCTATCAGGGCGAGGACGTCGACGTCTACATCAAGGCGCTGCTGACCAACGCGCATCCGGAGCGCTGCACGCACCTGATCGACGAAGCACTGCAGCAGGAAGACCGCAAGACCGGCGACTATTCGCCGTTCTGGGCCGCACGCGACATCCCGACCGGGTTCGCGGTCGCGCCGGCGCTCGTCGCGCAGGGCCTCACCGACGACAACGTGCGCGTCGACCAGTCGACGTCGTGGTATCTGGCGATGCGACGCCAGGGCGTGCCGACCCAGCTGTGGCTGCATCGCCTGAAGCACACCGATCCGACCCGCGTGCCGGGCATGGCCGACGCGTGGACCGCGGAGGTGAACCGCTGGTTCACGCGCTACCTGATCGGCTATGACAACGGCGTCGAGCAGGATCCGCGCGCGGTGATCGCGCAGGCGGACGGCACGCTGCTGAAGGAAGCCGACTGGGCCGCGCGGCGCGCCACGCCGGTCACGTACTTCGCGGGCGGCGACGGCGCCGGTACCGGCACGCTGCTGCGGCTGCCGAGCGGCGGCCCGCTCGCGCGCTTCACCGACGATGCGCGCATTCCCGCGCTCACGCTGGCGAACGCGCCGACCGGCGAAAACCGCAGCCGCTTCGAGACGGCCCCGCTGACAGCCGCCACGCGCATCTCCGGCACCGCGACCGCGCACGTCAGGCTGACCTTCACGGGCGTCGCGAACGTGACGGCGCTGCTGGTCGACCGCGCGCCGGACGGCACGGCGACGATCGTCACGCGCGCATGGACCGACCCGCGCAACCGGCTGTCCGAGTGGGTGTCGCAACCGGTGCTGCCCGGCATGCCGTACGACCTGAAGCTGACCTTCATGCCGCGCGACTACCGGCTGGAAGCCGGCCACCGGCTGGGGCTCGTCGTCCTCTCCAGCGACTACGAGGCGACGCTGCGACCGACGCCCGGCACGGGCCTGACGCTCGATCCGGCCGGCACGTCGGTGACGGTGCCGCTCGCGTCATCATCGACGGGCGCGTAGTCGTGCGCCGGCTGGCAGCCTGACGCTGCCGTCTCCCCCGCCCGCATCCGCGTCGATGCGGGCGGGGGCATCGCGGCAAGAAGGGAACACCTGCGCTAGGCTGCGGCAATCGAATGCCTACGGTGAGCCCCCATGATTCCTCTCAGCGCCAAAGCCATCGTCCGCGATGGCCGTTCCGTCCTGTTCCTGCGCAATCCCCGCGACGAGTGGGAGCTGCCGGGCGGCTGGCCCGAAGCGGGCGAATCGCTCGAAGACGCGGTCACCCGCGAAGTGCAGGAAGAATGCGGAATCGTCGCGTCGGCGATCCGCTACGTGGGCAGCCGCTCGTGCGAGGTCGTGCCGGGCAAGCGCGTACTGATCGTGTGCTTCCAGTGCGAGGTCGATCGCCATGACATCGTGCTGAGCGACGAGCACCACCAGTTCGGCTGGATCGATCTCGATGCCGACAAGCCGGCGAACCTGCCGGATTTCTACTGGACATTCTGCAAGCAGGCGGACTGATTCGACGCCGCCGCGCGGCGCTCACACCGGCGTCAACACCGGTTGCCCCGCGAAATGCCGCGCCGCGTTGTCGAGAAACTGCCGCACCGAACGATCGAGTGCCTCGGGCGACCAGCCGCCCATGTGCGGCGTGAGCACGACGCTGTCGAGATCCGTCAGCGCACGCGGCGGCTCCGGTTCGCCTTCGTACACGTCGAGCCCCGCGCCCGCGATGCGCCGTTCGCGCAACGCGTCCGCCAAAGCAGCGGTATCGACAACACTGCCGCGCGACACGTTGACGAGAAAGCCGCCGGGGCCGAGCGCGTCCAGCACGGTGCGATCGATCAGATGCCGCGTGCCCACGCCGCCCGGCGTCGCGACGATCAGGAAATCGGCCCACTGCGCGAGCGCGTCGACCCGGTGGAAATAGCGATACGGCACGGGCTTCTCCGACCGGTTGTGATAACCGATCTCGATGTCGAAGCCGGCCACGCGGCGCGCGCATTTCTCGCCGATCTTGCCGAGCCCGACGATGCCGAGCTTCTTGCCCGACACGTTCGGCGGCATCGACAGCCCGTCGCGCCATACGCCCGCGCGGGTCTTCGCATCGAGCTGCACGACGTTGCGCACCGCCGCGAGCAGCAGCGCGAACGCGTGATCGGCGACGCAATCGTCGTTGGTGCCGGCGCCCGTGACCACGACAATGCCGCGCGCCTTCGCATGCGCGACGTCGATGTGCTCGTAGCCCGCGCCGAGCGCGCTGACGAACGTAAGTTGCGGCAGCCGGTCGATCTCGGCGGCGGTCAGCCCGGTGCTGCCGTTGGTCAGCACCGCACGAATCGTGCTGCCGTGTTCGGCGATCGCGCGTTCGCGCGCATCGGGCGTCGGGGCATAACGCACGTCGAACGACGCGGCGATCTCGCGATGCGCGTCGCCGCGCAGCGCGATGAGGACCAGCAGCTCGGGCTTCATGTCAGCAAATGTCCGCAGGCGGGGAACGAATTTCAGTGTAACAAGCCCGCATGACGGATGCGGGTTATCCCCACACCGGCTGTGGACACGCCGCCGCACGCGGTTTGCCAAAGCCCGCTCAGTCAAGTAACTTTCGGCGTACGCCCCCGTCCTGGAGATTGGCCCCGATGAAGCTCGCCCTGCCCGCCCGGATCCTGGGCCTCGCGTTCGCCGCCGCCATCGTGGCGCCCGGCGCGCACGCCGACACGCCCGTCGTGGTGTCGTCGAAAATCGACACCGAAGGCAACCTGCTCGGCAACCTCATTTCGCAGGTGCTGAAGGCCCACGGCATTCCCGTCACCGAAAAGATCGCGCTCGGCACGACGCCGATCGTGCGCAAGGCGCTCACGAGCGGCGAGATCGACGTCTACCCCGAATACACGGGCAACGCCGCGTTCTTCTTCAACAAGGCCGACGACCCGGTGTGGAAGAACGCGAGCCAGGGCTACGACACCGCGAAAAAACTCGACTACGCGGCGAACCATCTCGTGTGGCTCGCCCCGGCGCCCGCGAACAACACGTGGGGCGTCGCGCTGCTTGCGCCCGTCGCTCAGTCGCAGCACCTGAAGACCTTCTCCGACTTCGGCAAGTGGGTGGCCGGCGGCGGCAAGGTGAAGCTCGCGGCCTCGGCCGAATTCGTGAACAGCGCATCGGCGCTGCCGTCGTTCGAGAAAGCGTACGGCTTCAAGCTGAAGCCCGAGCAGCTCGTCGTGCTGTCCGGCGGCGACACGGCCGCGACGATCAAGGCCGCCGCGAACCAGACCGACGGCGTGAACGCCGCGATGGTCTACGGCACCGACGGCGGCATCGCATCGAGCGGCCTCGCGGTGCTCGACGACGACAAGCACGTGCAGCCCGTCTACGCGCCGGCGCCGGTGATCCGCGAAGCCGCGCTGAAAGCGCATCCGCAGATTGCCGACTTGCTCAAGCCCGTGTTCGCGAGCCTCGACCTGAAGACGCTGCAATCGCTGAACGCCCGCATCCAGCTCAACGGCGAGCCGGCGGCCGGCGTCGCGAAAAGCTACCTGAAAGCGAAGGGTTTCGTGAAATGACGGAGCGCGCGGCCGCGTCCGCGCGGCGCGTCACGCTCGACAAGGTCGGCATCCTGATCGGCATCCTGACGATCGTCGCCGTGTTCGGCCTGTCGTTCGCGGTGCTGCGGCCGAACCGGATCGCGGCCGGCACCGGGCTGTCGGTGTTCGCCGCGCTGCCGGCGATGCAGGGCGCCGCGCTGGCCGCGCTGTGGACCGTCGGCGCGCTGTGGGCGATGACGGCGAGCCGCCCCGCGTGGCGGCTCGCCGCCGGCTGCGCGGGGCTCGCGACGCTCGCGTATGCGGTCGGCGCGGCCGCGACGCACGTCGTCGCGCCCGACGACATGCTGGCCCGCGTGTCGCCCGACGCCGGCGTCTGGCTGCTGCTGTTCGCGTGGGCCGTGCTCATCGCCGACGCGCTCGCGCGCCTCGCGTTCGGCCCGTGGCGGCGTCTTGCCGCGCTCGCCGTCGCGATCGCGGCGGTTGCCGTGCCGCTCGCGAGCGGCTGGTGGGACGGCCTCTCCGTGATGCGCGAATACGCGGTGCGCAGCGACGATTTCTGGCGCGAAGCGATCCGTCACGTGTCGCTCGCGGGCGGCTCGGTCGCCGCCGCGCTCGTGGCCGGCGTGCCGCTCGGCATCGCCTGTGCGCGCATCGCGGCGGTGCGCACCGTCGCGATGCCGGTGCTCAATATCGTGCAGACGATCCCCAGCATCGCGATGTACGGGCTGATGATGGCGCCGCTCGGCCTGCTCGCCGCGCACGTGCCGCTCGCGGCCGCGCTCGGCATTCGCGGGATCGGCGTCGCGCCGGCCGTGCTCGCGTTGTTCCTCTACTCACTGCTGCCGATCGCGTCGAGCGTCGTGGTCGGACTCGAACAGGTGCCGCCGCACGTGACCGAAGCGGCCCGCGCGATGGGCATGACGCGCGTGCAGCGGCTGCTGCGCGTCGACCTCGTGCTCGCGCTGCCGGTGATCCTGAGCGGCGTGCGCATCGTGCTCGTGCAGAACATCGGGCTGACCGCGGTTGCCGCGCTGATCGGCGGCGGCGGATTCGGCACCTTCATCTTCCAGGGGATCGGTCAATCGGCCGCCGATCTCGTGCTGCTCGGCGCGATCCCGACGATCGCGCTCGCACTGGCGGCCGCCGTCGTGTTCGAAGCCGCGACGTCGCTCGCGAAGGGACGTGCAGGATGATCGAGATCGAACGAGTCGGCAAACGCTTCGGCGACGTGGTCGCCGTCGACGACGTATCGCTGACGATGCAGCGCGGCACGATCACGGCGCTCGTCGGCGCATCGGGCAGCGGCAAGTCGACGCTGCTGCGCATGATCAACCGGCTGATCGCGCCGACCAGCGGCACGATCCGCATCGACGGCGTCGATACGGCGACGGTCGCACCCGAGCAACTTCGCCGCGGCATCGGCTATGCGATCCAGGGGCACGGGCTGTTTCCGCACTGGAGCGTCGCGCGCAACATCGCGACCGTGCCGCGCCTGCTCGGCTGGCCGGCCGAGCGCATCGCCGCGCGCGTGAACGAACTGCTCGACCTGTTCCACCTCGCGCCGGCCGAATTCGCCGGCAAGCTGCCGCACGAACTGTCGGGCGGCCAGCAGCAGCGCGTCGGGGTGGCGCGCGCCCTCGCCGCCGAGCCCGCGATGCTGCTGATGGACGAACCGTTCGGCGCGCTGGATCCGATCATCCGCAACAAGGCGCAGGACGACCTGTTCGCGCTGCAGCGCCGCCTCGGCATCACCGTGGTGATCGTCACGCACGATATCGAGGAAGCGCTGAAGCTCGGCGACACGATCGCGGTGATGGATGGCGGCCGGCTGCTGCAGGTCGCGTCGCCCGCCGAGATTCTCGGCCGGCCGGCAGCGGGGGTGGTCGAACAACTGGTCGCGGGCGTCGACCGGCCGCTGCGCCTGCTCGCGCTCACGCCGATCGACGCCGTGGCCGAAGCCGGCCACGCCGACGGCGAACCGATCGCCGCGACGCGCACACTGCGCGATGCGGTGTCCGAATTGTTGTGGCGCGGTGTCGACGCGCTGCCCGTCGACGATACGGCCACCGGCGACCGTCACGCACACGGCCCCCGTCGCATCACGCTCGACGCGATCCGCTCGCACGCGAGGCAGCCCGCATGACGACGCGCAGCAGCGTGGGGCCCAAGCGGCCGTCGCTTCCCGCGTACGTCGCCCGCGCGGCCGCGCTCGCGCTGCTGCTCGTGCTGTTGTTGCGCCCGGCCTGGCTGCAGGGTCTGTTCGCGCCGTTCGCGGACAACGGCGCTCCGGTGATCTACGATCGCGCGAGCCTGCTCGATCTCACGCTCGCGCACCTCGGCACGGTCGCGCTGTCGAGCCTGATCGGCACGATCGTCGCGGTCTCGGCCGGCATCGCGGTCACGCGTCCGTTCGGCGCCGATTTCCTGCCGGTCGCGCGCAGCGTCGTCGATATCGGCCAGACCTTCCCGCCGGTCGCCGTGCTCGCGCTCGCGGTGCCGGCAGTCGGCTTCGGATTGAAACCCGTGCTGATCGCGCTCGTGTTGTACGGGCTCCTGCCGGTTTTCGAAAGCACGATCGCGGGGCTCGAGGACGTGCCGCGCGACGTCGTCGACGCCGCACGCGGGATGGGGATGAGCGGGTGGCAGCAACTGGTGTCCGTCGAGCTGCCGCTCGCGTTCCCGGTGATCGTCAACGGCATCCGCCTCGCGGTCGTGATCAATCTCGGCACCGCGACGATCGGCTCGACCGTCGCAGCGCGCGGGCTCGGCGACGTGATCATCGCGGGCCTGCAGACATCGAACACCGCGTTCGTGCTGCAAGGCGGCGTGATCGTCGGCTTGCTCGCGGTGCTCGTCAGCGATGCGATCGGCGCGATTGCGCGGGTAGCGAGCGCGCGGCGCGCCTAGCAGCCGTTGCGCAATTTTCCGAAGGAGCAACCATGTCTGTCCTCGACACCGGCCCGTTTTTTCATGGCACGAAAGCGGATTTGCGGATCGGCGACTTGCTGACGGCAGGCTTCCGATCGAATTATCGGGACGACGTCGTGATGAATCACATTTATTTCACGGCCCTGCCCAAAGGCGCCGGCCTGGCCGCGGAAATGGCCAAGGGCGACGGCCGGCCGCGGGTCTATATCGTCGAGCCCACCGGCGAATTCGAAAACGACCCGAACGTCACGGACAAGAAATTCCCCGGCAATCCGACGCGCTCGTATCGAAGCACGTCGCCTTTGAAGATCGTCGGCGAACTCGATCGCTGGGAACCGTACGATCCCGAGTTCATCCAGCAGCTCAGAGCCCGCGTCGAAACCGGTATGGGCGAGATCATCAACTAGCGTTTCGTTCGCGCCGATTCGCAAATCGGGCCCGAACTGCCGCCGGCATGGGACACGCGAGCCGACGACATTGCCGCGATACCGCGGGGCGAATCGCAGGAGAGGACGGAAACGCCCGGTTCATCCGGACTCCGATGCGTGTCCGCGCAACGATCGGCGCGTCGATCGTCGCGAACGTGACAAGCCTACACGTCGCTTTCACTCGAACTCGCCCTCGACCACCGGCCGCGATTGGTCGATATACTATGCGCCTCCCATTTCCCCGCACTCGACCATGCGACGACGGTTCTTCTGGCTGATCGTGCTTTCGCTCGGCATTGCGCAGCACGCCGCGGCGCAGCAGGCGCCCGCCTTGCCTGCCTCTGCGCCCGAAGCAGCCGCATCCGCGCCAGGCGACGCATCCGCACCGCTCGCCAACGATCAGCCCAACGAAGCAAACCGCCGCATCACGTCCTACCTGACGAAGAAATTCGGCGTCGCGAAGGAACGCGCCGCGAAGCTCGCCGATATCGTGAGCGTCACTGCGACGAAATATTCGCTGCCGCCGGCACTCGTTTACGCGATTATTTCGATCGAATCGCGCTTCCAGGAAAAGGCGCGCGGCCAGCATGGCGCGACCGGGTTGATGCAGGTCGTACCGTCCGCGCACCGCGGCATGCTGCGCAACGTGAAGGATCTCACCGAGCCGAATGCGAACGTCGAGGTCGGCTCGCGCATTCTGTCGGGCTACGTGAAGGCGGCCGGCGGCAACGTGCAGGCCGGGTTGAAGAGCTACAGCGGCGGATCGAGTGCGTATGCGGCGAAAGTGATGCAGCGCGTCGATGCGTTCCGGTTCGTGCTCGAACCCGAGGACGATGCGAAAAGCGCGAATACCGGGAGCGATGCGAACAACGCGAAGGCACACATGGTGCCGGTCAGCGATCCGTCAGCGGCGCCCGCCGCGAACCGCAACGCGAAGTAAGTGCATGCAGGAACGTAAACGAGTGCGGCGGCGCATTCGCGCCGCCGCCCCATGGAATCGCCGGATCACCTCCCTCGTGCCTTGATCCGGCCCCCTCTGATCAAAGCTGCCCCGCCGCCCCCGTCCACCGCAGGTAATCTCCGCGCGTCCAGTCGAGCGACACGCCCACGCGCTTCGTCCCCGGCCGGATCTTCGGCTTGTACATCGACAGCGTCAGCGATTCCAGCGCCGGCCATTCGCGGAACGACAGCACCGCGAGATCGGCGACGAGCGTCTCCAGCAACCGCGTATGCGGCTTGTGCGCCAGAAACGACGCCACGCGCGCGCAGTACCCGTCGTAATCGATCCACTCGCCCTGCTCGCTCGGCTCGCAGCGATACCCGAGCCGCGCATCGATCACGATCGGCTGCGGCGCCTCGTGCTCGTGCGCGTGAATGCCGATCCGCGCGGGCACCTTCAGTTCGTCGACGAACACGCTCCAGCCGCGCCCGCGCAGGCGCGGCGCGTCGATCGCCACGAACGGTTCGTCGAACGGCTTCATGAGACGAGCGGCGCCGCGGCGTCGAGCATGATGCGCACGAAATAGTCGGCGAAGCTGCGACGCAGGACGATCTCGAACGTGTCGTCGCCGGTCGGGATCAGCGTGATCGGCGACTTGAAGTAGTGCGACTGCGCGCACTGGCCCGGCTTGAACACGCGCGGATGCAGGTCGAGCGGGCAGCCGCGCGCGATCACGTCGCGCACGCGTTCGCCGCTGATCTCGACGACCGTATAGCCGCTGCCGACGTCGACGGCCGCCGCGTACGAGCCCTGCACGGCCTCCGCCAGCTTCGCCTCGAGCACGCCGGCCTGAACCGGCCCGTTCGACCGCACGAGCCATTCGTCGGGGCCGAGCCACAGCACGTCGTACTCGGCGCCGCGCGCCACCGTGTTCGGCTGCGCGGGCGGCCGGCAGCCGACCACGCGCTCGAACGCGGCGACGAATGCCGGATCGTTCAACTCACCGCGCACGTTGACGAGATCGAGGAATGGCCGCTCGCGCAGCGTGAACTTCTTCGATGCGCGCGCCTGGTGCGCCTTCAGCACGTCGGCCGCGCCGACGAACGGCGATTCAAGCGTCACGCCACCCGCACCCGCCACCTGCGTCTGGTTTCTCGTTTCATTCCACATGCTGACGCACCCCTTCGGTATCGTAGAAAACCGGGCTCGAAATCTTCGCGGTGATGCGGCGGCCATTGGCCAGCGGAATCACGACGCTCTCGCCCATCTTGTTCAGGCCGCCCTTCACCACCGCGAGCGCGATCGAGCGCTTCAGGATCGGGCTGTAGTAGCTGGACGTCACGTGGCCGATCATCGGCGTCGGATCGACCGCCGACACCTGCGTGTCCTTCGCGACGATCTGCGCGCCTTCCGGCAGCACGAACTGTTCGTCTTCGGTCAGCAGGCCGACGAACTGCTTGCGGCCTTCCTTCGCGGTATCCGAACGCGACAGCGAACGCTTGCCGAGGAAGTCCTTCGACTTCGCGACGAGCCCGCCCATCCCGAGGTCGTACGGCGTGATCGAGCCGTCGGTGTCCTGGCCGACGATGATGTAGCCCTTCTCCGCGCGCAGCACGTGCATCGTTTCCGTGCCGTACGGCGTGATGTCGAACTCGGCGCCGGCCGCCATCAGCGCTTCCCACACCGCGCGGCCCGCATTCGCCGGCACGTTCACTTCGTAGGCGAGTTCGCCCGAGAAGCTGATCCGCATCACGCGCGCCTTCGCGCCGGCAACCGTGCCGTTGCGGTAGCTCATGAACGGGAACGCCTCATTGCCGAAGTCGATGTCCTGACACACCTTCTGCACGACCTTGCGGCTCTTCGGGCCGACCACCGCGAACGTCGCCCAGTGATCGGTGACGGACGCGAGCCGCACCTTCATGTCGGGCCATTCGGTCTGCAGCCAGCGCTCGAGCCACGTCAGCACGCGCGCCGCGCCGCCAGTGGTGGTCGTCATCATGAAATGCTGGTCGGCGAGGCGCACGGTCACGCCGTCGTCGAACACCATCCCGTTTTCGTCGAGCATCAGCCCGTAGCGGCACTTGCCGATCTCGAGCTTGTTCCACGGGTTCGTGTACATCCAGTTCAGCAGCTTCACCGCGTCCGGGCCCTGGATGTCGATCTTGCCGAGCGTCGACGCATCGAGAATGCCGACGCCGTTGCGCACCGCGAGGCATTCGCGCTTCACGGCCGCATGGAGATCCTCGCCGTTCTTCGGGAAATACCACGGCCGCTTCCAGTTGCCGACGTCCTCGAACATCGCGCCGTGCTCGACGTGCCATTCGTGCACGGCCGTCTTGCGGATCGGGTCGAGGAAGTCGCCCGTCTCGCGGCCCGCGAACGTGCCGAACGACACGGGCGTGTAGTTCGGGCGGAACGTCGTCGTGCCCGTTTCCGGAATCGTCTTGCCGAGCGCGCCCGCGAGGATCGCCATCCCGTTGATGTTGCCGAGCTTGCCCTGGTCGGTGCCGAAGCCCATCGCCGTGTAGCGCTTCACGTGCTCGACCGATTCGAAGCCTTCGCGCGCGGCGAGCAGGATGTCGGCGGCGGCAACGTCGTTCTGGAAGTCGACGAACTGCTTCGGCCCGCGCGCGGCCGCCTCGCGGCTGCCGACGAGCCACAACGGCTGCAGCGCGCCTTCGACGGTTTCCGCGACCTGCGGTGCGGCCGGACGCTGCGCGGCCGTGAAGCCCGCGGCCTTCGCCGCTTCGACGCCCGCATCCACCGCGAGCCGCAGCGCACGGGCGAGCCCGAATTCGCCGGCCGCCGCGCCGATGCTCGCTTCCGCCTGCACGGGCTTGCCCGGCAGGAAGCACGCCTTCTCGTCGTTCCAGCACGCCTTGCCGCCCGATTGCGCGAACAGGTGCAGCACCGGGCTGAAGCCGCCCGACATCGCGACGAGGTCGCACGGCAGCGTCTGCAGCTTGCCGCCGGTCTGGCCGTTCGAGTAGGACGCGACGTCGACCGACGATACGCGCCACTTGCCCGAAGCGGCCGTGACGACCGCGCCGCTCATCACCGTCACGCCCTGCCGCTTCGCAGCGGCCGGCAGCGCGCCGTTCGACGACGCGCGGGAATCGACGACCGTCACCTTCGCGCCGCACGCCTTCAGGTCGAGCGCGGTCTGATAGGCGCGGTCGTTGTTCGTGAACACGACCACGTTGCGGCCCGGCAACACGCCGAAGCGATGCACGTAGGTCGACACCGCGCCCGCCAGCATCACGCCCGGCAGGTCGTTGTTGCCGAACACGATCGGCCGCTCGTGCGCGCCGGTCGCGAGGATCACGCGTTTCGCGCGGACCTTCCACAGCAATTCGCGCGTGCCCTTGCGCATCGACACCGGCAGGTGATCGGTGAGGCGCTGCGTGACCGTCACGAGGTTATGGTCCTGATAGCCGAACGCGGTGCTGCGCGACAGGATCGTCACGTCGGGCAGCTTGCGCAGTTCGGCCTCGATCTTCTCGACCCATTGCAGCGCGGGCTTCGCGTCGATCTCCGCGCGGCACGACAGCAGGCTGCCGCCGAGTTCGCGCTGGTCGTCGACGAGAATCACGCGCGCGCCGGCCGTGGCGGCCGCATGCGCGGCGGCGAGGCCCGACGGGCCACCGCCGACCACGAGCACGTCGCAGTGCGCGTAGCATTTGTCGTAGCGATCGGCGTCGAGCACTTCGGGCGCCTTGCCGAGGCCGGCCGCTTCACGGATCTTCTCTTCGTACTTCGGCCACATGTTGCGCGGCCACATGAAGGTCTTGTAGTAGAACCCGGCCGGCATGAAGCGCGAGAACTTCTGGTTGATCGCATACTTGTCGTTCTCGAGCGTCGGCTCCGCGTTCACGCTGGTCGCGACGAGCCCCTGGTACAGCTCGATCTCGGTCGCGCGCGCGTTCGGCACCGTGTACGGGCCGGTTTCGAGCTGCACGACGGCATTCGGTTCCGCGACGTCCGCCGTCACGATCCCGCGCGGACGGTGGTACTTGAAACTGCGCGCGACGAAATGCACGCCGTTCGCGAGCAGCGCGGACGCGAGCGTGTCGCCCTGGAAGCCCTGGTACGTGCGGCCGTTGAACGTGAACGTCAACGGAATCGCGCGATTGATGCGGCCACCGGTGCCGAGGCGGTCTTTCTGGCTCATTTGCTCGTGCCCTCTTCGTGTGCGTTGCCGGCAGCTGCGCCACTGCTGGCAGCCCCACCGAACTTTTCGTAGCCCTTGATATCGTAGGTCACCGTGTCGCGCGTGACCTTGAACCAGCGGCGGCAGCCCTGCGTGTGCAGCCATTGCTCCTTGTGGAGCCCGCGCTTGTTCTCGCGCATGAACACGTATTCGCCCCATTCGCGGTCGGTCATGGTCTCGTTCGCCACCGGGCGCACGATGTCGGCTTCACCGCCGCACGTGAACTCGGATTCGGCGCGCGGCCCGCACCACGGACATTCGATCAGCAACATGTTTCTTTCTCCTCAGTGCGGTTAGTGCGCGACGGCAGCAGCGCCGTGCTCGTCGATGAGATGCCCCGTGTAGAAGCGGTCGAGCGCGAACGGTGCGTTCAGCGGATGCGGTTCGTCGCGGGCGATCGTGTGCGCGAACACCCAGCCCGAGCCGGGCGTCGCCTTGAAGCCGCCGGTGCCCCAGCCGCAGTTGAAATAGAGGCCCTTCACGTCGGTCTTGGTGATGATCGGGCACGCGTCCGGCGACACGTCGACGATGCCGCCCCACTGGCGGTTCATCCGCACGCGCGAGAACACCGGGAACATCTCGACGATCGCCTGCAGCGTGCTTTCGATGATGTGGAAGCTGCCGCGCTGGCCGAAGCCCGTGTACTGGTCGATACCGGCGCCGATCACGAGGTCGCCCTTGTCGGACTGGCTGATGTACGCGTGCACCGCGTTCGACATGATCACCGAGTTGACGACCGGCTTGATCGGCTCCGACACCAGCGCCTGCAGCGGATGGCTTTCGATCGGCAGACGCACGCCGGCCATGTCGGCGAGCGTCGTCGTGTTGCCGGCGGCGACCACCGCGACCTTCTTCGCCTTGATGAAGCCCTTCACCGTGTCGACGCCGACCACCGCGCCGCCTTCGCGGCGAATGCCCGTGACCTGGCAGTTCTGGATGATGTCCACGCCGGCGCGGTCCGCGCCGCGTGCGAAGCCCCAGGCCACCGCGTCGTGACGCGCGACACCCGCACGGCGCTGGATCGATGCGCCGAGCACCGGGTAGCGGCTGTTCAGGTTGATGGTCGGCTCGATTTCCTTGATCTGCGCGGGCGTCAGGAATTCGGCATCGACGCCGTTCAGCCGGTTCGCGTTCACGCGGCGCTCGGTGTCGCGCACGTCCTGCAGCGTGTGGGCGAGGTTCATCACGCCGCGCTGGCTGAACATCACGTTGTAGTTCAGGTCCTGCGACAGCCCTTCCCACAGCTTCATCGCCTTCTCGTACAGCGCGGCCGATTCGTCCCACAGATAGTTCGAGCGCACGATCGTCGTGTTGCGCGCGGTGTTGCCGCCGCCGATCCAGCCCTTCTCGAGGATCGCGACGTTCGTGATCCCGTGTTCCTTCGCGAGGTAGTACGCGGTCGCGAGGCCGTGGCCGCCGCCGCCGACGATCACGACGTCGTATTCCTTCTTCGGCTCCGGGCTCTTCCACTGCTTCTCCCAGTTCTCGTGATACGAGAGGCCGTTGCGGAACAGGCTGAATATCGAGTAGCGGCTCATGTTTGGATCCTTCGTTAGCATTCGATGACGTTCACGGCGAGGCCGCCGCGCGACGTTTCCTTGTATTTCGTCTTCATGTCGGCGCCGGTTTCGCGCATCGTCTTGATCACGGAATCGAGCGATACGTAGTGCTGGCCATTGCCCTTGAGCGCCATGCGCGACGCGTTCAACGCCTTGATCGCGCCCATCGCGTTGCGCTCGATGCACGGAATCTGCACGAGCCCGCCGACCGGGTCGCAGGTCATCCCGAGGTTGTGCTCCATGCCGATCTCGGCCGCGTTCTCGACCTGGTCGGGCGTGCCGCCCATCACGGCGGCGAGCGCGGCGGCGGCCATCGAGCACGCGACGCCCACTTCGCCCTGGCAGCCGACTTCCGCGCCGGAGATCGACGCGGTTTCCTTGTAGATGATCCCGATCGCCGCGGCCGTCAGCAGGAATTCGACGATGCCGGCTTCGTTCGAGCCCGGCACGAACTTCACGTAGTAGTGCAGCACCGCGGGGATCACGCCGGCCGCGCCGTTGGTCGGCGCGGTGACGACCCGGCCGCCGGCCGCGTTCTCTTCGTTCACGGCCATCGCATACAGGTTGACCCAGTCGAGCATCGACAGCGGATCGCGCAGCGACTCTTCCGAACGCGCGCGCAGGCGGCCATTCAACTCGGCCGCGCGACGCTTCACGCGCATCGGGCCCGGCAGGTCGCCCTCGACCTTGCAGCCGCGCTCGACGCAGGCGGCCATCGTGCGCCAGATCGCGAGCAACCCGGCGCGCACTTCGTCGGCGGGGCGCAGCGCGCATTCGTTGCGCAGCATCAGTTCGGCGATCGACAGCCCGTGTTCGCGGCACTGGCGCATCAGGTCGTCGCCGGTGCGGAACGGATACGGTACGTCGACCGCCGCCCGTACGCCGTTCACGCGATCGCCGTCCCGGTTCACGACGAAGCCGCCGCCGACCGAGTAATACTCCTTCTCGACGAGCAACTGGCCGTGTTCGTCGAACGCCTGGAAGCGCATCCCGTTCGGGTGCACGATGCTCGTGCCGCTCATCAGCTTGCGAAAGAAGCCGATGTGCTCCTTTTCCTCGAAGCGCACCGTCTGCTTGCCGAGCAGCGACAGCGTCTTCTCCGCGCGGATCGCGGCGAGCCGCGGCTCGATCAGGTCCGGATCGATCGTGTCGGGCAGGTGGCCCTCGAGGCCGAGCAGCACGGCCTTGTCGGTGCCGTGGCCCTTGCCGGTCGCGCCGAGCGAGCCGTACAGCTCGACCCGCACGCGGCGCACGAAGCCGAGCAGGTTCGCGTCCTCGACGTGCGACGCGAAGCGGCACGCGGCGATCATCGGGCCGACCGTATGCGAACTGGACGGGCCGATGCCGATCTTGAACAGGTCGAACGCGCTGACGTTCATCTGGCTTCCTTTGGGTTGCATGCGTGAAATGTCGTTGGGCCCCAGTACATCAAAGCGTAAAATCGGCCGATAGAACAAAAACGGCATCGGCGTGGGATAGCGCCGCCAAGCGCCGCGCCGGCCGGCCCGAAAGTGCGTTTTGGCGATGGTTCGCGACGAAAAACCACAAGTCCGGCCGCGGCCGATCGGCGACGCTGGCTGCATCCGCGCCGCCCCGGCAGCCGTAACCCGCAAACCGAGTGAAACGAGTGAGACCGCCTGCCCGGCGTGACGAGATTGGCCGCGATGACCCCCGACGTACCCGCTTCCCCCCTCGCAGAACCCGCGCCGCGGCGCATCCGCTTCGGCATCGTGCTGCTGCCGAACTTCACGCTGACGGCCTTCTCCGGCTTCGTCGACATGCTGCGGCTGTCGGCCGACGACGGCGACTACAGCAAGCCGGTGCGCTGCGCGTGGAGCGTGATCGGCGAGACGCTCGCGCCGGTGCGCGCGAGTTGCGGGATCCAGATCACGCCGTGGGAGACGTTCGACGCGGCCGAGCCGTTCGACTATGTGGTGGTGGTCGGCGGGCTGCTGCATTCGGGGCCGCAGGCCGGCCCTGAAACGCTCGATTTCGTCCGCCGCGCGGCGGCGGACGGCGCGACGGTCGTCGGCATCTGCACCGGCGTGTTCACGTTGATGCGCGCCGGCGTGCTCGACGGCTACCGCACCTGCGTGAGCTGGTTCCATTACTGGGATTTCATCGAGCGCTTTCCGTCCGCCGACCCCGACCTGCTGATCGCCGACCGGCTGTTCGTGATCGACCGGCGCCGGATCACGTGCTCGGGCGGCCGCGCGTCGATCGACGTCGCCGCCGCGATCCTGCTGCGCCATTTCGATCATGCGACCGTGCAGAAGGCGCTGCGCATCCTGCTGGTCGGCGAGATGCAGAAAGGCAATGCGCCGCAGCCGCATCCGCCGGGCCTCGAGCCGGCGACGCATCCGAAGGTCAAGCGCGCGATTCTTCTGATGGAACAGCACGTCGGGCGGGCGCTGCCGCTCGAGGAACTCGCGTGCAAGCTCGACCTGTCGACGCGGCAGCTCGAACGGCTGTTCAAGGCGGAGACCGGCAAGAGTCCGCAGGCCTTCGCGAAACAGGTGCGGCTGCGTACCGCCGCGTGGCTGCTGACGAGTTCGGACCGCACGGTCGCCGATATCGCGTCGAGCTGCGGATTCGCCGATGCGTCGCACCTCGGGCGCGAATTCCGCAAGCAGTTCGGCGTGCCGCCGGCGACGTATCGCGAGCGCGGCGGCGACGTGGCTGAAGTCGCCGCGACGCCCGACGGGTCGGCCGATCCGGTCGAGGACATCGCCGACTGAACGCCCCCGGGCGCGCATCCGCCTCCCCCGTCGATTGCGGATCGACACACGTTCACATCGGTTTCGCCGCTTTTGGAACCGGTTCCAGTCAACTTAGCCGACGTTCGCCGCCGTAAAACGAGGGTTATCCCGGATGCTGATGCCCGCTCAAATTTGTATGATGACCACATCACCTTACAAACCTGAGCATCATGTTCGAGAAAATTCCCGCCCGGGCGATGAGCGACCATGTCGCGCAGCAACTGCTCAAGCAGATCGAAGTGGGCAGCTTCTCGGCCACCGGCAAGCTGCCGACCGAGGCCGTGCTCGCGCAGGAATTCGGCGTGAGCCGCACCGTGATCCGCGAGGCGATCTCGCGGCTGAAGAACGAAGGCGTGGTCGAGCCGCGCCAGGGCAGCGGCGTGTTCGTAAACCAGCACGGCGCGATCCGGCCGCTGCGGATCGACTACGCGGAAGCCGTCGAGGCGAGCTCGCTGCCGCATCTGCTCGCGGTACGCCGCGCGATCGAGGCTGAAGTCGCGGCCGAAGCCGCGCTGCACCACACCGCCGACGACATGGCCGACATCGACGACGCGCTGCGCAAGATCGACGAAGCGGTGGCCGAAGGGCGCGACGGCGTCGCGGAAGACGTCGCGTTCCACCGCACGATCGCGGCCGTCACCGGCAACCCGTATTTCCTGAAGACGCTGCAGTTCCTGAACCAGTACCTCGAAGCCGGCGTGAAGGTCACGCGGCGCAACGAAGCGACGCGCGAGGACTTCTCGCGCCAGGTGCGCGACGAACACGCGGCGATCGCCGACGCGATCCGCGCGCGCGACCCGATGGCCGCCCGCAACGCGGCGCGCACGCACATGTACAACGCCGCCCGCCGTCTCGCGGAAGCCGGCATCTGCTGAAAGCCGGCGGCGCGGCCGTTCCCGGCAGCGCCGCCGTCACGAACCTCCCCGAATCGATCAAGGTTGACCATGTCACGAAATGTTGGAGTCATCGGCCTCGGCGCGATGGGCCTCGGCGTCGCACGCTCGCTGCTGCGCGCCGGGCTGCGCGTGCACGCATGCGACGTGCGCGACACCGTGCTGCAGGCGTTCGCCGCCGAAGGCGGCATCGCGTGCGCGACGCCGGCCGAACTCGGCGCGCAGTGCGACGTCGTCGTCACGCTCGTCGTCAATGCCGCGCAAACGGAAACGGTGCTGTTCGGCGAACACGGCGCGGTCGCGGCGATGAAGCCGGGCGGCGTCGTGATCGCGAGCGCGACCGTCGCACCCGAATTCGCGGTCGCGCTCGGCGCACGCATCGAGGCTGCGGGCCTGCAGATGCTCGACGCGCCCGTGTCGGGCGGCGCGGCGCGCGCGGCCTCCGGCGAGATGACGATGATGACGTCGGGCCCGGCCGCCGCGTATGCCGGCTGCGAGGACGTGCTCGCCGCGATCGCCGGCAAGGTGTACCGCCTGGGCGACGCGCACGGCATCGGCTCGAAAGTGAAGATCATCAATCAGTTGCTGGCCGGCGTGCATATCGCGGCGGCCGCCGAGGCGATGGCGCTGGGCCTGCGCGAAGGCGTCGATGCCGACGCGCTGTACGACGTGATCACGCACAGCGCCGGCAATTCGTGGATGTTCGAGAACCGTGTGCCGCACATCCTGAACGGCGACTACACGCCGCTGTCGGCCGTCGACATCTTCGTAAAGGATCTCGGCCTCGTGCTCGATACCGCGCGCCGCAGCAAATTCCCGCTGCCGCTATCGGCCACCGCGCACCAGATGTTCATGAGCGCGTCGAGCGCCGGCCACGGCGGCGAGGACGATTCCGCCGTGATCAAGACTTTCCCCGGCATCACGCTGCCGCCCGCCCGCTGATTCGAACGACGCTTTTGCCATGACCGCTTCCGCTTCCCGTCCCCTGCTCGGCTGCATCGCCGACGATTTCACCGGCGCGACCGATCTCGCGAACATGCTCGTCAAGAGCGGCATGCGCACCGTGCAGACGATCGGCGTGCCCGCCGACGGCGCCGCTGCCGACACGATCGTCGACGCCGACGCGATCGTCGTCGCGCTGAAGTCGCGCACGATTCCCGCCGCCGACGCCGTCGCGCAATCGCTCGCCGCGTACGAATGGTTGCGCGCGCAAGGGTGCCGCCAGTTCTTCTTCAAGTACTGCTCGACGTTCGATTCGACCGACGCGGGCAACATCGGGCCGGTGGCCGACGCGCTGCTCGACGCGGCCGGCGGCGACTTCACGGTCGCGTGCCCGGCATTCCCCGAGAACGGCCGCACGATCTATCGCGGCCACCTGTTCGTCGGCGACGTGCTGCTGAACGAATCGGGGATGGAGAATCATCCGCTCACGCCGATGAAGGACGCGAACCTCGTGCGCGTGCTGCAACGGCAGACGCAGTCGCCGGTCGGCCTGATCCGCTACGACACGATCGCGCTCGGCGCGGCCGCCGTGCGCGCGCGGATCGACCAGCTGCGCGCGGAAGGCGCCCGTTTCGCGATCGCCGACGCGCTGTCGGACCGCGATCTCTACGTACTCGGCGAAGCGTGCGCAGGCCTGCCGCTCGTCACCGGCGGCTCGGGCATCGCGCTCGGCCTGCCCGCGAATTTCCGCCGCGCGGAGCAACTGCCCGAGCGCGACAACGCGGCGTCGCTGCCGCGCATCGACGGCCTGTCGGCGGTGCTCGCCGGCAGCGCGTCGAAAGCCACCAACGCACAGGTCGCCGCGTGGCGTGCGACGCGGCCGAGCTTCCGCATCGATCCGCTCGCGGCCTCGCGCGGCGAGCCCGTCGTGGAGCAGGCGCTCGCGTTTGCGCGCGCGCACCTGCCGCAGCCCGTGCTGATCTACGCAACGGCCACGCCCGACGAAGTGAAAGCCGTGCAGCAGGCGCTCGGCGTCGACGCGGCCGGCCATCTCGTCGAAAGCACGCTCGCGGCGATCGCCCGCGGGCTGCGCGAACTCGGCGTGCGCAAGTTCGTCGTCGCGGGCGGCGAAACGTCCGGCGCGGTCGTGCAGGCGCTCGACGTGAAGTCGCTGCAGATCGGCGCGCAGATCGATCCGGGCGTGCCGGCCACGGCCACCGTCGACGCGCAGCCGCTCGGCCTCGCGCTGAAATCCGGCAACTTCGGCACGACCGACTTTTTCGACAAGGCGCTGCGCGCGCTGGACGGAGCCGCACGATGAGCGACGAAGCCAAACTGCGCGAAGAGATCTGCGTGGTCGGCGCGAGCCTGTACGCGCGCGGCCATGCGGTCGGCAGCGCCGGCAACATCAGCGCGCGCCTGCATGACGGCTGGCTGATCACGCCAACCGACGCCTGCCTCGGCCGGCTCGACCCGAACGACATCGCGAAAGTCGGCGCCGACGGGCAGCCCGTCTCGGGCGGCAAGCCGTCGAAGACGCTCGCGCTGCATCGCGGCATCTATGCGCGCAACGCCGCAGCAAACGGCGTCGTCCACACGCATTCGACGCACCTCGTCGCATTGACGCTCGCGGGCGTGTGGCGCGACACCGACGTGCTGCCGCCGATCACGCCGTACTACGTGATGAAGGTCGGGCACATTCCGCTGATCCGTTACCGCCGCCCCGGCGACCCGGCCGTCGCGGCCGAAGTCGCGGCGCTGGCCGACCAGGTGCGCGGCGTGCTGCTCGATCGCCTCGGCCCCGTGATGTGGGGGCCGTCGGTATCGCACGCGTCGTATGCGCTCGAGGAGCTCGAGGAAACCGCGCGGCTGTGGCTGATGACGCAGCCGAAGCCGGAACCGCTGTCCGACGCCGCGCTCGACGAACTGCGCCAGACCTTCGGCGCGCGCTGGTAACGCGTCGCCGTCCGGATCACGCACCGCTTCCCATGCCCGCCGTGTGCGCGGGCCCTTCCGTCAGCACACACACGATCCGGCGGCGTACGCGCCGCCGGTACACGATAGTCCAGGAGACGACGATGACTGCTCTCGACGCGGCCGCAAGCCGCTCGCCCGCCGCGGCCGCCCAATCGGGCGAACTCGACCGCACCTACAAGAAAGTGTTCTGGCGCATCGTGCCGTTCCTGATGCTCTGCTACGTGGTCGCGTATCTCGACCGCGTGAACGTCGGCTTCGCCAAGCTGCAGATGTCGCAGGATCTCGCATTCAGCGAAACCGTGTTCGGGCTCGGCGCCGGGATTTTCTTCCTCGGCTACTTCCTGTTCGAACTGCCGAGCAACATGCTGATGCACCGCATCGGCGCGCGCATCTGGATCGCGCGGATCATGATCACGTGGGGGCTGCTGTCCGCGCTGTTCGCGTTCGTGAAGACGCCCACGCAGTTCTACGTGCTGCGCTTCCTGCTCGGCCTCGCGGAAGCCGGCTTCTACCCGGGCGTGATCCTGTACCTCACGTACTGGTTCCCGTCGCACCGCCGCGCGAAGATCATCGCGGTGTTCATGTCCGCGATTCCGGTGTCGGGCATCTTCGGCAACCCGCTGTCGGGCTGGATCATGGAGCGCTTCCACGGCGGCTCGGGCTTCCACGGCTGGCAATGGATGTTCATGATCGAAGCCGTGCCGGCCGTGCTCGTCGGCATCGCGACGATCCTGTATCTCGACAACAGCATTCGCAGCGCGAAATGGCTCGACGAGCGCGAGAAGCAGTTGCTCGAAGACGAGATCGCCGCGCAGCCGCAGGAACAGCAGAAGCACGGCCATTCGCTGAAGGCCGTGTTCTCGGACCCGCGCATGTGGTGGATGTCGCTGATCTACTTCGCGTTCGTCACCGGCCAGTACGGGCTCACGTTCTGGATGCCGACGCTCGTGAAATCGACCGGCATCACCGATACGCTGCAGATCGGCCTGCTGTCGGCGATTCCGTTCGTCGTCGCGATCGTCGTGATGAACCTGTTCGGCCACAGCGCGGACAAGCGCCGCGAACGCCGCTGGCACCTGATCGTGCCGGCGCTGATGGGCGCGATCGGGTTTGCGGTCGCCGCGTCGTACTCGCACAATACGGCGGTGTCGATCGTGTTCCTGTCGCTCGCGGCAGGCGGCGTGCTGACCTGCGCGCCGCTGTTCTGGTCGCTGCCGACCGCGTTCCTCGCCGGCTCCGCGGCCGCGGCCGGGATCGCGATCATCAACTCGGTCGGCAACCTCGCCGGTTTCGCGAGCCCGTACGTGATCGGCTACCTGAAGGACGTCACGCACAGCACGTCGTCCGGCATGTACGTGCTCGCGGCGATGCTCGTGCTCGGCGCGATCGCGGTATGGCTCACGCCGCCCAAGCTCGTGAACCGCTGATCCGCCGCCGGCCGATTCATCATTCGACGCGGGGCGCATGGCGCCCCGCTCCCTTCATTCACAGGACCCGCTGCCATGCCCCGCTTCGCCGCCAACCTCTCGATGATGTATACCGAGCATGCGTTCCTCGAACGCTTCGCCGCTGCCGCCCATGACGGTTTCAAGGCCGTCGAGTACCTGTTCCCGTACGACTTCGCGGCCGAGGACATCCGCGCGCGCCTCGACGCGCACGGCCTCGAACAGGCGCTGTTCAACGCGCCGCCGGGCGACTGGGCCGCGGGCGAACGCGGCATTGCGTCGCTGCCGGGCCGCGAGGACGAATTCCGCCGCGGCATCGACCAGGCGCTCGACTATGCGCGCGTGATCGGCAACAAGAAGCTGCACGTGATGGCCGGCATGGTCGCGCCGGGCGCCGACCGCGCGCGCCATCGCGACACCTACCTGGCGAACCTGCGTCATGCGGCGCAGGCGGCGGCCGCGCACGGCATCACGATCCTGATCGAGCCGATCAACCAGCGCGACATGCCCGGCTATTTCCTGAGCCGCCAGGACGACGCGCAGGCGATCCGCGCGGAAATCGGTGCACCGAACCTGAAGGTGCAGTTCGACTGCTACCACTGCCAGATCGTCGAAGGCGATCTCGCGATGAAGCTCAAGCGCGATTTCGCGGGCATCGGCCATATCCAGATCGCGGGCGTGCCTGAACGCCACGAGCCGGATGTCGGCGAACTCAACTACCCGTACCTGTTCGCGCTGATCGACGCACTCGGCTACGACGGCTGGATCGGCTGCGAGTATCGGCCGAAGGCCGGCACGTCGGAAGGCCTCGGCTGGCTCAAGCCGTACCTGTAATTCAAGCATTCCTCAGAGGGCAACCAACATGAAAGTACTGATCACCGGCGGCGCCGGCTTTCTCGGCCAGCGTCTTGCGCGCAAGCTGCTCGAGCGCGGCGAACTGACCGGCCCGGACGGTCGCAGCGAGAAGATCGACGAGCTGGTGCTGCTCGACGTCGTCAAGGGCAGCGATTTCGGCGATGCGCGCGTGACGTCGATCGTCGGCGACATCGCCGATCGCGCGGTGCTCGACAGCGCGATCGACACGCAGACGGGCGCGATCTTCCACCTCGCGGCGATCGTCAGCGGGCAAGCCGAAGCCGATTTCGATCTCGGCATGCGGATCAATCTCGACGCATCGCGCACGCTGCTCGAAGTGTGCCGCGCGCGCGGCCACCAGCCGCGTGTCGTGTTCACGAGCTCCGTCGCGGTGTACGGCGGCGCGCTGCCCGACGTCGTGCAGGACGACACCGCGCTGAACCCGCAATCGTCGTACGGCGCCGAGAAGGCGATCGCCGAACTGCTGCTGTGCGATTACGCGCGGCGCGGCTTCGTCGACGGCCGCGTGCTGCGGCTGCCGACCATCAGCGTGCGGCCCGGCCGCCCGAACGCGGCCGCGTCGTCGTTCGCGAGCGGCATCATCCGCGAGCCGCTGAACGGCGAGGAAAGCGTGTGCCCGGTGCCCGGCTCGACGCGGCTGTGGCTGCTGTCGCCGCGCGGCGCGATCGAAGCGCTCGTCGCCGGCTGTGAACTCGACAGCGCGAAGCTCGGCAACAAGCGCGTGATCAACCTGCCGGGGCTGTCGGTGTCGGTCGACGAGATGATCGCGGCGCTGCGCGACGTCGCGGGCGACGAGGTCGTCAAGCTGATCCGTCATGCGCCCGACGAACGCGTCGAGAAGATCGTCGGCAGCTGGCCGGGCCGCTGGGATACGTCGCGCGCGGAAGCACTCGGGCTGAAGGGCGACGCGTCGTTCGCGGACGTGATCCGCAGTCATATCGCGGACGAACGGCGCTGATTTGCGCCGGGCCGGGCCGCCTCGACGCGGCTCGGCCGGACTTTCCGACGCGCCACGACGCGCGTCGCGTCCCGCCCGCGTGCCGGCCTACCCGGACGCTTCGCGTCGAGCGCGAGCGCCGGCATGAAGCACGCATCGGCGCCGGGACGACACCGCACCCCCGCTCCACACGATTCGTATCCGCGCGACCCGCAGCGCGCGCGCCTCGCTCTGTCGCGATGCCGGCGGTCTCTCGCCACACGGGGACATGTCGGCCCCTAGTTGCCGACCTGCGCCGGCATGCCGGGTTCGGCCGCCGGCGTCGCCGACGCCGCCATGCGCGCCCGATCCTGCTCGGCGAGCTTCGCTTCCGCGGCCTGGATGTCGGCCGGATACTCGCCGTCGTCGCCCTTCGCCGGGTCGTACCCGGCCGCTTCGAGACGCATCAGTTCGTCGCGGACCTGCGCACGCGTCAGCGGGGCGGCCGCTTGCGCGAACGCCGACTGACCGGCGAGCGCACCGATCATCATCAGTAGTGCGACATATGTTTTCATCATGAACTCCTTCAACGTGATGTACCGATCAACCATGGGACAGGCGTGAGCTGCGCATGCAGGCGGGTGGATCAGCTGCCGAAATAGATCGTGCAGAAGCTCGCGGGGCCGACGCATGCGGCGGTGCCCGGACGCGGCGACATCGCCGCCGGCTTGCCCGCTTCGGACGACAAGGCCGGATCGCTGCCGACCGCCGTGCTGGCCTGCCGCTGCGGCATCCGCTCGGCTTGATGCTGAAACAGCGGGCTCACGTCCGGATACGACGTATCGGTCACGAAGCGCAACCCGTTGTTTTCGGCATCGATCAGTTCCTGCCGGACCTGCTCGCGCGTGAGCGCCTGTGCCGACGCTTGCGTCGCGACACCTGCGAGAGACATTGCCGCCACCGTGGCGGCCACCAGCCATTGCGTATTCATGTTCCACTCCTTCATCGATCAACGAGACGACGTGCTACACCCGTATGACGACGGAGGGGTCGTGTTTATTCCCGGCTTGCCATTCGCGCCGGCCGGACATTCAACTGTCATTCATTCGTCAGCCGGCGTAACCTGACGTAACGCAATGCCCGTCGCGCTTCGGCAGACTGACCAGCACTTCATCCGGACCGCCCATCGATCGCCCATGTCCGCCGCCTACGACCATGCAGCCGCCCTGCTGCGCACGCTGTACGACCGCCATATCGACAGCGGTGCGGTGCTCGACGCGGCCGCATTCCCGGATGCCGAGCGTTTCGTGCGCGCGTGGCCCGCGATCCGCGCGGAGGCGCTGGCGGTAGCACGCGACATGCCGCGCATCCCGCGCTTTCACGAAATCATGCGCGAGCAGTACGACATCTCGGCCAACGACGCACGCGACTGGCGCATGTTCATCATGCAGGCGTACGGGCAGCCGTTTCCGCGCAACCTGTCGCGCTGCCCGACCGTCGCGTCGCTCGTCGCGGCGTCGCCGGACGTGCTGTCCGCGTCGCTGTCGTTCCTCGCGCCCGGCAAGCACATCCCGCCGCATCGCGGGCCGTTTCGCGGCATCCTGCGCGGGTATCTCGTGCTGTCGATGCCGACGCGCGCGGACGGTACGCCGGCCGCCGTGCTGAAGGTCGACGGGCACGAATACCGGCTCGACGAAGGCCGCTTCCTGCTGTGGGACGACACGTTCACGCACGAGGTATGGAACGACAGCGACGCGGTGCGGATCGTGCTGCTGCTCGATATCCGCCGCCGCGGGATGCCGCGCTGGCTCACGTGGCTGTCGAATGCGGTGATCGGCGTCGTGCGGCTGGGGATCCGGATCCGGGGGCGGTCGATTCCGGTGTAGCCGCCGCCACCCTGCACGGCGCCTTCAATGCACCTTTCGGCGCACGCCGGATCGCCTACACTACAAGCCGTCCCTTCGTGCGGCTCCTGCCAGCTACCGCCATGGCGCACCTCTTCTTCGCCGCGTCGATCCAGCGGCACGTCGAAACGCCCGAGCGCGACATCGACGCGCACACGGTCGGCGAAGCATTCGACACCATTTTCAGCGAGCAGCCACGGTTGCGCGGCTACATCGTCGACGACCAGGGCGCGCTGCGAAAGCACCTGTCGGTGTTCATCGACGGCCAGCCGATCCGCGACCGGCAGCGCCTGTCCGATGCGCTCGGGACCACCAGCCGCGTGTATGTCGTGCAGGCGCTGACCGGCGGATAAAGGGACCGATGCACGGGCGCATCCCCATACCAAGTGCCGCCGTACCAAGGCGAACCATCCGGAGACATCGCACATGAACGATCGACTGCTCGTCGCCACCCGCAAGGGCCTGTTCGTCCTGCAACCGGACGGCAACGGCGGTTGGACGCCCGGCGAACCGCATTTCATCGGCGAGCCCGTCAGCATGGCGCTCGCCGATCCGCGCGACGGCACGCTGTACGCGGCGCTCAATCTCGGTCATTTCGGCGTGAAGCTGCATCGGCTGCGCGCAGGCGCCACCGACTGGGAGGAATGCGCGGTTCCGGTTTATCCGCCGCAGCCAGCCGATGTGTCGCCTGCCCGTGCCGACACGCGCGCAGGCAGCGGCGACACCGACGACGAGCCTGCCGGATCGCCGCAACCGCCGTGGACGCTGCAGCAAATCTGGTCGCTCGAAGCCGGCGGCGCGGACGAACCCGGCGTGCTGTGGGCCGGCACGATTCCCGGCGGCCTGTTCCGCTCCGACGACCACGGCGACTCGTGGGTCCTCAACCGCGCGCTGTGGGATCGCCCCGAACGCGCCGAATGGGGCGGCGGCGGGTACGACGCGCCGGGCATCCATTCGGTGATGGTCGATCCGCGCGACAGCCGGCACGTCACCGTCGGCGTCTCGTGCGGCGGCGTCTGGCAGACCGTCGACGGCGGCGCGACCTGGCGCGTCACGGCGGAAGGCATGGAAGCCGACTACATGCCGCCCGAGCGGCGCGGCGAGCCGAACATGCAGGATCCGCACCGCGTCGTGCAGTGCGCGGCCAACCCGGACGTGCTGTGGACCCAGCATCACTGCGCGATCTTCCGCTCGACCGACGGCGGCGAACACTGGCGGCGCATCGAGGCCGAGCCATCGAGCTTCGGTTTCGCGGTGGCCGTGCATCCGCACGAACCGGATACCGCGTGGTTCGTGCCGGCCGTGAAGGACGCGTGCCGGATCCCGGTGAACGGCCGGTTCGTCGTCACGCGCACGCGCGACGGCGGCCGCAGTTTCGAGAGTCTGTCGAACGGGTTGCCGGCCGCGCCGGCGTACGACCTCGTGTACCGGCACGGGCTCGCGGTGGACGATTCCGGCACGCGCCTCGCGATGGCGTCGACGACGGGCGGACTATGGACGTCCGCCGATGGCGGCGAGCACTGGCAACAGATATCGGCGCACTTGCCGCCGGTCTATTGCGTCAGCTTCGGGTAGCGGCGCGGCGCTCATCGGGCGCGATCCGCGCCACCGCGTCGCGGGTCCGGGCGATTTCCGCTTCGAGCCAGTCGAGAAACCGCCTGACCTGCGGCTCGCGCTCCCGCCCCGGCCGGCACAGCGCGACGAAGCGCGCGCCGTCGAGCCGCACCGCGGGATCGATCGGCATCAATGCGCCGCGCTCGACATGCTCGGCGGCCAGCACGGAGCTGAGCAGCGCGACACCCTGCCCGTGCAGCACGGCCTGCAACGCGTAATGCTCGTCGTCGTAATGGCGAAACACCGCGCGTTCGAGCCACGCTTGCCGGCCCGCCGCACGGCACCACGACGCCCAGTCGACCGACACGGGCAGCGGCGTGTCCCACACGGTCTCGATCAGATCGAGCGGCGCGTCCGTGCGATGCGCATCGAACCCGGCGGCCGCATACGCGCCGAAGTACTCGTCGATCAACGCAATCTCGTGCAGCGCGGGAAACTGGCGCGACGTCGCGCGAATCGCGAGATCGATCCGTGCATCGCGTTCGAGATCGACGAGCGCGTTTCCGGTTTCGACCTTGATGTGCAGATGCGGATCGACGCGGCGAAACGCACCGAGACGCGGAATCAGCCACATCGCCGCAAAGGCCGGCGTCGTGGTCAGCACGAGCGTGCGCTCGTCGGCCGCCTCCGGACGCACCGCGTCGAGCCCGCGGCTCAACGCCAGCAACGCATCGTGACTCGCGCGAAACAGCCGCTCGCCTTCTTCGGTCAGCCGCACGCCGCCCGCGCCGCGCTCGAACAGCAGCACGCCGACGCGGCTCTCGAGCGCCTTGATCTGGTGCGACACGGCCGCCGGCGTCACGGACAACTCGTCCGCGGCAGCCTTGAACGTGCCGAGCCGTGCCGACGCTTCGAATACACGTAATGCGGTCAGGGGAATTTTCGAGAACACGGAGCCTCGCGGGCCGGATGCGGCCGGGTTGAATTGGATTCAATCCGGGTGAGATTAGGTGAATTGAAGCGGGTGCGCAACGCGGCTAGCCTTGCGGGACGTTGCGGCATGACGCCGCCGTCGAACCGGAGGAACCCGTGCAAGGCCTACCGCGCAGGATCACGCAGGCGGTGCTCTACGAAGCGATCGCCATTTCCTGCATCTCGCCCGTGATCGCGGCGATCTTCAAGCAGGACCTCGTCTACTCGGGTGCGCTGTCGGCGACGATGTCGGCGATCGCGATGCTGTGGAACCTGATCTTCAACGCACTGTTCGAGCGCTGGGAAGCGTCGCGCCGACAGCCGGCGCGTACGCTCGGGCGGCGCATCCTGCACGCCACCGGATTCGAGGGCGGACTGATCTTCATCCTCGTGCCGGTCGTGTCGGGGTGGCTCGACATCTCGTGGTTCGACGCGTTCGTCGTCGACATCGGGCTGTTCGCGTTCTTCTTCTGCTACGCGTTCGTGTTCCAGTGGGCGTTCGATCGCGTGTTCGACGTGCCGGCGGCGACGAAGGGATCGTGAGTCGGGCGCTTACGCCCCCGCGGCAATTTTCGGCAACTGCCAGCCGAAGCGCACCGCCGCCATTCGCAGCGCAAAGCACGCGACGCCGCCCAGCACGGCCGCGACGACGGGCGGGCAACCGAGTCGCCGGCACGACACGACGACGACCGCACCGAGCAGCGCCGCGCTCGCGTAGATGTCGGTGACCAGCACGACCGGTATCCGTGCGAGCAGCAGATCGCGCACCACGCCGCCCCCGCAGCCGGTCACGGCGCCCATCAGCGTGGCGATGAACGGGTGGACGCGAAATTCCAGCGCCTTCACCGCGCCCGCGACCGCGAACAACGCGAGGCCGGCCGCATCGAGCGCCGTCAGCAGCGACGGCGGGAACGACGCGACCCGCGCATGAAACACGAACGCGAACAGCCCGGCGGCGAACGCGAGCGCCGGATAACGCCAGTCGCTCACGGCGCTCGGCGGGCGGGCGCCGATCAGCAGGTCGCGAATCACGCCGCCGCCAAGCGCGACGACGAGCGACAGCACCATCACCCCGAACAGGTCGAGTCCGGCGCCGATCGCCGCATTGGCGCCCTCGATCGCGAACACCGCCGTGCCCGCGAGATCGGCGGCGAGCACGACTTGCTCGATGCGCTTCATGCGAATGAACGGCCGCGGTGCGGGATCGCCCGGTTGCAGCCAGCATCGACCGAAGCGGTCGCGCCATTCGGTCGCGTGGCGGCTGCCGATTGCCATCCGGATGTATCGAGCGTGCTGCGGGTCATTGCCGTCTCCTCGATCGGGATCGAGCAGTCTAGCGCATCGCCGGCCAGCGGTCGGGCCAAGCGCGAAGCGGGCAGCAAAAAACCGGCGCAAGCAGGGCACCCTGCTTGCGCCGGCTCATCATGCACGTCAGGTTTTGGGTCGCAACCGCCAAGCCCGACAGGTCACCGTCAATGCACGCCGAGGTACGCCTTCACCGCCGGCAGGCCCGGCTTGCCGTCGAGCGTCGTCACGCCCGCGAGCCACTTGTCGAGGGCTTGCGGATTCGCCTTCAGCCATTCGGCGGCGGCCTTGTTCGGATCCTGCTTGTTCATGATCGGCACCATCACGTGGTTCTCGATCGACGTCGTGAACTGCAGGTTCGACACGAACTTCGCGACGTTCGGGCAGCGCTGCGAGTAGTCGGGCGGCGTCGCCGTCAGCACCTTCGCCTCGCCGTAGTTCGGGCCAAACACGTCGTCGCCGCCGGTCAGGTAGTCGATCTTCATCTGCACGTTCATCGGATGCGGTTCCCAGCCGAGGAAGACGATCCACTGCTTGTCGCGGATCGCGCGATTCACCTCGACCAGCATCCCGGCCTCGCTCGACTCGACCAGCTTGAACTTGCCGAGGCCGAACTGGTTGCCGTCGATCATCTTCTTGATCAGCGCATTGCCGTCGTTGCCCGGCTCGATCCCGTAGATCTTGCCGTTGAGCTTGTCCGCGTACTTCTGGATGTCCGCGAACGACTTCAGGCCGCCCTGGTACACGTAGTCGGGCACCGCGAGCGTGTATTTCGCGCCGGTCAGGTTGGGCGTCGCGAGCACCTTGATCGTGCCGGCCTTCGTGAACGGCTGGATGATCGGGTCCATCGTCGGCGACCAGTAGCCGAGGAACACGTCGATCTGCTTGCTCTTGATCCCGGCGAACGTGATCGGCACCGACGCGATCGTCTTCGTCGGGTTGTAGCCGAGCCCCTGCAGCATCGTCGACGCGAGGCCCGTGGTCGCCGCGATGTCGGACCAGCCGACATCGGCGAAGCGCACGTTCTTGCATACGGGCGGATCGGCCGCATAAACGGCCGACATCGGCGCGGCCACCCCGATCCCGCACACCGCTGCGATCAATAGGCGCTTCATCTTGCTTCTCCTCAAAGTGATGTCGTTTGCTTGAATGCGGGATCGTTTATTGAAGCCGCGCGCCGCGATCCCGGCGACGTCGCGGACCGAATGACCGCCCGTTCAGCGCCCCGGCAGCCGGCGCTCGTAGCTCGGTGCATGGCCGAACTGCGCGCGGTATGCCTTGCTGAAATGGCACGGCGAATGAAACCCGCAGACCGTCGTCACGCGCGCGATCGATGCATCGGTCGTGCGCAGCAGGTCGCGTGCGCGCTTCAGGCGCAGCGTCAGGTAATAGTGGGTCGGCGAAACGTTCAGGTACACCTTGAACATGCGCTGCAGATGCCGCTGCGACAGCCGCACGAGCCGCGCGAGTTCCTCGAGCGACAGCGGCTCCTCGATGTTCGCCTCCATCAGCCGCACGACCTCGATCAGCTCCGCGCGCGAGAAGCCCACCCGCGCATCGACCGGAATCGGCTGCGTATCGGTCGAACTGCGGATGCGCTCGAGGATGAACTGCTCGGATACCTGCGCGGCCAGTTGCTGGCCGAAGCGCATGCCGACGAGGTTCAGCATCAGGTCGAGCGGCGCGGTGCCGCCGGTGCAGGTGAGCCGGTCGCGATCGACGACGAACAACTCGTCGGCGAAGCCCACCCGCGGAAATTCGGAATGCAGCGCGGACAGGTTTTCCCAGTGCACGGTGCAGCGATAGCCGTCGAGCAACCCGCTCGACATCAGCGCATAGGCGCCCGTGCAGATGCCGCCGAGCGGCAGCCCGCGTTCGGCGAGCGCCGCGAGCGTATCGCGCGCGCCCTCGTCGACCACGTCGCGGATGCGGATGCCGCCGCACACGATCATCACGTCGGGCAGGTTGTCGTAGTCGAGCGCCTGCGTGGGCCGCACCGCGATGCCGTTACTGGCATGCACGGGCGCGCCGTCGAGCGAGTAGATCGACCACTTGTAGTGTTCCGCCCGCCCGACGTAGTTCGCCATCCGAAGCACTTCGACCGCGCTCGAGAACGCGATCATCGAGAAGTTCGGCAGCGTCAGGAAGCCGAAATGGGCGAGGGACGAAACCGGTGAAACGCAGGCGGCGGGCGCGACAGCGACGGCGGACGTCACATCGGTCTCCTGGCGAGGAGGTTGCAGGGGGCCAGCCCCGCGGCCGAAGCCGCGGGAACCGTTATCTATTCAGGGTGTGCGGCCAGGTCGCTCCTGGCCGCCGAAGATCAGGCCTGTGCGGGCGCGGCCTTCACGCGAAACAGCTGCTTGAGGCCGGAGAACAGCGGCGCCTTCACGGTGCCCGGTGCGCGGCCAAAGCTCTCGGTGATGCGGTCCAGAATGATCGCGAGCAGCACGACCGACAGACCGCTTTCGAAGCCGAGACCGATGTCGAGGCGCTGGATACTCGCTAGCACGTCGTTGCCGAGGCCGCCCGCGCCGACCATCGACGCGATGATCACCATCGACAGCGCCATCATGATCGTCTGGTTCACGCCCTGCATGATCGACGGCAGCGCGTTCGGGAACTGCACCTTGTACAGCAGTTGCCACGGCGTGCAGCCAAACGCCTGGCCGGCTTCGACGATCTCGCGGTTCACGTGGCGGATGCCGAGGCTCGTGAGGCGCACCGCGGGCGGCATCGCGAAGATCACCGTCGACAGGATCCCCGGCACGCGGCCGAGACCGAACAGCATCGCGGCCGGAATCAGATAGACGAAGGCCGGCATCGTCTGCATCAGGTCGAGGATCGGGCGCACGATCGCGGCGACCCACTTGCTCTTCGCGGCCCAGATGCCGAGCGGAATGCCGAGCACGAGGCTGATGATCGTCGACGACAGCGTGAGCCCGAGCGTGATGACCGTCTGGTCCCAGAAGCCGGTCGCGAAGATCAGCAGCAGCGACGCGGTGGTGAACAGCGCGAAGCGCCAGCCCACCCGCCACAGCCCGACGCCGATGAAGATCGCCATCATCAGCCACATCGGGATCGCCTGCAGGCCATGCTCGACGAATGCGGCGAGCCCTTCGATCGCCTGACCGATCGCGTCGAACGTCTTCGCGTCGTGGTCGAGCAGGTAGTGAACGGACTGGTCGACCCAGCTACCGAGCGGAATCATTTCAGACATGGGAGCCTCGCGAACGCGTGATGGCCTTCAGGATGAGCGCGCGATCGACCGAGCCGCAGTAGCAGCCGTCGTCGTCGACGACCGGCAGTGCATTCGGGCTCGCGACCACGCGCGCGACGACATGGTCGAGCGACGCATCGCGCCGGATGCTTTCGATCGGCCGCACGGACGGCGTGTCCTGGCCGATCGCGTCGCGCGTGACGAAGCCGCGGATCTTGCGCTGGGCATCGAGCACGAACGCGTATTCGGCGCTGCCGTTCAGCGACGCCGCGACGTTCGCGGCATCGCACTTCGACACGAGCGGCACGGCGCCCGTCTGCATCAGGTCGCCGGCCGTGAGATAGCGGCTGGTGTCGATGCCGTCGAAGAACGCGCGCACGTAATCGTCGGCCGGGTTCGCGATGATGTCCTGCGGCGTGCCGACCTGCACGAGGCGGCCGCCTTCCATGATCGCGATGCGGTTGCCGATGCGCAGCGCTTCCTCCAGATCGTGCGACACGAACATGATCGTGCGACGCTGTTCCTTCTGCAGTTGCAGCAGCACGTCCTGCATTTCGCGGCGCTTGAGCGGATCGAGTGCGGAAAACGCCTCGTCCATGATCATCAGCGACGGGTTCACGGCCAGCGCGCGGGCGAGGCCGACGCGCTGCTGCATGCCGCCCGACAGCTCGGACGGCAGCTTGTGCGAAAACGGCGCGAGGCCGACCTGCTCGAGCACTTCCATCGCGCGGCGCTCGCGCTCCTTCTTGCCCATGCCCGCGACTTCGAGCCCGAACGCGGCATTCGACACGACGGTGCGATGCGGCATCAGCGCGAACGACTGGAACACCATGCTCATGTCCTTGCGGCGCAGCGCGGTCAGCGCCGAGCGGCGCGCCGACGCGACGTCGAGCCCGTCGATCAGCACCTTGCCGGCGCTCGGATCGACCAGCCGGTTCACGAGGCGGATCAGCGTGGACTTGCCGGAGCCGGACAGGCCCATCAGCACGAAAATTTCGCCTTCCTGCACATCGAAGGAGACGTTGTGCACGCCGACGACCTGACCGGTGCGCTTGAGCACATCGTCCTTCGTCGCGCCGGCGGCGAGCATGTCGAGCGCCTGCTGCGGATTGCTTCCAAACACCTTGCACAGACCTTCGACCACAACCTTGGGGGCATCCATCGAAACCTTCTCCTCGTGTAGCGGGGACTCGCGCTTGTCATAGCGTGCCTACATAGTTGCCAGAAAAAACCCCGGCCTGCCGACGAATTACGACAAACGCTTGCGCAAATACGACACAGCCTCCGGCCCCGTCCGGCGGGCCGCGCCGCCGATTGCGGCAGCGCAATACGCGCCCGGCCAGCAACGACGGGCATCGCCCGCCGGACTTGTGCGCAGCAGCGCGGCGAACGGCACATGAGGTTTTGCGTCAGGTCGCATCGGGCACGCGTCGTTTTGCGACAAATCGACGTCCGTTCCGGCGTCGATCTGCTCAGACGAAAGCGCGCATCCATTCGCCAGTAAAAAGCATGACCGTGCAAAAAGCCGGATGGCGACACCGAACGGCGCATGCCGCGATACCGCGTCACCCCCGGAATTCGGCGCGGGCACGCTGTGATACATTCCCCGCAAACACGCCGATCGCGACGATGCCGCGGGCCTTTCGCACGAGGGCCGAGCCGCACGGCGCGCGCATGCCGGTTCGCCTGCCGGCCGTGCTGAAACCGCCTCGATCCGGTGCGATCCGCGATCGAAGGACGATAACGATAGTGAGAGGGAGCAAGGCGTTGAACTGGGCATTCGCCGTAATCGGTTTCATCGTGGGCGGCATCGCTGCCTTGATCGGGGATTTCTCGGCCGGGAGCGGCTCGCTGCTCGGGGCCGCCGTCGGATTCTGCGTCGGGCACGCGCTGCGGCAACGCAAGCAGCAGAACCCGCGCGCCACGCCCGACGCGTTCGCGGTCTCCGCGACGCCGCCGCCCCCGTTACCGCTCGCCGATCGCGTCGCGCGCCTCGAAGCCACCGTCGACACGCTCACGCGCGAACTCGACGCGCTGCGTGTGCAACTCGCGGGCGCGACGGCCGGCGCGGCGACTTCCGGCGGCATCGCGCACACGGCTTCGGCGAGCGCCACATCCGCCCCGCTGCCGGCGCACTCCCCGACACCGCCCGTACCACCCGCGCAACCTGCTGTCGCACGGGCAGGTACATCGGCCTCCACCTCGGCACCGGCGCCCGCCTCGACGCTCGCGCCGGCAACCGCCGCGCGCCCGGCCGCATCCGCGCCTGCCCCCGTCGACACCACGACGATCCCCCCGGCCGCACCGGCCCGCGCTGTCCCGCCCGCACCCCGTGAACCCGGCATCGCCGAACGCGCATTCGGCGCCGCGCGCGACTGGCTGCTCGGCGGCAACACGGTCGTGCGCGTCGGGATCATCGTGCTGTTCTTCGGCGTCGCGTTCCTGCTGAAGTACGCGGCCGACAACGACATGCTGCCGATCGAGTTCCGCCTCGCGGGCACGGCGCTCGCCGCGGCCGCGCTGCTCGCGATCGGCTGGCGCGTGCGGGCGCGTCGCGCCGCCTACGGCCTCGTGCTGCAAGGCGGCGGCGTCGGCATCCTGTACCTGACGATCTTCGCCGCGACCAAGCTGTATGCATTGCTGCCCGTCGGCGCCGCGTTCCCGCTGATGGTCGCGGTCTGCGCGCTGAGCGCGTTCCTCGCGGTGCGGCAGGACGCGCTGCCGCTCGCATTCATGGGCAGCGCGGGCGGCTTCCTCGCGCCGATCCTGCTGTCGACCGGCCAGGGCAACCATGTCGCGCTGTTCAGCTACTACGCACTGCTGAACGCAGGGATCTTCGCGATCGCGTGGTTCAAGGCGTGGCGCCCGCTGAACCTGCTCGGCTTCGTGTTCACGTTCACGATCGGCTCCGCGTGGGGCGTGACCGCCTATCGTCCCGCGCTGTTCGCGAGCACCGAGCCGTTCCTCGTCCTGTTCTTCCTGATGTATGTCGGCATCGCGCTGCTGTATGCGGTGAAACGCGAACTCGCGCTGCGACACTACGTGGACGGCACGCTCGTGTTCGGCACGCCGATCGTCGCGACCGCGCTGCAGGCGTCGCTCGTCAAAGGCATGCCGTTCGGGCTCGCGTGGAGCGCGGTCGCGCTGTCGGCGTTCTACGTCGCGGTCGCCGCATGGCTCGCGCGCCGCCGCGACCGCCTCGGCCTGCTGTTCGAATCGATGCTCGCGCTCGCGGTGATCTTCGCGACGCTCGCGGTGCCGCTCGCGTTCTCGGGGCCGACGACCAGCGCCGCGTGGGCCATCGAAGGCGCGGCCGTCGTGTGGCTCGGCGTGCGCCAGAAGCGCCTGCTCGCGTTCGGCTTCGGGCTGCTGATGCAGGTCGCCGCGGCCGGCGCGTTCTTCACGAGCCTGCTGGGCCCGGCCGACACGGCCGCGCTGCCGGTGCTCAACAGCCCGTATATCGCGATGCTGCTGATCGCGCTCGCCGGCCTGTTCACCGGCTGGTGGCTGCACGGGCGCGGCGAAGCGCGCGCGTGGCACGCGTGGATGCCGGAGATCGGTGTCGCGGCCGCCGCGTGGGGGCTGCTGTGGTGGGTCAGCGGCGGGCTGCACGAGATCCTCGTCTATGCGAGCCGCCATGTCGACCTGCATGCCGACCGCTTCGTCGTCGATACGACCGCGCTGTTCGCGGCCGGCACCGCATGGCTCGCGCACGTCGCGCGCCGCCGGCTCGCATGGCCGCTCGCCGAATGGCCCGCGCTCGCGCTCACGCCGGTGCTGGCGCTGCTCGCGCTGCGCGCGTTCGACGCGCACGAAGCGCCGCTGTCGGGCATGGGCGCGTTCGCGTGGCCGATCGCCGTCGGCGCGGGGCTCGCGCTGCTGTGGCGCCAGTCGCGCGGCACGACCGCCGCCGCCGCGAACGGCACGGCGTCCGCCGTTGCAGCAGGCATTCTCGCGCCGCTGCATACGCTGACGTTCTGGACCCTGTGCGGACTGTTGTCGCTCGAGGGCTTCTGGCGCCTGCGCACGTTCGTCCCGGAAGGCGCGTGGAGCTGGAGCGCATGGGCGTACGGCTTCGGCGCGCTGCTCCTGCTCGTATCGGGCCCCGGCTCGCGCCTGCGCTGGCCGGTCGCCGCGTTCCCGCGTGCGTATCAGGTGTGGGGAGCCGCGCCGCTCGCGGCGCTGCTGTGGCTCTGGAGCATCGCCAGCACGGCGAGCGACGGTGACGCCGCTCCGCTCTTCTGGCTGCCACTGCTCAATCCGCTCGACGTCGCGCAGGGTCTCGTGTTCGTCGCGTTCGTCGCGTGGCTGCGTCGCCTGAAATCGCTCGGCCTCGCGTGGCATCCGCGCGTCGTCGACTATATGGCGATCGCGACCGTATTCCTGTGGTTCAACGCGCTGCTGCTGCGCACGCTGCATCACCGCTTCCACCTGGGCTACGACATCGACACCGTGCTGTCGTCGTTCGGCATCCAGCAGGTGTTCATGGTCGGCTGGAGCCTGTTCGCATTCGCCGGAATGTGGCTCACGCGCCGCGACGGCATCGCCCGCCTCTGTGCGTTCGCGTCGCTGCCGCTGATCGTCGTGATGTGGGCGTGGACCTTCTACGCGAACTTCACGCAGGACGGCGGAAGCTGGGCGCGCGTACCGCTGTTCAATCCGCTCGATCTCGTGCTCGCGGTCGTCTATGCGCTCGCCGCGTCGTGGTTCATGCGCGCGCGCAGGCTCGGCTGGTCGTTCGACGCGTATCGCGTCGAGTTGCTGGGTGCGGGCGGCGCGACCGGGTTCCTGTGGCTGAACGCGATCCTGCTGCGCACGCTGCATCACTGGGCCGGCGTGCCGTACGAATTCGGCGCGATGGCGGAGTCGACGCTCGTGCAGGCGTCGGTGTCCGTGTACTGGACGGTCTGCGCGCTCGCGATCACGATCTGGGCCACGCGCCGCGGGCTGCGACCGCTGTGGTTCATCGGCGCCGCACTGCTCGCGCTCACGGTCGTCAAGCTGTTCCTGTTCGACCTGTCGCACGTCACCGGCATCGAGCGCATCGTGTCGTTCATCGGTATCGGCGTGCTGCTGCTGTTGATCGGCTATTTCTCGCCGCTGCCGCCGAAGGCCGCCGCGCAACAGGACGGCCAGCCATGAAACGACTCGCCGCCCTGTTCGGGCTGAGCCTGCTCGCGTCGTTCGCGGCAGCCGACGGCGCGCCGAACGCCGGCCGCGTCACGCAGCGCTTCGCGCTCGACCTCGACGGCAGCGCCGCGTATTACCAGCTCACCGTGCCGCAGCCCGTGTATGCGGCGAGCCGGCGCGACGACCTCGGCGACGTGCGCGTCTTCAACGGCGCGGGCGAGCCGGTGCCGTACTCGCTCGATGCACCCGCCGCGGCCGCATCCGGCGTGCCGCCGTCCCGCACGCCGGTGCACTGGTTCCCGCTGCCGCCCGTCCGCGCCGAACACGGCAATGCGCCGCTCGGCGTGACGGTCGGCCCGGACGGCGCGCTGCGCGCGGCCGTCGCGACGCCTTCGGACGGCAGGCACGGCGCGGATCTCGTCGACCTGTCGCATGCCGACGGCAGCATCGATGCACTGCTCGTGCACGTGGACGACGACAGCTACCAGGGGCGCGTGTCCGTCGAAGCCAGCGACGACCTGCGCAGTTGGCGAGCGCTCGGCAGCACGCAGTTGCTGAAGGTCGGCCGCGGCAACGACATGCTGGTGCAGGAGCGCATCGCGCTCGAAGGCGCGGCGCCGCGCTACCTGCGGCTCGACTGGCTCGACGGCGCGCCCGCGATCGTGTCGATCGACGTCGAGACGCATCCGCGCGACGCGCGCGGCACCGACACGGCGTCCGTGCCGCGCCAGTGGCGCGATGCCGTGCGGATACGCGCTGGCGGTGTGCCCGGCGAGTATCTGTTCGACACCGACGGCGCGTATCCGGTCGACCGCGTGCGCATCGACCTGCCGCAGCCGAACACCGTCGCGCGCGCGACGCTGCAAAGCCGCGCCGATGCGCAGGCGCCGTGGCGCGACGTCGCGTCCGCCGTGCTGTTCCGGCTGCAGGGCAAGGGCGGCGAGCAGCGCAATCCGCCGTTCGAGTTCGTCGCGAATACGGATCGCGCGTGGCGAATCGTCGTCGACATGCGCAACGGCGGGCTCGGCGGCGGCCAGCCGGCCGTCGCGATCGGCTGGCATCCGGCCGCGCTGACCTTCGTCGCGCGCGGCACGCCGCCGTTTACGCTCGGCGTCGGCGATGCGTCGCTCGTGTCGTCGGCCGTGAGCCGCGACGCACTGCTGGTCGGCATGGCGCCGGAAGTGCGGCCCGCCCGCGTCGGCGCGGCGCTGCCGGTGTCCGCGGTCGCGCCGGCGGCAGCCGCCGATGCGGATGCCGGGCGCCGCTACGTGCTGTGGGGCGCACTGGTGATTGCGGTCGGCGTGCTCGGCGCGATCGCATGGCGCCTCGCGAAAGGCGGCGGCGAGACGCGCGACCGCGCCGAATGACGCCGACACGCGTTTGCGTGCCGCTCGACGCGGCGTTCATCGAGCAGGTTCGTTCCTTCGGCCATCGCGGCGCGTGACCGCACCGGTTCATCGAGCGATCCGCGCCCCGTCTTCGCGGGAAGGCCACGCGACGCGCCTGCGGCACGAGCAGGCGCCCTGCCCGCCGCTATCGCGCCACGAAGCGGCCGTGCTGACGCGGCCGCCACGGCGACGACCGACGACTGGCCGCACCGGCCGCTCGGCGCGCCGCGAAACGTCCGGCGCGACGCCAGCCCGACTCGCGCCGGGCCATCGCGACGATGCGCGGCGCCCACGCCTGCATGACACGCCGCACCGCCGCCACGCGCGCAGCCAGCCGCGCTGCCGGCAACACGCGGCGTGCCGCACGTGCAACGGGCCGTTTGCACAGGATCGCGCTGTCGTAGCACTTGCCGGCGAAACGCATGACGTCGACCACCTCGAAACCCTGCGCGCCATAGAACGCCAGCAGGTGCGCAGCGGGATGCGGCGTATCCAGCGCGAGCAGCGCATAGCCGCGCAACGCGGCCCACTGCTCGGCGAACGACAGCAGCAACGCGCCGATCCCGCGGCTCTGGCAAGCCGGGTCCACCGCCACCTGACGCACGCTCGCGACGCCTTCGCGCCGGTACAACGAGCAGGCCGACGACGGATCGGTCGCATACAGCGTGGCCGTGCCGACGACACGCCCGCCGCACACGGCGACATAGCATTCGCCCGCTTCCGCGCGGCGGCGCGTGACGTCTTCGTCCTGATCGACGCACGTGCAGTTGAGCCCCATCGCACCGAGTCGCGCGAACGCGCGGTGCAGCATCGGCGTGAGTTGTGCATAGCTGTCGACTGCCGGATCGAAACGCCGGACGATCACCCGATCGGCACACACCAAAGGCGGTGGGGCAGGGGTGCGTTCGGCGATCGCGTTCCAGGGTATCGACATGGCCAGGCTCCGTGGTGAAGATGCACGAAGTCTAGGAGCGCGCCGGCAGCCGTCGCAAGAAAAAATGTCGTAAAAATCCCTGGGTAGCGCGGGTGGCGGAGGACGTGGTGGAGACGGTGCGTTCCGATGCAGCGTGCGCGTCTTGGCGAACGCATCGAAGCACCGGTCGTTGTTCGCGCAAGCAACCGAGCACGCCATGAAGTCGCGCGGCGAGGCCCGTCCCCGGCGCGCACGCCGTTGACACGTGCCATCCCACACTCCAGACTCGCTGCTCCGTCACCGCATCGCGAGCGCCCATGATCACCTGCTTCCTTCGCTACGTCGTCGATCCGTACAAACTCGTCGAATTCGAAACCTACGGCAAGATGTGGATTCCGCTCGTCGAGCAGTTCGGCGGCACGCATCACGGTTACTTCCTGCCGTCCGAAGGCGCGAGCAACATCGCGCTCGCGATGTTCTCGTTCCCGAGCCTCGCCGAATACGAGCGTTACCGCGAACGCTCGAAGGACGATCCGGCCTGCCAGGCCGCGTTCCGCTACGCGGAGGAAACGCGCTGCATCGTCAGCTACGAGCGCAGCTTCTTCCGGCCGGTGTTCGAGTAACGGGCCGCGCCGCCGCGCATCGCGCCCCGTTTTCCGGTCGAGGACGAAAAAAAGCCCCGCCTGCATCCGCGCGGCGGGGCCAACCCATGTCAGTAGAGACATCATGGAGGAGACGAGTCCATCTTATCGACCGTGGCGCACCGTCCCAACCAAGCATTTCTGCTATCGATCTGCGCGGCCACGCACACGATTGCCCCCGCCACGCGGCATATCGATAGAACGAAAAGTCGTTTTCAGAGTGGCGACGGGGTCGTTACCATCTGGTTTTAAGCCTGTGCTTAGCCGGGCAAGCCAATCCCAGGAGCGCCCCTTGACTGCATTCGATCAACACCGCCGCCCGTTCGTCGTCGGCATCGGCGGGACCACCCGAGCCGCATCGTCCACCGAACGCGCACTGTCGTTCGCACTGCGCGGCGCGCAGGCCGCCGGCGCACGCACGCGCCTGTTCGACGGCCCGTTCCTGCATACGCTGCCGCACTACGCCCCCGAACACAAAACGCTGACCGACGCGCAGCGCGAGCTGATCGACGCCGTGCGCCAGGCCGACGCGATCATCATCGCGACGCCCGGCTATCACGGCGGCGTGTCCGGTCTCGTGAAGAACGCGCTCGATACGCTCGAGGAACTGCGCGCGGACGAACGCCCGTATCTCGACGGCCGCGCGGTCGGCCTGATCGTCACCGCGTACGGCTGGCAGGCGGCCGGCACCGTGCTGACGTCGCTGCGCTCGATCGTTCATGCGCTGCGCGGCTGGCCGACGCCGTTCGGCGCAACCGTCAACACGCTGGAAACGCGCTTCGAAAGCGCCGACAGCTGCTCGGATCCGAAGGTGGTGGCACAGCTCGAGACGGTCGGCGCGCAAGCGGCCGAATTCGCGCTCGCGTTCGCGTCGCATCGTGCGGCCTCGCACGCGGCGTCGGTCGATGCGCTCGCGCCCGTACTGAAGGTCGCCAACCAGTAACCTCCGCATTCCGCCGCGCGGCCCTGATCGACAAGATTCGACAGGGCCGCGCGGCGCGTCTTCCCGCGCATGGCGATGTGCCGGACGCGCCGTCTTCGCCTCTCGCACATACCGTTTCCGCGTACCACCCCGATAACGATTCAGCCCGCTGCGTGATTTGCATTGGCCGAAAGATTGGTTCACGCCGCCGGCAGGTTTTCGTACGCTGAAAGTCCGAACTTTTTCCGCGCACGCCATGAACCGTACGATCCGCTACAAGGGCTATGAAGTCGCTCCCGCTGCCGCCCGGTTGCCGAACGGGCTGTTCGCCGCCAACCTGACCATCGAACGCGCGAACGGCGGGCCGTCGCCGCGCTCCGTGTCGTTCGACGCCATCGATTTCTTCTTCGAGGAAGAACACGCCCTCGCCTACGCGTCGCGCTGGGGCCGCCTCTGGGTCGACACGAACGCGTGACATCCGCGGGGCCGGCGTGCCCATGGCCGCTCGAAAATACGCGATGACGGAAGCTGTGCAAGAATCTTTCGATCCGTAATCGCATAACAATAGCCATGACTGACACGCTGCAGGAAGAGCATGCAGCCGCAGATCACGCGATGCGCAACTGGACCTTCGAGAGGCAAGGTTCGGTCCGGATCGGTTCCGATGCGCACAAGCAGATGTTCTGTCGGATGCTGCTCGACACACACAACCCGTACAAGCCGGCCGTGATCGACTGGCCGGCACTCCAGCCGGCCGAACTCAGGCGGCTCACGTCGCTGCCGATCTGGGACATCGCGGTGCAAACCGAAGGCCGCGCGTCGATCCGCGTGGCGACCTACGCCGCGACGGTCGACGATCCGCTGCTGCGCCGCGCGCTCGAGATGGACGGCGGCGAGGAAGCCCGCCACAAGGTCGTGCTGTCGAAGCTCGTCGAGGCGTACGGCATCCAGTTGGCGCCCGAGCCGCCCTATCCGGCACCGAAGGACCCCGAATGGTCGTGGATGATGACGGGCTTCAGCGAATGCATCGACAGCTTTTTCGCGTTCGGCCTGTTCCGCTCCGCGCAGCGCTCCGGCTATTTCCCGCCCGAACTGGTCGAAACCTTCGAGCCCGTGATCCAGGAAGAAGGCCGCCACATCCTGTTCTTCGTGAACTGGTACGCGTGGTACTGGCGCACGATGCCGTGGTGGCGCCGGCCGTGGTTCTTCGCCCGCGTGGCGGCCGTGTGGGTGCAACTGATCCGCGACCGCATGAGCATCGCGCGCGGCATCGATGCCGACGGCGCCGCGCGTGACGCGAATTTCCCGGCTACCGGCACCGCGGACATCGGCGATGCGCTGAACCCGCGCGAGCTGATCGAGCTGTGTCTCGCGGAGAACGACCGGCGGATGGCCGGATACGACAAGCGCCTGCTGCGCCCGATGTTCGTGCCGCGGATGGCGCGGTTCGCGCTGCGGTTTCTGAAGAAGTGAAGTCGAAGGCTTGCCGCCGGTCATGCGGCAAGCCCCCGGTCGGGTCCACGCCCGTGGACCGAATGTGGCGTGCGCGATACATTCGATCAATCCCTATTTTTCTTCGATACGTCGAGCCGCCGACGGCATGACGGACAAATTGTCGCACCCTCCATCTGACATTTCGACCGCCGCCGACCCGACGCCGACCTGCGGTCTTTGACGACCTGTCGACACACCCCGCGAAACAGCCGCTCCCCCTGCCTGCTCGACTTCCGGCGTGCGCACCGATTCCGCTCTAACACCGGTGCCAACGCGATCGTCAATAGGACAAATCCGATAAATTGCCGCGAATTGTTTCATTTGTCGCTCCGTAGCACTTTTTTACAACTTCGACGGATCGGGCGGCCCGGAACGCCCGTCGCACGGGCCCCCGCGCCGGGCTGGATGCGCAGATCGGCACAACCCAATGCGCCTCGTGCCAGGTAAATTCGATTATAAAATAATCTCCAAATACAAAAACCAATTCAATTTACACCAAACATTTAACAAGTTAATAATTAGACAAATATATTATCTCGTCATAGCCAAACAATCCTTACTGAAATGAAAGAATGCAGGGTTGCGCAAACGTTTGCTATTTCATTTGTCTTACTTTTGAGTCGATTCGATCTGTTGCCCATCGCACACAACCATCGTAAGTCATTGATTTTTATATATAATGTAGCGTCTCGCCAGAAAAATTCAAACCCTACACGACACATTCTTACATCTTTCAAATTCATTCACACCCAGTACATCAAAACTCGATGCATTAACCATTCTTTAACTTTCAAAACGGTTCATTTATCACTGTTTGTCAATCTCTAAAATCCTCCTCCAATAAACTCCGCCCATCAATTTTGAGATTCGCGCGAGCGCACGGAGTAACCCTCTAACAAAAGAGACCGGTGTGTGGCGTGCACATTTGGAGGTAGCAGGACATGAACCGCACATACCGCTCGATCTGGAACGAAGCGCTTGGCGCCTGGGTCGCGGCATCGGAACACGATTCGGCACGGGGCAAGCCGAACAAGTCGGCCGTCACTGCCGCAGTATTGGCCGCCGTCGCAATGCTCCCGTCGCTCGCCGGCGCCAATACCTTCGTTCCAGGCACGACCAACGGTAGCCAATTCACCGTTTCGTCGTGTACGTCGAGCGGTGGCAACGGCACCGTCGGCCGCACGACGACAGGCAACACCAATGCCTATCCCGTCGACGGATCCGGCACTTACTCCACGGTTGCGGGCTGTAACTCCAGCGGCAACAACAATCTCGCGGCCACGGCTTATGGGGCATTCGCGCAAGTCACCGGCACCGGCGGTACGGCGACGGGCTTCCTGTCATCTGCCGCGCTCTGGGGCACGTCCGCCGGTCTCGAGTCGACCGCCAGCGGCGCCGGTTCTACCGCGCTCGGCTTCGGGGCAACGGCCAACGCATTGAATTCGGTCGCGATCGGCGGTGCAGCCGGTAATGGCACCACCCCGCTTTCATATGCGAACTCGACCATCGCTTCGGGCGCCGGCGCGGTCGCAATCGGCAGCAACGCGACGAAGGGCGCGCAGTCTGCCGCGTCGGATGGCATCGCGATCGGCGGGCAGTCGTCCGTCGCGTCGGCCGCCACGTCGGGTATTGCAGTTGGCCGTGGTGCGACGGTCAATGGTGCGTATGGCATCGCGCAAGGCGACGGCGTCGTCTCCGGCGCAACGGGCCGAAACGTGGCAATCGGCTCGTCGGGCACGACGGCGAACAGCGCGACCTCGGCCGGCGGCGCGGTCGCGATCGGCCGAGGCCAGAGCGCAAGCGGCGACGGCGCCGTTGCGATCGGCGATCCGAACAGCGCCACCGGTACAGGCGCGCTGGCAATCGGCGCGAACGACACGTCGAACGGCTCCGGCGCCATCGCGCTCGGCAACAGCAACTCGGCGAGCGGCACGGGCTCCGTGGCGCTCGGCAACAGCAGCACGGCGACCAACAGTTCCGTCGCCATCGGCAGCTCGGCCTCGGCGACGGGTACCAACGGTGCGATTGCCGTCGGCAATGCGGCAACCGCGAACGGCACCGGCGCGATCGCGCTCGGTAACGTCGGCAGCTTTGCCGCCAACTCGATCGCAAGCGGTACGGACGCACTCGCGCTCGGTAACGGCTCGACGGCCAGCGGCAGCGCCGGCGCGGTCGCGGTCGGCGCGGCAGCCGTGGCGTCCGGAAGCTACGGCACGGCACTCGGTTCGAATTCGACCGCGAGCGTCGCAAACTCGGTCGCCCTCGGCTACAACGCGCTGACGACCAGTGCGGCAACGGCGACGTCCGGCGGCACCACCACCGTCAGCAGCGCCACGATCGGCGGTCAGACGTTCGGCAACTTCGCCGGCGCCAATTCGGCGGGCGGTGTCGTCAGCGTCGGGCAGTCGGGCTCGGAACGCCGTATCCAGAACGTCGCGGCGGGCCTCGTCACGGCCACCAGCACCGACGCGATCAACGGCAGCCAGCTCTATTCGGTTGCGAGCACGACGACGTCGAGCATCACGAGCCTGTCGACGTCGGCTTCGACGGGCCTGTCGTCGGCTAATAGCTCGATTTCGTCGCTGTCCACGTCGACCTCGACCGGCATCAATTCGCTGTCCACCGGCCTCAGCTCGGCAAACAGCTCCGTTACGTCGCTTTCGACTTCCACGTCGACGGGTCTCTCCTCGGCTAATAGCTCGATCGGCTCCCTGTCGACCTCGACTTCGACCGGCATCAACTCGCTGTCCACCGGCCTCAGCTCGACAAACAGCTCGGTTACGTCGCTTTCGGCTTCCACGTCGACGGGTCTCTCCTCGGCTAATAGCTCGATCGGCTCCCTGTCGACCTCGACTTCGACGGGTATCAATTCGCTGTCGACGGGCCTCAGCTCGGCAAACAGCTCGGTTACGTCGCTGTCGACTTCCACGTCGACGGGTCTCTCGTCGGCCAACAGCTCGATCTCGTCGCTGTCCACGTCGACCTCGACCGGCATCAATTCGCTGTCCACCGGCCTCAGCTCGGCAAACAGCTCCGTTACGTCGCTTTCGACTTCCACGTCGACGGGTCTCTCGTCGGCCAACAGCTCGATCTCGTCGCTGTCCACGTCGACCTCGACCGGCATCAACTCGCTGTCCACCGGCCTCAGCTCGGCAAACAGCTCCGTTACGTCGCTTTCGACTTCCACGTCGACCGGCCTCTCGTCGGCCAACAGCTCGATCTCGTCGCTGTCCACGTCGACCTCGACCGGCATCAACTCGCTGTCCACCGGCCTCAGCTCGGCTAACAGCTCGGTCACGTCGTTGTCGTCTTCCACGTCGACCGGCCTCTCGTCGGCTAACAGCTCGATCTCGTCGCTGTCGACTTCGACTTCGACCGGCATCAACTCGCTGTCCACCGGCCTCAGCTCGACAAACAGCTCGGTTACATCGCTTTCGACTTCCACGTCGACCGGCCTCTCGTCGGCTAACAGCTCGATCTCGTCGCTGTCCACGTCGACCTCGACCGGCATCAATTCGCTGTCCACCGGCCTCAGCTCGGCAAACAGCTCGATCACGTCGTTGTCGTCTTCCACGTCGACCGGCCTCTCGTCAGCTAACAGCTCGATCTCGTCGCTGTCGACTTCGACCTCGACCGGAATCAACTCGCTGTCCACCGGCCTGAGCACGGTCTCGACGAAGACGGACAACCTCGGCAGCAGCACCGCCTCGGCACTTGGCGGCGGTTCGACGTACGACCCGACGACAGGCAAGGTTTCGGCCCCGTCGTACACCACATACAACGCGAACGGCACGACGTCGACCGCCAACAGCGTCGGCTCGGCGATCAACAACATCAACAGCCAGGGCATCAAGTACTTCCACGCGAACTCGACCGGCGCCGACAGCACCGCAACGGGCACCGACGCTGTCGCCATTGGCTCGGGCGCCGTCGCCAGCACGATCAACTCCGTCGCCATCGGCCTCGGCGCGGTCGCCAGCACAGACGACTCCGTCGCACTTGGCGCCGACTCGAAGACCGTCGCGGCAACGCCCACGAGCAGCGCGACCGTCAACGGCGTGACGTTCAGCGGATTCGCTGGCGCCAAGCCAGTCGGCGTCGTCAGCGTGGGTGATGCCGGCAAGGAACGACAAGTCACCAATGTCGCCGCGGGTCAAGTGACCTCCACCAGTACCGACGCGATCAACGGCAGCCAACTGTATTCGGTCGCCCAGCAAGTCGGTACTGCGACCAGCGCCATTTCGTCGCTGTCCACTTCGACCTCGACCGGTCTGTCGTCGGCTAACAGCTCGATCACGTCGCTCTCGACCTCGACCTCGACCGGCCTGTCGTCGGCCAACAGCTCGATCACGTCTCTGTCGACCTCGACTTCGACGGGCCTGTCGTCCGCGAACAGCTCGATCACGTCGCTCTCGACCTCGACCTCGACCGGCCTGTCGTCCGCAAATAGCTCGATCACGTCGCTCTCGACTTCGACTTCGACGGGCCTGTCGTCCGCGAATAGCTCGATCACTTCGCTGTCGACTTCGACGTCGACCGGCCTCTCGTCGGCTAACAGCTCGATCACGTCGTTGTCGACTTCGACTTCGACGGGTCT
>NZ_QKZF01000015.1:0-185862 GCF_003253915.1 Burkholderia sp. 28_3
CCTCTTCATCGTCGTGGGTCCGTTCCGTGAGCTGTCTTCTAAACGTCCTCGGCTACGTCTGCGATGACCGCCGAGCCGAATAAATCAGCGTTTCCTTAGGGACTCGTGTTGAGTTGTGTGGTGCAATGCCCGCTGATATTGAGCACTGGCCAAACGTGCTTGCGTTTGCTGCTTTTGCGCTAATGCGATCACGGTGGGCGGTGATGCCAGGGGGCGTGGTGGAAGGGTATGTCGCGGAATGCTACAGCGACACGTTAGTCCCACATCTGTATCTGACAGCACCGTTTCTGTGGAATGACGGGCATTTCAAGCAACTTGACTTGGAGAGCGGAGAGAAAGTCAATTGGTTGCAAGGAATCCCTATTTCTGATGCAGAACTTGAGATCCTCCGCACGCGCGGGGATAGTGAATTTGAAGATTTGCTTGAACAAGCGGATGTAGATGTATTTGACTTGTATCGATCTTCGTTGAAGTAAAGCTACGTTCGCCTGCAAAGCCGTTTGGGCCGGTTCGCGCGTCCAGTCGGCGGAGCTCAGCATCTGCGCAGCTACGACTCATCTGTCTGGGCAACCTAACGCCTGCGCTTCGCCGCCGAACATCCGGCGATGTGGGCAGCGGTCGAGTCGATTGCGCCGATGATTGGGTGTACGCCGCAGACGCTGCACGAATGGATCAAGCGTGATCAGGTTGACCAGGGGAGCGCGATGGCGTGACCACTGACGAACGCGAACGGCTGAAGGCCTGGAGCGCGAGGTCAAGGAACTGCGTCGTGCCAACGAGATTCTCAGGGTTGCGAGCGCGTTTTTTGCCCAGGCGGAACTCGACCGCCGTTTCAAGTCCTGACGGCGTTCGTCGATCAGCATCGCGACACCTTCGGGGGCGAGCCGATCTGCAAGGTCTTGCGGAGCGCCCCGTCGGGCTGCCGATGCCATGCGGCACAGCTTCGCGATCCGTCCAGACGCAGCGCCCGCGCGAAACGCGATGAGATTCTGCAACCCGAGATCAGGCGTGTCTGGCAGGCCAACATGCAGTCTATGGCGTGCCGAAGGTCTGGAAGCAGATGAACCGCGAGGGCATTGTGGTCGCGCGCTGCACGGTCGGTCGGCTGATGAAGCTGCAAGGTCTGCGTGGTGCGGTTCGCGGCAAACGGATTCGCACCACGATCGCCGACAAGAGCGCACCGCGCCCGCTTGACCGGGTCAACCGGCAATTCAACGCGCAGCGGCCGAATCAGCTCTGGGTGTCGGACTTCACGTACGCTTCGACGTGGCAAGGCTGGCTTTACGTCGCGTTCGTGATCGACGTATTCGCCCGCCGTATTGTTGGCTGGCGCGTCAGTTCGTCGATGACCACGGACGGCGCCAGATAGATCGCCTCGTTGCGGACCGCGCCTTCGTCACGAATCTCTTGACATCCAACGCGTAAAAATAACGAATATTGTCCGCACTACACTGAACCGAGTCCCTGTCTACGGTCAGTATTCACCATGCCCGCCACTGCCCTGCAATTCGCGCTGCTCGCCAAGCAGCAGGAAATCGCGTCGCTGCGCCAGCTGGCCGAGCAGATCGAATTGGTCGACCTGCTCGGCCGCCTGATCCATGCGCTGCAGCGCGAGCGCGGCGCCACCAGCATCTATCTGGCGTCGAGCGGGAAGCGCTTTGTCGCCGAACACGCGGCTTCGCGCGGCGAATCGGCGCCGCTCGTCGCACAGTTGCGCGAGCGCCTGGATCGGGAGCTGACGCCCGCACGCGGCTCGACGTCGCGCCTGCTGTCGCTGATCGCCTGGGTGCTGCTCGACCTGGAATCGCTGGATGTGCTGCGCGAACAGATCGACCATCTTGCGCTGTCGGCGCCGGATTCGGTCCAGGCTTTCAGTACCGTGATCGGCGGCCTGGTGGAGCTGATTTTCCAGTTTGCCGATAGCGGGGCGGATCCGTCGGTGTCGCGCATGCTGATTGCCCTCGTCCATGTCGTCGAGGGCAAGGAAGAAGCGGGACAGGAACGCGCCGTCGGTGCGCACATGTTTGCGGCGGGCACGTTTTCGGCGGACCAGCAGCAGCGCTTGCTGTATCTGATAGCCGCGCAGGAGCGCAGTCTCGAAGTCTTCGCGAGCTTCGCAAGCACGGCGCAAAACGCATGGTGGGAAACCCGCATGACGGAGCCGCACATGGCGGCGCTCGAGAAGCTGCGCCGCGTACTGTGCACGGTGCACGCAGGCGATGCGCTCGATGCCGGCCTGAGCGAAGCATGGTTCGACGCCGCGAGCGCCCGCATCGATGATCTCTGGCACCTTCAGATTGCACTGACGCTGCAGGTGCAGGAAACGTGCGACGCGCGAATCGACGACGCGCACCGAACGCTGCGCGACTCCGAGCGCCTGATGGCGCAGTTGCGGAACAATCCGCCCCCGCATATCCAGGCGCTCGCCCAGTTCTTTGCCGGCGATCCGTTGTCGACGCGCGCGGCGGTTCACGAACTGCCAGGACGTCTCTCCGGCTCCGACCCGGGGACGCTCGCCAGCCTGAAATCCCTGCTGGAGGCGCAATCGGCGCGACTGGCCGGCGCGGAGGTCGAGCTCGACGCGGCACGTCGAGCGCTCTACGAGCGAAAGCTCGTGCAGCGCGCGAAAAATACGCTGATGACGCGCTTCAGCCTGCGGGAGGACGAAGCGTATCGGATGCTGCAGAAGGCGTCGATGGACGGTAATCGGCCGCTTGCCGATATCGCGGAAGACGCGCTGACGTCGCCCGAGCGATTCGTCGACGAGCACGCGCAGACTTCCGTGCGACGTCGTATGCAGCGAAGCGCGCCGGAGACACTGCACGACGACGGCACGACCTGACCGGAACGCACCGCACCGAGCTTCACGCACCACGGCGGCGCCCGAAGCGCGTGCACGAAGTGCAGTTCGCACCGCGCGAGTGCGATTCGCTGCGTTCGGCTGCGGCCTTTCCCTCCGGCATCTCGCGTCCGGCCGGCCTGCATCGCGATATCCCCGCCACTGGTATGAAAGTTGCGAACATCTCGCTCGTCGGGCTAATGGCGGCCTGACGATCACGCCATGTCGAACCGTGGCGGCCGATCACGTGGATAACAGCGTCCGCGCCAGGCACTCGCATGTCGAGCGAGTGCCTGGCGCGTTTTTTTTGCCCGTCCAACTTTACGAGCGCATACCATGGCCTACCTCACACCCAACGAATTCGTCACCAGGATGGTGGACGCCGGTGAATCGAAGCTGTCGATGTCGACCCGCGATACGCTGATTCGCGCGTATATGGCGGGCGCGATCCTCGCGCTCGCAGCCGCCTTCGCGGTCAGCATCACCATCAACACCGGCAACGCGCTGGCCGGTTCGCTGCTGTTTCCGGTGGGATTCTGCATGCTGTACCTGCTGGGCTTCGACCTGCTCACCGGCGTCTTCACGCTCGCGCCGCTCGCGGTGATCGATCGCCGGCCCGGCGCGACCTGGGGTGGCGTGTTCCGCAACTGGACGCTCGTGTTCTTCGGCAATTTCGCGGGCGCGCTGACGGTCGCGCTGTTCATGGCGATCATCTTCACATTCGGCTTCTCGGAAGCGCCGAACGCAATCGGACAGAAGATCGGCGGCATCGGCGAAGCACGCACGCTCGGTTATGCGGCGCACGGCGCCGCCGGTATGCTCACGCTGTTCGTGCGCGGCGTGATGTGCAACTGGATGGTGTCGACCGGCGTGGTCGCCGCGATGATGTCGACGTCCGTACCCGGCAAGGTGATCGCGATGTGGATGCCGATCCTCGTGTTCTTCTACATGGGCTTCGAGCACTCGGTCGTGAACATGTTCCTGTTCCCGTCCGGCCTGATGCTCGGCGCCCACTTCACGATCGTCGACTATCTGCTGTGGAACGAGATCCCGACGGTACTCGGCAACCTGGTCGGCGGGCTGGTGTTCGTCGGCGCGGCGCTGTACAGCACGCACTACAAGACCGCACCGAAACGCGCGCCCGCTGCGCCGGTGGGTGTCGTCGCGCGCAAGGCCTGATCGCGCTGCGCAAGCCGCAACCGAACGCCGGCGACGCGCGGAAACGCATCGGGGGCGGGCGAGCTTCACGTCGGCGGATGCGCCGGGGTTGATCTACGACGCGATCACGGTCACGCCGACGAGTGTTGCCGCGCACCGGACAATCGCCCTGCAGCGTGAGCGGCCGGCGCGCCGCGAGTGGTTCGGCGAGCGACTCGTGGAGGCGCCAGCTAGACGCGTCACCTGGTCGCGCGTGGTGTCGACGTCACCCGGCGAAGTGACAACGTAACTTCGCAAACGGTGACGACTTTGTTTGGGGCTATGCAGCGGGGCGGCTGTCGAGACACTCGCAAATGCGCTCAACGTTACAACCCGCGTAGGGATGTGCCGAGCGTGCCATTTCGTGGTTGACGCCCAAGGCGGAACGTCTCTGCTCCATGGCCGGGAACCGCCTGACTTTTCCGATTCTTGCCACGATGCGACCCGCCCTGTGGCGCCGTAACCGTTGAGCATGGATCAAACCTTGCCTTGGCGAGTGCGGCGTCCGCCCCGTTTTCGGGAGCAGGTGCAAGTTTTGCTCCAGTGGCTGGCCGTTATCCACCTTTAGACAGAGGCCAGCCATGGCGAACACGAACGAGACGCAGCGCCACAAGCATGACCGCGATGAAGCTGACACTCCGTCAGCGACCGGCGCTATCGCGCTACTTGAGTCTGACCATCGTGCGGTCGAAAAGCTGTTCACGATCTTTGAAAAAACCGCCGACGAGGACCTCGATGCCAAGCACGCGCTCGTTAGGCGCGCCTGCGAAAAATTGACCGTCCACGCGATGATTGAGGAACAGATTCTTTACCCAGCTGCGCACGATGCGCTGTCCGGCGGCCCCCAAAAGGATGTCGACAAAGCCTACGTCGAGCACTTTCTCGTGAAGACGCTCATCGAGAAATTCGAAACCCTCAAGCCTGGTATGGAAGGGTTTGATGCCACTTTCGCGGTGCTGATGGAAAACGTCCGGCATCACATCAAGGAAGAGGAGACGGAGCTCTTTCCCGAACTGCGCTCATCGGGACTCGACCTTGTCGGACTTGGACTCAAGCTCGCCGAACGAAAGGCGCAGCTGGAGGCCCGACTACCGAAAGACGCGGGCGACCGGACTTGGCCGATGACCCGGATATTTCAGTAGTTGCCAGCGAAAAGGACCCGTGCCGTGTCGCGCGGGCACGGGCAATGTCTGAAGCGTACGAGGTGCGGGATGTCGCTGCAGATAGGCTGAACCCGCAGCGAGGATTCCTGCGTTCGGTGCCAGTCGACGGACCCTGAAGCCGCTGCCGGTTTCGATGCCAACTCGCAAGGCGAGGTCGATCCATCTCGATCAGTGTGACGCCGTGCGTTCTTCTAACCCGTGGGTTACACGTTCGAATCGTGTAGGGCGGGCCAGTTTGTGATCTTCGCGGCTTCGCGCCGGATTGCGCAAACGAATCACTCCACCGTCACCGATTTCGCCAGATTCCTCGGCTTGTCGATATCCGCGCCGCGCAAGCACGCCGCGTGATACGCGAGCAACTGCAACGGCACGACGTGCAGAATCGGCGACAGCAGCCCGTAATAATCCGGCATCCGCAATACCGACACGCCTTCGCCGTTGTCGATCCGCGTATCGGCATCCGCGAACACGTAAAGCTGCCCGCCGCGCGCCCGCACTTCCTGCATGTTCGACTTGAGCTTTTCGAGCAGCGCATCGTTCGGCGCGATCGTGGCAACCGGCATCGTATGCGTGACGAGCGCGAGCGGCCCGTGTTTCAACTCGCCCGCCGGATACGCTTCCGCGTGGATATATGAAATCTCCTTCAGCTTCAGCGCGCCTTCGAGCGCGATCGGGTAGTGCAGCCCGCGCCCGAGAAAGAGCGCGTTTTCGTGCTGCGAGAATTCCGCCGCCCAGCGCTCGATCTGCGGCTCCAGCCCGAGCACGTCCTCGAGCGCGCCAGGCAGGCGCCGCAACTGCGTCGTATAACGCGCGAGCTGCGCGTCGTCGACGTAGCCGCGCAGCCGTCCGAGCGTGACGGCGAGAATGAACAGCGCGACGAGCTGCGTCGTGAACGCCTTGGTCGACGCGACGCCGATTTCAGGGCCGGCGCGCGTCAGGAAGCGCAGGCCGGTCTGGCGCATCATCGCGCTGGTCGGCACGTTGCAGATCGCCAGCGTGTCGATGTGACCGAGCGCCTGCGCGTACTTGAGCGCGGCGAGCGTGTCGGCGGTCTCGCCGGATTGCGACACGCTGACCACCAGCGTATTCGGCATCGCGAGCGCGTCGCTGTAACGGTATTCGCTCGCAATCTCGACCTGCGCGGGGATGCGCGCGATCGTCTCGAGCCAGCGGCGTGCAGTCAGGCCCGAGTAATGGCTCGTGCCGCACGCGAGGATCAGCACGTTGTCGATCTGCTCGAACGCGCGCGCGGCGTCCGGGCCGAATACGGCCGGGTCGAACAGCCCGGCATCGGGAATGGTCGCGGCCACGGCCTGTGGCTGCTCGAAGATTTCCTTCTGCATGAAATGCCGGTATGGCCCGAGTTCGACCACGCCCTGCGCGGACGAGACGGTCTGTATCGCGCGTTCGATCGGTGCGCCGCTGCGATCGAGCACCCGCACGCCGCCCGGCGTCAGCTCGACGATGTCGCCTTCCTCGAGAAAGATGAAGCGGTCGGTGATGCCGGCGAGCGCGAGCGCATCCGACGCGAGATAGCATTCGCCGTCCTTCACGCCGACGACGAGCGGCGAGCCGGCGCGTGCGCCGATCAGCCGTTGCGGCTCGTGCTTGCTGAACACCGCGATCGCATACGCGCCGTGCAGCTGCGAGGTCGCGTCGCGTACGGCGGCGAGCAGGTCGCCGCGATACTTGCTGTGGATCAGGTGCGCGACCACCTCGGTGTCGGTCTGGCCGTCGAACTCGTAGTGTTCGTCGGCTAGTTGCTTGCGCAACGTTTCGTGATTCTCGATGATGCCGTTGTGCACCAGCGCGATCTCGTCGCGCGAAAAGATCGGATGCGCGTTGCAGGTTGCCGGCGCGCCGTGGGTTGCCCAGCGCGTGTGCGCGATGCCGGTGCTGCCGGTCAGGCCGGCGCTGCGCACGTGCGCGTCGAGATCGGCGACGCGCGACATGCTGCGCTCGCGGCGTGCCTGGCCGTCGACGACCGTCGCCACTCCGCATGAATCGTAGCCGCGATATTCAAGGCGGCGCAAACCTTCGATCAGAATCGGGACGATATCCCGTTGCGCGACCGCGCCGACGATGCCACACATGACACGTCTCCTTCCCTGTAGATTGCCCCGGACCGTGCGCACGCGTGGATCAGCGTGACGCGGTCTCCGTTGTCGCCGCCGTCGTGAAGCCGCATTGAGCGGGCGCGACCGGGTCGGCCATCCGGCTTTCGAATGCCAGGTAAAGCGCCTCCTCCAGTACGTTCCAGTGTGCGCCGTGCCGGTACGGGCCCGATCGCGCATGCCAGCACGCGACCGTGTTCCAGTCGTTCATCTTGAATGCGACGAGTGCGATCAAGCCCCACGGATAATCGGAGCCGGCGAGTTGCAGCCAGGTCTTGCCGTACTTCTGCATCCACTGCGCGTAGATCGTCTCGTTCGATTGTTGGGGAACCTGAATGCCGGACAGGAGCGGAAAGACCTGCGCGACTTTCGCCGGATAGAACGTCGTGTCGCTGATGCGCTGCGTGCTCGCGCGAAAGCCGGACTGTGTGCCGCGCCAGAACACCTTCAGGATCGCGGACGCGAGCCGGTCGGCGCGCTGAGTCCACGGGCCGGCGCGGGCAGCGTCGGCATGCCGGACGTAATACGCGGCGAGCGCCTGGAACGCGCTGTGCACCTCGACGTTGTCCATCAGCAGCGCGACGTGCAGCGTCGACGAGATCTGATAGACGCCTGCGGGCTTGCTGAGCAGCGCGTCCAGATGCGCGGCCGCGCGATTGAGACTGAGTTCCCATGCGGCGGGCAGGCCCTCGGGCGGCGCGAAGCGGGCGAGCAGTTCGATCCAGGTCGCCATCATCGCATCGTCGGCGTCGGCTTCGGCGCATGAGCTGTACTGGCCGCTCTTCACGCAGTAGCGATCGAAACCGCCGTCCGGACGCTGGCGCGGCAGCAGCCACGCGATCCATGCGAGCGCGGCCCGATGTGCGTCGAGCCCGGCATCCTCGGCGCCGAGCAGTGCCTTCGCCGCGAAATAAGGATCGATGCCGGCGCCGTTCAGGCGCACGGTGATCGCCCCGTCGGGGCGTTGATAGAGTCCGTTGAGCTGAAGTTCCGCGGCGCTCGCCTGCAGCGCGATGCCGCACGCGGCGACACAGCAGGCGACGCGCCACAGGCGGCATAGCCGGGCGGTGGCCGCCACGCGTGCGCGTGCGGCCGGGAAAAGCGCGGGCCGGTTCATGATGGGGGGCTCCTGCGCGATGGTCCTGCGCAAATCCCGCCGGGCGCGGCGTTGGCCGCGTCGCGCGCCGACGGGGGTGTCGATGTCGTAACTCAGTGCACCTTGGCGCTGGTGAACTTGAGACTGGTGCCGCTGTTCGCGGTCACGAGCCAGTACGTCGAGTCGGTGATGACGACGCTGCCGAAGCCTTGCGTGATGATCGGCAGTGCGAATCCCTTCTTCGGCAGCAGCCACGTCATGTTCGCGAGGCTGGTCGGATGGCTGGCGGCGAACGCCCAGCCGCTGCCCGTGTCGGTGGCCGACCACGTGACGTTCAGGCGTGCACGATCGAAGGTCGTGATGTCGGTCATCGTGTACCACTTGAACTGGCCCGTCAGTTTCAGCGTATTGGCTTGCGAGAAGATCGCGGACAGCGTCGACGTGTAGGACGATGCGCCGAGCGGGTGCGCATAGATCAGCCGGCTCGTGCGGTTCGCGACGACGAAGTTCATCAGCGACGCGTACCAGTTGTTCACGTCGGCAGTCGGCACCGCGTATTGCTGGAACTCCTCGAACGTCGCGTACTTGCCGAACGGCATCACGGGGTAAGCCCACAGGCCCGGGTTCAGCAACGCGCCGTTGCGGTAGGCGCGGGTCGGTGCCGAGCCGGTGTGGCCGGTGAAGTAGTAGCCATTGAAGCCATTGCTTTCGAGCCAGTTGACCGACCAGGTCGGGGTATTGCCTTCCGGTGCCGCGTACTCGACGTCCGGCTGACCGGTCGCGGCCTGGACGGCCTGGTGGTTCATCACGAGGTACTGCGTGAACGTACTTGCGTTCGTTTCGCTCGCATTCGCCCCCCAGTAATCGTGAATCCAGCCGCCGTGGCTGCCGACGCGATGGCCCTTGGTCACGAAATACCTGAGGAGATTCTGCGCGGTCGGGTTGTTCGCGAGGTTGATGCCGTTGCCGTCGCCGAAGGCCGCTTCATCGGGGCCCGCCGTGATCACGAGCGAGAACGGCCCGTTGTTCCACACGCCGAGGCTCTTCAATTGCAGTGCCGGCTGGATCTGGTCGCCCGCGCAGAAGTGCCAGTTGAACACGAGGCCGGCCATCGCCTTCGGCAGCGGCGACAGCGACGGCAGGTTCAGCATCTGCGTGCCGAAATAATGCAGGTAGCCGTGAATCAGCATGCCGTCGGTCTGGCCGTCGAGGTAGGCGAGCGGCAGGTTGACGAACAGCACGCCGCCGTTGCCGTACGTGTTGTAGCCGGACACGAGGCCGAAGGTCGGTGAGGTCAGGATCGTCGTGCCGGTGTACGTGCCCTGCGTGACGAAACTCGGATAGGTGAGGAAGCCGTACACGTAGCCGGAGATGCCTTCGAGCGTGTCGGTGGTGGTGGCCAGCGTCGACGCGAGCGTGTTGGCCGTCTTGCCGGTCGACGTGCTCAGGAGCGAGTTGGCGGTATACGTCGTGGTCTTCTTCAGCTTGCCGGTCACGGTGCCGGTCAGCTTCGGCGGCGTCTGGCTCAGCACGCCGCTGCCCGTGGGCGGCGTCGCGTACTGGAACCAGGCCCCGTGGTTGTAATTGGCGAGGCCGCCCGGATTCGACGGGCTGGCGGCCAGAAACAGCGTGCTGCCCGACGTCGAACTCGTCGACGTGCCGGCGGTGCTGGGCGATGCGAGCGCCGTCGCGGTCGTGGTGGTCGACGACGTCGTGGTCCACGCCATCGACTTGCCGGGCGGCACCTGGAGCGTGCGCAGCCAGCTGCTCATGCCGGTCACGTTGCCGAGGCCGATCATGTTGCCGCCGTATTGGTCATACAGCACGTAGTCCACACCGGCCATGCTGCTGAAGCGCGATTTCGGGCTGACGTAGAAGCCGGCCGAATTCAACACGCCGAAATCGTAGACGAGCATCACCTTGCCGCCGTTCAGCGCGTAGTTCTGAATCGCGGTCACGAGCGTGTCGTCGGCCGTCGTATGCACCTGATCGGGCAGGATCAGGCCCGGATACTGCGACAGCGACGCGCCGGCCGCCATGAACTGGCTGTCGGTCATCACCTTGATCTGCAGCCCTTCCTCCTGCGCGCTGTCGAGCCAGGCGGACACGCGCGAATCGGGCAGTGTCAGCGTATCGGGCACCAACAGGAGAAGCTGGTTGGTGGCCGCCCGAACGCCGCCCGGACCGAATGCGAACGCGAGCGCGAACAGCGCGAACAGGATCCGCAAGAACTTGCCTGACTTTGCCAACATGGTGTGCTCCTCGCTCAAGGAATGGGGCGTGCGGCAGCCGTGATGCGCGTGCCGCCAGGTCGACCAATCCAGCCCCGTAGACGTGTGCGGCTGTCCGGTTCGTCGGGTATCGAGCGGTGCGTGCCGACAGCGGCCGGAACGCGCGAATGCGCCGGTGTGCCATGCTGTCTTCGCCGATGAGAGGACTCGATGCGACGCATTGGAAGAAGCGAACAACGTGCCATTGGCGCAGGAGGCCCGGTACTGCTGGCTTCTTGCGATGCGGGCCGGGCGGTGCGTCCGGAAACACGGCGGAATCGTTTCATCGCTGATACGGCGCGTTCGAACGCGCTATCAGCAGACGGAATCGCGATCGCGCGTCAGTGCGCCGGGCCAGCTTGCGCAGTAGGTATAGAGCGTGACCAGCAGGCCGATCAGCAGCGGCCCGCCGAGCAGGAAATAGCAGAACGGCAAGAACAGCAGCGAGCCGTGATGGATGATCGTCGCGTGCAGCAGCATCACGAACGGCAGCGCGAACACGAAGTAGCCGAGCACCAGCAGCGATGCGACGGCCTTTTGCAGCAGCGAGAAATCGAGCGGGTAGTACAGCGCGGCCATCACCAGCGGGATCAGCGCGATCGCCGCGCCGTGCAGCACGAACATGTCGCGCAGATGCAGTGGCGGCACATACGGGAACGTGTCGGGCGCGAGCCAGAAGTACGCGCAAATCAGCAGCTGGGTGAAGCTCGCGATACGTAACAGATATGCAACAGGCAGCCAGCGTGTCCGACGGACGAACGAGGCGGCGAAGCCGATCGCGCACAGCGCGGCGGTGGCCAGCAGCAGCGTGCCGCCCGGCAGGCGGGCCGCGACGTCGATCGACAGCAGCGGCACGCGTGGCGCGTCGGGTGGATAACCGAGCACGATCACGTGCAGCGCCGGATCGATCTGCTGCGCGCCCCATGCCATGACCGCGCGCCAGTAGCGCCACGCCAGCGGCAGTCCGAACCACACCGACGCGTACAGCGCGGGCGTCAGCAGCGCGATCGACGACAGCCAGCGCTGCGGGTACGCGTGGGTGCGCAGCGAACGGTCGACGGGAGGACGGACGGGATGCGTGGGCATGGCGTCCGCCCGCTCACCAGCGATAGAACACGCTGAGCTCGCCGCCGATCCGTGAGTAGTACGGGTTGTGGTAATAGTCGAATTCGAGTTGCGTGCCCCACTTGCGCGTGAACCAGTAGCGCCATTTCGCGGTGATCTCGTGGCTGCGGAAATCCGCGATCTGCGAGCCGGACCCGGTGACCTGATACGCTTCGCGGCCGAACCCGCCGCGCAGCACGATCACGCTCTTGCCGACTTCGCCGTAGGTGACGGCGCCGTAGTACGCAGGTGCCTTGACCGAGCCCGGTGAATCGACCGTATAGTTCGCGCCCGCCTCGAAAATCCACTTCGGCAATGCATACCAGATCACGCCGGCGTGATAGAGCTGATCGCGGTGGCCGCTGCGGTTCCATGCGTAGCCGGCGCCCAGCGACACGACCAGCGAACGATCGGACAATAGCTTGCGGTTGAGCGACAGGTCGACGCGCGCGCTCGGCAGGATCGTGCCCGACGTGGTGCCGGAAAAGCCGATTCCACCGAACCAGTCGGGCCCGAGGTTCTGCACGTAGGTCAGCGCGCCGAGCTGCGTGTTCTCGCCGAAGCGGTGCAATTGCGCCAGTTCGCCGAGCACGGTGCGCACGCCGTCCTGATAGACGCCGCGCAGATGCACGCCGTACCAGTCGCCATAGCCGTGCGTCAGGTGCGCGCTCGAATAGCCGAGCGACAGTTCGGTGTGCGATTCCTGCGGCGCCTGCGCATGTGTGACGATGGCGTCGGGCAGCGGTGGCCGGTTCGTATCCTCGGGCGTGAACTCGGCGAGCGGCACGCCGTCCGGTAGGCCTTCGGCGTCCACGCGCACGAACATCGATTCGTCGCGCATCCGTGGCGTGATGACGGTCGCGGGGTCCGGGGGCTGCACGGCGGGCACGGCGGCGGCATCGTCCGGCTGCTCCGCCAGCGCCGCGGGCGCGCCGAAGGCGACGCCGCACAGCATCGCGAGGGTGGCAACCGGCACGCGCGGGCCGCGATGGCTGGGGCGATCGGACATGAGGCGCTCCTTAACGGGATGTGTGGAACCAGCCGCTGCGCCACGCGACGAGATCGCCATGCACGCAGGCATGATTGACGACCGAGACGTCGCGCGCGCACGCGCTGACCGGATGACCGGCGACGCCGATGCGCGCCCCCGTCAGCCGCAGCAGGCCGCCGGCCGACACGACGCCGTCGATGCAGCTCGCGTGGGCGAGCAACACATCGTCGCGCGCGAATACCGCGCCATGCAGCAACGCGTGGCGTTCGAGCTCGACGCGATGCGCCTTGACGCTGCCGCGCAGCACGCAGCCTTCGCCGAGTACGAGCGTGCCTTCGACGATCAGGTTGCCTTGCACGACCGTGTGCGCGGGCAGGCGGACGTCGCACGGCACCAGGTAACGGCCGTGCAGGAAGCGATGCGGCAGCGACGCGAAGTGGCGGGTCAGCGAGATCGCGCGGCGCGGGGCGGCCTGCGGGTCCGCGGGCCGCGCGCCGGGCGCCGCGCCGAACACGAGCGGCTCGCCATACAGGCACGCGAAGCCGCCGGCGCCGTGCAGATGCACCGTGTCGCCGACCACGACGCCGCGCAGTACCGCGCCGTCGACGTCGATCAGCGGTGCATGCGCGAGCGTGCCGATCGTCGCGCCGGCACGAATGTCGATGCGCTCGTCGGCGAACGCGTACGCGGCTCGCGCGCCGTCGTCGAGCGTGATCGTGCGATCGGCGTAAAGCACGTCGTCGCGATGTGTGTCCCGTGCGACGTGGATCGCGTCCGCATGCTGCACGGCCAGGCCGAGCGCTTGCCACGGCGGTGTGGCGGCCGCATCCGCCGGCGACGTGCCGGCCGCGTGCGCGCGCAGCGCGTCGTGCCAGCGCGCGGCCAACAGCGCCTGATCGACGAACGGCCCGTCGCCGATCGGCAGCGCCGCGACGTCGCTGCGCCGGATCAGTTCGTGCAGCATCGGCAGGAACGGCAGGGTGAGCACGCCGGCCACCGGCACCATCACATTGAAGGTCGTCATCGCTCATCGCTCCGGTTTCAATTGCCGGCGAAAACGCTCGGTCTTGTCCCATTTCAGTTCGCGGCGGAACGCGGCGTCGAGCGCGAGCCCCCATAGCGCGGCGACGACCGCCGCAATCGTCACGCAAAAGCCGACGACGTTGACCGGTACGAGCCGCAGGCGCGTCGCGCGGCCGTCGAGCCGCGCGGCGACGACGATCTCGAAGAACACGCCGAAGTTGCCGAAGGTGCTGAACGAGAACAGCGCGAACAGCGACAGGAGCAGGCCGAGCGCGGTCGAATTGACGCCGTTGAACAGGTAGAGCGCGAGCGCGGCGCTCCACGCGATCGCGAGCAGCGCGGGCATCGTGAACACGCCGAGCAGCAGGGCGCCATCGAGCCGGCAGCGCCGCGAGATCAGCGGATTGCGCAGCACCGGCAACAGGTAGCGCAACATCGTCTGGTTGTGCCCCTTCGCCCAGCGCGTCAGTTGCCGGGCGCGGACGGCCCAGCGCTCCGGTACTTCCTCATAGCATTCGGCGTGGTTCAGATAGACCGTGCGCCAGTCGCTCAGCAGCAGGCGGTAGGTCATGTCGGTATCTTCGGCGAGCGTGTCGTCGCACCAGCCGCCCACGGCGTCGAGCGCACCCTTGCGGATGCCGCCGACCGTGCCGCCGTACTGAGGCACCAGGTCGAGATTGTTGCGGGCTTGCTGGTTGACCTGGTAGCCGCCCGCGCGCTCGAGATCGAGCAGCCGCGCGAGCAGGTTGCTGTCCGCGTTCTGCGGCACGACGCGGCCCATCACCGCGCCGACTTCCGGATCGAAGAACGGCGCGACGAGTTCCTTCAGCAACCCCGGCCGCGGCAGGTAGTCGGCGTCGAATACCACCATGATGTCGCCGCGGATGAAGCGCAGCGCATCCTTCAGCGCGGCTGCCTTGCCCGGCTTGCCGGTCTCGCGATGAAACGGCTGGATCAGTTTGGGCGCGAGTGCGCGGACTTCGTCGATCAACACGCGCGTGTTGTCGGTCGAGCGGTCGTTGACCGGGATGATCGTCAGCCGGTCGCGCGGGTAGGTCGTGGCCAGCAGCGCCATCAGGCAATCGACGATGACGGTTTCCTCGTTGTGGGCGGCGACGAAGACCGTGAGCCGCGGCCAATCGCCGTGGGTCATCGCGCGGTAGGGCGCGTGCTGCGGCTTGAACAGGCGGTCGAGGCTGAACAGGTAGTGCCGCGCGGCATACCCGCACGTCAACAGCGTGAACAGCCACAGGTACGCCACGCACGGCATCAGCAGCAGCTCGGGATCGAACGTGATGCCCGGCGTGCCGGCCGGCGGCGGTTCGAGCGACGCATCCGGATCGGGCGAGGCCGGTGCGGCGAGCGAGAACGTCACGCTGTCGAGCGCGGTGCGTTCCATTGCGAGCCCGGTGTTTGCCGCGTTGGCGGCGTTGACGGCGGGCACGCCGAACCGGACCGGTTCGGCGATCGCCTGCGATGCGGTGTCGCGGACGATCAGCGAGCAGGCAAGCACGATCAGCAGCAGGATGCCTTGTTCGCAGAGTGACGCCGCCCGCGTTTTCTTCATGTCCTGGTCCCCGTGCCCGCGACGACGACCGATGAGAGCTGAAGGCGCTCCGTGGATCGCGCGGACGTCAATGGGAAGCCGTGGCGCGTGGGTCGTGGCGGGCGATTGTCGGTCGCCCCGGACGAACGCGTCGCGTCGCCTCCCGGCTTCGTTGCTTTGGCGTCCCCGTCTGTCTGCTGCCGTGCGAGTGCTTCGGGACGCACCTGTCTGACATTAAGCAAGGCGTGAGCCATCTGTCGGGATGCCACGCGCAGCAAGGATCGACGCGAAGGAAGCGGATGCGGAAGTCGCGCGGGCGGCGAGTTTTGATTCACTGACGAATCAGTGTGCATGCGTCGCATTCGACCCCATACGGTCGGTTGCGTGCGTAGAACACTTCGCACGGCGGGGGCTTCGCATCCATCGGTGGCGCCTTGCCGGGTGAAGCTTGCATGACTGATCGTCGTGCTTCATTCGTCGCACGCGCGTTGGTGTGGTGATCGAAACCGACGCCGGTTTCATGTGAGACAAATAGACCGGACTCCGATGTATTTTCCGGTTTTTGAACCGCGTTACACATACGCAACATTTCCCGCGCACCGATTCGTGTGACGCAAGCGCCGTCGCGTGTCGGAGAAATCCTGCGCGTGCGTGGGTGGCCGACGCTCGCGTGCGCGCCGCACAGTGCACAGACGAAAGTGGCGAATCGAGACGACGCAACGCGCGTCGAAAGATGCCGCAGATTCGCTGCGTCGCGGCGGCTCGACATGCGTGCACGATTCGTCGGACGACGTCGTCAGACAGATCGGTTGAGCGTCCGGCTGTTTATCGTTGTCGTGTCGATCCGGCGCGGCGAGCGCCCGTAGCAGTTGTGAAACATTCCGCAACACGCCGCCCGTACGCGACGGCCGCTGAGCGAAGCGGGCCGGGATGCGGGCCCGCTGGTTTGAATATTGCTGTAGTGGGAGGACGTAATGCTCGACACAGCGAGGAACCGCTCATGACGTGATCGATCCAGTGCAACGGGACGCCGGTAGTACGACGATTCGCGCGGCCCGGACCGCGCGGACGAGGTGGCGCGCTCGCCCCGCAGCATCGCCGCGTGTCGAGCGCGTGCGAGTACGCGATGCGCTGCCCGAATACATGCTTCGCGCCACGTGCAGGATCGCCAGGCGCGCAGTGGCTAAACGAGGACAACGATGAAGAAGATCTTGCTTGTGTTCGGGACCCGGCCGGAGGCCATCAAGATGGCGCCGCTGGTGCGTGCATTGAAGGCGCAAGCGGATGTCGACGCCCGCGTATGCGTGACCGCGCAGCATCGCGAAATGCTCGACCAGGTGCTGACGCTGTTCGACATCAAGCCCGACTACGATCTCAACCTGATGCGGCAAAGCCAGACGCTGACCGACGTGACGACCGGCATTCTCCAGGCGATCGGCATAGTCTTCGACGAACTGCGGCCGGACGTCGTGCTGGTGCACGGCGATACGACGACCACGCTCGCGGTCAGCCTCGCGGCGTTCTATCGCTATCTGCCGGTCGGGCACGTGGAGGCCGGCTTGCGCAGCGGCGACATCTGGTCGCCGTGGCCGGAGGAACTGAATCGCCGCGTGACCGATGCGGTGTCGTCCTGGCATTTCGCCCCGACCGGGCAGGCGCGCGACAACCTGCTGAGCGAAGGCGTGCCGGGCGGCGCGGTCTCACTGACCGGCAATACCGTGATCGATGCGTTGCACGAGGTCAAGCGCATGCTGGATCGCACCGCCGCGCTGTCGGACAAGGTCGCCGCGTACTTCCCGTTTCTCGAACCGTCGCGACGCGTCGTGCTGATCACCGGCCATCGCCGCGAAAGTTTCGGCGAACCGTTCCGGCATTTCTGCGACGCCCTGTGCACGCTGGCGAACCGCTATCGCGATGCGCAGTTCGTCTATCCGCTGCACCTGAATCCGAACGTGAGGGAACCGGCGCGCGCGCGGCTCGGCGACGTCCCCAATATCTACCTGATCGAGCCGCAGGAATATCTTTCGTTCGTCTTCCTGATGTCGCGCGCCTATTTCATCATCACGGATTCGGGCGGCATTCAGGAAGAAGGGCCGGCGCTCGGCAAGCCGGTGCTGGTCACGCGCGAGACGACCGAGCGGCCCGAGGCGATTCAGGCCGGCACCGCGCGGCTCGTCGGCACCGATCAGGACAGGATCGTATGGGAGGCGTCGCGTCTGTTCGACAGCGAGAGCGCTTACGAGGAAATGTCGCGCGCGAGCAATCCGTACGGCGACGGCCATGCGAGCGAGCGGATCGTTCACGCGCTGATGCGCACGCCCGGCGTGCCGACGAAGACGACGAGTTTCTCGATGGGCGCTGCGGAAATGCCGTTCAACGCGCTCACGCTCGGGTTGCAGGCATTGCGGTCGCCGTGAGGAAGGGCGCGCGGTAGCGCCTTCCGGCGCGTTCGACGCAGGCGTCAAGCATCCGGTCCGGCCGCGAGGTCGGCCGGATGCTTGCCTGTGCGCGACCCGGAACCCATTTTCCCGATGCATTCAAAAGTGTTTTCGCGGGAAGCCTCTTTCGCGAAACGGCGCCGCGCACGGATACTTCAGCGGATATCCCACCCGCATCTTCCGGAAATCGCATCGACGCGACGAAATCCGATGCGGGCTCCTTGCACTTGCACGCGATCGCCGAGCGCCCGTCGTGTGTCACACCCTGCCATTCCCCCATGACTCAATCCATTCATCAAGCCTCGTTGCCGGCCCGCTATCGCGCGTGGACCTGGCAAGGCAGCGAGCATCCCGCGCAGTTGCGTCTCGAACAACGGGAAACGCCGGGACTGAAACCCGGCCAGGTGCTGGTCCGCAATCACGCGATCGGCCTCAATCCGGTCGACTGGAAAGTGCTCGGCGGCGCGCTCGTGAACTGGCGCCCCGGGCATGTGCCCGGCGTCGATGGCGCGGGCACGGTGGTCGCGGTCGCGGACGACGCGATGCGCCACCTGCTGGGCCGCCGCGTCGCCTATCATCAGGCGCTCGGCGAGCACGGGAGTTTCGCGGAATACACACCGGTTGCGGCCGGCGTGCTGCTGACGGTGCCCGACATGCTCGATTTCGAAACGGCGGCGAGCGTTCCGTGCCCGGCGCTGACCGCATGGCAGGCGCTCGAGAAGGTGCCGTGCCGTGCGGCGAGGGAAATCCTCGTGAGCGGCGCAGGCGGCGCGGTCGGCAACTATCTGGTGCAGATCGCCGCCGCTCGCGGGTTCGTGGTGTCGGTATCGAGCCACGAACGACATTGGGAGCGCCTGCGCGAGCGCGGGGCAAGCCATTGCCTGCCGCGTCCCGTCGATGCAACGATCGGCGCGATGCCCGAACTGGCCCGGCGTTTCTATGCGGTGTTCGACAGCGTCGATGCGCGGCATGCGGCCTGCTGGGCACCTGCCGTGGCCGCGAACGGGCATATCGTGTGCATCCAGGGGCGCTTCGACACGCCGCCGCTACCGCCGTTCACGTCGAGCGCGTCGCTTCATGAAGTCGCGCTGAATGCGTTGCACACCTATGGCGACGATGCGGCGTGGCTCGAGACGACCGCGGCGGGCAGCATGCTGCTCGCCGGTATCGCGAACGGCCGGATGCAACCCGAAGCACGCGTCACCGGCGACTTCGGGAAGTTGCCGGCGCAACTGGAAGGGCTGCGGGAGCGGCGGTTCTCGGGCAAGCCCGTGGTGCTGGTCGACTGACGGAAGCGGTCGGCGCGTGGCGCGATCGGCCGGCGACGCATGCCGTGTCCGGCCGAATTCCCGTGCCGTTTGCCTGAAACGCTCGAACCGCGCCGATCCGACATCAAATCCGAAATGGCTCGATAATGCGGACGGCGATTCATGCGGACGAGCGGCCGGCTGGAATGGCGTCGAAAGGTTGCGCGGGCAACCGGCCGACGGCATCGTTCGCAGCATCCGCCCGGCCGTGCCTGCACGCGACACGGTCGACGAAACGGCGCCACGCCTGCCTGGTCGTTCGGAATGTGCGCCGCGCCGTTCGAATCCCCACTCGATGCCTGCCCGGCGGGCATCGCAACCAGGAGGTGAACGATGATCACGCTGACCGTCAACGGTAGCGAGCAGCACTTCGACGGCAATCCCGACATGCCGTTGCTCTGGTATCTGCGCGATGTGCTCGGCCACACCGGCACCAAGTTCGGCTGCGGGATGGCGCTGTGCGGTGCGTGCACCGTGCATCTCGACGGCGTGGCGATCCGCGCGTGCATCACGCCCGTCGCGGCGGCGTCGGGCAAGCGCGTGACGACGATCGAGGGGCTGTCGACGGACCTCACGCACCCGCTGCAGCAGGCGTGGCAGGAACTGAACGTCGCGCAATGCGGTTACTGCCAGTCCGGGCAGATCATGCAGGCCGCGTCGCTGCTGAAGACCAATCCCCATCCGACCGACGCCGACATCGACGATGCGATGTCCGGCAACATCTGCCGCTGCGGCACCTATACGCGCATTCGTGCCGCGATCCGGCTGGCCGTGCGCCGCGGAGGTGCCGCATGAGCGCGCCCGAACTCTCCGTCCACAACGAAAGCCGCCGCGCGTTGCTGCTCGGCTTCGCGTCCGGCGGGCTGCTGCTCGCGTTCGGCGTGCCGTCGCTCGCTCGGGCGGCCGCGCCGGTGCAGCCGCCCGTCAGCGCGAATCCGCAGTATGGCGGCGCCGGGATGCCGCACGGCTTGCGCGACGATCCGAACCTGTTCGTTGCGATCGCACCGGACGGCACCGTCACGGTGACCTGCATCCGCTCCGAGATGGGGCAGGGCGTGCGCACGAGCGTGGCGCTCGTGGTGGCCGACGAACTGGGCGCGGACTGGGCGCGCGTGAAGGTCGCGCAAGCGGTCGGCGACGAGCCGCGCTACGGCAACCAGAACACCGACGGGTCGCGCAGCCTGCGCCAGAGCTTCGCCGCGCTGCGCCGTGCCGGGGCGGCCGCGCGCACGATGCTCGCGCAGGCAGCCGCCGGCGAATGGGGCGTCGACGTGCGCCAGGTGAAGGTGACGGTGCACGAGGTCGTCGACTCGAAGAGCGGGCGCAAGCTCGGCTTCGGCGAACTGGCCGCGAAGGCGGCCGCGCTGCCGGTGCCCGATACGAAAAGCGTGCCGTTGAAGGCGCCGGCCGAATTCCGCTATATCGGCAAGGGCAAGACGGCGCTGATCGACGGACGCGACATCGTCGGCGGCCGGGCGCAGTACGGAATCGATACGCGGCTCGACGGCATGCTGTATGCGGTCGTCGCGCGGCCGCCGGCCTACGGCGATACGGTGGCGTCGTTCGACGCGTCGGCCGCCGGGAAGCTGCCGGGCGTCGTCAAGGTCGTGCAACTGGCGGCGACGCCGCTGCCGTCCGGCTTCCAGCCGCTCGGCGGCGTGGCCGTCATCGCGCGCGATACGTGGACGGCCATCCAGGCGCGCGCGCAGTTGAAGATCGACTGGAAGCACGGACCCAACGCGGGCTACGACTCGACCGAATATCGCAAGACGCTCGAAGCGGCTGCCGCGCAGCCGGGCGACGTGATCCGCAACGACGGCGACGTGGCGGCCGCACTCGCCGGCGCCGCGAAACGCGTACGCGCGACCTACTACGTCCCGCATCTCGCGCACGCGACGATGGAGCCGCCCGCGGCCGTCGCGCGCGTGGCCGACGGCCGCTGCGAGGTATGGACCTGCACGCAGGCGCCGCAGACCACGCGCGACGAGCTTGCGAAGGCGCTCGGCTTGCCGGCGGAGCGCGTGACGGTCAACGTGACGCTGCTGGGCGGCGGTTTCGGCCGCAAGTCGAAGCCCGACTACGTGGTGGAAGCCGCGCTGCTGTCGAAGGCGGTCGGCGCGCCCGTGAAGCTGACCTTCACGCGCGAGGACGACATCGCGCACGACTACTTCCACGCGGTGTCGCTCGAAGCGTTCGACGGCGGGATCGATGCATCGGGGAAGGTGGTCGCGTGGCAGCATCGCACGGTCGCGCCGTCGATCCAGTCGACGTTCCGGGCCGGCGTCGTGCACGAGCAGCCGGGCGAGCTCGCGCAAGGCATCGCGGATCTGCCGTTCGCGATTCCGAACGTGCGGCTCGAGAATCCGGCCGCGGAAGCGCACACGAGGATCGGCTGGTTCCGCTCGGTGTACAACATCCCGCATGCGTTCGGCATCCAGAGTTTCGTGTCGGAGCTTGCGCACGCGGCCGGCCGCGATCCGAAGGATTTCCTGCTCGAGCTGATCGGGCCCGCTCGGCGTTTCGAGCCGCACATCACGGTGAAGAACGTAAACTACGGCGAGGATCCCGCGCTGTATCCGGTCGATACGGGGCGGCTGCGACGCGTGGTCGAGACGGTCGCGCGCGAAGCCGGCTGGGGCCGCACGCTGCCGAACGGGCATGGGCTCGGGATCGCCGCGCATCGCAGCTTCGTGTCGTACACGGCCGCGGTGTGCGAGGTGCAGGTCGACGCGGACGGCAAGATCTCGGTGCCGCGCGTCGACATCGCGATCGACTGCGGGCCGCAGGTCAATCCGGAACGGGTGCGCTCGCAGCTCGAGGGCGCGGTGGTGATGGGGCTCGGCATTGCGCTGCACGGCGAGATCACGTTCAAGGACGGCCACCCGGAGCAGAGCAACTTCAACGGCTTCCAGGTGTTGAGAATGAACGAGGCGCCGCGTGAAATCCGCGTGCATCTGGTGGCGCCCGACGACTTCGCGACGCCGCTCGGCGGGGTCGGTGAACCGGGCCTGCCGCCCGTCGCGCCGGCGCTGACCAACGCGATCTTCGCGGCGACCGGCACGCGCATCCGCAGCCTGCCGGTGGCCGATCAGCTCGCGAAACCGCAGGCTGGTTGACGCAACCTCTGTCCCGCGCCGGGCCGCATCGTGCGGCCCGGTTTGCATCGACCCCTTGAACAAGGAGTGTGACGTGGCCTCATCCGATGTCAGTGTGAAGCAGACGGTTTCCTCCGCCGAATGGGAGGCGCGCGTCAACCTGGCGGCCGCGTATCGCCTCACCGCGCTGTTCGGCTGGGACGATCTCGTGTTCACCCATATTTCCGCGCGCGTGCCCGGCCCGGAGCACCACTTCCTGATCAACCCGTACGGGATGATGTTCGACGAGATCACGGCGTCGTCGCTGGTCAAGGTGGATCTCGACGGCCGCAAGGTGTCCGAATCGCCGTACGAGATCAACCCGGCCGGCTTCACGATCCACAGCGCGGTGCATGCGGCCCGCGACGATGCCCAATGCGTGATGCATACGCATTCGATCAACGGTGTGGCCGTCTCGGCGCAGGAAGCGGGCTTGCTGCCGCTGTCGCAGCAGTCGCTCGGCGTGCTCGCGTCGCTCGGCTATCACGACTACGAGGGCATCGCGCTCGACGAGGGCGAGAAGGCGCGCCTCGTGCGCGACCTCGGCAGCAATACGAACCTGATGCTGCGCAATCACGGGCTGCTGACCGTCGGTGCGACGCCGGCCGATGCGTTCGTCGCGATGTACTTCTTCGAAGCGGCCTGCATGATCCAGGTCCGCGCGCAGGCGGGCGGCTCGGCGCTGCTGCCGATCGCGCAGCCGATTCTCGACGGCATCAAACAGCAGATCGCCGCGGTCACGCGCGGGATGGGCGCCGGGGCGCTCGTCTGGCCCGGGCTGCTGCGCCGGCTCGATCGGCGCGATCCCGGCTACGCGGACTAGCGTGTTCGTCGTTGTCGTTTGCGAACGACCGTGCTAAATTCCTGCCAGCACTTGGAGCCACGCAACCCTTCATTCGGCTGACACGGCCGGCACCCCGGGAGGCAGCACGATGAGCCTGTTGATGTCGCGACGCGATCTCGCGTTCCTGCTGTACGACTGGCTCGACGCCGAAGCGCTCGTCGCGCTGCCGCGTTACGCGGAGCATAGTCGCGAGACCTTCGACGCGGTGCTCGACACCAGCGAGCGGATCGCCGAAGACCTGTTCGCGCCGCATGCGGCGCGCGGCGATCGCGACGAGCCGCGGTTCGACGGCGAACGCGTGACGCTGATCCCGGAAGTCGAACCGGCCGTGCGCGCGTTCGCGGACGCCGGGCTGATCGCCGCGGGGCATGACGAAGCACTCGGCGGCATGTGCTTGCCGAAGCTGGTCGAAGCCGCGTCGTTCCTGTTCTTCCAGGCCGCGAACATCGCGACGGCCGCGTATCCGTTCCTGACCGTCGCCAATGCGAACCTGCTCGTCGCGCACGGCAGCGCCGCGCAGATCGACGCGTTCGCGCGCCCCGAGCTGGAAGGGCGTTTCCTCGGCACGATGTGCCTGTCCGAGCCGCAAGCCGGCTCGTCGCTGTCCGACATCGCGACGCGCGCCGATTTCGAATGCGATTCGCCGCTCGGCCCGCGCTACCGGCTGACCGGCAACAAGATGTGGATATCCGGCGGCGAGCACGAGCTGGCGGAGAACATCGTCCACCTCGTGCTCGCGAAGATTCCCGACGAACATGGTCGGTTGCAACCCGGCACGCGCGGCATCTCGCTGTTCATCGTGCCGAAGTTCCTGACGGGCGCCGATGGCGATGCGAACGGCGAGCACAACGACGTCGTGCTCGCCGGGCTGAACCACAAGATGGGCTATCGCGGCACGACCAACTGCCTGCTGAATTTCGGCGAAGGGACGCGTTACCGTCCGGCAGGGCGTGCGGGCGCGATCGGTTATCTGGTCGGCCAGCCGAATCATGGGCTGGCCTACATGTTCCACATGATGAACGAGGCGCGCATCGGCGTCGGCGCGGGCGCGGTGGCGCTCGGCTACACCGGTTATCTGCACGCGCTCGACTATGCGCGCAACCGTCCGCAAGGGCGCCCGCTCGGACCGGCCGGCAAGGATGCGGCCGCGCCGCAGGCGCCGATCGTCGATCATCCGGACGTGCGGCGCATGCTGCTCGCGCAGAAGGCTTACGTCGAAGGCGGGCTCGCGTTGATCCTGTACTGCGCGAAACTTGTCGACGAAGCGCGTGCGCACGACGATGCGGCGGTGCGCGCCGATGCCGCGCGCCTGCTCGACATCCTGACGCCGATCGCGAAAAGCTGGCCGTCGCAGTGGTGCGTTGCCGCGAACGATCTCGCGATCCAGGTGCACGGCGGTTACGGCTATACGCGCGACTACGCGGTCGAAAGGCTCTATCGCGACAACCGCCTGAATCCGATTCACGAAGGCACGCACGGCATCCAGGCGCTCGATCTGCTGGGCCGCAAGGTCACGCAGGACGACGGCGCGTCGCTGCGCGCGCTCGATGCGCGGATCGGCGCGACCGTCGAGCGTGCGCGAGCGCTGGATGCCGGCATGCGCGAGCAGGCCGAGGCATTGGCCCGGCGCTGGGCGCGGCTGGGCGACGTGACACGCCAGTTGAGCGCGATCGGCGATCCGCAGACGCGGCTCGCGAACGCGAGCGTGTATCTCGAAGCGTTCGGCCATCTCGTCGTCGCCTGGCTGTGGCTCGACGTGACGCTCGCCGCGCACGGACACGACGGCGATTTCCACGACGGCAAGCGCGCGGCGGCCCGCTACTTCTTCCGCTGGGAACTGCCGAAGGTGGATGCACAGCTCGACCTGCTGTCGAGCGTCGACACGACCACGCTCGACATGCGCGACGCGTGGTTCTGAACGTGGCTTCAACGACATTCCGGAATATCGACGAGCGCGCGGATGCCGACGGCCATCGCGCGCGCGTCGTGAACCGGCCGCGCGGGGGCGCCCGCGGACCGTACCGATGCCCGGCCACGCCGGGCAAGGAGAGAAGCGCATGAAAGCCCTGTTGTGTACCGCATTCGGCCCGATCGACCGCTTGCGTATCGAAGATGTCGCGATTCCCGAACCGGCGGCCGGGCAGGTCCGGATCCAGGTGAAGGCGGCATCGCTCAATTTCCCCGACGCGCTGATCGTCCAGGGGCTGTATCAGGTGAAACCGGCGCTGCCGTTCTCGCCGGGCGCCGAGTTTGCCGGCGTGATCGACGCGGTCGGCGATGGCGTCACCGCGTGGCGGCCCGGCGATTCGGTGATGGCGTTCACCGGGCACGGCGGGTTCGCGGAACACTGCGTGGCCGACGCGCACCAGCTCGCCGCGCTGCCGCCGGGGATGACGTTCGAGCAGGGCGCGGCGCTCGTGCTCGCGTACGGCACGTCGCTGCACGCGTTGCAGCAGCGTGCGCGCCTGCAGGCGGGCGAGACGCTGCTCGTGCTGGGCGCGGCGGGCGGCGTCGGGATCGCCGCGATCGAGATCGCGAAAGCGCTCGGTGCGCGCGTGATCGCGGCGGCGTCGAGCGCGGACAAGCTCGCGCTGTGCCGTGAAGCCGGCGCCGACGAGACGATCGACTATGCGACCGAAGACCTGCGCCGCCGCGTCGACGAGCTGACCGGCGGGCGCGGCGCCGACGTCGTCTACGATCCGGTGGGCGGCGCGTACAGCGAAGCGGCGCTGCGTGCGACCGCGTGGCGCGGGCGGTTCCTCGTGGTCGGTTTCGCGGCCGGCGAGATCCCGAAGATCGCGCTGAACCTCGCGCTGCTGAAGGAGCGCGACATTCTCGGCGTGTTCTGGGGCGATGCGGTGCGGCGCGATCCGGCGCAGCATGCCGCGAACATGCGGCTGCTCGCCGAATGGTTCGCGGCCGGCAAGGTGCGGCCCGCGATCACCGAGCGCGTGTCGCTGGCCGGCGCGGCCGACGCGATCGCGCGGATGGCGAACCGGCAAGTGAAGGGCAAGGTCGTGATTTTTCCGGACGCGTGATCCGGTTTCGCCGCGCGGCGACGCCATGCAGGCCGCGCGGCCGCTTCTTCATGACGGCGAAGGGCGGCGCGACCCGCTGCCACCACGCCGGACTATGCAGGCGAGCACGCGGTGCCGCGCGGCGCTGAAACGAACGCCGCCCGTCCTGCGTCAGCGGCTTCAGTCCTTCGGCAGGCGCAGCGTCTCGAGCGCATGCTGCGAAAACTCGACCCAGAACCGCTCGTTCGCGATGCCGGCCTGCAGCACCAGATGCTGCAGCCGCTTCGTGCGTGAATCGCCGGCCGCCGGAGCGCCGGCCGCCGGAGCGCCGGCCGTCGCAAAGTCGCGCGCCTCGATCTGCAGATACAGATCCAGCTTTTCCTGATGAAGCGCGATGCGCCGCCGGATCTCGTGCTCGAGGCCGGCCGGCCCGAGCACGGCTTCCGCGCGCAGACGCACCATCAGCGCCTCGCGCAGCGGCGTCGGATCTTCCGGTTCGGCGATCCAGCGGCGCAATTCCTTCTTGCCGGCCGGCAGGATCCGGTACGCGCGCTTGCGGCCGCGACCGGACTCGGCGGGCAGCGATTCGATCCAGCCCATTTCCTCGAGACGCCCGAGTTCGCGATAGATCTGCTGGTGCGTCGCCTGCCAGAAGTAGCCGATCGAGCGATCGAAACGGTCGGCGAGCTCGGACCCCGAACCGGGGCGTTCGGCGAGGGCGGTGAGAAGCGCGTGCGGCAGGGACATGTCGGATCGAGGCAGGCGGCGGAATGAACCGCATCTTGCCATATCGGGGCCGCAGCACAAATGGCGAACGCATGTTTATGCAACATGTTGCATAAACAAAGGCGGCGGGCTACCATCAATGCAACTTGTTGCATAAACATGGAGACACCCGATGGCTTCCCGTTATCCGCATTTGACGACTCCGCTCGAACTCGGCTTCACGTCACTCAGGAACCGCGTGTTGATGGGGTCGATGCACGTCGGCCTGGAGGAAGCGCCGAACGGCTTCGAGCGGATGGCCGCGTTCTATGCGGAGCGCGCGCGCGGCGAGGCCGGCCTGATCGTCACGGGCGGCTTCGCGCCGAACGAGCGCGGCCGTCCGGCGCCCGGCGGCGCGATGCTGACGACCGAAGCGGACGCCGAACGGCATCGCGTCGTGACGCGCGCGGTGCAGGCGGAGGGCGGCCGCATCGCGTTGCAGATCCTGCATTTCGGGCGTTATGCGTATCACCCGGCGCTCGCGGCGCCGAGCGCGCTGAAGGCGCCGATCAACCCGTTCACGCCGCATGCGTTGACGAGCGACGAGGTCGACGAGACGATCGCCGATTTCGTGCGATGCGCGGCGCTCGCGCAGCATGCGGGCTACGACGGGGTCGAGATCATGGGCTCCGAGGGCTACCTGATCAACGAATTCATCGCCGCGCGCACGAACCATCGCGACGATGCGTGGGGCGGCGCGTACGACAACCGTATCCGCTTCGCGGTCGAGATCGTGCGGCGCGTGCGCGAGCGTGTGGGAGCGAACTTCATCGTCATCTATCGGCTGTCGATGCTCGATCTCGTCGAAGGCGGCTCCACGCTCGACGAGGTGATCCGGCTCGCGCGGGCGATCGAGGCGGCCGGCGCGACGATCCTCAATACCGGCATCGGCTGGCACGAGGCGCGCATCCCGACCATCGCGACCAAGGTGCCGCGCGCCGCGTATGCGTGGGTGACGCGGCAACTGATGGGCAAGGTCGGCATTCCGCTCGTCGCGACCAACCGGATCAATACGCCGGAAGTCGCCGAGCAACTGCTCGCCGACGGCTATTGCGACATGGTGTCGATGGCGCGGCCGTTCCTCGCCGATGCCGAATTCGTCCGCAAGGCGCGGGAAGGGCGCGCGGACGAAATCAACACGTGCATCGGCTGCAACCAGGCGTGCCTCGACCATACGTTCAGCGGCAGGATCACGTCGTGTCTCGTGAATCCGCGTGCGTGTCATGAAACCGAGCTCGTGATCGCGCCCGCGCCGCGCCGCAAGCGGATCGCGGTGGTCGGCGCCGGGCCGGCGGGCCTTGGCTTCGCGGTCACGGCGGCCGAGCGCGGTCACGCGGTCACGCTGTACGAAGCGGGCGCCGAGATCGGCGGTCAGTTCAATCTCGCGAGGAAGGTGCCCGGCAAGGAGGAGTTCAACGAGACGCTGCGCTATTTCCGCCGGCAGATCGAACTGCGCGGCATCGCGCTGCACGTCGATACGCGTGCGACGGCCGAGATGCTGTTGCAGGGTGAATTCGACGAAGTGGTGATCGCGACCGGCATCGTGCCGCGCACGCCGCCGATCGACGGTGCCGGTCATCCGAAGGCGCTCGGCTATCTCGACGTGCTGCGCGACGACAAGGCCGTCGGCAACTCCGTCGCGATCGTCGGCGCGGGCGGTATCGGCTTCGACGTCGCGGAATATCTCGTCCATCGCGATCGCGGCGAGCATGGCGACGCGGACCGGTTCTTCAGCGAATGGGGCGTCGATCGATCGTATGCGAATGCCGGCGGGCTGGGCGCCGCGCGGCCCGAACCGGCCGCGCGGGAAGTGCACCTGCTGCAGCGCAAGGCGTCGAAAGTCGGCGACGGGCTCGGCAAGACCACCGGCTGGATTCACCGCACGGCGCTGAAGGCGCGCGGCGTGGGGATGTCGTCGTCGGTCACGTACCGGCGCATCGACGATGACGGCTTTCACGTGACGATCGACGGCGTCGAACGGACGCTGCCGGTGGACAACGTGGTGATCTGCGCGGGGCAGGAGCCGTCGCGCGAGCTGGCGGAACAGCTGCAGGCAGCCGGATGCCGCGTGCATCTGATCGGCGGCGCATACGAGGCCGCCGAACTCGATGCGAAGCGCGCGATTCACCAGGGCACGACGCTGGCCGCGACCCTTTGATACCGATTCGTTTCTTCCCCCGTCCAACAACGTTACTGGAGACTGCGATGACGCACCCGCCGCTGAATGTTCATCCCGCCGTCGCGAAATCGCTCGACGCGTGGCACGCGATGGTCGAACGCAAGGATTTCGGCGCGCTGGAATCGATCGTCCATCCGGACGCCGTGTTCCGTTCGCCGATGGCATTCAAGCCGTACGGGCCGGCGCCCGCGTTGCTGATGGCGCTGCGCACGGTGATCACGATCCTCGACAACTTCACGTATCACCGCCAGTTCGTGACCGACGACGGCAAGAGCGTCGTGCTGGAGTTCGGTGCGACCGTCGGCGACAAGGCGCTGAAGGGGATCGACATGATCCGCTTCGACGACGACGGCCGGATCGTCGAATTCGAGGTCATGGTCCGGCCGTTCAATGCGCTGCAGGCGCTCGGCGCGGAAATGGGCGCGCGGCTCGGGCAGCAGTTGCCGGCATTCAAGACCGGCGGTTGAGCGGTGCGGCGGCTGCCGCGCAGCCCGGTCCGCCGCCGCATCTCGTCACGCCCGCGCGAGCCGCTCGACGAACCAGTCGCACGCGAACGCGGTGCGCTCGGACGCGTGGTTGTAGATCGTATGCTCGCCGTCCGGCCAGACCCTGAGCGTCGCGTCGCCGGACGTCGCGGCGTCGAGAAACGGCTGCTGATCGTCGAGCCGGATCAGCGGATCCGCGCCGCCGTGCAGCACCAGCAGCGGACACGCGATGCGGTCGCGTTCGGACGAAAAACGCATGCGCGCGAAGTTCGCCGACACGGCCTCGGGATCGTCGTTGCCGAGCATCGCCGCCGCCTGTTCGACGAACGTGCGGAACGGCAGCAGCGTGGGTGCCGCGAGCGCGCCGTTCACGCAACAGGCGGCGATCCGTTCGTCGGCCGCGGCGGTCGACGCCGCCCACAATCCGCCGATGCTGTTCCCCCAGATACCGATCGGCCCGGGCACGCGTTCGGCGACGTGATCGACGAAGCGCCGGTATGCGGCGGTCATGTCGACGTCGACGAAGATCCGCTGTTCGAGCCGCGTCTCGCCCTGGCCGGGCCCTTCGGCAAGCAGCGTCGCGACGCCGCGCGCGGCGAGCGCGCGGGCGATCGGCCAGTACGCGAAGCCCCAGCCGCTCTGGCCGCCGAACACGATCACGGTGCCGCGGACGCGCTCCGTCGCCGGACGAACCAGCCAGCCGATCAGGCGCGCGGCGTCGAACGGTACTTCGACGCGTTCGATCCGTTTGTCGGACCAGCGGGCGAGATCGTGCGACGCGTCGACGAGCCGAGCATACAGCGCGCGCTTGCGCGGCACGTCGTGATTGAACGCCATCTGCGCGAACAGCAGATCGGCGATGGCCATTGCCTGCGCGTCGGCGGCCGTGACGAGGTGGCCGGCGTCCGCCGCCTGGGTGGCGCGCGCGAGCTGCGCGTCCGCCAGCGCTTCGGCCGCGACGTCCCATGGTTCGCCGGCCGACGTGCGTGCGTGCAGCGCCACGGCGTCCGCGTAGTCCATTCCGCAATCGAGCAGGCGCGTGACGGGCATCGCGCGTTGCAGCGACAGCGCGAACGGTGACAGTTCGGTCGTCATGCGTGCGTCTCCTTCACGAAACGTGGGCGGTTGGGGCCGACACCGCGGCCGGCGTGGTGGAACGGGGCGACCAGTGCAGCGTGTCGCGCAGGGCGTCGACGAGTGCGCCGAGGCCGCGCAGGTCGGCCACCGAACCGAACACGATGAAATCGGGCCGCTTGATGTACGCGGCGATGCCGTGCGCCTGCAGGAACGCGTGCTGTTCGCCGTCGACGTCGATCACCGCATCCGGCGCGCAGACGTCATCGGCCAGCACGGCAACGTGGCAACCGAGTTGCGCGAGGAACGCGCGCTGCGCGTCGTCGAGATGGCGGGCGGGGTGCTCGCGCGTGACGAGCTGAAAACCCTGGCCGACCACGTCGTCGAAGCGGCCTTCGGCCGCGCCGCGGCGGACGCGCCCTTGCGGCGCCGGCGCGCCGGTCGTCGGCAGCAGCGTACCGTCGGCTTCGGCGTGCACGATGCCGTGCTCGAGCTTCGGGAACGGCGGCATCGGCGGCATGGCGCCGGAGCGGAGCGCCGCGTCGCGCTCGGCGACCTTGCGCGGATCGTCCTCGTTGACGATCTGCCCGAGGAACAGCGACATCTGCGTGATCGCGCTCACGTGCGGGCGGCGCTCGGCTTCGTAGGTGTCGAGCAGGTCGGCATGCGCGCGCCCGGTCAGCACGAGATCCAGCTTCCATGCGAGGTTGATGCCGTCGCGCATGCCGGAGCACGCGCCTTGTCCCATGTACGGCATCATCGTGTGCGCGGCGTCGCCGGCGAGCAGCACGCGGCCGGCGCGCCAGCGTTCGGCCATGCGCGTTTCGAACGTGTAGACGACGTGGCGCAGCAGCGTCAGGTCGTCCGGTCCGTAACCGTAGTGATCGTCGAGCCACTTCCAGCCGGCCGCTTCGGTTTCCCAGTCGGCCGTCGATTCGTTCGGCAGCACGCGCAGCTCGAAACGCGTGCGCTTCGTGCCGATCGGCATGTGCATGTACGCGCGGGCCGGGTCGCAGTAGATCGTCGTGCGCGCGCAGCCATCGCCGAGATCGCGCTTGTTCTCCGAGTCGAGATTGAGCCAGCGCTCGTTGTAGCCGAAATCGGACCGCTCGATGCCGAGCGTCCGGCGCACGAAGCTGTTCGCGCCGTCCGCGCCGATCAGGTAGCGTGCGCGGATCGTGCGCGGCTGGCCGGTCCATTGCGCGTCCTGGCCGCCGCGCCACGGATGCGCGGTGAGCGTCACGCCGTCGTCGTCCTGTTGCAGCGTGTCGACTTCCCAGCCGCGCAGGATCGTCACGTTGCGGAACGTGCTCGCGCGTGCATCGATCGCATCCTCGATATCGGGCTGGTAGATCGAGATGTGCGCGGGATAGCCGCACGCGCGGCCGGTCCAGTTCAGTTCGAGCAGCAGGTCGCCGTTCGCGTCGCGGTAGTGGTAGGTGTCGACCGCCTTCGCGTTGCGCAGCGCGTGATCGACGTCGGCGCTGGCCTGCACGATCCGCGCGGTTTCGCCGTCGATGTGCGTGAGGCGCGGCAGGCCGTACGGCGTCGGCCAGCGTTCGAGGACGATCACGCGATGGCCGGCGCGGCCGAGCATCGATGCGGCGACGAGGCCGGTCGGGCCGTAGCCGACGATCGCGACGTCACAGGGTTCGACGGTGCGCTCGCCGTGCGCGCTCGATTCGGTATTCATGCGGGTTGTCTCCATGACGGTTTCGTTTATTGGTTTGTCGTGTGTTCGCGCTCAGCGTAGCGTCGAGCCGGGCAGGTTGCCGTCGAACGCATCCTGCAGCAGCGCGCGCAGGCCGTCGCGTTCGATCGGGCGCGGGTTCCAGTACGGATTCGCGGCCGCGAGGTCGGCGGCGCGGTCGAGGTCGGCTTCCCGCATGCCGATCGCCTTCAACGAGATCGGCGCGCCGTTGTCGCGTGCCAGCGCGTAGAGGCCGCGCGCGGCGTCGTCCGTGCCGATCGCGCGGGCGATCCGCTGCATCGCGTCCGGCGCGTGCGCCGCGTTGTATGCGAGCGCATGCGGCAGCACGACCGTGTGGGTCGGTGCGTGCGGCAGATCGAAGCTGCCGCCGAGCGTATGGCAGAGCTTGTGGTGCAGCGCCATGCCGACGTTGCCGAGCACCATCCCGCACAGCCACGCGCCGTAGAGCGCCTGGCCGCGCGCGTCGAGATCGGCCGGGTCGCGGCGCACGCCGGGCAGGCCGCGCGCCAGCGCGCGAATGCCTTCCTCGGCCACGAGGCTCATGACCGGATTCGCGTTGTTCGCGTAGAGCCCTTCCGCCGCATGCGCGATCGCGTTGAGGCCGCTCGTCACCGACAGTTCGACCGGCAGCGTGACCGTGAGCGCGGGATCGTAGATCACCGTCTTCGGCAGCACGCGCGCGTCGTTGCCCGTACGCTTCACGCCGCCTTCGGTGAGACCGTAGATCGGCGTCATTTCGCTGCCGGCGTAGGTCGTCGGGATCGCGAGGATCGGCAGGCCGCTTTCGAGCGCGATGGCCTTGCCGAGGCCGATCGTCGAGCCGCCGCCGATCGCGACCGCGCAATCGGCGCCGCGGGAGCGGGCGAACGCCTGCGCATCGCGGGCGATCTCGATCGGCACGTGCATCGTCGCGCGGTCGTACAGCCCGGCGGCGCGCGCACCGAGCCGCTCGACGATGCGCTCGGCGAGGTCGCGCTGCTCCGGCGTGCACAGCACGATCGCGCGCTGCGCGCCGAGTGCCGGCACTTCGCGTTCGAGATGCGCGAGGCTGCCCGCGCCGAAGATCACGCGGGCGGCGCGCGCCTGGTAGAGGAAGTCCATGTGCTCGTTACTCCGTTGCGTAGTCGACCTGGTGGCGCGCGATGCGCAGCCCGGTCAGCGCGTCCCGCACGCGGGCGTGTTCGGGATGCGTCGCATAGCCGTCGAGCGCTTCGCGCGACTCGAATTCGGCGACGAGGATCAGGTCGCATGCGTAATCGGCCGCGCTGAAATCCGCGCCGATCTCGAGGTGCGTCATGCCCGGAATCCGGCCGCGCAAGCTTTCGAAGGCCGTCTTCACGGTGGTGCGCGCGACGCTGCGTTCGTGGTCGGTTGCGCCGGCAACCTTCCACATCACGACGTGCCGGATCATGCGGCACGCTCCGCGCGATTCAGCACGAAGTCGTAGTCGAGCGTGTAGAACGGCGTGTCCATGCGCGAGCCGTCGGGCGCGATGCCGGGCGCATGCCGGACCCAGTCGGCGACCAGCGTCGAACGCACGCCGAACACCGCATCGGAGTCGAGATAGCGGTCGCCGTCGCGGAACACGTGCGTGATCAGCGTTTCGTAGCCGCGCGCTTCGATCATGAAATGCAGATGGGCGGGGCGCCACGGATGGCGGCCGAGCGCATCGAGCATCGCGCCGACGGGGCCGTCGTGCGGAATCGGATACGGCTCGGCGAGGATCGAGCGGAACGCATAGCGGCCGTCGGCGCCGCTGCGCAGCCGGCCGCGCGCGCGATGCGTGACCGACCCGTCGTCGCCAGGCAACTGCACGTCGTAGTGGCCGTCCTCGTCGGCTTGCCACACTTCCAGCGACGCATGCGCGACCGGCGTGCCGTCGATGCCGCGTACCTGGCCCGACACGAAGCACGGCTCGCCGCATGCGCCGTTCGCGATGTCGTCGAACATCCCGAATTCGGGGCTGCCGTCGACGTAGAACGGCCCGAACACGGTCGCCTCCGTGCAGCCGGCCGGCTTTGCATGGTTCTGCGCGGTCACGAGCGTCGACAGCCCGAGCACGTCGGACAGCAGGATGAACTCCTGGCGCTTGTCGTCGGTGATGCGGCCGACGGCCGTCAGGAAGCCGATCGCGGCCTGCCACTCGGCCTCGGTGAGCTTCGTTTCGCGGGCGAACGAATGCAGGTGCTGGACGAGGCTCGTCATCACCGTGCGCAGCCGCTCGTCGCGACAGCCGGAGAGCGACGCGATCACGGCCTGCGTGATGGTGTCTTCGTTGAGATTGCGCATTGGGGTTTGTCTCCTGATGTCGTTCGATGGCGCGTTGACGTAACATTAATTCCTCCCCGAATCGTAAAAAAGTGGGTTTGGAGGAGTTTTGTTCTCCGCCAGGTGGAAGAATCGAACGCATGGACAAGTGGACGCAAATCGAGTTTTTCGTACAGGTGGCGGAGCTCGGCAGCCTGTCGAAGGCTGCCGAGCGGCTCGGCATGTCGAGCGCGGCGGCGAGCCGCTGCCTGAACGCGCTGGAAGAGCGGCTGGGCGCGCGGCTCGTCGAGCGGACCACGCGCCGGCTGTGGCTGACCGACGCCGGGCACGAGTACCACCGGCGTTGTGTCGCGATCCTCAACGAGCTGTCGGAAGCGGACGCGGCCGTCAACGAAGCGAGCGTCATTCCGGCCGGTACGCTGCGCGTGACCGCGTCGGTGTCGTTCGCGTCGATCTGCATCGCGCCCGCGCTGCCCGAATTTCACCGGCGCTACCCGAACCTGAACGTGCAGATCGTCGCTGCGAACCGTTACCCGGATTTCATCGAGGCCGGCATCGACGTGGCGATCCGCACGCGCGAACACGAAGCGGATTCGGGCATCACCGTGCGCAAGCTCGCCGAGACACGGCGCGTGCTGGCCGCGTCGCCCGGGTATCTGGCGAAACACGGCGCGCCGGCGACGCCCGACGCGCTGGGCGATCACCGGCTGCTCGTCTACAACCTCGCGAACGATCCGTACGTGCTGCATTTCCGCCATGGTGCGAAGAAGCAGTCGGTCACGATCAAGAGCGTGCTCGATGCGAACGAAGGGCAGGTGATCCGCGCGGCGGCGCTCGCCGGGCTCGGCATCCTGATCCAGCCGCTTTACATCATTCACGACGATATCGTCGCCGGGAAGCTGGTGCCGGTGCTGACCGACTGGCAACTGCCCGCGCTCACCGTCAATATCGCGTACCAGAGCCGCCGACACCAGCCGGCGAAGATCCGCGTCTTCACCGAGTTCCTGATCGAGCGTTTCGAACGACTCGGACTCGCGCGCAAATGGAAGGAAGTCGGCCGCTGAGTACCCGCGGGCGCCGCGCCGTCGCGCATTTCTCCGTGTGACGGAGAACTGTTCTCCCGATCGTCGTCTTTTTCGCCGCTGTCGTGCGTTTTACATTGCGTCTCCCCGGGCCGGCGGTGTCCGGCTCGCGATTACACGATAACAATCGGTCTGGAGACGACATGAAATACGCATTGCGACGGGTGCCGTTGGCACTCCTGATCGCCGGAGCCGTGCACGTTCCGGCGTCGGCTGCCGAGAGCGGGCAGATCAGCTATCCGTTTGGCGTCAACACGGTGCTGAACGGTCTGCTGCCGCCGCCCGGCCACACGCAGTACTTCAACTATTCGCTTTACTACACGGCGAACCGCTTTGCCGGACCGGACGGCGGCGGCGCGGTGCCGGGATTTCACCTGAGCGTGGTCGCCGAGACGCCGCGAGTCGTCCACACCTGGGGCGCGACGCTCGGGCCGTTCTCGCTGTCGAGCAGCGCGATCGTGCCGATCGTGCGCCTGCATCTGTCGACGCCCGGCGGCACCGGCAACCGCATGTCGCTGGGCGATGTGATCCTCGAGCCGTTCATGATCGACTACGCGAGTGCGTCGCAGACGTTCTTCGCCTTCTTCTCGCCGTCGTTCGCGGTGCCGACCGGCGCGTATGCGGCGAACCGGATCGCGAACCCGGGGCTGAACACCTATGCGTTCCTGCCGTATCTCAGCACGACGTGGTTTCCGGGCCGCGACTGGGAGATTTCGACGACCACGCTGCTGGAGCTGAATTCGCCGAACCACGCGACGCGCTATCACTCGGGCGCGCTCGCCGTGCTCGACTACCTGATCGGCTATTCGCTCGACCGGCGCGTGCAGGTCGGCGTGCAGGGCACGTTCCTGAAGCAGTTCACGGACGATACGCAGGACGGCGTGAAGGTCGGCGCGGACGGCTTTCGCGGGCAAACGGTCGCGATCGGTCCGCAGTTGCGCGTCATGTGGGGGCCGGCGTCGGGCGTGGTCGTGAAGTACCAGCACGAGTTCGCGGTGCGCAACCGGCCGCAGGGCGACAAGCTGTGGGTGCAGTTCAGTTTCCCGCTATAGACGCGCGGGGCGTGAACCCGGGCTGTCGAAACCCTGACGGATCAAGTTGATATATTGTATCATCTGACGTTTTCGTCGCCGGCCGGCCGGGTTGCCGGGCCGGCCGCGTGCGACGACACCAACGAAGATCGATACGACGTGACGAGAACCGGACATACCCCGGCGCGCGGGGAGCGGCGCCATGCCGTGCCGCGCCGGAACACGGGCGCCTGGCGCGCACGTGCGGCACGCAGTTGCACGACCTTGCTGGGCTGCGCGATGGCCACCACCGGCGCGCTGGCCGCCGAAGCCGCCGCCTCGGCGCAGGACGACCGGCACGCGCTGCCGGCGATCAACGTCACCGCATCGTCCGCGTCGGCCGACCCGCTGACGCAACCGCTCGAAACGGGCTCGCGGCTCGGGCTCGCGAGCCTCGACACGCCCGCGAGCGTCGAAACCGTCACGGCCGATACGATCGAGGCGCGCGGCGATCGCACGGTGCTCGACGCGGTCACGCGCACGGCCGGCTTTGCGAGTGCGATCGCGCCGGGCACCGGCGGCACCGCGCTGAGCGTGCGCGGCTTCAGCGGACAGGAGTCGGTGATGACGCTGCTCGACGGCGTGCGGCTGATGCCGGCGGCCGGCACGATCACGTTTCCGTTCGACACGTGGTCGGTCGCGCGCATCGAGGTGCTGCGCGGCCCGGCATCGGTGCTGTACGGCGAAGGGGCGATCGGCGGGGTCGTGAACGTGGTGCCGAAGCGGCCGCAGCGCACGCGCGAGACGACGCTGCAGGCCGGCGTCGGTCCCGACGGCGCGAAGCGCTTCGCGTTCGATACGACGGGCGCGCTCGGCCCGCGGCTGTCGTACCGCTTTTACGCGAGCGATGCGCGCGCGAACGGTCTCGCCGAGCGGGCCGATACGCATACGACGGCGATCGGCGGCGCGCTGACATTCGACGTGAGCCCGCGGCTCACGCTGACGCTCGACTACGACTACGGGCGCCAGATGCCGGCGACGTACTATGGCGTGCCCGCGCCGAACGGCGTGCTCGATCCGTCGCTGCGCAAGCTGAACTACACGGTCGGCGACGCGACGATTTCCTACTACGACCAATGGACGCGCCTGTCGGCCAGCTACCGGCCCACGGCCGGCGTGACGATCGACAACCAGCTTTACTATCTGACGTCCAACCGCCACTGGCGCAACGCCGAATCGTACGTGCTCGACCCGGCGACCGCGCGCGTCACGCGCGGCGACTATCTCGACATCGGTCACCACCAGCGGCAGATCGGCGACCGGCTCAGCGCACGCTTCGACGGGATGCTGTTCGGCCGGGCGAACCGTTTCGTCGTCGGCACGGAATTCAGCCAGACCACGTTCAGCGGTACCAACAATTCGCCGTACGGCGGCGAAACGACGGTACCCGTGCACGGCTTCGATCCCGGCGTCTTCACGAGCCCCGACCCGACCGTGCCGCAGTTCAGCACGCGCGCGCGGCAGGCCGCGGTATTCGCGGAGAACCGGCTCGAGGTGCTGCCGCGGCTCGCGTGGGTGAGCGGCCTGCGCTACGACCACATCGCGTTCAGCCGCGAGCAGGCGGCGACCGGCGCGGGCTTCGACAAGCGGTTCGCGAACATCGGCTGGCGCACCGGTTTCGTGTTCGACATCGCGCCGACGTTCAGCGCGTATGCGCAGTACACGACGGGCGCGGAGGGCGTCGGCTCGCTCGTGACGCTGTCCGCGTCGCAGATGAACTACCGGCTTGCGACCGGCGCACAGTGGGAAGCCGGGCTCAAGCAGACGCTGCTCGACGGTCGCGCGTACTGGACGGTCGCGGTGTACGACATCACGAAGCGCAACCTGCTCAGCACCGATCCGTTCAATCCGGCGCTGCGCCAGCAGGTCGGCCGGCAGTCGTCGCGCGGCGTCGAGCTGACCGGCGGCGCGCGGCTGCCGCACGGCTGGACGATCGATGCGAACGTCGCGCTGCTGCGTGCGCGCTACGACGCATTCAACCAGACGGTCGGCGGCGCGACGGTGTCGCGGGCCGGCAACGTGCCGTCCGGCGTGCCGCAGCAGACCGCGAACCTGTGGGTCGGCTGGGCGTTCGCCGAGCGCTGGCAAGCGAACGCGGGCGTGCGTTACGTCGGCGCGACCTACGGCGACGACGCGAATCGCGTGCAGGTGCCGTCGTATACGGTGTTCGATGCGTCGCTGCGCTGGCAGCCGACGTCGCGCACCGAACTCGCGCTGTATCTGCGCAATCTCGCGAACCGCACGTACGCGGTGACGACGTCGAACGGCGGCGAGCAATGGCTGCTCGGCCCGTCGCGCTCGGCGGAGCTCGTCGCGACGATGCGCTTCTGAAGCGGCACGACATGCGCTCCATGACCCACATGCTCGACATCGAACGCGTGCGCTGGTCGCCCGGCGGCGCGCCCGACGTCCTCGATGCGGTGACGCTGACGGTCGCCGACGGCGAGTTCGTCGGGCTGGTCGGCCCGAACGGCAGCGGCAAGACGAGCCTGCTGCGCTGCGTGTTCCGCTACGCGCGGCCCGACGCCGGCCGCGTCGCGCTCGACACGCAGGACGTGTGGCGCATGCGGCCGCGTGCGGTCGCGCAGCGCATCGCGGTGCTGCAGCAGGAAACGCCGGACGATTTCGGGCTGACGGTCGACGAACTGGTCGGCATGGGCCGCACGCCGCACAAGCGGCCGTTCGATGCGGAGTCGGCCGACGATCGCCGGATCGTCGACGCCGCGCTGCACGATGTCGGTCTCGTCGAGCGTCGCGCGCAACGTTTCGCGTCGCTGTCGGGCGGCGAGAAGCAGCGCGCGCTGCTGGCCCGCGCGCTCGCGCAGCAGCCCGAACTGCTGTTGCTCGACGAACCGACCAACCATCTCGACCTGCGTCATCAGCTCGAACTGCTCGCGCGCGTGCGCCGCCTCGGCATCGCGACGCTCGCGACGATTCATGACCTCAATCTCGCGGCCGCGTACTGCGACCGGCTCCATGTGCTCGCGCATGGCCGCGTCGTCGCGTCCGGCGCGCCGGACGACGTGCTGACCGAAGCGCTGCTGCGCGACGTGTTCGGCGTCGCCGCGCTCGTCGATCGCCACCCCGTCACGGGCCGGCCGCGCATCACGCCGCTTCATCCGGAATGACCGCCATGCTTGCTGCCTTGTCCTCCATCTCCCGCCGGCTGGTTGCCGCTGCCGTGCTCGGCTGCGCGGCCGGTCATGCGGGGGCCTATCCCGTGACCGTGCGCAGTTGCGATCGCGACGTGACGTTCGAGCGTGCGCCGACGCGCGCGGTGAGCAACGACGTGAACCTGACCGAGATGATGCTCGTGCTCGGCCTGAAGGATCGACTCGTCGGCTATACGGGCATCGGCGGCTGGAAGACGGGCACCGCGCGCGTGCGTGACGCGTTGCGGGGCGTGCCCGAACTGGCGAGCCAGTATCCGTCGCTGGAAGTGCTGGCCGCCGCGCGCGCCGACTTCTATCTCGCGGGCTGGAACTACGGAATGCACGTCGGCGGGCCGGTCACGCCCGCGACGCTCGCGCCGTTCGGCATTCGCACGTACGAACTGACCGAATCGTGTTCGCACGTGATGAAGCAGTCGGCCGCGTCGTTCGACGACGTGTTCCGCGACCTGAACAATCTCGGCCGTATCTTCGGCGTCGATGCGCGCGCCGCGCAGGTCGTCGCCGGAATGCGCGCGCGGCTTGCGGCGGTGTCGCGCGCGATCGGGCGCCCGGCGCCGCTGCGCGTGTTCGTGTACGACAGCGGCACCGACAAGCCGATGACGGCAGGCGGGCTCGCGATGCCGACCGCGCTGCTCACGGCGGCGGGCGCGCGCAACGTGATGGACGACCTGCCGCGCAGCTGGACGCAGGTGAGTTGGGAAAGCGTGGTCGCGCGCGATCCGCAGGTGATCGTGATCGTCGACTATTCGGCGGTCACGGCCGCGCAGAAGCAGCAGTTCCTGTCGAGCCAGCCGGCGCTCGCGCGCGTGGCCGCGATTCGCGACCGGCGCTTCGTTGTGATTCCGTACGATGCGGCGACGCCGGGCCCCGAGAACGTCGCGGCCGTCGAGACGCTCGCCCGCGCGCTGTATCCGGCCGCATTCGCCGGCGCGGCACGATGAGCGTGCGCGGGCAGGTGGCGCGGCCCCGCATGCGCGTGGTGCTGCCGATGCTGGCCGTGCTGTTGGTCGTGTCGATCGTCGTGTCGGCCGCGTTCGGTCCGGCGCCGATTGCGATGCCGGATGCCGTACGAATCGTCGCCGCGCACGCCGCGTCGGCGTTCGGTGGTGCCGACGCGTTCGCGGCGGTATCGGGCGACGACAGCATCGTATGGCTGATCCGGATGCCGCGTGCGCTGCTGGCGGCGCTCGTCGGCGCGACGCTGGCGACGGTCGGCGTCGCGTTGCAGGCGGCGACCGCGAACCGCCTGGCCGATCCGCACCTGCTCGGCGTGAGCGCGGGCGCGATGCTCGGCGCGATCGCGGTCACGGTGGTGGCCGGCGCGGCGTTCGGCCCGTTCACGCTGTCGGTCGCCGCGTTCGCGGGTGCGCTCGCGGCGACCGGCTGCGTGGTCGCGCTCGCTTACCGCGGCGGCCGGCTCGAATCGGACCGGCTGCTGCTCGCGGGCGTGTCGGTGTCGTTCATGATGGCCGCGTTCGGCAATCTGCTGCTGTATCTCGGCGACCAGCGCGCCGCGTCGTCGGTGCTGTTCTGGATGCTCGGCGGCGTCGGGCTCGCGCGCTGGGATCTGCTGCCGGTGCCGGCCGTGTGCGCGGTGCTCGCCGGCGGCGCGCTCTATGCGCGTCGACGCGAACTGAATGCGCTGATGTCGGGCGATGTCGCCGCCGCGTCGCTCGGCGTGCCGAGCGCGCGGATGCGGCGCGAGGTGTTCGTCGTCGCGTCGTTCGCGACGGGCGCGATGGTCGCGGTGAGCGGCGCGATCGGCTTCGTCGGGCTCGTGACGCCGCATCTGTGCCGTCGCGTCGTCGGGGCCGAGCACGGCCGGCTGCTGCCGGTCGCCGCGCTGGCCGGCGCGATCCTGCTCGTGTGGGCCGATGTCGCCGCGCGCACGCTCGCGGCGCCGGAGGATCTGCCGATCGGCATCGTGACCGCACTGTTCGGCAGCCTGTTCTTCGTCGCGCTGTTGCGCCGGCGCTGAGCGAAGGGGCGGGCAGGCAGCGGCGGGTGGACACCCGCCGCCTGTTTCATCGCAGCGGGACGACCGTGCCCGTGCCGCTGCGGCGGCGCGCATCGACATGCGTGCTTTCCACGTGCTGCGCGACGTCGAAGAGACTGTCCGGCAGCGCACGCGCGGGGAGCGTGATCACGAAGCGCGCGCCGCCGAGCGGCGAATCCTCGAGCCGCACGTCGCCGCCGTGTACCTGCGCGACGCGCCGTACGATCGCGAGCCCGAGCCCGAAGCCGCCGGTCTGCCGGTCGCGGCTCGAGTCCAGCCGCTGGAACGGCTCGAACACGCGGGCGCGTTCGGCGGCCGGAATGCCGGGGCCGTCGTCGTCGACGCTCAGCACGAGGGCGCCGGACCGGTCGCGGGTGGCGGCCAGCAATACCTTGCGCGACGCATAGCGGGCGCCGTTGCGGATCAGGTTCAGCAGGGCGCGGGCGACGAGCTTCGGGTCGCAGACGTGGGTCGCGGGTGCGTCGAGCGTCGACACGTCGAGCGCGATGCCGCGATCGGCGATGTCGTCCGCGACGTTGCCGGCGACGCTGTCGATCAGCGCGTCGACGACGACTTCCATCGGCGCGAGTTCGCTCGCCCCCTGTTCGAGCCGGCCGATCGTCAGCAACTCGGTGACGAGCTCGTCGAGTTCGCGCACGTCGCGCCGCAGCGCGTCGCGACGCTCGCGCATCCGGCCCGTTTCGTCGGGATCGGCGAGCAGCGCGAGGCCGAATTCGAGCCGGGCGAGCGGCGTTTTCAGTTCATGCGAGATGCCGTGCATCATTTCACGCTGCTGCTTGATCGATGCCTCGATGCGCGCGGCCATGTCGTTGAACTGCTGCGACAGCTCGTAGATGTTCGATTTTCCCGACAGCTTCACGCGCGTCGACAGCGTACCGGCGCCGAATGCGCGCGCGGCGTCCTGCAGCCGGCGAATGTCGCGCCAGTGATAGTGAATCCACAGCACCACCGCGAACAGCGTCGCGAGCGCGAGCAGCATGTACGCATAGATGCGGATGTCGAGGTCCGGCGCCTCGATCGGGCGCGCATGCAGCACCGAGCCGTCCGCGAGCGGCATGTAGTAATCCTTGCCGTTGTAGCTGATCGCGATCTTGCCGGCATCGAGATCGCGCAGCGGCGCGCCGCTCAGCTGCGCACGCGCGTCGGCCATCGACATGAAGCCGAATCCTTCGCGGCCGTGCAGCGCCAATTCGCGCAAGGCGAGCTCGCGCTGCGCGCCCGGATGGCGTTCGAGGTAATCGTTCAGCACGAACGAGTAGGTCGTCAGCGAGTCGCGCTGCGCCTGCGCGCCGCGCTCGTAGAAGATCCGGTCGAACGACAACTGGATGAAGATGATCGACGCGCCGACGAACAGGATCACGACGAGGTACAACCGGAGCAACGGGCGCAGCATTTATTCGTCCCACGCAGAAGGGCTGAACAGGTAGCCGCGACCCCAGATCGTCTTGATCTTGTGCGGCTCCGACGACGCATCCTCGAAGCGGCGGCGCAGCTTCGAGATGCCGGAATCGACCGAGCGGTCGAGCCCGTCGAATTCGATCCCGCGCAACTGCTTCAGGATGTCGTCGCGGCTCAGCACGGTGCCGGCCGCGCGCGCGAGGATCAGCAGCAGGTTGAATTCGGCGGTCTTCAACTCGACCGGCTCGCCGCGCCACGTGACGGTGCGGTTCGGCGGCGAGATCGTGAGTTCACCGAATACCAGCGCGTCGGGCGCGACTGCGGGCGTGTCCGCCGCGGCCGGCTGCGCGCGACGCAACAGCGCGCGGGCACGGGCGACCAGCACGCGCGGCTCGATCGGCTTCGTCACGTAGTCGTCGGCGCCCGTCTCGAGCCCGGCGACCTGGTCGTACACGTCTGCACGCGCGGTCAGGATCAGCACGGGGACGTTGGTGAACGCGCGGATGCGGCGGCAGACTTCCATGCCGTCGAGATTCGGCAGCATCAGGTCGAGTATCACGAGGGCCGGCTGATGCTCGCGCACCGCCGCGACGGCGAGGTCGCCGCGCCGCACGACCGTCACCGCGAATTCATAGCCGTCGAGGTATTCGCGGACGAGCTGCGCGAGGCGATCGTCGTCCTCGATCAGCAGCACACGGTATTTGAGCGGAACTTCGTTCATGGTCTCCTCAGGATGCACGCGCCAGCTCACACGCAGGCCGATGCGCGGCGCGGCACGCGAATTCTATCCGGCGGACCGGCGGCCGGGGCAGCGGGGCGACAATCTCGAACAATCGAACACAATTGAGCACAGATTCGCCGCACATTCAGGACAGTCTCGGCGCGGGGCGGCACCTAGACTGCGGGCTTCGTCACTCTTATCTCAATATTGTGCGCCCATTACTTCGCCGCTACCGCTATTGCATGCCGCTCGCCGGCCTGACCCTCGCCGCCGCCGCTCACGCGGAAAACCAGTATTCGTTGTCGCTCGGCGGCGGGTTCGCACCGCGCTACCCGGGCAGCAACCAGTATCGCGGCGTCGTTGCGCCGTCGTTTTCCGCCACGTTCGGCAACGGCTTCTTCATCGACAGCACGGAGGGCGCCGGTTATCGGCTGAACCTGCCGCACGGGGCGTTCGTGTCGGCGGCGGTGAGCTACGACGCGGGCCGCGCGGACGAGAACCGCTTCGACCTGCCGGGCTCCGACTACCTGAAGGGGATGGGCCGGATTCCGGGCTCGGTGCTCGTCGGCGTGCGTGCCGGGGTGACGCTTTTCGATGCGGCGGAGCTGAGCGTCACGATCGATACGCCCGTCACGCACACGTCGCGCGGTGTGTCGGGGCACGTGGATCTCGCGGTACCGGTGCTCAAGACGTCGCAGCACGAGATCGTCGTGACGGGCACCGTGCACGCGGGCTCGGGACGCTACATGCAGACTTTCTACGGCGTGACCGACGCACAGTCGATGACGAGCCGGTTCCGGCCGTATTCGGTGAGCGGCGGAATCGACAGCGCCGCGATGGCGGTCGCGTGGACCTGGTCGCTGTCGCGGCACTGGTCGGTGCTCGCGACCGGCGGCGTGACGCGGCTGCTCGGTCGCGCGGGCGACAGCCCGATCGTCCAGTCGCGCAACAACTATTACGGCATCGCGGGCGTGACGTACAAGTTCTGAGCGGATGGCCCGGTGTGCGCAGCGCGCACACGAACCCTCGGCGTCGCGCCGTCGCCGCGAACCGCGTGCGGTAACATGCGGGCGGGTTCGGCGTCAGGCCGGGCCTGCGACGCAGGTGCGCCGAGCCGGCTCGGCCGGGTCGCGAAAGGCCGCCATTCGCCGGCCGGCTTCGTCAGGAAACGGCCGGCGGCGTGCGGAACCGATCACGCATGCGACGCCCGGTCGTGCACGAATGCCGCACAGGGACCGCCGGGCCGCGACAGGGAGAAACCGATGAAGAACACGATCGCGATGCTCGTTGCACTCGTTGCGAGCGCAACCTTTGCAGGATGTGCGGACATGGACACGAAACACCCCAACGCCACCGCCGGCGGCGCGGCCAGGGCCCCTTTGCAGCCGGGCGCCGCGCAGGTATGCAAGGCGGATGCCGCGCCCGACGATGCGCTGGTCGGCAAGACCGAAGCCGATGCGACCGCGCTGCTCGACGGCTGCCTGTGGCGCGTGCTCGAGCGCGACGGCAAGTCGTTGCCGGGCACGATGGATTACCGGGAGGAGCGTCGCAATCTCGGCATTCGCGACGGGAAAGTGATCTGGGTGCGGCGAGGGTGACGGATTCAGCCGCCGACGAAAATCGGTTGCGGCCGATGTCGCTTTTGCGAGTGCGGCTATCGCCGGCATGCACGTCGCGCGCGGCCGATCGGTCGGCCGCACGCGTCGCGATTCATCGCCGCGGGTAGCGGCATGGGTGTCCGCGGCGGTCAGGCGCCTCGATACCGTCGTCGACCGGGGCTCGCACGACGCGTGACGCGCCGCGCTGACCGGCGCGTCATGTCACGCCGCGACCGTTCCGGATTGCGGCACCGATGCCGTGGTGTCGACCGTCATCGCCGGCGTGACGAGCATCACGCCACGTGCGAGCGGGTCGCTGACCGATGCCGCCAATACCGCTTGCCCTTCCTCTGTCGCGTGATCGGCGGCGACGGCCAGTGCAGCGAGCGCGAGCGCCGCGCCGCCCGCCCCGTTGGCGAGCCCGAGGTGGCGGCTGCGCTCGGCGGCATCATCGCCCCAGATCTGCTCGCTGACCGTCACGACTTCGGTGCGGCGACTGCTGCGTTGATCGGCGTCGGTGACGAATCCGGGTGCCGACAGGTCGGGACGTAACGTCGACAAGCGCGTACGCGTCGCCGCCAGCAACTGTTCGAGTGTCGTCGCTTCGGCCTTGCCGTGATCGGCGGAAATCGCGCGGCGCGCGGCCGCGAGCCGGTGGATCGACGGGACGGACATCGCATGCGGTGTGTCGGGATGGCCGAGCAGCAATGCACATGCGCCTTCACCGGGCATCATGCCGTTCGGCCGATCGCGACCGTAGAGCCGGCCTGCGCGATCCAGCGCGTCGACTGCGTCCTGACTGGCGGTGGAATCGAACGCCAGGACGACGTGCAGTTCGCCGGACGGTTGCAGGTGCAACGCCTGGATCAGTTCGTCGACGACCGCCCATGCGTGTACGGGATCGGCGACCGTGCGCAATTGCGCACGGACGATGCCCGGTGCGACGGCTTCCCGCGCCGCGTGCGCATCGAGCCATGCGGCGAGCGTGGCGGCGACCGGTCGCCAGCGGTCCGGCATCAGCAGATGGAGCCTGAGCGGCGGCGCGTCGGCGGCCGCGCCGGACAACACGGCATGACGCTCGCGCAATTCGTCGAGTGCATCGGCGGCCAGCAGCAGCCCGCGCCAATGCTCGTCCTGCAGCGTTTCCCGCGCGTCGGGCGCAAGCAGGCTGGTATCGAGCCGGTCGAGCGACACCGAGTCGACCGTGCTCGCGAATACGCCGGTTCCGTCCGCGCGTTGCAGTTCGGGATGAAGCGCGACGGAACGCTCTTCCCGCGCCGCCGCATCGATGTCTGCGGTCGTCGCCCCCGTCGGCAGCCTCACGCTGCTGTCGAGCAGCAGGGCCGACCACGTGTGCGACGTCGGATCTTGCGTGGCAGCGGCGTCCGTCGATGCGGACGAACTCGGCGGTGCGACGGCCGCGAGCGCCGGATGCGGGCCGAGCGCCCGGCGCAGCCATGCCGCGCAGACGGCGAGGGCCGCCGGCAGCACGAGCCCGCACAGCAGCAACTCCCTGGCGGTGGGGGCATGCCGGGTCGTTTTCCACCAGACGAACACGGCGATCCACACCGCGACGAACAGCGCGGCGACGAATGCCGTCTTGCGCAATCGCGTGATCATTTCCGTCGATTCCCCCACGACTTGCGGCGTCGTGTATCAGTTGCCGTCGCTGCCCGCCGTCCGGCTCGCGACCAGTACGGCGCCGCAGGCCGTCTTGTAGCCGTCGCGCGCGACGCCTTCGCCCTGCACGATCATTGTGTCGTCGCCGTCGACGATGTAATTCGGGCCATGGATCGGACACGTCACCGTGTCGTTGCGGCGCGCGATGCCGCGGCCATCGACCGACGACAGCGTGGACGCGCTTGTCACGGTGCCGCCATGGCTGTGCTTGTCCCCGAGGACGATGAAGGGTTGGGTCATCCGGATAGGCCTCCTGGCTGGAATCATCGACGATGCAGCGCGGCTTCGCCGGCCGGTGCGGGAGGGCGCGCGCGTCATCGGCAACGTTTTTCGAATCGATTTCGGCTGAATCGGGTATTTATTACCTTTCGGCAATAATTGCCTGTTTCAATTGAGCCGTAATGTAGCTTTCGAGCCGAAGGCCGTCATTATCGTGCGTGATGGCCGCACGTCAAGGCCGGCATTTTTAAATCCGGGTCTGTTTGCTTATGGCGAAGCCCCGCGACGTAATCTAAAATAGTAAGCTTCAATAGGGGTCGCATCATCTGATCCGATTGGCGTGCGTACAGCCAGACAGCGGGCGGTGTTGCGGGGGAGCCCGCGCATTTCCCGCCGGATCGGCATGTCGATCGCGCGATGCCGGCAATCGTGCATCATCCCGTGTTCGTCGCAGCAATATCTATTTAAAAACGTCAAATCCTGAGAGAGCGGGATCGCATGAGCGTCATCACGGAATTTGCGTCTCTTTTTGGCGCATTCAATCGCCTGTATTCGCTGGACGGATCGGGCGCGCTTGCGGCATTTCAAATCGAGCGCTGGACCGGCCGCGAATCGCTCTCCGATCTCTTTGAATGGAACGTCGATGCGCTGTCGACGGATCCTGCACTGGATCTCGACGCGATGCTCGGGCAGCGTGTCGCGATTCGCACCACGCTCGCGAACGGCACGACGACGCTGCGCAGCGGCCTCGTCGCCGAGGCCGAGTGCAGGGGCTACGACGCAGGCCTCGCTCGCTACCATCTCCGGATGGTGCCGTGGCTCGCCGCACTCGCGCATGCGCGCGACGAGCGAACCTTTGTGAACCAGACGCTTGCCGACGTGCTCGACACGGTGTTCGCGCCGTACGCCGGGATCGCGCGGTGGCGCCTCACGCCGGATGCTGGCCGGCGGCTCGATGCGCTGGGCCCTACTGCGTATCGCGTGCAGTACCGAACCCATACGCACTACGAATTCGTGCAGCATCTGCTGGCCGAGGCTGGCCTCGGGTTCTGCTTCGTCGAAGACGGGGACGCGCCTGCCGGGCATACGATGCTGGTCTTCGACGACAGCGCGCAACTGGCCGAGGACGATACGTCCGCGCGACGCGGCGGGGTGCCGCGCCGCTCCAGCGGGACGGCGACCGGCGCCGACGACGTGATCCTCGGGATCGGGCAGTCGCTGTCGCTGACGGCCGATCGCATCACACTGATCAGCAGCGATTATCGCGTGAACCGGGCGACTACCGCGAGTACGACGCTCGGCCGGCCGGCGGGCGCGCGCGAACTCTACGACGACGTCGGGCCGGAGGCGTTCGACAGCTTGCGCGAAGCGGAAGATACGGTAAGGCGCCAGGCCGATGCGATCGTGTCGCGCGCCAGTTTCTGGACCGGCTACGGCACGCTGCGCACGGCGCGCGCAGGACGCGCGCTGAAACTCGTCGATGCCGGCTGGCAGCCCGTGCGCGGCGCCGCGGCGCCCGAGGATTTTCTGCTGACGCGCGTCGAGCACGTCGGGATCAACAATCTGCCGGCGACCGTGATGGAGGCCATCGAACGGCAACTCGGGCCGTTGCCGGCGGCGGCGCTCGATCCGCGCGTGGTTCGGCAAGCGCAGGCCGGCGGTTATGCAAACCGGTTCGATGCGGTGCCGCGAACGCAGGTCTGGCGGCCCACGCTGGCCGACGGAACCGGGCAGCGACTCAATCCGGTTCCGACGGCGCTGGGTGCGCAGACGGCGATCGTCGTCGGGCCGGCCGGCGACGCGCGGCCCGGTTCGACGGGGCCCGTGCACGCCGATGCGCAGGGACGGTTGCGCGTTCGCTTCCACTGGCAGGCGCAAGACGATGCGGGTACGTATCCGACGCGCGCCATACAACGGCTCGCGAGCGACGGGCACGGCCTTCAGCAGGTGCCGCGCATCGGTCATGAAGTCCTCGTGCAGTTTCACCATGGGCTGATCCACCGGCCGATCGTGCTCGGCGGCCTGTTCAATGGCCGCGGCGAAGGCGGCGAGTCGCCTTCGCCGGGCGGGGCGGCCGGCAAGCCGCTCGACGCGTCGATCTACACGCAGGCGGGCGATCATGCGCCGAGTGCGCAGGGCAATCTGGCAAGCGGGCTGAGCCCCGCGTGGCATGGCGCCGGCGGCGGCACCGATCGTCACAATCACGCCGGCGCGCTGTCGGGCTTCAAGAGCCAGGGTTTCGACGGGCATGGCCACAACCAGCTCGTCGCCGATGATTCGGACGGCATGGGACGCCTGCAGATGGCGACCACGCACGCGGCCACGCAACTGAACCTCGGTCATCTGCGCCATCAGGCGGACAACTATCTCGGCAGTTTTCGTGGCCAGGGCGTCGAATTGCGCTCGGATGCGTACGGTGCAATGCGTGCGACGCGCGGCCTGCTGGTGTCGAGCTACGCGCCTGCCGGCGCCGCCCAGCCGGCGGGCGATGCGTCCGCGCTGCAGGCGCTGCTCGCGCGGCACACCGCATTGGTTCGGCGATTCGACCAGACGGCCGATACGCACGGGACGCTGCCGTTCGCCGCACAGCGCGGCGTGGAGCAGGCGGGCCAGTCGTCGTTGAACGGCAGCGCCGCGCCGCTGGATGCGCTTGCGCAGAGCTTCGCGACGACGGTCGGCGCGAACGGCTACACGCAGGCGTCGGCCGACGCCGCCCAGCGGTCGACCGGCAACGCACTGCCGCACACGGGCGACCCCGTGCTCGGCATCGAGGCACGGGGCGGGCACGGGCTGGTTGCCGGTCAGGCCCTGCAATGGGCGGCCGGCGAAACGCTGTCGCTCGGCAGCGGTGGCGACTTCAATCTCGCCGCTGCGCAGCAGCTGCGCATTCACAGCGGGCAAGGCATCGGCTGGCTGGCCGGCGCGAGCCATGCGGAGCGTGTCGGCATCGGCATGATCGCCGGCAAGGACGGACTGACGCTGCAGGCGCAGCGCGATGTGCTGGGCCTGCACGCGCGCGACGATCTGACGCTCGCGTCCGCGAGCGCGGACGTCGAGATCGCCGCGAAGAAGACCGTGCATCTCGCGGTGAGCGGAGGGGCGCACGTGACGATCGAAGGTGGCGACGTCACGTTCGGTTGCCCGGGCAAATTCGTCGTATATGCCGCGCAGCATGCATTCGTGGGGCCCGCTCAACTGAATACGCCGTTGCCGCAGTTTCCCGAAAAGGTCTGTGTCGAATGCCTGCTGCACGCGATGCAGTCGGGCAGCGCACTCGCGGGCAAGGCGATCTGAGCATGACGATCGAAACGACCGACTGGATCGACCGCTATCCCGACGACACGCCGGACCGGCTGAATGCGCTCTTCGAGCGCGTGCCGGCCGACGGCCGTTGGCACCTGCTGCTCGACATGAGTTTCGCGCCGGCGATGCGTGACCGAATGCCCGCGGTCGAGCGCAACGATGCCGTCGTGTTGTACGAAGGGGTGTACGACGGCGACGACTTGCTGGCGATTTCGCCGTGCCTCGTACCGCTGCCGGCGGACGCGGCGGCGCGCCGGGCGATGCTGGAGACCGTGCTGCGCGAGACGTCCGGACGACCGATGGTGAGCCTGCTGCATGGCGCGCGCGATACGGCCGCGCTCGCCGCGCATCTGCGCGGACAGATGGAGGCGAGTGCGGCATCCGACGGCGAAGCATTTCTGGTGCGTCTCGCCGATACGCGTTGCCTGCCCGCGTGGCTCGCGGCGCTGACGCCCGCACAGCGCCGCCGCTTCACGAATGGCATCGACGCGTGGCATGTGTTCGATCGCACCGGCGCGCTCGTCCCGCTCGATTTCGACACCGTGGGCGAGGCGGCCGGCGGTGAAGCGGACGCCGGGCGCAGCGGCGAGCCCTACGTGCTCGACGACGAACAGATCGAATGGCTTCGACAGGCTGCGAAGATCGACACGCTGATTTTTCATGTTCGCCAGCGTCCGGAGAGTTTCGGCCGTCTGGTGGCCACGCCGTCGCAAGCCCATGCGTGTGTGAGTGCGGCGTGGGCGCGGCACGACGGCCCCCCTGCGGCGGCGTCGCGAGCCGCGCTCGATGCGCTCGTGGCGGCCGGGTATCTGGTGACGGAGCTCGCGCCGGCGACGTCGTCCGCATAGAACGACACGGGTTTGCGTGCATGCGACAGCGCACGTGGTTGATAGCGATCCACGCCGCACGGCGTCGGACAAGAGGATGAAAAGATGAGTTTGAATGCCGGTTCCACGACGTTTGCCGCTCGGCTGCTGATGTTCATGGCCATCCTGCTCGGGACGGCCGGATGCTCGCGTGCGACCGACATGTCGCCTGCCGCGTCGACTGCGGCCGGGGCGTCGAGCGGCGCGTCGAGCGGCGCAGGTGCGGCGGCCGCATCCGGCACGATGGGGCTGAAGCTGAATGCCCTCAACTACACCGACGTTCCGATCGGCGCGTTCTACGTCGATGGCACCTGGGGCGGGACGGTGCCGGCGCGCATCGGCAGCGGCGGCGGCGCGATCATCTGCTGCGTCGCGTTGCCGAAACAATGGCATCCGGGACTGACCGTCAACCTGCAGTGGCGGGACGACAACCTGTACAGGAAGGATCCGAAGGCGCTTGCGAGCCGGGTCGTACCGGTTGAGCGCTACGACACATTCTCGGATGGCTTCCTGTGGGTCCTGTTCTTTCCGCACGATCGAATCAAGGTCTATGCGTCTCAGTGGATGCCCGGCTACCGGGGCTTCCCCGAAAATCTCCAGGCGCCCGATGAAGCGTGCCCGGGGAACTTCACGTTGCGCAACAGCGACCCGCAGTGCCCGAATCCCGACAAGAGGATCATGCAATGAGTTTCCGCTTCGCGAGCGCCGACCGGCCTGACGTCGGCGTCGTCACCCGGGAGGAGCAGGACGCGATCATGCGTCGGCTGCACGACGACGACGGGATGAGTTGCTGCAAGACGCTGCATGTCGGCATCTTCTTCGACGGCACGCGCAACAACGCCGATCGCGATCGCACGGGCGGCAAGCACAGCAACGTCGCGCGGCTGTTCGACGTGTTTCCGCGCGACAAGTATCACAGTGCCATTTACGTGGCCGGCGTCGGCACGCCGTTCGTCGACGAGATCGGCGACCAGGGCGTCGGACTGCAGGCCGCGGCCGGCGCGGCGACGGGATGGGCCGGCGAGGGGCGCATCAACTGGGCGCTGCTGCAGATCCACAACGTCGTGCATGCGCACGCGTTCGGCAATTCGCTGTCCGCGGCGCTCGGCAAGAGCGACAAGGAACTCGCGAAGGCCGTCAGCGTCGACCTGAATTTCAAGGGCATCGATCTCGGCGGCACTCCGCCCAAGCCGGGCAGTCTCGGCGACATCAACGCGCGCGGCAGTTCGAGCGTCGGTGCGCTCAAGCTGATGGCCGCCGAGCAGAACGGGATCGAACTGACCTGGGATCGCGACACGATCTGGGCGCAGCTCAAAGGCGAAGTCGATACGGCAAACTGGACCGCGACGATGCGCGCATGGGACGAGAAACGCCGCGTCGCATTGCGGGCCCGGTGCGCGCAGCTGAAGGCGCGCGTCGGCGATCTGCTGGTGAAGGGCAAGCCGAAACTGCAGCGCATTCGGCTGTACGTGTTCGGTTTTTCGCGCGGGGCGGCCGAGGCCCGCACGTTCTCGAACTGGCTGGCCGATGCGCTGGACCCCGATTTCAGCCTGTGCGGCGTGCCCGTGTCTTACGACTTTCTCGGCATCTTCGATACGGTCGCGTCGGTCGGCATCGCGCAAAGCACGGCCGCGACGCTGTTCGACGGGCACGGCGGCTGGGGGCGCAAGGAATTGATGGGCGTGCCGCGCTACGTGCGCCGCTGCGTCCATATGGTCGCCGCCCACGAGCCGCGCGGATCGTTCCCGCTCGACCTGATCGATGCGTCGCGAGACGGGCACGAAGAAATCGTCTATCCGGGCGTGCATTCGGATGTCGGCGGCGGTTACGGGCCAGGCGAGCAGGGGCGCGGCACCGGCGACGCGGACAAGCTGTCGCAGGTGCCGCTGCTCGACATGTATCGCGAAGCGCGCAAGGCCGGTGTTCCACTCGATATCAAGGGGCCCGGTGTCGCTGCCGAAGCCGCGGCGGCATTCGCGATTTCTCCCGCGCTCAAGCGCGCCTTTTCCGCCTATGTGAGCACGAGCGCCGACTATTACTACGCGAAGGAGCACGGCACGCCGGGCCTGATGCGCGCGCACTACGGGCTTTACCTGCGCTGGCGCAAGATGCGGCTCGACAATTTGCGTTTGCAACCGTCGTTTCTCGCCGCCAAGGCTGCCTATCCGCAGGATGCCGTCGATCTCGACAGCGCGAACGAGGAACTGCGGCTCGAATGGCGCGACCTGCTCGAATGCGAGAAAGAAGGCGGACCGACCGTGAGCCGGTACGCGGGCAACACGGTCAGCCGGAAGATCACCCAGAACCCGAAGGCGGCGGCCGTCATTTCGCCGGCCGTCCTGCCGATCGCCGCGGGCCTGCAGTCCGCGATTCCGTTCGTGGGCCCGCTCGTGCGCGCGAGCGCCAAGCGCGCCGAGGATTTCTTCCAGCTGCAGCTCGAAGAGAAATGGAAGCAGTGGCTCGAGGTGCGCGGCGACTGGAACATGGGGCCGCCGGAAGCGCCGATCAGCGCGCTGTACGACAACTTCATGCATGACTCGCGCGCATGGTTCAAGCCGCTGGGCGACGACGACGACGTGTGGAACCACAACCAGATCAAAGCGCTGAAAACGCGCCAGGCCGAGTTCGAGCGCAAGCACGCCGAGTGGAAGAAGCGCCAGCAACTTGGCGTGCCGGGACCGTCGCAGATCATGCAGATGATGGGGGCGGGTGCGCTCGGGCTCGGGCCGGCCGCCAACGTCGCGCCGGAGCCCGAACCGCGTTCGCCGCTGACCGCGCAGCAGGCCGGCATCCTGAAACGTTACGACGCCGCGCAGCAGGCTGCACAGAAAGCCCGCGCGGCCCGGGATGCCACCGCGCCGACCGACAGCGCCGTGCTGACCGACCCGAAAGTCACCGGTGGTCTCGCGCTGCAGGATTCGGGGCGCGAGTTTTCGTTCGTCTGGGGCTACCTGCGCTGGCGCACCGTCTACGTGAACGGCGTGCGCTGGGACGCGCCCCATGTGCCGAGCGTGCAGGAAGACATGGAGGCGATGCGTCAGCAGATGCAGCGCAACGTCGACATGAGCAAGCTGTTCCGATGAACCGATTGGATACGAACCAGCCGGCGCGACACGCATTCGCGCGCGATTGCCGAGAAACGACATGGATCTAGTTGCCGCATTAACGGGGTACGGGCAAGCGACCCGTCATATCCAGATCGATACCGCGATGCCGGACGCATTCGTCGTAGAGCGCTTTCACGGTCGTGAAGGGATCAGCGAATCGTTCCGGTTCGAGATCGACGTGCTGTCGAGCGAGCCGTTTCTCGATCTCGCGCCGCTGATCGGCAGCGCCGTGCGGCTGCGTCTCGCGACGGCGGCGGGCGAACGATGCTGGAACGGCTACGTCACGCATGCCGCTTATGCGGAGAGCGACGGCGAGTTCACGCGCTATCGGCTCACGATGGAATCGTGGCTCGCGCTGCTGAAGCTGCGCCGCAATTGCCTCTATTTCGTCGACCTCGATGCCGAGGGGATCTGCGAGCGTGTGTTCGGCGACTATCCGGAAGCGCACTGGCGCTATGAACTCGTCGAGCCGCTGCGATCGTTTCGCTTGCGCGGCCAGTATCGCGAAACCGATCTCGATTTCGTGTCGCGGCAGTTGTCCGAGGCCGGGTTGTCGTTTCGCATCGAGCACGGGCAAGACGCGGGGAAGGCGCCGTCGGGCGACCATACCGTCGTTGTGTTCGACCGCCATGCGCGGCTGCCCGACGGCAGCGCCATCGCATTCAATGCGCAGGACGTCGGCGATCCGGACGGCGTGATGACGCAATTCTCCGATCGGCGTCAGCTGGTGCCGGATCGCGTGGTGGCGACGAGCTGGAAAGCCAGCGAACTTCATGCGCTTGCCGGCCATGCGCAACAGCCCGCCGATGCCGACGCGCCGTTGCTGCCGGTGCGGGAGATCTACGACGGCCAGCGCGCAGGCCGCTTCGACACGAGCGGCGATGCGCAGCGTTACGCCGAACAGCGTCTCGACGCGCTGCAGCTCGCGAAACGGGTCTACCGTGGCGGCGGGTCGTCGCGCACGCTCGAGACCGGCAAGGTCCATACGCTGAACGACTATCTGGGCGGCACCGTGCGATTCGTACCGCTGTCGATCGAGCACGAAGCCGTCAACAACCTCGGCGCGCAGATCGGCCAGCTGTTCGGACGCGGCGAGCTCGACAAGGGGCTGTATCGCAACCGCTTCGTCGCGGTGCCGGAGGGCACGCCGATCGTGCCGCCGTTCCGCGACCGGCCGACGGTGTACGGGGTGCAGACTGCGATCGTCGTCGGCGAGCCGGGTGGGCGCGTCAGCAGCACGCGCGATCACCAGGTCCGCATCCAGTTTCCGTGGATGCGCGGTGTCGCGCCGCTGCCGGGCGGGTTGACGGATACGGCAAGCCGGTCCAATCCGACCGGCCACGCGCCGGGCGATCACCGTTCGGGCATTCTGGTTCGCGTCGCCGAACAGGCGGCCGGGCCGAATTTCGGTCATGCGTTTGTACCGCGCGTGGGGGCGGAAGTGGTGGTCGGCTTCGAGTCGGGCAACATCGATGCGCCGGTCGTGCTCGGCCAGGTGTACGGCGGGCGTGTGCGTCCGCCGTTCTCCGCGGGCGAAGGCAGCGACGCGAATCATTCAGGAACACTGACGGGCCTGCAGACGCAAACCCTCGATGGGCAACCCGGCAGTCGCTGGGTGATGGACGACGCGGCCGGACAACTGCGTCACGAGCTGAGCAATTCGACTGCCGACACGCGCCTCGCGCAGGGCTATCTGATCGACCAGCAGGGGACGATGCGCGGCGCCTATCGCGGTGAAGGCTTCGAACTGGCGACGCAGGGATGGGGTGTCGTGCGGGCCGGCGCGGGCGTGCTGATGTCGAGTACCGCGCGCCGGCTCGGCGCGTCGACGCAGATGGATGTCGCCGAGCGCGTGGAGCAATTGAAGGACGCGGCGAAAACGGCGCAGGAACTCGACACGGCGGCGACCGGTGCGCAGGCGGCCGGCCTGAGCGCGAACAAGGCGCAGACTGATTTCCTCAAGGCGATCGATCCTGCGCAGGACGGCAAGTACGCGGGCAGCGTGGGTGGTCAGAGCGCGACCAAGCCGACCGGGACGCAGCGCGACGGCGGCGATCCCGTCGAGCGATTTGCGACGCCCGTGGTGCTGATGGAGTCGCCGGAGAACATCGTGGTGACGACGCCGGAGAGTGCGGTGTCGTATGCGGCGCAGCACGTTCATCTGACGTCGCAAGGCGATGCGCATGTGGGCGCCGGTGCCACCGTGGCCGCGGCGACGGGCGATGCGATGAGCTTGTACAGCGTGGCGGGCGGGCTCAAGGCAATCGCGGGCGAAGGGCCGGTGAGCGTCGAGGCGCATGCGTCGACGATGGAGATTCTCGCGGACCAGACCGTGCGCGTGACGTCGACCGACGAGCGCGTCGACGTGCTCGCGCAGGACGCGATCGTGCTGCAGCAGGGGCCGAACCGGATCACGTTGAAGGGTGGCGATATCGTCGTCGAGACGCCGGGGCAATTCGCGGTGAAGGCGGGCGGGCATCCGTTCCCGGGGCCGCGGGCGACGAGCGTGAAGCTGCCGGCGCTGCCGGTGTTGCCGCAAGGCGATCCGTGCGACTTTCTCGTGCAGGCGCTGGCGGCGAGTCCGGCGGGGAGAGGGGCGGTGGCGGGGGGCGGAAGTTTGGTGGGTGCGGCGAGTTCGATCGTCGGTGCGACGCTACCGACAGCGAGCGGTGCCATGGGCGCGGCGCAGGCATTTTCCCGTGCGCCCGGTCAACCGCTGCCCGCGCCTTCCGCGGCTGCACCCACGGCGGCGGAGAGGGGATCCGGTCCCTCTCTCGGTTATTCGACGCCACCACCCGTGTCCAGTGAGCTGGAGGGCATGCCGAAAAAAGGCGCGGCTGCACACAGTGGACCGTGCAACCTTCACGTCCCCGCGATCAAGAAGGAAGAGCATACCGTCAGTATGGGGTCCGCCGACTATTATGAGACGGATGAGGGCGGCAATCCGAAGTTGAAGAATGGGCAACTCAACTGGCTTCAATATGCGGCATCGACCGGGACGTACGATATCGGCTATGCACCTGCGACGGCGACGTTGACGGCAACCGTCCGTATCAAGGTTCATCTGAAGGATCAATACTGGATCAACCAGGGGCGCGTCCATATGGATCCGGCGACGGGCAAGCCGTTTTCGGTGCCGTACAACAGCGATGGCATACGGCAAGGCTTGATCATCAGGGTAGTGGACCGACCCGGTGGTCTTGCTGCCGTGTCGGGCTTCAAGAAGCGCATCGAGGAAGGACTGAACCGGGGGAATTACTCGATGCAGCCGAAGGCGTGTCCGCTCGGCAAGGCATGTACATGCAAGGTCAAGGTGAAACTTGAAGTCGAACTCGTTCAAACCGGGAGATGCCATGCCGAGATCAATCTCTTTCCCAAGGTGACGCGAGCGAACTCGGAGAATTGGGGGGAAGTGCAAGTCGAGTGGAACCAGCAGCAGCAACGGTTTGTCCCGGTATCGACCCAGAATGCGATCGCGCATGAGAGCGGGCACTTGTTCGGCTGGCCGGATGAGTACTTTGTTGACGGCGGCGCCGTGTTCGGGAAGTACATCAACTCGCGACATCTGGTCGACGTGACGATGGCACAGCTCGACGACAACTGGCAGCGCTCCACCGAAACGAACTTGATGGGCCGCGGAATGTACACGCAAAAGCCGGAAATTCCGAAGTACTACATGTACGGCTTCCGTGACTGGTTCAACGAAAAGACCGGAATTGACTGGGAAGTGCTGAAATGAAGCGCTTTTTTCTCGTTGTTGTGATGTCGATGATTTCTTTCGGAGTGTTGGACATGGCGCTTGCGCAAGATCGCCCGGATTATTTCGAGATTCGTAGTGGACAGGGGCAGATGAATCCGTCGCCGTCGATGGTCTTCACGGCCGATGGCCACACGGTGTCGTATTTTTCGCGGGGCCGGGATATCGACCCGATGCCGCCATCGAGTTACTTTGGAATCGGAAAATATACGGCGAGTCTCACAGGAACCTATCGCCAGCATGTCGACCTGGTGAAGGCGACGTTGAGCAGCAGGGCGATTCCCCAGATCCATGCAATCAACAAGGGGGCCGTGCTCGTCTATTCGTTTGACAAGGGCGGCCACCATTACGAGGGCACGTACAACTACCAGTTCGACGATCAATTCAACGACAAGCTGTCGGTACTTTACGATCTTGCCCATGATTTGCTGGCGCGCGGCACCCCGGAAATCAATCTGCATCCGACATTATCGGTGCGGCCCGCGCAAGAGCATCTTGTGATCGAGGTAACGTTCTCGAACGATGGCAAGCAGGACGTGACGGTCGATGGTCCGGATCATTGGTCGGCGGATTTGGCGCGTCCCGATTTGCAATATGTGCAGATCGGTGGCGGCAGCGACAATGTGGAATTCGACGTCAGGCTCGTCAGCAAATATCTGAGCGACACGTCCCGCCGTTACCGCCGCGAAATCGTCGTCAAGCCGGGCCAGCCCGAGCGGGTGGAATTCGTGGTGCCGTACTCGGCGCTGACCTTTACCGATCATTCGGCGATGCGGCGTGTCGATGCCGGCAACTATATTTTCGTCGGCACGGTGAACCTCGACATTCTCCGTCCGAAGGAAATGGACGGGCGGTTCTTTACGCCGATGGACCGGCTGGAAAACGTGAAACTGACGGGAAAGTGACCCTGACGTGACGCAGGCCACACGCATCGTCGTCGGGCACTGTCGATTCGCTCCGACTCGAATCGCATGCCGGTCGAACTCGAATTCAGGCGGTGAAGGCGGCACGGGGCGCACATCGATGGAATGGACATTTGCACAAGCAATCTTGCGATTCCGAGTCGGCAATATGCCGAAGTCGGGCAAAGCAACGGCGCGGGAGCGGCGTGATGCGGATTGACGTTTCCCCGTGTGCGGAGCCGATCGGGATATGGACATCATGCCGGCGGCGAAATATACGGGCATCGAAAAATACATGGCAGAACTGATTTGAGAAATCGCCCAGCGAACCCCGAGCCAAACATCATGTCGACCCAATCCGATCTCATCCAGGCATTCTTCCGCGGCTGGTCGCAGCATGACCGGTTTCTGTGGCTGACCACGCCGCTCGGCGCGGACAAGCTTGTCGCCGAGAGCCTGCAAGGATGGGAGTCGCTCGATCGCGGCGGCTTCCGGTTTCAGCTCACCGCGCTGACCGAGCGGCCCGACCTGCCGCTCGACAAACTGATCGGCGCGTCGGTCCTCATCGAATGGCAGGTCGCGGACGGGCAGGGCGCACGACGCCCGTTCCACGGCCATGTGACGGCCGCGGAACGCGTCGGCTACAACGGCGGGCTCGCGCGTGTGCGGCTCGTCGTCGAACCGTGGCTCGCGCTGCTGCATCAGCGCGTCGACAGCTACAACTTCGTGAACGCGAGCGTGGTCGAGATCAGCGAGCAGATCTTTGCGCACTATGCGCGTGGCGCGATCGCGCCGGCATGGCGCTGGGCGCTGGCCGACCCGGCGAAATATGCGAACCGCAGCCTGACCGCACAGGCCGGCGAATCGGATTTCGCGTTTCTCGAACGATTGTGGGCGGAAGAGGGCATCTTCTACTGGTTCGAACACCAGGGCGACGCGCACTCGACTGACCTGGGCAAACACACGCTCGTGCTGGCCGATACGAACCAGCGTTTCGCCCCGGCTGAACCCGAAGTCATCGGTTTCCATCAGACGAGCGACGGCGACCCGCGCGGTGGCATTCGGCAATTCGTGAATGCGCGCCGCTGGCGCATCGGCAGCGTCGCACGCGCAAGCTGGGATCACCGAAGCCTGTCGACCCGTCCGTCCAGCGTGCGTGCGAGCGGTGCGGTCGCGCCGGGCGAGGATCGCGATGTCGCAGGCCCGTACGCGTTCCAGACCGCCGCGATCGGCGACCAGCGCGCGCAGCAGCAACTCGACGCGCAGCGTGTGCCGGCGCTGCAAACCGAAGGCAGCGGCACGCGTCGCGATTTGCGGCCCGGGCTGCGTTTCGCGATGTCGCGGCATCCGTCGCTCGATCCATCGCGCGCGTTCGTGTGCCTGCGCGTCGAGCACGACGCGCGTGCGAACGTGAGCGCCGACGTGCACGGCGCGATCGCGCAACGGCTCGGCGCGATTCCGCCGGGACTCGATATCGCGCCCGGCGAGCAGGACGACGCGCAGGCGCTGCACGCGGCATTCGACGCCACGACGCACGCTGGCGGCGCGCTGGTAGACGGCGACGAGGTGTACCGGAACCGCTTCGCCGCGCTGCCGTTCGACCAGGCTTACCGGCCGTTGGCGCCGAGCGGGCATGGCGCACGCGTGCATCCGGTCGCGGTGATGCCGGGCGCCCAGACGAGCATCGTGGTCGGCGCGGGCGATCCGGTTCATACCGAACGCGATCACCGGATCCGGATCCAGCATCATGCGCAGCGCGGGCAGAATTCCGCGAGTCGCGACGAACATCCGCGCGCGGCGAACGCGCCGGCCGATCGTGGCGCGGGCACCTGGACGCGCATGGTGACATCGATCGGCGGCGACAACTGGGGCGGGGTGAGCGTGCCGCGCGTCGGTCAGGAAGTCTGGACCGAATGGCTGGAAGGCCAGCCCGACCGGCCGGTCGCTGTCGCCGCGCTGTACAACGGGCAAGGCAACGCGGACGCGCAGCACAATGCGCTGGCGGGCGGCCCGAGCGGCAGCACGGCCAATGCGGCGGCCTGGTTTGCCGGCAACGACCACGCAGCCGTGCTGACCGGGTTCAAGACGCAGGACCTGAATGCGAGTCAGACCGGCGCGGGTGGCTCGCGACAATTCATGCTTGACGATACGGCTGGGCAGTCGAGTGCGCGCCTTTATACGACCGATCACGGCAGCGGCCTGACGCTCGGGCACATCAAGCAGGTGCAGGACAACCGGCGTCTGGCCGATCGCGGCTACGGCGCCGAACTGTCGACGCAGGCAGCCGCCGCGCTGCGCGCCGGCGCCGGCTTGTTGATCAGCACGGCGCCCGGCGTGAACCAGATGGACGCGAGTGCAGCGAGCCAGGTGCTCGCGCAGCAACGCGAGATGCTGCAGGGGCTCGCGAAATTCGCGCGCAAGCAGGGTGCGGAGCCGGGCGCGAGCACGGCGCAGCCCGATGGTGTCGCGTCTGTCGGCGACACGACATCGCCGCTCGTGGCGATCGAGGGCCTGCAGCAAAGCCAGGTGTCGCTCGGCGCAACGCGCGAAGGCAGTGGCGCGGGCGGTGCGGTTGCGTGGCAGCATCCGCATCTCGTCGCGCACGGCGCGGCCGGCGTCGCCGCGCTGACGGCGCAAAGCCACGTGTGGACGTCGGGCACGCAAACCGTACTGAGCGCCGGACGCGACGTGCAGGTCACGGTCCAGGGCAAGTCGAGCATCGTCGCGAAGGAAGGCATTGCGCTGTACACGCACGGCACCCCGGGCGGCAGCCGTCCCGTGCCGGCCGCCGGGATCGCGCTTCATGCTGCGACGGGCGCCGTCACCGTGCAGGCGCAGAACGGCGGCACGCTCGACGCCAGTGCGCAGCGTGCGGTGACTGTATCGAGCGCGAAGGCAAGTGTCGCGCTGCAGTCGCCGAAGCGGCTGCTGCTGACGGCGGCCAACGCGTTCCTGAAGATGGAAGGCAACGACATCGTGATCGGCGCGCCGGGCAAAGCGACGTTCCATGCGGCCCAGCACACGCTGACTGGCCCGCGATCCGCGAACGTCCAGTTGCCGTCGATGAACAAGCCCGCATGTGTCGAATGCATGCGGGATCTCGCGCATCGCCACGAAGCGATCGCCACGCGCGGGTGACGACGATGACTGCGCTGCTCCAGACATGGGAAACGACGGCGGCCGCCGAGCATGCAGCGTTTCCGGATGCCCATCGCTACCTGTTGGCCGATGCGTCGCAGTTGCCGATCAACGCGGCGCCCTGGCGCGAGTTGATTGCGGCGGGACAGGTTCACAACGTGCTGGCTGGCCAGCCCGAGGCGAGCAATCCGGAGGTCTGTGCGCTGGTGTGCGACTATCGTGCACCGCACGTGCCGGCGTTGCTCGAACGGCAGCTCGCGCGGCGGCCGTTCGCGTTTCTGTCGCTGGTCAGCGTCTATCCGCTCGATGAACTCGTGCCGAAACTCGGCGTCAGGACGCGCGTGACGCTGCCCGACGATCGCGACGGACTGCTGCGGTTCTACGACGCGGCGGTGTTTCAGACACTGGCGGGCGCGCTGTCCGAGTCGCGTTATCAGGCGCTGTTGTCGCCGTGCGTGTCATGGACCTGGGTGCGTCGCGATGGCACCGTCGGTACGGTGCGACATCCGCGCCGGCACGAACGAATCTTCTACGCATGCGTGGATGCACGCGAGCTCGACGCTTTGCGGCGCGGCAGCCGGCCGGACGCCGTGCTCGCCGAATTGCGACGCAACGGCCGGATCCCCGTCGACGCGGATCCGTTCGATACTTACGCGCGCATGCGTCGTCTGATCGGCGTGCTGGATGCGCAGGGATTGGGTGACGACCGCCTTGCCTACCGGATCGGTGCGACACTGGCGATGGTCGGCCACGTGGAGCTCGACGATGAGCGCGTCGTTGCCGAGTGCATTGCTGCGTATCGGCATGATCACGACGCGTTGTGCGACGCATTGCTCGATCGCCTGATCGAGATCGATGCCGCGAATGCCGAGACGAAACAGGAGGCGCGGCAATGAACGCGGCCGCCCTGTTTTCGTTCCGCGGCCGGGCCGGGCGCATCGAGTGGTGGGGCGTGACCGTGCCGTGGCTGATTGCGGGCTCCGTGTTCGACGTGCTCGCCGACCTGCCTGCAGCGCAACGTATCGCGACGTTCGTCGATGTCGTCGGCTGGGCATTCGCGATCGTGATGATCTGGATGCTCGTCGCGGTGTCGGTGCGGCGCTGGCACGACATCGGCAAGTCCGGATGGTGGACGCTTCTTCATGCGATCCCGGTCGGAGGCGCGTTCATCACCATTGCGATGAACGGGTTCTATCGCGGGGACGACGCGCGCAACCGCTTCGGTCCGCCATCGCCGGATGCAGGCAACAACGACGCAAGTTTGTGAGGGTATCGATGAAATTCAGAGCAGGGATGCACGTTGTGGCGCTGGTCGGGCTTGGCGTGCTTGCCGCATGCAGCAAGCACGGTGTCGACGTATCGGCGGAGCCGCATAACGTGTGCGTCACCGGGTACAACGAGTACGGGCGCAAGCTCCACGAATTCTGGCTCGACAACGAGCACAAGTCGGGATGCTTCGGCAATCCGTCGGCGCGCGAGGACGGCGAGGCATTCGGCGGCGGCGGCGGCTTTGCCTGTGGTTGCAAGGTAACGCCGGGACAGAAGGTGAAGCTGTTCTGGGAATTTGCGCAGCCGCTGGACGACATTCAGCGCGGCATCCAGCCCGAGCGCAAGACGATCGACGTGACCATTCCACAGCCGGAATCGCCGACGTCGCGCTATCTGCGTGTGTATTTCCGCAAGAACGGCACGGCCGAGCTGCAGTGGGTCGACGACATGAACGCGCCTGAACTCAAGCCGACGCAGGAGAAGTAAGTGCCATGGCCGAAATCAATCTGAAGAAGGACGCCGTCTCCGCAGAGACGGACCGCGTCAAGGCGGAGGCCGAGCAAATGTGTCCCGCATGCGAACACATGCTGTGGGTCAGCTTCTATTTCGACGGATTCGGCTTCGGCGAGAAGGACGGTCCGCGAACCAATATCCTGAAGCTGTTCAACGCCGCGTACGACAAGAAGAACAAGAACATGCGGCGCTTCTACTATCCGGGACTCGGCGCGGATTTCGACCCCGAGGCCGGTGTGCTGCGCGAGGTCCTGAAGGACAAGGCGACGGATACGGTCAGCGAGAAAGCCGGCGACAAGCTCAAGGAGCAGACGGTCGACAAGGTCAAGGAAAAGGCGCAGAAGGCCGCCGAGGACGCGTGGAAGCAGAGTGGAAAGATCAGTGATTCTACGTTCGGAAATCGCGTGAGCGACACGTTCGACACGCTGGTCGGCAAGACGAAAGACGGCTTGGGCGACGCGCGCAAGCGGATCGAGCGCGCGATCGAGCGGCCCGGGTCGGAAAAGAATCGTGCGCTGCGCTATCTGCGGCACGAATGGAAGGGCTTCTGGCGCGATGTCGTCAAGTATCCGTACCGGATTCCGAAAACCGTGCTGAAGGAGGTCGGCAAGGAATCGCTGGGCGCGGCGGCCGAGTCGTTCCAGCTCACGCGCGATACGAAGCTGGGCGCCGCGCTATTCAATACGGGCGTGGATACGCGCCTGAAGGCGGCGGTAGAGGATTTCAAGGCGGCGGTGGCCGGCGCGAAGCAAGCCGGCACGGTGAACAAGATCCATGTCGCGATCTTCGGCTACGACATGGGCGGCGGCCTTGCGCTCGCCTTTGCCAGGCAATTGCTCGACGAGGTGGCCAAGGGGGGGAAATACGATGGCGTTTCGGTCAAGATCAAGTTCATGGGGCTGTTCGATTGCGTGACGAACCGCTTCGACGACAACCTGCTGACGGGCTACATCCCGCTGAGCAACGCGGTGTCGTCGGACCTGATCCTGTCGCCGGACATCGAGAAATGCGTGCACTACGCGGCCGCCCACGAACTGCGCGTGTACAAGCCGCTGACGATGCTCGGCGTCGACCCGTCCGACATGCGCGGTCGGCGGCAGGAGCGCCTGTTTCCCGGCGCGCAGGTGGACGTGGGCGGCGGCGCGATCGAAGGCGAGGACGGCATTTCCGACAAGCTGGCGCGCGTGCCGCTCGAGATGATGTACCACCGCGCGTACGGCGCCGGCATTCCGATGCCCAGCCTGACCGCGCTGGCCAACGAGGACGGTGCGCTGTATCAGCAGATCGTCGCGCCGCCCGAGATCCAGAATTTCCAGCTCGACTACCGGCTGGCAGTCAAGAAGCTCGTGGCGACGACACGCGAGATTCCGCCGCTCACGCCGCTGGGCACAGGTATCGGCTATCCGTCGGCGACGCTCAAGCAGTCGATCGGGCCGCTCGATTTCCTCAATCCGAAGCCCGTGCCTGACATGACGGACGGTTGCCGCGTGCCCGATCCGGCGCCGCCGCGCCCGATCGTCGTGACCGATCTGCCGAAGGACATCCAGGGCGAACTCAAGGGCCACATGGTCGTGTATATCCAGTGGCTGCGCATGTGGTACGACCAGGCCGAGAATCGCGCGGCCGCGGCGCAGCGCAAGCCGGGCTGGCTCGGCGGCGCGGCCAATCCGCTAGCGTACGGACGTTACGAGAAGCTGGTGCGCGAGATCGATTTCCAGAAGCAGCACGGTACGCGCCCGGGATATGGGTTCGATGGCAAGCAGGCAATGAAGCAGCTCGGCGGCGAGTTGCCACCGTCGATATTCAACACCGATCCGCAGGCGCAGGCGCTGTTCTGGCTCTGGAACAATCCGGGCGAGCGCCTGCCCCAGGTGGAGGCGATGTATCCGCTGTTCGTGAAGCACGTGCACGACAGCATGGCCGAGAGCGATGTCGAGGCGGTGTGGAGCCACCTCGTGTCGATCAAGAACTACCTGAACACGAGGGCGATGCAGAAAATCGCGACCGCACCCGACAAGTCGTTCCTGGACCGCGTCGCAGACATGTATCAGTCGCTGGTATCGACCGTATCGGCACCGTCCGGCACGACGGCCGTTCGATAGGCCCGATCGTCCGGTAGTCCGCCGCTCGCCGACGCCGGCTGCCTACAGGCAGCCGGGCCCGCGCGTTACTTCGAGATGTACCACAGCGCATCCGCACTGACACGCGACGGCTGCGCGGCCGCGGCCGGTGCTTGGGCCGGCGCGGGCGGCGGCGTGTTCGACGTGACGGCCGTCGGCAGCGTGGCCGGAACATTCGCGGTCGACGGCGACGCCGTCGCGGTGCCCGACGTCGACGGCGTATTCACGTACCACAGCGCATCGGCCGAGGCCGTGCGTTTCGCGGCCGTATTGGCTGCCGCGTTCGTCGTCGTATTCGCCGCCGTACCGGCCGACTTCTTCGATGCCGGTGCCGATGCCGATGCGCCGGCTGTCGCCGCACCCGCCGTTCCGGCCTGCGCGGTCATGCCCGCGGCTGCCGCGCCTCGCTGCGCGCGCGCTTCGAACGGCCCGAGCTGGAAGATTAACGTTTGCGCGGGACGCGTCACGACGGCATACGGAAACTGCAGCTCCCACGACATCAGCACGCGCCCGGCCGACGTCTCGGTGAAGATCGCCGGCACGTGCTTCATGTCGCTGAACTGCACGTAGATTCGCGCGCCGTCGTCGAACACCTGGGTCGGCTTGGCCTGGTCGGCGCCGGTGACCGTCCAGCCGAAGTTGTACGTGCCGGCCGGACCGGCGGGGCCGCCCTGCGGCGGGGGCGGCGGGGCCGGCGATACGGTGCGCGCACGCGTGACGGGCGGCGCCGACACGCTCAGGCTCGCGAACGGGTTGTATGTCTGCGCCTGTTGCGGCGGCGTAAAGGACGGTGGCAGGATGGGCATGGGAGTATCCGGCGAATCCGGCATGGTCCGGATTGCATCATAGACCTTGCGCGCATACGCGAGGCGCTTGTCGGGCGACGCGGAGTTGTACGCGCCGATCGCGTTCCAGTTGGGGCCGAGCTGGCGGATGTTCTGTGACAGGATCCACGCGCCGACGTACGCGTTCGTGCACGCATCGAACAGGCTTTCCCGCGTGATGCCTTCGCGCGCGAGCGTCGGCAGCCACGTGCTGTTGATCTGCATCAGCCCGATGTCGACCGTGCCGTTGGTATTCGTGTTCACCGCGTTCGGATTCATCCCCGATTCGACTTGCGCGATGCCGCGCATCAGGCTGACGCTCACGTGCTGGAACGCGGCCGCGTCGTCCAGGCAATCGGCCCGCGCGACGCCGCAGAGCGCGCACGACAGCGCGATCGTCGAGACGAGGGTCAGCGTGTCGCGGCTGAGCGGGCGAGTAGTATGACGCGGCATGGCAGGTTGGGGCGGAATCCGGCCGCCCGGTGCAAGGAAATTACGCAGACGCGAAGTGTGCCATAGCGGGCGGGCAAATGGCTCGCGTCAAACTTTCCTTTGCATTTGCCGGCGCGTTCGCCGCGCATTTTTATCGCGCCGGATCACGGCCCGCGGCGATGCGTGATCGGTAAAAACGGCCGGCATTTGCGCAAATAGCGTTGCAACGGTGGCGTCCCAAACCTGACGTATTACGTCACTCGCGCGATGAAACCGGAGATCGAGCGAGCGGAAGGGAAAATCGCTGTCGGCCGTTAACCGAGGCGAAAGAAAGCGACAAAAAAATTGGCGGCCGAAGCCGCCATCTGCGAAATCCGAAGTCGACCGGCCGCGCGGCGCGCGGCCAGCCATTTCCCGGTATCGCGATGCGCGATCAGAAGCGGTGACGCAGGCCGAGGTTGACCATCGTTTGCGAGCTCGTGCCCGCATAGCCGTACGAACCGATCGACGCCTGCGCGGCCATCGAGCCGCCCTTGCCGTCGCCGGTCTGGCCGCTGGCGTGCTGGTACGCGGCGGTCAGGTAGACGTCGGTGCGCTTCGACAGGCTGTAGTCGGCGCCGGCCGAGACCTGGTGATAGGTTGCCGACGTGTCGCCGCCCGAGCGCGTGTAGCTGTAACCGACGCCGACGAGCAGCGCATTCGTCGCCTGGTAGTTCACGAAGCCTTGCCCCGTGTTGTAGTGCTCGTTCGAGCCGAACACCGAGCTGGCGTCGCGGCGGTACTGCGCGTTGCTGTAGCCGAGGCCGAACGTGAACGGGCCGGCGACGTACTGGCCCGCGATGCGGCCGATGCCGATCGAGTGCGCGCTCGCGTAGCCGTTGTTGATCGGGCCGTCGAACGTGCCGTCCGACGAGCTCGTCCAGCCGGTGCGCAGGCCGCCCGACGCGGGGCTGTTGGTCGCGTGGAAGTAGCCGCCGGCGACGCTGAACGGCCCGTTGTTGTACGACACGGCGGCCGAGTACGACTGCGCGGCGCCGGTGCTGCCGGCGATGCCGCCGAACGAATACATCGCCGAGAACTGCAGGCCCGAATAGACGGCCGACGTGTACTTCACCGCGTTGTCGACGCGGAAGCTGTTGTCGTAGTTGTCGACGTCGCCCGGCGTCGCGAACACGCTGCCCAGATAGTTGTCGGCGGTGATGCCCTGCACGAGATCGACGAGCGGGTCGTACTGGCGGCCGAACGTGAGCGTGCCGTAGCGGTCGCTCGTCAGGCCGACGAACGCTTGCCGGCCGAACAGGCGGCCGCCCTGACCCTGCCGGCCGCTGCTCGGATCGAAGCCGTTCTCCAGCTGGAACAGCGCCTTCAGCCCGCCGCCGAGATCCTCGGTGCCTTTCACGCCCCAGCGGCTGCCGGCGAGGTTGCCCGCGCTGCTGTTACCGAGCATCCACGCGTTGTCCTTGCCTTGTTCATGGTTCACATAGGTGATCGACGTGTCGATCACGCCATACAGCGTGACGCTCGACTGCGCATGCGCGACGGGCATCGCCGCGAACGACGCGAGCGAAATCAGCGAGAGGGTCGTGCGTTTCATGTCATCTCCTTGGCGCATTGGTGTGGGTTCGTGATCCGGAATGGCAGGAGACTACAGAGCCGCACTAAAACGGCAAAAATGAAATTCTTCGTTGTGGTCTGATGCAGACAGGGACGTTCCTGGAAATTCACCATTGAGGGATTTGCATTATTGATAGACGCGTATCAATGGGTTGTCATTCCATCGGTTTTTCATTGCATTTTGCGTGTGCCGTGATAATTCGGCGTGATTGTCGGGCGATTTACCGCAATCCCAATATTGTTATCGATCCGTCAAATTACTATTTAACGAATCGAATTGGCCCGGCCGGAGCGAATGTGATAACCGAACGGGCGGTTCGCATCCGGCGGCGGTATCGCGGTTGCGCCAGGCGTCGCGGCGTCGGCGTCACCCTCGTGCCGAAACCGGGGTCGCTATCTCACTTTTGTATATAATAATCATTCTCATTTACAAAGTGGTTGATGCTCGCGCACCCCGGAACCCGGCCATGTCCGCTGACAAGCTGTCCCTCCATCGAGAAATCGACGCCCTCTATGCCGACCACCACGCGTGGTTGCGCGGCTGGCTGAGCCGCAAGCTCGGGTGCGCGCACCGCGCCGCCGACCTCGCGCACGACACGTTCGTACGCTTGCTCGCGCGCGACGAGCCGATCGGCGCCGACGAGCCGCGCGCGTTCCTGACGACCGTCGCGCAGCGGGTGCTGAGCAACCACTGGCGGCGCGAGCAGATCGAGCGCGCGTATCTCGACGTGCTCGCGCAGCGCCCGGAAGCAGTGGCGCCGTCGCCGGAAGAGCGGGCCGTCGTCGTCGAGACGCTGCTCGAGATCGACCGCCTGCTCGACGGCCTGCCGCTCGCGGCGAAGCGCGCGTTCCTGCTCGCGCAGCTCGACGGGCTCACGCAGGCCGAGATCGCGCGCGAACTCGGCGTATCGCTCGCGACGGTGAAGCGCTATCTCGTGAAGGCCGGCACGCAGTGCTTTTTCGCGATGGCGGCCTGACCGATGGCCGCCCCGGGAGCGCCGGCGGTGCCGCCGCACGTTGCACGTCGCGCGGTCGAATGGTGGGTCGACCGGCAATCCGGCCGTACCGACGACGCATTCGTCGCCGCGCTCGCGCGCTGGCGCGCGGAAGATCCGGCGCACGACGCGGCGTGGCGTCACATCGAAGCGATGCAGGGCCGGTTCGGCCGGCTGGCGGCCGGGCTCGATGCGCAGGCCGCGCACGCGGCGCTGTTGCCGAAGCGGGCAGGCCGCCGCGCGGCCGCGAAGGCGCTGGCCGTGCTGCTGTTCGCGGGCGGCGCCGCATGGATGGCCGAACCCGCGCGGCGCGCGGCGATCTGGCCGGCCGACCTGCGCACGGCGGTCGGCGAGCGGCGCACGGTGACGCTCGCGGATCGCACGGTCGTCGTGCTCGATACCGACACGGCGCTCGACGTGCGCTTCGACGATGCGGCGCGCCGCCTGCGCCTGCTGCGCGGCACGGTCATGGTGACCAGCGGCCACGACGATCGTCTGCCCGCGCGGCCGCTCGTCGTCGTGACCGCGCAAGGCGAGCTGCGGCCGCTCGGCACGCGCTTCGCGGTGCGGCAGCGCGACGGCGCGACGCGCGTCGAGGTGTTCGCCGGCGCCGTCCAGGTGCAGCCAGTCGATGCGTCGGCCGGCATGCGCGTGATCGCGGCCGGGGAGGGCGCGGATTTCACGCGCGATGCGATCGACGCGCCGGCGCCGCTCGATCCGTATGCCGCCGCATGGACGAACGGCATGCTCGTCGCGTCGCGCATGCGGCTGGCCGATCTCGTCGCCGAGCTCGACCGCCATCGCCGCGGCAGCCTGCGCTGCGATCCGGCCGTGGCCGAGCTGCGCGTGTCGGGCACCTATCCGCTCGACGAGCCGCAGCGCGTGCTCGATACGCTGGCGGCGACGCTGCCGATCGACGTCCACTACCTGACGCGTTACTGGGCGACCGTCGTGCCGGCCCGTTCGTGAGCGCGCCGGAAAATTTTTTCGCCGACCTGAGCTGTTTCTCGATGTTCGCGTGACATGGGTCATGAAAGCAGCACTGGCCCATCGTCCACCGACTCTCCGATCATGGCTTCCATCCGTCTCACGTATCGGCGCCGTCCGGCGCCCGCCCGTCATCTGCCGCGCGCGTCGCGCCTGGCCGCGCCGGGCCGTCTTGCCCGCCGGCTCGCCGGCGCGGTCCTGCTGTCGGCACTGCTGCCGCTGCCCGCGCTGGCCGACACCGACGCCGATGCGGCGCCCGCGGCGCAGCGCGCGTCGCGCCGCGCGTTCGACATTCCGGCCGGCCCGCTCGAAGCGGCGCTGAACCGGTTCGGCCGCGACGCAGGCATCCTGCTCGCGTTTCCGGCCGAGCTGACGGCGGGCCTGACGAGCGGCGGCGTGCACGGCCGGTTCGACGTCGACGGCGCGTTCGATCGCCTGCTGGCCGGCACGGGGCTCGTCGCGCTGCGCCAACCGGGCGGCGGCTACACGCTGATGCGCGCCGACGGTTCGGCGGCCGGGCCTGTCGCGGCCGGCGCTGCGCCGGCCGCCGAGTTGCCGACGATCAACGTGCGCTCCAGCGCATTGCGCGCCGAAAGCTATCGCGCGCCGAAGGAGGCCGGCGTACTGCGCTCGGACATTCCGCTGCTCGACACCGCGCAGGCCGTCAACATCGTGCCCGCGCAGGTGCTGCGCGACCAGCGGCCGCGCAATCTCGACGACGCGCTCGGCAACGTGAGCGGCATCACGCAGGGCAACACGCTCGCGGGCACGCAGGACACGATCATGAAACGCGGCTTCGGCGGCAACCGCGACGGCTCGATCATGCAGAACGGCATGCCGCTCGTGCAGGGCCGCGCGTTCAACGCGGCGACCGACAGCGTCGAGGTGCTGAAGGGGCCGACGTCGCTGCTGTACGGGCTGATGGACCCGGGCGGCGTCGTCAACGTCGTCAGCAAGCAGCCGCAGCTCACGCGCTACAACGCGATCTCGCTCGGCGCATCGACGTTCGGGCACGGCAAGAACGGCGGCAGCGCGACCTTCGACTCGACCGGGCCGGTCGGCGATTCGCGGCTCGCGTACCGGCTGATCGTCGACCAGTCGAACGAGCAGTACTGGCGCAACTTCGGCGAGTACCGGCAGACCTTCGTCGCGCCGTCGCTCGCGTGGTACGGCCGCGATACGCAGGTCGCGGTGTCGTACCAGTACCGCAAGTTCCATTCGCCGTTCGATCGCGGCACCGCGCTCGATCCGCGCACCAATGCGCCGCTCGACATTCCCGCGCGGCGGCGCATCGACGAGCCGTTCAACAACATGGACGGCGAATCGCATCTCGCGCAACTGAGCGTCGATCACCAGTTCAACGCGGACTGGAGCGCGCATGTCGGCTACAGCTACAACCGCGAGACCTACGATGCGAACCAGTTGCGCACGACCGGCGTCGATCCGGTGAAGGGCACGATGACGCGCAGCAACGATGCGACGCACGGGTCGCTCAGCACCGACAGCTACGGGATCGGCTACGTGACCGGCAAGCTGTCGCTCGCGGGGATGCGGCACGACGTGCAGGTCGGGTTCGATACCGAATACCGCCGCATCTATCGCAAGGACATGCTGCGCCAGGCCGTGAAGACGCCGTTCAGCTATGTCGACCCGGTGTACGGGCTGCTGCCGCCGTCGAGCACGGTGTCCGCGAGCGACAGCGACCAGACCGACACGCTGCACGATGCGTCCGCATTCTTCCAGGACACCCTCCACCTGACCGACAAGTGGATCGTGTCGGGCGGCATCCGCTACATCACGTACAACCAGGTCGCGGGGCGCGGCCGGCCATTTACCGCGAACACCGATCTCAGCGGCTCGAAGTGGTTGCCGCGCGCGGGCGTCGTCTACAAGTGGACCGATTCGTTCTCGCTGTACGGCAGCTATTCGCAGTCGCTGAAGCCGTCGTCGTCGATCGCGCCGATGACGGGCTACATCATCGACGGCGCGACGCCGCCCGAGGAAGCGACCGCGTGGGAAGTGGGCGGCAAGCTCGACTTGGCCGGCGGGATGACCGGCACGCTCGCGCTGTTCAACATCGACAAGAAGAACGTGCTGGTGTCGCAGTACAACGACGCGACGAAGCTGACCGACTGGCGCACGTCGGGCAAGGCGCGCTCGCGCGGCGTCGAGCTCGACGTCTCCGGCAAGCTCGGCGAACGCGTGAACGTGATCGCGAGCTACGCGTACATCGACGCGAAGACGACCGAGGATCCGCTGTACGCGGGCAACCAGCTGTGGAACGTCGCGCGTCACACCGCGTCGTTCGCGGCGGTCTACGACTTCGGCACGGTGGCGGGCGGCGACGACCTGCGCCTCGGCGCGGACGTGCGTTACGTAGGTGCGCGCCCCGGCGATTCGGCGAACAGCTTCACGCTGCCGTCGTACGTGCTCGCCGATGCGTTTGCGACCTACGACACGCGGATCGGCAAGCAGAAGCTGTCGTTCCAGCTCAACGTGAAGAACCTGTTCAACCGCACGTACTACCCGTCGAGCGCGAACCGCTATTTCGTCGCGGTCGGCGACGCGCGCCAGGTGTCGCTGCTGACCACGATGCAGTTCTGACCATGCAATCGCCGCGCGGCCGTGACGTCGGCGCGCGGCTTCGGAGAAGATCCAGATGAAGCTGAAGATGAAGAACGGCGCGCGCCGCCGCCTGTTGCGCGCGATCGCGGGCTCGGTGCTCGCGATCGGCGCAGGCCTCGCCGCCGGCGTATCGGCGCCCGCCTTCGCCGCCGATGCGCCGCCGGCCGTGACGCGCGTCGCGATGCTCGTGCAGCTGCACGGCCCGAACCTCAAAGTCGACGAACGCATCGGCCAGCATCTCGGCGAACGCGGCTACGCGGTGCGCCTGATCGACGAGGCGGCCACGCCCGATGCGGCGCGCGACGCCGATCTGGTCGTGATCTCGTCGACGGTCTCGTCGAAGAACGTGCGGCCCGGCTGGCGCACGCTCGACAAGCCGCTCGTGACGTGGGAAAACGACCTGCTCGACGATCTCGCGATGACGGGCAAGCGGCACGACGCGGACTTCGGCGAAACGGGCAAGGAGCGCTACCTGTGGCTCGTCAATGCACCGCATCCGATCGCGGCCGGGCTGCCGGCCGGCGCGACGAACGCGTATGGCAAGCAGGCGCCGATGAGCTGGGGCAAGCCGGGGCTCGGCGCGATCACGATCGCGACCGTGTACGGGCAGCCCGACAAGGCCGCGATCTTCGCGTACGAGAAGGGCGCGACGATGGACTACGAAACGCTCGCGCCGGCGCGCCGCGTGATGTTCTTCCTCGACAACGACACGTTCACGAACCTGTCGCCGGCCGGCGTCGCGCTGTTCGACGCGGCGGTGGACTGGGCGGCCGGGCGGCGTTGAGCCGCCACGTGTCGATCACGCGGCCGGCCGCGTCGCGCGCCGCCGCGATGCCGCCTCGATCAGTTGCGCGAGCGTTTGCGCGGGTTCCGACATCGTGCGCCGCGCGCGATGCACGAGCCCGATGTCGCGATGGAACGTGTGATGCCCGAGGTCGATCGCGCGCACGCCGGCCGGCCAGCGGCGATACACGGCGGTTTGCGGCACGATCGCGACGCCGACGCCGTGCTCGACCAGCTTGACGATCGCGTCGAGCTCGTCGAGTTCGCAGGTGTCGCGCACCGCGATGTGCATCTTGCGCAGAAAGCGGTCGACCTGGCGACCGCCGAACGACGCGCGGTCGTAGCGCACGAACGGCTCGTTCGCGAGCAGCGCGGCCCAGTCCTTGCCCTTCACGCCGCGCGGCACGATCAGCCGGAACGGTTCCTGCGCGAGCGTCGTCCAGTGCAGGTCGCTCTGCAGCGCGAACGGCGGGCGGATGATCGCGGCCATGTCGAGCTCGCCCGCGTCGACCCGGTTGACCAGCTCGATCGACAGCCCCGGGATCACGCGCGTGCGGCACGCGGGGTGCCGGCGATGGAAGTCGGCCAGCGCGGCCGGCAGCAGCGCGCTCTGCACCGACGCGATCGCGCCGATCGTCACGCGCACGGCGGCAGGCGAGCCGGGTGCGGTCGAGCTGAGGTTCTCGTACAGGCCGATCAGCGCCTGCGCCTGGTCGAGCACGTGATGGCCGCGCTCGTTGAGCCGCGCCGAGCGCCCTTGCCGGTCGAACAGCGCGAAGCCGAGTTCGGCCTCGAGGCGCTGCATCTGCGCGCTGACGGCCGCCTGCGTGAGCCCGATACGATTGCCGGCCGCGGCGAAGGTGCCTTCCCGGGCGACGGCGACGAGGGTTTTCAGTTCGCGGATCATTCATCGATTCCATTTGTGAATCGCAAAACTATATATTGATTTAATTTTTGCTCGGCCTTGTCTACCATGATGCCGTCCTCGCGCCACGCGAGCGTTTCTTCACGAGGCCATCATGAGTCTTTCCCCGTTTCACCTGGCGATTCCCGTCCACGACCTGCCGGCCGCGCGCGATTTTTACGGCCGCGTGTTCGGGCTGGAAGAGGGACGCTCGAGTGCGCAGTGGGTCGATTTCAACTTTTACGGGCATCAGCTCGTGATTCACGAGCATCCGAAAACGGCGTCGCAGGAAGGCGCGCATACGAATGCGGTCGACGGCCACGACGTGCCGGTGCCGCATTTCGGGATCGTGCTCGACTGGGCGAGCTGGGAAGCGCTGGCCGAGCGGCTGCGCGGGTTCGGCGTGACGTTCGTGATCGAGCCGTACGTGCGGTTCCAGGGGCAGGTCGGCGAACAGGCGACGATGTTCCTGTTCGATCCGTGCGGCAATGCACTCGAATTCAAGGCGTTTCGCGACATCGGGCAGTTGTTCGCGAAGTGACCGGCGGCGGCGCCAGCGCCGATTGACGTTGGGTGCGAGAATGCGGCCTTCGGCCCGGCCGCGCGCAGATGCGACGGCCGGCACCGCGCCGCACGGTATGGGTCCGTGCGCATCGTTTTCCAAGGAACCCGTATGGACAGTCACATCGCGCCGGTGGCGCTGAACAAGGCCTACCGTCTCCTCAATCACGGCCCGACCGTGCTCGTGTCGGCCCGCCACGACGGCGTCGACAACGTGATGGCCGCCGCCTGGGCGTGCGCGCTGGACTTCCTGCCGCCGAAGCTGACGGTCGTGCTCGACAAATCCGCGAAGACGCGCGAACTCGTCGAGCGCAGCGGCACGTTCGTGATCCAGGTACCGACGGCCGCGCAATTGCAGCTCACGCATGCGGTCGGCAGCCACAGCCTCGCGGAGCGGCCCGACAAGCTGCGCGAAGCGGGCGTCACGCTGTTCGACGTCGACGGCCACGACCTGCCGTTCGTCGCCGGCTGCTCGGGCTGGCTCGCATGCAGGCTGATTCCGGAGCCGCACAACCAGCAGACCTACGACCTGTTCATCGGCGAGGTGGTGGCTGCGTGGTCCGACACGCGCGTGTTCCGCGACGGCCACTGGTATTTCGAATCGGCCGATCCCGCGCTGCGCAGCCTGCACTACATCGCGGGCGGCAATTTCTATGCGATCGGCGAATCGCTGCACGTCGATCCGGACGCGCAGTAAGCGCCGAACGACGACCTTTCCTGCCTCGGGCGCGCGGCTTATGCGCGCTTTTTCAATTCCGCCAGCATGAGGTCGGCGAACGCCTGCGCGACACGCGGCAGTGTGCGCCCGCGCTTCGCGACGAGCGCGATCGGCCGCACGAACGCCGGATCGTCGATCGGCTTCGCGACCAGGTCGGGTTCGGCGCGCACCTCGCGGGCGGTCCCGGGCAGGATCGTCACGCCGAGGCCGCCGCGCACCATCGCGACGGCCGTCATCATGTAGGTCGGCTCGCACGCGATGTCGGGCGTGCAGCCGGCCGCTTGCAGCGCGGCATCGACGACGCTGCGCACGCTCGTGCCCTGCGCGGTGAGCACGAGCGGCACGCCGGCGACGTCGGCGGTGGCGACGCGGCGCTTGCGCGCGAGCGGATGATTTTTCGGGCACACGGCGACGAGCCGGTCGGCGCCCGCATACAGCACCTCCAGCGACGCATCGAACGTATCGCCGCCGGTCAGCCCGAGATCGGCTTCCTCGTTGCGCACCAGCGCGGTGACGAGGCTCGCGACGCCGTCGCGGATCTCGAAGCCCGCGCGCGGCACGTCGCGCCGGAACGACTGGATCAACTCCGGCAGCACGCTGGACGCGAAGGTCGGCAGGCACGCGAGCCGCACCGTGCCGCTCGTGCCTTCGCCAAGCGCGCGCGCATCGCGCAGCACGCGTTCCATGTCGTCGAGCGAGCGCTGCAACAGCGGCAGCAACTCGCGCCCGGTCTGCGTGAGCGCGACGCTGCGGCTGTTGCGGTCGAACAGGCGCGCGCCGACGATGTCCTCGAGCCGGCGGATCTGCACGGTCAGCGCCGGCTGCGACAGATGCAGCCGCGCGGCGGCGCGCGTGAAGTTGCCGGCGTGCGCGACGGTGACGAACGCGCGAATGTCGCGGAGATTCAGATCCATAACGATTCGTGATTGCTGCGATCAAATCATTTCAATTGTGCTATCGCTGCGCCGACCTTACGCTCGTCTCCAACAAAAGACAAGGTAGGAGACACAGATGCTGCCGTTACTCGGGCTTGGCACGATCGTCGTGCTGCTGGCCGCGATTCTGTCGAAGCGGATGTCGCCGCTCGTCGCGCTGATCGTCGTGCCGATCGCCGCATCGCTGCTCGGCGGCTTCGGGCTGCACACCAGCAAGTTCGTCATCGACGGGCTGAAGGGGCTCGCGCCCGTGGTCGGGATGTTCGTGTTCGCGATCCTCTATTTCGGGACGATCACCGACGCCGGCACGCTCGACCCGATCATCGACCGGATCCTGCGCGCGGTCGGCACGCGGCCGACGCGCATCGTGATGGGCACGACGCTGCTCGCGCTGCTGATTCACCTCGACGGCTCGGGCGCCGTCTGCTTTCTCGTGACGATTCCGGCCGTGCTGCCGCTGTACGACCGGCTGAAGATGGACCGGCGCGTGCTGGCCGCCGCCGTGTCGATGGCCGCCGGCATCAACTTCTTGCCGTGGACCGGGCCGATGATCCGGGCGTCCGCGTCGCTGCACCTGCCGGTGTCGGCGCTGTTCAATCCGCTGATTCCGGTGCAGGCGATCGGGCTCGTGTTCGTGTTCGGCGTCGCGTACTGGCTCGGGCGGCGCGAGGAGAAGCGGCTCGGCCTGTCGCGCGACGACGCGTCGATTCCGCTGCCCAAGCGCGAACTGACGGCCGACGAGCAGGCGTTGCGCCGGCCGCACCTGTTCTGGTTCAACCTCGTGCTGACGCTCGTCGTGCTCGGCACGATGGTCGTGATGGGCGAGAAGATTCCGCCCGCGATGATGTTCATGGTCGGGCTGTGCATCGCGCTGATGGTGAATTACCCCGACGTCGACATGCAGCGAAAGCGCATCGACGCGCATGCGCGTGCCGCGCTGATGATGGCCGGCATCCTGCTCGCGGCCGGCGTGTTCACCGGCATCATGCAGGGCAGCGGGATGCTGAAGGCGATGGCGCAGGCGGCGGTCGGCTTCGTGCCGCCGTCGATGGCCGGCCACATTCCGGTGGCGCTCGGCCTCGCGTCGATGCCGCTCAGCATGCTGTTCGATCCCGATTCGTTCTACTTCGGCGTGCTGCCCGTGATCGCGGAAGTGGCCGGCCAGCTCGGCGTGCCGGCCGTGCAGGTCGGACAGGCGGCGTTGCTCGGCCAGATGACGACGGGCTTTCCGGTCAGCCCGCTCACGCCCGCGACGTTCCTCGTCGTCGGCCTGTGCGGGATCGAGCTGGCCGAGCATCAGAAATTCACGTTTCCGCTGTTGTTCGGCGCGTCGATCGTGATGACGATCGCGTGCGTCGTGCTCGGCGTCTTTTGATTCTTCCCGGCGGGCGTTTCGCCGGACGACGGTACGGACATGACAGCAAAGCAACCTGAACGGCGCGTGCGCATCGGCGCGGGCGCCGGCTACTCGGGCGACCGGATCGAGCCCGCAGTCGAACTGGCCGAACACGGGCAGCTCGACTACCTGGTCTTCGAATGCCTGGCCGAGCGCACGATCGCGATCGCGCAGCAGGCGCGGCGCAACGACCCGGCGCTCGGCTACGATCCGCTGCTCGATGCGCGGATGCACGCGGTGCTGCCGGTCGCGGCGGCCCGGCGCGTGCGCATCGTGTCGAACATGGGCGCGGCGAACCCGCGCGCGGCCGCACGGCGTACCGCGCGGATCGCGCAGTCGCTCGGCATCGCGGGGCTGAAAGTCGCGGCGGTCGAAGGCGACGACGTGCTCGACGTCGTGCTGCGCGGGGCGTTCCGCTTCGAGGAATCGGGCGACGCAGTCGCCGCGTATCGCGACCGCATCGTGTCCGCGAACGCATATCTCGGCGCCGCGCCGATCGTCGATGCACTCGCGGCCGGCGCGGACGTCGTGCTGACCGGGCGCGTCGCCGATCCGTCGCTGTTCGCCGCGCCGCTGATCCATGCGTTCGGCTGGCGGATGGACGACTGGGACCGGCTCGGGCAGGCGACCGTCGTCGGCCATCTGCTCGAATGCGCGGGGCAGGTGACGGGCGGCTATTTCGCCGATCCCGGCTACAAGGACGTGCCGAATCTGGCGCGGCTCGGGTTCCCGATCGGCGAGGTCGCGGCCGACGGCGCGGTCGTGATCACGAAGGTGCCGCATGCGGGCGGCCGCGTGAGCGCGGCGACCTGCAAGGAACAGCTGCTCTACGAGATTCACGACCCGGCACGGTATCTGCAACCCGACGTCGTGGCCGATTTCACGCGCGTGGCGGTCGCCGAGGAAGCGGCCGATCGCGTGCGCGTGACGGGTGGGCGCGGCACCGCGCGGCCCGATACGCTGAAGGTGTCGGTCGCGTATGTCGACGGCTGGATCGGCGAAGGCCAGATCTCGTACGGCGGCCCCGGCGCGCTCGCACGGGCGCGTCTGGCGCTCGACATCGTTCGAGAGCGGCTCGCGCTGACCGGCGTCGCGGCGAGCGAGCTGCGCTTCGACCTGATCGGCGTCGATGCGCTGTATGGCGACGCGACGCCGGCCGTGCGCGGCGAGCCGGCCGAGGTGCGCGTGCGGGTGGCCGGCCGCGCGGCGAACGCCGCCGAAGCCGCGCGGATCGGCAACGAAGTCGAGACGCTCTATACGAACGGGCCGGCCGGCGGCGGCGGCGCGTTCAAGTCGACGCGCGAGGTGATCGCCGTGCAGTCGGTGCTGCTGCCGCGCGCGGCCGTGACGCCGTCGTTTTCATTCGTGGAGGCCTGATGCAACTGCGTGAACTCGCGCATGCGCGCACCGGCGACAAGGGCAATACGCTGAACGTGTCGGTCATCTGCCGCGATCCGCGTCATTACGACCATCTGCGCATGCATGTGGATGCGGAAACGGTGAAGGCATGGCTCGCGGGCATCGTGCACGGCGACGTCGTGCGCTACGAACTGCCGGCGCTCGGCGCGTTCAACTTCGTGCTGCGCGATGCGCTCGGCGGCGGCGTGACGCGCTCGCTCGCGCTCGACGCGCACGGCAAGTCGGTCAGTTCGGCGCTGCTCGCGATCGAGGTGCCCGACCCGGCGTGACGACGGCGTGACGACGGCGTCGCGGCCCGGACGCGGCAGGGCGCTTACGGAATCAGCAGTTCGCGACGGCCGTCCGCGTGCTCGATGCGCTCGCCGGCGATCTGCAGGCGCTGATCCCGACGATAGTCGTACACCGCCCGCGACGCGGCGAGCTGATCGAAATCGAGTTCGATCGCGTGCCGCGATTCGGTGTTGCCGGCTTCGAAGATCAGGTCGCCGAACGGGTCGACCGCGAGGCTGCCGCCGGCGAACACGACGTCGTGGCTGCCGCAGCCGACGCGGTTGGCGACCGCCGCGAACACCTGGTTCTCCATCGCGCGCGCCGTCACCGACGTGCGGTGGACGTTGCGGTACGGCTCCATGTTGCCGTCGGTCACGAGGATCAGTTGCGCGCCGAGCGCGGCGAGCGCGCGGCCGGTTTCCGGGAATTCGCTGTCGTAGCAGATCAGCAGGCCGATCCGCACGCCGCGCCATTCGACCGTCGCGTAGCGGTCGCCGGGCAGCACGACGCCGTGCTCGCTGACCCACAGGTGCGTCTTGCGGTAGCGCAGCGCGATGCCGTTCGGCGTGACGAACACAGTCGTGTTGTAGAAGCGGCCGCCATCGTTCTCGATCAGCCCGACCACGACCGCGACGTCGCGCGCGCGGGCGGCCGCGATCACCGCACCGACGCTCGGGCCGTCGAGCGGCTCGGCGAGTTCGGCGAGATTCGACGGATCGAGGAAGCCGGTGAGCTGCGCTTCCGGGAACATCACGAGGTCGGTGCCGGGTGCGCAGGTCGCGATCGCTTCGAGCGTGCGCCGCAGGTTGGTGGGCGTGTCGCCGTCGCGGCCGGCGAGCTGCACGATGTCGAGCTTCAGCTTCATGGGTGGTTTCGGGGGCAGTGGCCCGTCGCGACAGGCGGCGGAGCGGTTGGAACGAGGTCCTAGTATGCGCCGAACCCTGTCGTTGCCCATCCCGCCGACGTGCTAACCCGTTGGGGGTATTGATCTCGTGAACGACGTGCGGGCAGCCATGAAAAAAACGCCGACCCTTCGGAAAGGGTCGGCGAACAGGTCCTGACTGACGAGGAGGTGCCATCAGAACCCAGGCCAGCGTCTGCCGCCCGTTTCGTGTCGAACGGGCAGACCGGATCGGATCGCGCAAGGATAGGGGCGTGCCGTTCGTTTGCACAGAAGGCGCAGCCGATAGCGCGTATCGGCGGTACGGGAGGGGCGCAATGCGGGCCGCGAACGCGTCACGCCACCCGATCGTCACGTATCGGTCTGCGCCTTCAGGAACAGCGCAAACAGTTCAGACTGCGAATTGATCGCGAGCTTCACGTAGATGTTGCGCCGGTGCACCTTGACCGTTTCGGCCGAGATGTCCAGCTTGCTCGCGACTTCCTTGTTCGAGCGTCCGCTCAGGATCAGCCGGATCACGTCGAGCTCGCGCGCGGTGAGCGGCGTGCCGAGCCGTGCCATCGCGTGCTCGAAGCCGTTCCCGGCATCGGCGCCGGGCCGGCGCGACGGAGCCGGTTCGGCCAGCATGGGCTCGTATGCGAGGCGCTGGCGCATCAGCGCGGCGACCCACGGCCGCACCAGGTCGAGCAGTGCCACGTGTTCGGGGCTGAAGCGCCGCTTGCTGCCGAGCGACAGGCACAGCGTGCGCGTGTCATCGAGCACGACGTTGAACTGCACCTCGTCCTCGACGACGTTGTGCGTGAAATAGCGCGTGTAGTACTCGGTGTCGCGAAAGCACTCGGGCGCGACGTCGGACAGCCGGAACAGGCCGCTCGTCGGCGCGTCGCGGTTCGCGATGTAGAACGGGTCCAGCAGGTACAGCCCCTGCACGTAGTCGCGGAACAGCGGATCGGGGCCGCCGCCTTCGTATGCGCATTCGGCGAACACCTGCGGGCGGCCGTCGCCGAACATCAGCGCGACCCAGCTGTCGACCGCGACGTATTCCTCGATCAGCCGGATCAGCGACAGCCAGAAACCCGGCTGGTCGAGCGTCTCGATGAGCCGCCCGACCGAGCGGTGCCAGGCGACGTCCTGCAAGGTCAGGTTCATGCGGGTGTCCATGTCGGGGCGGCCGTACGGCGCTTGCGGTGCCGCGCCGTGCGTGGACGCGCCGGCCTCGCCGGCCGATTCCCGCGCGCATCGTACGGAGCCTGGAGTGAAGAACGAGATCGTAACGCCGGCCGACGCGATTGGCGAGGCCGTGCGGCGTGGCCGGTGCGCGGCACCGGTATCGCGCCCCGGCAACCGTGATCGTGCACACTTGCAACTTTCCGCAACGTTTCTTTCCGACCAGAACGAACCTCGTCATGACCGTCCCGCACCGGAACACACGTCTCGAGCCGCTCGCGGCTTCGCTCGCCGCACTTGGCGCACTCGCGGTACTCACGGCGCTCTCCGCGCCGTCGCCCGTTCATGCGGCCGAGCCGGTCCAGCTTGACCGTTCGTTGAAGACCTTCGTCCACGACACGTACGGCAACTGGCGTGCCGACCGCAAGGGTTGGCAGGCAGACGGCGACGATTTCATCTATGCGCCGTGCGGTTCGCTGCGCGTCGCGACCGCGGACGGCCCGCGCACGCTGCTCGCGATGTGCGGCGAGACCGAGGCTGCGGTACAGAACGGAATGCCGGGCATGGATTCGGACGCGTCGACCGGCGCGATCGATTTGTACGTGCTGAAGCCGACGGCCGACGGCAAGACGCTCGAGCCGATCGTGAAGAAGACGCAGATCGCGTCGGGCCAGCGCGGCGAGCCCGGCACGGTGCGCATCGAGCGGCTCGGGCCGCACCTGTTCGGGTTCGTCATCGGCGAAGGGGACATGCGGCAAGGCTATACGCAAACCTTCCGGTCGATCTGGCTGCCGTACGGCAATGCGCTGGTGCTGGCGGCGGCGCGCATCGACGAGGCGCTCGACAATGCCGAATCGAGCGAATGTGCGAATGCGCGGGCGCGTTGCGAGGAACGGCGCTTCGAGATCGCGCCGGACCTGGCCGGCGCCGGCGACGTCTATCCGCTGACGGTCACGGAAACGGGCACGCGCGGCGGCAAGGCCATCCACGCGCGCCATACGGTGAAGTTCGACGCGGCACGGGGCCGCTACGTCGTGCCGAAGGCATTGCGCGAAGGGTACTGATGCTTCGCGCAGGCACGGGCGGCATGGCGCCGCCCGCGCCTCACACGTACAGATAGCGCACGAGGTGGAAGAACACCGGCGCGGCGAAGCAGATCGAATCGACGCGATCGAGCATCCCGCCGTGGCCGGCGATCATCGAGCCCCAGTCCTTCGTGCCGAGCGAGCGCTTGACGGCCGACAGCACGAGCCCGCCGACGAAGCCCGCGATCACGATCGCGAGCGAGATCCCGAACGCCGCGCCGAAGCTGAACGGCGTCACGCGATACAGCGAGGCGCCGCACAGCGTGGCCAGCAGGCCGCCGCCGACGAAGCCCTCGATCGTCTTCGACGGCGACAGCTGCGGCGCGATCTTGCGGCGTCCGAACAGCTTGCCGACCACGTATTGCAGCACGTCGCTGATTTGCACGACGAACAGGAAGAAGAACAGCAGCAGCGCGTTCTGCCCGGCGTAGCGCGGGATGTCGAGAATCAGCACGGCCGGCGCGTGGCTCAGCCCGTACACGCACACCATCAGCGCCCAGTTGATCTTCGCGTTGCGGCTCAGGAATTCGCGCGTGTCCTGCGTGAGCGCCGACACGAGCGACATCGCGAAGAACAGGTGCACCGGCACGAAGATCGAGTACATCCCGTACCAGTTGATGCCGAGCAGCAGGTACTGCACGGGGATCGCGACGAAGAACGCGATGAAGAGCGTCGTGTGGTCGCTCGCGGTGGTCGGCGTGAGCGTGATGAATTCGCGCAGCGTCAGGTACGACAGCAGCGCGAACACCAGATACGTGACGTTGTTGCCGAGGCCGATCGCGACGGCCATGATCGCGATCATCGCCCACCACGCGCGGATGCGCTGGTTCAGGTTGACGATGGTCGCGCTCGTGCCGCCGCTGCGCGCGCCGAGGATCGCGCCGATCACGGTCGCGACGACGAGCACGCCCGTGACGCCCGCGACCAGTTCCCAGAAGAGGGTTCGCATGGTTGATGTCCGGAAAAGGAAGAAGGGGGCGCCGCGTTCAGCCGGCGGGCCGCTGCGGCGGCGCGAGCGCGATGACCGCGTCGCGCATGCGGGCGAGGAACGTCGGCTTGTCTTCCTGAGCGCCGAGCGCTTCGTTCGCGCCGAAATGCACCTTGCAGATCAGCGGCACGGGCCAGATCGCGCCCTTCGGCATGATGCGCTGCAGGTTCTCGAGATAGACGGGCGCGAGCGCCACGTCCGGGAACTCGGTCGCGAGATGGAACAGCCCGCTCTTGAACGGCTGCGGCAATACGTCGGCGCCGCGCGTGCCTTCCGGGAAGATGATGATCGAGTGACCCTGCCGCAGCGCGTCGCGCACCGGATCGAGCGGGTCGCCCCCGGATTCGCGATGACGGTCGATCAGCACGACGTTCAGCAGCTTCTGCGCGATGTGGCGCTTCAGGTCGCTGCTGTCCCAGTAATCGCGCGCGGCGACCGGCCGCACGACCGCACGCACGTCGCGCGGCAGCGCGGCGAGGATCGCGAGCGTGTCGATGTGGCTCGTATGGTTCGAGAAGTAGATCTTCTGCGTCGGGGACGGCGGCGCCTGATGCCAGACCGGATACGCGCCGGCGACGAGCCGCACGATGGACAGCAGGAAATCGCGCTGCCAGACGTTGAGGATGTTCATCGGCGCGCTGCCTCCTGCCTGCATGCCCGGCCCGCTGCGCATGCGCGGCGGGCGGAACCCCGGAATGCCGGCGCGGCAGGATGCGCGCCGGACGGCTCTTGTTTAAATTTTTTCAAATTCGTGGCTGCCTGTCGCAGGTCCGCGATAATCGGACGATTCGCCGTCGCACGCTGTTGCGTCGCGGCGAATGCGCCGGTCGGCGGCGTGATAATCGGCTGTTGCACGAGTGCCCGTCTGCAGTTCGAATCGATCTCGCTGCGCTCGGGCCAGCGGATTATCGCGAGTTTCGCCAAAAAACGCCAGATTGGCGCCGCGCGGCCGGCCGGCCGCATGCTTGACGCATCGGGGCGGCTCGGCGACGATGAGGGCCGTTCCAGCCAGGCCGGCCAAGGCCGTTTCGCCGCCCGGGGCATCGCGGCGGGAAATGCATCCGACCGTGCCGCACGAATAAAACGAATACGAAACGATGAGCCTCTACGCACTCAAACCCAAATTCCAGAATCGTCTGCGCCCGTTCGCGAATTCGCTCGCCGAACGCGGCGTCACGGCCAACCAGGTCACGCTGTTCGCGGCCGGCGGCTCGATCGTCGTCGGCGCGCTCGCCGGGCTCGGCGTGTTCGCCCGCGCGCTGTTCCTGCTGATTCCGCTGTGGCTGTTCGCGCGGATGGCGCTCAATGCGATCGACGGGATGCTCGCGCGCGAGCACGGGCAGAAGAGCACGCTCGGCGCGTACCTGAACGAGCTGGGCGACATCGTCTCCGATGTCGCGCTGGTGCTGCCGTTCCTCGCCATTCCCGCGTTCGCTCCGGCGGACGTCTGGCTGTTCGCGCTGACGGCGGTGATCGTCGAATGCGCGGGGCTGATCGGCCCGCTCGTCGGCGCGACGCGCCGCTACGACGGCCCGTTCGGCAAGAGCGACCGGGCGCTGGCACTCGGCGCGTTCGCGCTGTGGATCGGCTTCGGTTTGCCGGTCGGCAGCGTCGCCGCGTGGCTGTGGCGGCTGCTGATCGTGCTGTCGATCGTGACGGTGGTGCGGCGCGTCCAGGCCGGCATCGCCGAAGCGGGCGGCTGACGGCAGCCGACGCGAAAGCCGGACCGGCGCCGGAGGGCGGCGCCGCACACATTCGAATAACGAAACGAGAGAGATCGCATGAGCGCACGCACGGCCCGTGAGGCCGACTTCATCACGCACGACGGCGAAACGCTGTTCTATCGTCACTGGCCTGCCACAGGCGCGCGCTGCCGCGGCGCCATCGTGCTGCTGCACCGCGGCCACGAACATTCGGCGCGCGTCGCGCACCTCGTCGACGAGCTCGACCTGCCGGAGTTCGCCTTTTTTGCATGGGACGCACGCGGCCACGGCCGCTCGCCGGGCGCGCGCGGCTACAGCCCGAGCGCGGCCGCGTCGGTGCGCGACCTGCAGACCTTCGTCGAGCATATCCGCGACACGCACGGCATCGCGATCGAGGAGATGGCCGTGGTCGGCCAGAGCGTCGGCGCGGTGCTCGCGGCGACCTGGGCGCACGACTACGCGCCGCCGATCCGCGCGCTGGTCGTCGCGTCGCCGGCGTTCCACATCAAGCTCTACGTGCCGTTCGCGCGGCCCGGGCTGCGACTGATGCACAAGCTGCGCGGGCTGTTCTACGTGAACAGCTACGTGAAACCGAAATTCCTTACGCACGATCCCGAGCGAATCGCGAGCTACGCGTCCGATCCGCTGATCACGCGGCCGATCGCGGTCAACATGCTGCTCGACCTGCACGATACCGCGCAGCGGATCGTCGCCGACGCGGCCGCGATCACCGTGCCCACGCAACTGCTGATTTCGGGCGCCGACTGGGTCGTGCATCGCGGCCCGCAGGATCGCTTCTTCGAACGGCTCGGCTCGGCGCGCAAGGAGCGCATCGTGCTGCCGGGCTTCTATCACGACACGCTCGGCGAGCGCGACCGTGCACAGGCGCTCGCGCCGCTGCGCGCATTCGTGCTGCGCGAATTCGATGCGCCGAGCCCGCGCGTGTCGCTCGTCGATGCCGACCGGCGCGGCCCGTTCCACGACGAATATGCGGCGCTCGGCCGGCCGCCGGCCAACGTGTTCGCGCGGGCGTACTGGGCGCTCACGCGCGCCGGCCTGAAAGCCGGCGGCGCGCTGTCGGACGGCATCGCGCTCGGGCTGCGGCTCGGCTTCGATTCGGGCTCGACGCTCGACTACGTGTACCGCAACCGCGCGCAGGGGCGGCTCGGCGTCGGCGCGCTGATCGACCGCACGTATCTCGATTCGCCCGGCTGGGTCGGCATCCGCCAGCGCAAGGTGCATCTGCAGGAACTGATCGGCGCGGCGATCGGCCGCCTGCGCGGGCACGGCTCGCCGGTGCGGATCGTCGACATCGCGGCCGGCCACGGGCGCTACGTGCTCGACGCGATCGCAATGGCCGCCGAGCGCGACGGCGCGGCGCCCGACGACATCACGCTGCGCGACTACAGCCCGCCGAACGTCGAAGCCGGGCGCGTGCTGATCGCGCAGCGCGGCCTCGAGCCGATCGCGCGCTTCGAGCGCGGCGACGCGTTCGACGAGGCGTCGCTCGCGACGCTCGAGCCGCGGCCGACGCTCGCGATCGTGTCGGGCCTGTACGAGCTGTTCGGCGAGAACGCGCTGATCGAGCGTTCGCTGCGCGGGCTCGCGCAGGCCGTGCCGCCGGGCGGCTATCTCGTCTATACGGGGCAGCCGTGGCATCCGCAGCTCGAATTCATCGCCCGCGCGCTGAACAACCACCGCGGCGAGTCGACCTGGGTGATGCGACGCCGTTCGCAGGCCGAAATGGACGAGCTCGTCGCGCGGGCGGGCTTCCGCAAGCTCGACCAGCGGATCGACGAGATGGGCATCTTCACGGTGAGCCTCGCGCAGCGGGTCGACGCGTCATGAGCGCGCTCGGCGGCGGCACGGGCGCGGGCGGCGGGCTGACCGAGCCGGCGGCCGGCGCGCGCGACGCGTCGTTCGCGCTGCGCTTCGGCTGGCTCGCGGCGATGGGCGCGGTGTTCTTCTCGACCTACGGCTTCGCGAACTGGCTCGCGGCGCGCCGCGCCGCGGTGCCGACCTTCGCGTTCGGCTGGGAGCAGGCGATCCCGTTCGTGCCGTGGACGATCGTGCCGTACTGGTCGATCGACCTGCTGTATGCGCTGTCGTTCTTCTTCTGGACGCGCCGCGACGATCTGCTCGATCACGTGAAGCGGCTGCTGACCGTGCAGCTGGTGTCGGTCGCGTGTTTCATCACGTGGCCGCTGCGCTTCGGCTTCGAGCGACCCGACGCGGGCGGCGTGGCCGGTGCGCTGTTCACGCTGCTGATGGGTTTCGACAAGCCGTTCAACCAGGCGCCGTCGCTGCATATCGGGTTGCTGGTCGTGCTGTGGGCCGTCTATGCGAAGCATCTGCGCGGCACGTTCGCCCGCGTCGTGCTGCATCTGTGGTTCGCGGCGATCGGCGTGTCGGTGCTGACGACCTACCAGCATCACGCGATCGACGTGCCGACCGGGGCGGCCGTCGGCTGTCTCGCACTGTTCCTGTTTCCGTTGCGCGATGCCGCGGGCCGATTGCCGGGCGCCGAGGCGTCGCCATCCGCGGCCGGCCGCGCGCTCGCGCGCCGCTACGCGTGCGGCGCCGCACTGATCGCACTCGCGGCGCTGGCGTGCATGCCGCGCGCGCCGGGCTGGGCGCTGGCGGCAGGGTGGGTCGTGCTGGCGCTCGCCTGCGTCGCATGGGCTTATCGACGTGGCGCGCCCGGCGCGTTCCAGAAGGATGCGCACGGACGGTTGCCGGTCTTCATCGGCTGGCTGCTCGCGCCGACGATCGCCGGCGCGTTCGTCAATTCGCGGCTGTGGACGTTCCGGCAGCCGGCGCCGGTGCGGATCGACGAGCGTGTGTCGATCGGCCGGACGCCGACGACGCGCGACATCCGGCGCGACGGCTTCACCGCGCTGGTCGACCTGACCGCCGAGATGCCGCGCTGGGCGGCGGCCGATGCAGCGCTCGCGTATGCGTCGGTGCCGCAGCTCGATCTCGTCGCCCCGACCGCGGCGCAGCTCGCGCAGGCCGTCGCGGCGCTCGAACGCCTGCACGGCGAGGGGCGCGACGTACTGGTCTGCTGCGCGCTCGGCTATGGCCGCAGCGTGCTGTGCGCGGCCGCGTGGCTCGCCGCGCGGCGCGGGCTGGCCGATGCGCGCGACGCGCTGGCCGCGGTGCGCGCGGTCCGGCCGCACGCGGTGTGGTCGGATGACGGCGTGGCCGTGCTGCAGCAGTGGATCGATCGCCGTCGCGATGCGGGGCGCGTGTGATGCGCGATCCGTCGGCACCGTTCAGGATTGCCGCCGCCCGCGGCGCGCTCGACGCGGGCGCATGGGCGCTCGTGGCCGCGCTCGCCGCGGCCGGCGCGGGTGGCTGGATCGCGGCGGGCTGGGCGCCGGCGACGCTCGCCCGCGTGCTGCTGGCCGCCGTCAGCGCGGGGGCGGGGATCGCGGCGCTGTGGTACGCGGTTCGTATCGAGATCGACCGGCGGTTGTTTGCCGCGCTGGCGCGGACGGTGGGCGACGACGGGGCGGTCGACGACGGGCTCGCGGCGCTCGATCGCGCGCTCGCCGATCTGGGCTGGATCGACGCGGCGAAGGCCGGGCGCACGCTCGACGCGCGCGTGCGCGGCGCGGTCGGGCTGTGCCGGACCGCCGTGCTGGTGGCGATCGTGCAGTGGCTCGTCGTCGGGATCGCGATCGCGGTGTCGCCGATCGGTTAGCGAGGGGCGGTGCCGGTGCGCCGCGATCGTGTTCGATGGGTTGCGCGCGCGATCGACGGCAACCGGCCCTGCGCCAGCGTGCTCGCAGGGGCCGGCCTCGGATTTCGCGATTTCGACCTGCGTCGCGCCGTTGCCCGCCCCGGTGGCGGATGGCGGCGTCGACGAATTGATCCAGGTCAGTTTTTCACGAAGAAAATACGTCGCGCGACGCGCGCTTGCGGTAGCATACGCGCCGCTCGCGGCAGCGCGTTCCGGGCGGCCTGCAACGGGCCGCCACCGGTGCCCCGGCCGGCCGCCGTGCGTCGGAACGACGCCGTTCCGGCCATCCGGCAGCAACGGCGCAATTCTTGCCATTCACTCTTCCTGCGCAGCATTTCCGACCGAATTGAGATTTTTTTCGCTTCTCAGTCGCGAATCACGGTAAGTTCTGTTCTATTTTTGAGATAGTGTGACGAATGGGCGGCCGCCGGTGCCAGGCGCGCCGCCGCGCGGCGAACCGATCATTGAAGAATCCGCCGCGTCGTTCCGATAAATGCAATCAGGCCATGAATGAGGGGAAGCAGAGGGGATGTGCACTTACGGGCATAGCTGCTTTGCGCGCGTCGCTTTCGACGCGCAGAAGGACGGGACCATCGTGACGAAGCGGAGCGGTGCATGAAGCCGGCCGTGTCGCTGTTCGTCCTCGCGACCGCGATGACCGGCGCTTTCCATGCGGCCGCGCTGTCGGCCGCGCCGATGCCGGCGGTGCCGGCCGCCGCTTCGACGGCCGCTGCCGGTCACGCGGCGGCGTCCGATGTCGCGCCCGCCGCGGGGCCCGTGGCCGCGCCGGCGGCGGCCAGCGCGCCGGCCGCCGGCCTGCCGGCGACGACCGTGCATGTGCCGTTCGCGTCGCTCGGCGCGTTCGATCCGCTGCGCCTGCGCGGCGCCGACGACGCGCGCACGATCAACGCCGGCGTGCGGCTCGACCGCGTGATCACCGGCGCGCGGTTGCGCCTGACCTACGCGTATTCGCCGTCGCTGGTCTTTCCGCTGTCGCACCTGAAGGTGTCGGTGAACGGCGAGGTGGTCGCGACCGTCCCGTTCGACGCCGCGCGCGCGGGCCGCACGGTGACGCAAGAGATCCCGATCGATCCGCGCTACTTCTCCGATTTCAACCAGATCGGCCTGCGCCTGATCGCGCACTACACGCTCGACCATTGCGAGGATCCGTCGAACTCGGCGCTGTGGGCCGACGTGAGCCCGACGAGCGAGCTGATCCTCGACGAATCGCCGGTGCGCCTGCCGAACGATCTCGCGCTGCTGCCCGCACCGTTCTTCGACCGGCGCGACAACGGCCGCGTGCGGCTGCCGTTCGTGCTGCCGGCGACGGCCGATTCGGCGACGCTGCGCAGTGCGGGCGTGCTCGCGTCGTGGTTCGGCGCGCTGGCCGACTACCGGCATGCGCGTTTCCCGGTGTCGGCCGCGTTGCCGGCCGACGACCAGGCCGTCGTGGTCGGCACGGCCGCGACGCTGCCGGCCGGTCTCGCGCTCCCACCCGTCAACGGCCCGCTGCTCGCGGTCGCCGACAACCCGGCCGCGCCGGGGCGCAAGCTGCTGGTCGTCACGGGCCGCACGGCGGCCGAGGTCGACGACGCGGTCGCGACGCTCGTGCTGGGCCGCGCGGCATTGTCGGGGCCGGCGGCGTCGGTCGCGCACGTCGATCTGGGCGCGCCGCGCAAGCCGTACGACGCACCGCGCTGGCTGCCGGTGAACCGGCCGATCGCGTTCCGCGAGCTCGTCGACGATCCGCGCCAGCTCGAAGTGCGCGGCACGACGCCCGACGCGATCCGGCTGAACCTGCGCGTGCCGGCCGATCTGCATTCGTGGAACGGCGCGGGCGTGCCGATCACGCTGCGCTACCGCTACACGGCGCCGACCGTGCAGGACAACTCGACGCTCGCGGTCGAGATCAACGATCAGCTCGTGAAGTCGTACCGGCTCGGGCCGGCCCACGCCGAAGATGCGCACGGCCGCATGCAGCTGCCGCTGCTGTCGGTGCCGGAAGGGCGCGTGACGAGCGACGTCGACATTCCCGCGTTCCGCGTCGGCAGCGGCAACCAGCTGCAGTTCCGCTTCTCGCTCGATTCGCAGAAGACGGGCTTGTGTTCGAGCACGGCCACCGAGCCGCAGCGCGCGGCGATCGATCCGGATTCGACGATCGACTTCTCGCACTTCGTTCATTACGCGCAATTGCCGAACCTCGCGTTCTTCGCGAACAGCGGCTTCCCGTTCACGCGCTTCGCCGACCTGTCGCAGACGGCCATCGTGCTGCCCGAGCGGCCGTCGCCGCAGGAGCTCGAGGCCTACCTGACGATGCTCGGCCACATGGGCGAATGGACCGGCTTCCCGGCGCTGCGCGTGCAAGTTGCGCGGCCCGGCGACGTCGCCGCGCTGTCCGGGCACAAGGATCTGCTCGTGATCGACGGCTCGCCGGCGTCGCCGCTGCTCGCGCACTGGCGCGCGGCGCTGCCGCTCGCGATCGGCGAGCAGGGCGGCGCCGGCGGCGGCGCGACGCGCGTCGCGTTCACGGTGAAGGAGCGCTGGCGCAACGGCGTGGGCCTCGCCGACGGCGGCGCGCACATCGAACAGACGGGCCCGCTCGCGGCGCTCGCCGGTTTCGAGCTGCCGGGCAGCCGCGGCCGCAGCGTCGTCGCGCTGACGGCGACCGACCAGGCGCGCCTCGGCGATCTGCTCGACGTGTTCGAGAACGCCGGGCTCGTGTCGCAACTGCAGGGCGACCTCGCACTGGTGCGGCCGGGGCAGGTCGACAGCCTGCGGGTTGGCGAGCCTTACGTGGTCGGCTTCGTGCCGTGGTATGCGCGCGTGTGGACGGAGGCGGCGCGGCATCCGGTCGTGCTCGGCGCGGTCGGCGTCGTCGCGGGGCTGCTGCTCGCGCTCGGCGTGTTCAGCGTGCTGCAGCGCATCGCCGCGCGTCGACGGGGGATGTAACGGATGGCGCGGGCAATGACGAAGCGACGGGCAACGCGGCCGGCGCGGCGTGTCGGCGCGACGTTCGCGCTGGCGCTGGCGCTGGCGGTGACGTGCGCGGCGGCCGGCATGGCCACGCGCGCGCACGCCGCCGGGACTGGCGCGGCCGACGCGGCCGGCGCCGGATGCAGCGCGGCGTGGCCGCGCTGGGACGCGTTCAAGCGCGATTTCATCTCGGCCGACGGCCGCGTGATCGACGTCGGCTCGGCCGATTCGCGCACGGTATCGGAGGGGCAGGCGTATGGACTGTTCTTCGCGCTGGTCGCGAACGACCGGCGCATGTTCGACACGATCCTCGCATGGACCGAGAACAACCTCGCGCAAGGCGACCTGAGCGCGCACCTGCCGGCGTGGCTGTGGGGCCGCGCGCCCGACGGCGCGTGGCGCGTGCTCGACGCGAACCCTGCGTCGGACGCCGACCTGTGGATCGCGTATGCACTCGTCGAGGCCGGGCGGCTGTGGCGCGAGCGCAGCTATACGGCGCGCGGCGCGCTGCTCGCGAAGCGCGTGCTCGACGCCGAGACGGCGACCGTGCCGGGCCTCGGCCTCACGCTGCTGCCGGGGCCGACCGGGTTCAAGCTGGCCGACGGCCAATGGCGCGTGAACCCGAGCTATTCGCCGCCGCAGGTGATTCGCGCGCTCGGCGCGCGGCTGCCCGACGACCGTCGCTGGGCCGCGCTGGCGTCCAGTACCGGGCGCGTGCTGCTCGACACCGCGCCGAAGGGGTTCTCGCCGGACTGGGCGCTGTATCTCGCGGGCAAGGGTTTCGGGCCCGATCCGGACACGCATGCGCAGAGCGCGTACAACGCGATCCGCGTGTACCTGTGGGCCGGCATGCTCGACCGTGCCGATCCGCTCGCCGCGCCGCTGCTCGCGAAGTTCGCGCCGTTCGCCGATGCCATCGCCGCGCACGGCGCGCCGCCAGAGAAGGTCGATACGACGACGGGCGTCGCGGGGCCGAACGACGGCAACGGCGGCTTCTCCGCGGCGGCCGTGCCGTTTCTCGACGCGCGCGGCCAGCACGCGCTCGCGGATGCACAGGCGGCCCGCGTCGATACGCTCGCGCGCCAGTCGGCGCCCGGCTACTACACCAGCGTGCTGACGCTGTTCGGCCTCGGTTGGCGCGACAGCCGCTACCGGTTCGGGGCGGACGGCACGCTCGACACCCGCTGGGGAGACCGTTCGTGCGCCGCCCGCTGAAGTGCGCCGCGCCGCACGTCGCGGGATTCGCATGGCTCGCGTCGTCGGTGTGCGCGGCGGCGTCGGGCCCGGCGATCGCGAACTCCGCGACTTCGGCGACACCGTCGACCTCGGCCGCCGCCGATGCGCGGCGCGAACTCGACACCGCGCGGATGTGGGGCATCAAGCATCGCGACGATCTCGCGCGCGATGCGCTGCGCAAGGGCCTGCTGATTGCGCCGGGGGATCCCGAGCTGCTGGCCGAACAGGTGCGCGTGCTGCTGCGGTTGGGCGATGCGAAAGGCGCGCAGGCGTCGCTGGCGCGGCTGCAGGCGCAGTCGCCGAATGTGCCGGCCACGCGGCGGGTGGCCGACGAATACCGGGTCGCGACGAGCGGGCGCGGCGAGATGGCGCAGATCCGGCTGCTCGCGCGCAGCGGCCGTGCCGACGAGGCGGCACGGCGGATCGTCGCGCTGTTTCCGAACGGCGCACCGGCGGGCGCGCTCGGCGCCGAGTATTACCAGATCGTGTCCAATGCGCCGGGCGGGCGTGAGCCGGCGATCGCCGCGCTGCGCCGCGCGATCGCGGCCGATCCGGGCGACACGAGCGCATCGGTCGCGCTCGCGCGGCTGTTGAACCAGCGCGACGACACGCGCGCGGAAGCGAACCGGATCGCCGCGTCGCTCGCGCAGCGCAACGACGCGGACCACACGGAAGCGATGGCGCTGTGGCGGCGCGTGCTGCAATCGGCCGGCAGCGATCCCGCGTATCTCGACGCGCTGCACGCGTATCTCGCGCTCGCGCCGGACGACACCGAATTCCGCGACCGCGCCGCCGGCCTCGATCGGCAGCGCGACGCGCGGCGCCGGCTCGAACGCGATCCCGACTACATCGCGCAACAGCGCGGGCTGCAGGCACTCGCGCGCGGCGATCTGGCCGCCGCCGATCCGCTGCTCGCGCGCGCCGCGCGGGCGCGGGCGGACGACGCCAATGCGCTGGGCGGGCTCGGCCTGCTGCGGCTGCGCGAGGGGCGGCACGACGAAGCGCGCGTGCTGTTCGCGCGGGCCGCGACGCGTGCGACCGACCAGCGCGGCAAATGGCAAAGCCTCGCGCGTACCGCGCAGTTCTGGGGGTTGCTCGCCCAAGGCCGTGAAGCGGCCAGTGCGGGGCGCCCGAAGGAGGCCGAGCGCGCCGCGCGGGCGGCGCTCGCGATGCAGCCGGACAACCCGGACGCGAAGTTGCAGCTCGCCGATGCGCTGCTCGCGCAGCGCGACTGGGCGCAGGCGGAGCCGTTGCTGCGCGGCTTGCTGGCCGCGCGTTCGCCGAGCCTGTCGGCCGTGCGCGACACGGCCACGCTGTACGAAAACACCGGCCGCGCGGACCGGATCGGCCCGTTGCTCGACGCGCTGCAAGGGCGCGTGACGGGCGCCGACGACCGCCGCGCGCTCGACGGCCTGCGCGGCGACCTGCTCGCGAACGAGGCGCGCGCGCTGGCCGACAAGGGCGCACGCGGGCCGGCCGCGCAGCGCTACGAGGCGGCCGTGCGCGCGGCGCCCGACGCGCCGTGGACGCGCTTCGCGCTCGCGCGCCTCTATCGCGACATGGGGCTGCCGCAGCTCGGCCGCACGGTGATGGACGACGGGCTCGCGCAGCGCGATACGCCCGAGATGCGCTACGCGAACGCGCTGTACCGCAACTCGCTCGACGATGTCGCGGGCGCTCAAGCCGTGTTGGCGCCGGTCGACGCCGCGCACCGTTCGGACGGGATGCGCGCACTGGCGCGCAAGCTCGATGCCGAAAGCGCGCTGGCCGACGCACGCAGCGCGCACGCACGCGGCGACCGCGCGGCATTCGCCGCCACGCTCGCGCACGCGCAGGCGAGCGCACCGGACGATCCCGACATGCTCGCCGCGATCGGCGCGCAGTGGATCGACGCGGGCGAACCCGAGCGCGGCCTCGCGCCGCTGCGCGACTGGATCGCCGCGCATCCGCGCGAAGCCGACGCGGACGTGCGGCTGCGCTACGGCGACCTGCTCGGCCGCGCGGGGCGCGACGACGCGCTCGCCGCGTGGCTCGACACGCTGCGCCGCGACTCGTCGCTGACGCCCGCGCAGACCGCGCGGCTCGAGGATCAGTCGCTGAGGATCGTGCTGCGGCAGACCGACGACGCGATCGCGCGACAGGACTACGCACAGGCGCGCACGCTGCTCGACCGCGCGAGCCCGGCCGGCCGGGCGGACAAGCGTTACGCGCTCGAACTCGCCGATCTCGAACGCGCGCAGGGCCATTACGATGCCGCGCGCGATGCGCTCGCGCCGGTCGTGGCGCCCATGCCGGACGATGCCGATGTGCAGCTCGCGCTCGCCCGGATCGACGAGGACAGCGGCAACCGTGCCGCCGCACGCGCGCGCGTGCAGGCCGTGCTGGCGCGCACGCCGGACGACGACGTCGACACGCAACTGTCGGCCGTGCGCCGCCTGAACGCGCTGCGCCGCCCGGACGAAGCCGCGCAGATCACCGACCGGCTGCAGGCCGCGTATCCGGCGCGCGCCGACGTGACGGTCGCGGCCGGACGCGTGGCCGAGGCGCAGGGGCGCTATGACGACGCGGCGTCGCTGTACCGGCTGTCGCAGTCGCAGGAACGCGCGACGGGCGTGAGCCCGGGCCGCGACGGGTTGACGCCCGCGCAGGCCGCGTTCGCGGATCTGCAGCAGCGGCGCAATCCCGAGATCGAGACCGGCTGGATACCCGCGTACAAATCGGGCGACGAAGGCATCTCGTCGTATCGCGCGCAGCAGGTGCCGATCTATATGCAGATGCCGGTCCGTTACGACGGGCACGTGTTCGCGCAGATCGACACCGTGCATCTCGACCCGGGCACGCTCGACACGAGCAACCCGGACGCCTATTCGCTGAAGACGTTCGGCACCTACGCGGCGCTCCGCGCGCAAAACGGGTTGCCGCCGCCATTCCAGCTGAATCAGCCGGCCGCCGCGCTGCTCGCGAATCCGCCGGGTTCGCTGCACCAGTCGACGACGGGCGTCGCGCTCGGCGCCGGCTATCTGTCGGACGCGTGGCGCGTCGATCTCGGCACGTCGCCGCTCGGCTTCCCCGTGCATTACCTGGTCGGCGGCGTGCGCTATCGCTTCGACGCGGGCCCCGCGAGCTTCTCGGTGAATGCGTCGCGAAGGCCGGAAACGAGCAGCGTGCTGTCGTACGCGGGGATGCGCGACCCGTGGACCGGCGCGGTGTGGGGCGGCGTGCGCCGCGACGGCGTGAACCTGCGTGCGTCGGTCGACGTCGGCCGCACGAACCTGTTCGCGGAGCTCGGCGCGGGCGTGCTGTCCGGCCGCAACGTCGAACGCAACGCGGAAGTCACGCTGCGCACCGGTTTCACGGTGCCCGTGTACGAGCGCGCGACGATGAAGCTCAGCACGGGGCTCGTCGGCAATGCGTGGCACTACGCGCAGAACCTGCGTTACTACACGTACGGGCAGGGCGGCTACTACAGCCCGCAACGCTACCTGTCGCTCGGCGTGCCGATCGAATGGGCGGGGCGGCGCGACGCGCTGTCGTGGGACCTGACCGTTACCGGCGGGATCTCGAACAGCTACGAAAAGGATTCGCTGTATTACCCGACGTTCTCGGACCAGCGCGCCGCGCAGGTGGCGGCCGGGTTCGTCTATGCGGGCAGCTCGACGCGCGGTGTGTCGTTTTCTTACGGCGTGAACGGCATCGTCGAGTATCGCGTGAACCCGCACCTGAGCGTCGGCGCGCAGTTGCACATCGACCGGTCGCACGACTATGCGCCGAGCTCGGCGCTCGTGTACCTGCGCTATGCGTTCGATGCGCGCGCGCCGCGCAGCTGGCTCGTCACGCCGACGCCGGTGCGGCTTTATTCGGATTACTAGGGACTAGGGGAACGCCGTGACTACGGAATTCGATGCCACCCGCCTCGCGCCCGGCGCCACCAGCCTGGTCGATCGCCTGCGCGCGTCGTTGCGCATGGGGCCGGCGGGCGGCCGCGCCGGCGCGTTGAGCCGGCTCGCGATCGACGGCCTGCCCGATACCTGGACGCAACTGGAAGCCGGCGGCCTGTATGCGATCTACGCGGCCGCCGGCACGCCGGGCTGCGATGCGCTCGTGTGGGAAAGCGCGCGCCAGGCGCGCACGCGCGACGTCACGGTCGTGCTGGCGCGCGATCCGGCGCGCGTCGCCGCGCAGATGGCCTCGCTCGGCTTCGCGGGCGGCGCGCAGCCGGCCGGCTGGCCGCGCAACCTGAACGTATTGGCGATGCCGCCGGCGGCCGGGCCGGCCGACGACGGTGTGGATGCCGGTGCGGCCGGCGGCACGCCGCGTCGCGCGGCACCGGGCCCGTTCGCGCGGCTGACCGGCGGCTTGCGCGCGATGAAGCGCTACGGGCTGCATGCCCGTTCGCTGTATTTCGTCGAAGGCGCCCAGCGCTGGTTCAGCTGGGACGATCCGGTCGCGCTCGCGGACGAAGCGCACGCGCTGGCCGACTGGTGCCGCACGCGCCGGATCGCGCTCGTGCTGCTGCTCGACCCCGAAGCGACCCGCGCGGGCGGCGACGCGCGCGCCGACGATGCGCCGCTCGTGCGCGATGCCGATCGCACGCCGCGCAGCGGCTTTCACGGCATCTGCTCGGGCGTCGCGCAGTTGCAGCGCACGCATGGCGAGCTGCTGTGGATCGTCGATTTCTGGCGCGCGGGCGACACGCTCGCGGCCGGCGAGGTGCGGCCGCTGCGCTTCGCGCCGGGCGGCCGGCTGTCGGCGAGCGTCGACGGCGGCGCGACCGAACCGGCGCGCCGGATGAAGCTCGCGAGTGACGAGGATCGCGTGGTGGTCAGCCGCGCGGTGGTCGACGGCGCGAGCCGCGTGCCGGACGGCTGGGAGATCGTCGACGACAATGCGGCCGTCGTCGCCGCGTGCGCGAGCGCGCAGGCCGCGACCGCGGTACTCGTGTTCCGCTCGCATGCGCAACTCGAAGCGCTGTGCGCGGACGTGCACGCGCTGCGCCGGCAGTGCGGCGGCGCGCTGAAGATCGCGGTCGTCGAGCGCGGCGAGGTGCTGCGCCACCAGTTCGAGGTGCTCGTGCTGAGCGTCGGCGCGAACCGGGTCGTCGCGCGCGACTTGCCCGTCTCGCGGATGCAGGCCGCCGTGCATGCGCTGCGCGGCCAGCTCTACGCGCGGCCCGTCGCGGCCGACTATCGCGCGGCGCTCGCGGCCGCGCTCGGCGATTCGGTGCTCGGCTATCTGCCGGTCGGCGCGTTCTGCCAGCGGATTCGCGCGGTGCTCGATCGCGGCGCGGTGCTCGCGCTGCCGCATACGCTCGCGAAGCTCACGCTGTTGCCGGGCGTGTCGCACGTCGATGCGTTGCGGCACTGCCGGCCGCGTCGCGCGGGCGACGTCGTGACGGCCGATGCGGCGCACCTGTTCGTGTTCCTGTTCGCGTGCGAGCCGGTCGACGCCGACGATGCGCTCGCGCGGATTTTCGACGTGCCGGTCGATACGCTGTCCGACCGCGTCGTGTGCCTCGGGCAGGGCAGCATCGATACCGAGCTCGAGACGCTGAAGGCCGCGAACCGGCGCGCGCCGATCGCCGACTACAGCGACCTGTTCGCGGCGACGCAGCCGGCGGGCGCCGCGCGCGCATCGACCGCGCCCGCCGAGCCCGTTGCGGCGTTGCCCGACGCGAGCGAGGTGAGCGCCGCGATCGACGCGATCGATACCCTGGTCGCGCTCGACGCGATGGGCGTGCCGCAGCAGGCCACGCCCGCCGCCGTTGAGGCCGGCGTCGCGTCGACGCCGGACCCCGTCATTCCCGCCGCGCGTGCGCGCGGCGCCGTCCGCAGCGCGATGCCGCTGCGCAAGCAGGAGGACGCATGATCGCCGAACTCGTCATCGGCTTCATCGTCGGTATCGTGATCGCGGTGCCGGTATGGATCGTCGCGCAGCACCTCGGCGTCGGCCGCGGCTTCCACGCGCCGCGCGGCATCGACCGCCGCGACGCGGTGCCGTGCGCACTCGTGCCGGTCGCGCTGCGCGGCCGCCTGCTGCCGGGCGCCGGCAACGAAGGCGGCGAACTCAACGAGCGCGACAGCAAGGCGCCACGATGAAAACGATCGCCCTCACCTCGACGACGGGCGGCGCGGGCCGCACGACGCTCGCCGCCGCGCTCGCGGTACTGCTCGCGCGCCGCGGCCGGCCGGTCGTCGCCGTCGAATTCGATGCACAGAACCTGATGGGCGCGACGCTCGGCCTCGATACGCTGGCCGAACACGGTCTCGCGCACAGCCTGCTGGGCGGCGCCGAACCGTGGCACGCGCACACGTGGCGCAACGCCGACGGCGTGCTGTTCGTGCCGTACGGGCAAGTCGATGCGGCGGAGGCCGCCGCGTGCGATGCGCGGCTCGTGGCCGATCCGGCGTGGCTGCCGCGCGCGCTCGACGAGATCGCGCTGCCGGCCGATGGCGTCGTGCTGGTCGACACCGCCCGTTATCCGTCGCCGCAGGCCGCGCAGGCGATCCGTTGCGCGGACCTGACGCTCGTCGTCGTGCCGCCGGAGCCGGTCGCGTGCGCGACGACGGCCGCGCGGCTCGGCGCGTTGCGGGCCGGCCGCGGCGAACTGCAGATCGTCGTGAACCGGCTGAACCCGGCGCGCGACATGCAGCGCGACGCGCTGGCGATGCTGCGTGCGGTCGCGGGGCCGGCGTCGATGCTCGAGCAGCGCATCCACGTCGACGCGGCCGTGCCCGAGGCGCTCGCGCGCGGCAGCTGGATCTTCGACGACGCGCCGTATTCGCAGGCGTCGCACGACCTGAACGGCGTCGCGAACTGGGTCGACACGTGGCTCGCGGCGACCGTCGCGGGCCGTACCGGAGCGGGGCGATGAAGGCCGCGTTCGGCGCGCGACTGCGTGCGTTCGGCCGGCGCGCGGCCGACTGGTGCGCGCGCGGCATCGGGCTGCCGGCGGAACGCACGCGGGTGGACTGGCTCGTGCGGCTGTTTTTCCACGCGCCGCCGCCTGGCCGGCCCGATCACGTACGCCGCTGGGTGCGTGTCGCGTTCCTGCGGCTCGCGCACGACTGGGGCGTGCTGCAGCCGCTCAGCGTGCGCGAATGGCTGTGGCGCGCGATCGTGCGCGCGCCGCGCGTGGCCGACGGCCGTCCCGCGCGCGATCCGCTCGCGTGGTTCGACACGTTCGTGGTGCCCGTCTACGTGGCGGGGCGCGCGCTCGGCCGGCGCATCAACGCGATGCTCGAGCGTCTGCCGTGGGCGCGCTGGGGCGGCTGGCTCGATGCTCGCGCGAACGGCGTCGGCCGGCGCCGCTGGCTCGCGCCGCTGCTGCTGGTGGCCGGCGCGGTGCTGTGGGCCGCGGCCGGGATGTCGCCGCTGATGCCCGGCGCGCAGTTCGCGTTCTTCGCGATCGTCGCGGTGCTCGCGCTCGCGCTGCGCCGCCTGCCGGGCCATTTGCCGACCCTTGCGCTCGCGTCGCTCGCGCTGCTCGCGGCGGTGCGCTACGTGTGGTGGCGCACGACCCAGACGCTCGACTTCCGCAGCCCGGTCGAAGCCGTCGCCGGTTACCTGCTGTATGGCGCCGAAGCCTATACGTGGATGATCCTGCTGCTCGGCTTCGTGCAGACCGCGTGGCCGCTCGACCGGCCGATCGTGCCGCTGCCCGACGATCCGAACAACTGGCCGACCGTCGACGTCTATATCCCGACCTACAACGAGCCGCTGTCGGTCGTGAAGCCGACCGTGTTCGCCGCGCAGAGCATCGACTGGCCGAGCGCGAAACTGCGCGTATACCTGCTCGACGACGGCCGCCGTCCGGAATTCGCGGCATTCGCGGCCGAGGCCGGCATCGATTACCTGACGCGCGACGACAACCTTCACGCGAAGGCCGGCAACATCAACCGCGCACTGCCGAAGACGCACGGCGAGTACATCGCGATCTTCGACTGCGATCACGTGCCGACGCGCTCGTTCCTGCAGACGACGATGGGCGTGTTCCTGCGCGACCCGAAGTGCGCGCTCGTGCAGACGCCGCACCATTTCTTCTCGCCCGATCCGTTCGAGCGCAACCTCGGCACGTTCCGCGAGATCCCGAACGAGGGCAACCTGTTCTACGGCCTCGTGCAGTCCGGCAACGACCTGTGGAACGCGACGTTCTTCTGCGGCTCGTGCGCGGTGCTCAAGCGCAGCGCGCTGGAGGAGGTCGGCGGCGTCGCGGTCGAGACCGTGACCGAGGATGCGCATACGGCGCTCAAGCTGCACCGGCGCGGCTATACGTCGGCGTACCTGCCGACCGTGCAGGCGGCCGGCCTCGCGACCGAAAGCCTTGCCGGCCACGTGAAGCAGCGCACGCGCTGGGCGCGCGGGATGGCGCAGATCTTCCGCATCGACAACCCGTTCCTCGGGCGCGGGCTCGGCCTGATCCAGCGGATCTGCTACGGCAACGCGATGCTGCATTTCTTCTACGGGATTCCGCGGCTGGTGTTCCTGACGATCCCGCTCGCGTACCTGTTCTTCCACCTGTACTTCATCAACGCGTCGTCGCTGGCGCTCGCGAGCTACGTGATCCCGTATCTCGTGCTTGCGAACATCGCGAACTCGCGGATGCAGGGCCGCTACCGGCATTCGTTCTGGGCCGAGGTCTACGAATCGGTGCTCGCGTGGTACATCGCGCTGCCGACCACCGTCGCGTTCTTCAGCCCGAAGCACGGCAAGTTCAACGTGACCGACAAGGGCGGCAAGATCGACGAAGGCTACGTCGACTGGTCGACGTCGAAGCCGTATCTCGTGCTGTTCGCGCTGAACGTGCTCGCGATCGCCGCCGGCCTGTGGCGGCTCGTGGCCGACCAGGGTGACGAGGCGTCGACGATCCTGATCACGCTCGGCTGGACCGTGTACAACCTCGCGATGCTCGGCGCGGCGCTGGCCGTCGCGCGCGAGACCAGGCAGGTGCGCGTCACGCACCGGATCGCGATGCGCGTGCCGGCGATGCTGCTGCTCGCCGACGGCTCGACCGCCGCGTGCTTCACGAGCGACTACTCGACCGGCGGTCTCGGGCTCGAAGCGGTGCCCGGGCTGCCGCTCGCCGTCGGCGACACGCTGACGGTGTGCGTGACGCGCGGCGACCGCGCGTTCCCGTTCCCGGTGCGCGTGACGCGCGTGACGTCGACCCATGTCGGCGTGAGCTTCGACGAACTGACGCTCGAACAGGAACGCCAGCTCGTGCAATGCACGTTCGGTCGCGCCGATGCGTGGCTCGACTGGCATGAAGGCGCGCGGCCCGACACGCCGCTCGGCGGGCTCAAGGAAGTGCTGCGGATCGGGCTGGACGGTTACGTACGAATGTGGAAGGGTGCGGCGCGCGGCGTGCAGACGATGCTCGCGCCGAAGCTCGATCGCGCGCGCGACTGACGCGGCGCGCATCATGGAGTGGGTTAGATGACGTTCTGGAATCTGTATTTCATCCTGAAGTTCGCGCTGTTCGCGACCGGGCACCTGCAGCCGTTCTGGCTCGCGAACCTCGCATTCGCGGTGGCGCTGGCGGCGAGCGCGCCGCTGCGCGCGCGTGCGTGGCGCATCGTCCGGCAGGTCGTGGCGATCGCGATCGCGGTGCCGCTGCTCGCGCGCGAGCTGCATGCGCCGCCGCTCGCTCGTCTCGCGGAGGCCGCGCGCGAAGTCAGCACGTTCCGCCTCGACTACTGGATGGAACTGCTGCCGCGTCTGTTGCCGCCGGTGCTGGCGCTGACGATCGTCGGCGTGCTGATCGTCTATTTCATCGTCAATCGCTGGCTGCGCGTCGCGACGTTCGTGCTGGCCGTGCTGATCGTGATGCCGCTGTGGCAGGCCGGCAGCGGGCTGATGGCGCGCGTCGTCGCGCCGGCCCAGCCGCAGGCGAACGTGGCGGGCGCCACGCGCGTCGACCAGCCCGAGGACCACAACGCGGCGCTCGCGACGTTCCGCGCGCAGGAGTCGCAGCGGCAGGTCGCGTTCGGCCATCTCGGCAGCGATCCGGCCGCGCAGTTCGACGTGATCGTGTTGCACATCTGCTCGCTGTCTTGGGACGACCTCGATGCGGCGAAGGTGCGCAACCACCCGATGCTGAGCCACTTCGACTACCTGTTCACGAACTTCAGCACGGCCGCGAGCTATAGCGGCCCGGCGGCGATCCGCGTGCTGCGCGCGAGCTGCGGGCAGGAAGCGCATGCGGACCTGTACAAGCCCGCACCGCAGCAGTGCCATTTGTTCTCGCAACTGGCGGGCGCGGGCTACACCGTGCAGTCGCTGCTGAACCACGACGGCCATTTCGACAACTTCCTGCAGGTGATCCACGACAACATCGGCGTGGCCGATGCGCCGATGATCTCGAACGCGGCGGCGCCCGTCGCGATGCACGCGTTCGACGGCTCGGCGATCAAGGACGACTACGCGACGCTCGCGAACTGGTACGCGCAGCGTGCGGCGGTGCCGGGGCCGGTCGCGCTGTACTACAACACGATCAGCCTGCACGACGGCAACCGCGTCGTCGGCAGCGCGCTGACGAGCATCGACTCGTATCCGCAGCGCGCGACGAAAATGATGACCGATTTCGATCGTCTCGCCGACCTGATCGCGCAATCGGGCCGCCGCGCGGTGATCGTGTTCGTGCCCGAGCACGGCGCCGCGTTGCGCGGCGACAAGAACCAGGTCGCGGGCCTGCGCGAGATTCCGACGCCGCGCATCGTGCACGGGCCGGTCGGCGTGCGGCTCGTCGGCTTCGCCGGCAACCACGGCGCGACGACGGTGATCGAGCAGCCGACCAGCTTCCTCGCGCTCGCGCAGTTGCTGTCGAACCTCGTGTCGAACAGCCCGTTCAAGCCGGGCGCGACGCTCGCGCAATACGCGGCCGATTTGCCGCGCACGCGGATGATCGGCGAGAACGAGGGCACGGTGACGATGCAGACGGCCGCGGGTTACGCGGTGAAAACTCCGGATGGCGTATGGATCGACGAACAGTAACGATCGCCGGCGAAGGCGACGACGAGCGCCTGTCGCAACCGAACGACGTGATCGGCCTCGCGCGGCATCTGCCCGCGCTCGATCCCGAACGCTATGTCGACGAACAGGCGCGCCGCGCGTTCGATGCGTCGCTCGATCGCTGGCCGACGCTCGCGAAGCTGATGGGACTGAAGCGGTAAACGCACGACGGCCGGCGTGGCGGCCGGCCGTCGTCGGCGGGGCGGGGCGCGCCGCTTACTGCGTCCGGCGTTCCGGCTGGCGCGTCCATTCGCCTTCTTCGCCCGGCACCTTGCCGAACGTCTGATCGGCCCATGCGGCACGCGCCGCGTCGATCTTCGCGCGGTCGCTCGACACGAAATTCCATTCGATGAACCGCTCGCCCGGCAGGTGGGCGCCGCCGAGCAGCATCGCGCGTGCGCCGTGCGCGCTCGCGAGCGCGACCGTCGCGCCCGGTTCGAGCACGGCCATCGTCGCCGGGGCGAGCGGCGTGCCGTCGACGGTGAGGTCGCCGTCGACGAGATATACGCCGCGTTCGTCGTGCTCCGCATCGAGCGCGAGCTGCCCGCCCGACGCGAATTCCGCAACCGCATAAAGCGTGGGCGAGAACACGGCGACCGGCGACGCGAGCCCGAACGCGGTGCCCGCGATCACGCGCACGGTCGCGCCGTCGCGCGTGAACGACGGCAGCGTGTCGGCCGCGTGGTGGACGAACGCGGGCGCGGTGTCTTCATGCTCGACCGGCAGCGCGACCCAGGTCTGGATGCCGTGTACCGGCTGCTCGCGCGGCCGATCCTCGTCGGGCGAGCGCTCCGAATGCACGATGCCGCGGCCGGCCGTCATCCAGTTCACGTCGCCCGGCACGATCTTCTGCCGGAAGCCGAGGCTGTCGTGATGCATCAGCGAGCCGTCGAACAGGTAGGTGACGGTCGCGAGCCCGATGTGCGGATGCGGCAGCACGTCGATGCCGCGGCCGGCCGGCAGCACCGCGGGCCCCATTTCGTCGAAGAAGATGAACGGGCCGACGAGGCGCGCGGCGCGCGCGGGCAGCACGCGGCGCACGACGAGGTTGCCGATGTCGCTTTCGCGCGGCGTGAGCAGGGTCTTGATCGAGGCGGACATGACGGGAATCTCGTGACGGTGGCGGGCAGCGATCAGGCGATCGCCGTGTCGATCGCGATCGGATGCGTGAGGATCTTGTGGACCGGGCACGCGTTCGCGATCTGCAGCAGGCGTTCGCGCTGCTCGTCGGTCAGGTCGCCGTCGAGCGTGATGCGGCGCACGATCGTGCTGCCTGCGCTGCCCGATTCGTGCGCGAGCTTCACGTGCACTTCGGCGAGCGGCCAGCCCTTTCGTTGCGCATACATCTTCAGCGTGATCGCGGTGCAGGCACCGAGGCTCGACAGCAGCAGCGCGACGGGCGTCGGCGCCGCATCGCCGCCGCCGAGCGACGCGGGTTCGTCGGCGCGCCACTGATGGACGCCGTCGGTGAAGTGGACGAGGTAATCGACCGAGCCGATGCTCGCTTCGACGGACAGTTCGCTCATTGCGGTTCCAGGTGGGAAAGGGGACGGGCCGGGCAGGCCGGACGTTACGGTTCGAGCAGGCGCTGCAGCCGCAGCTCCTCGAAATCGAGTTCCGATTCTATGCGGTGCAGTACCGCGTCGTCGACCTTGCCGTCGCGATGCAGGTCGAGCAGCGCGCGGCGCGATATGCCGACGAGCTCGAGTTCGACGCGCAGCATGCGGGCGCGCACGCCGGCCGGTTCGGCGCCTTGCCGGTGCGCGCGTTCGTTGAACGTGACGCGGTTGCGGTATTCGGCGAGCAGGCGGTCGAGCGACGGCTGCTCGAGCGCCGAGCCGTGCTGCCCGAGCGTATCGAGTTCGGCGAGCGCCGCGCCGCACGTGTGCGCGCGCACCGCATGTTCGGACATCGTGTGGCGCGCGGCCGGGCGCAGCTTCAGCACGCGAATGAGCGGCGCGAGCGTGCCGCCCTGCACGACGAGCGTTGCGATGATCAGCAGGAAGGTACTGAACAGGATCAGGTCGCGGCCGGGGAAGTTGGCCGGCAGCGCGATCGCGGCCGCGAGGCTCACGACGCCGCGCATGCCCGACCAGCCGAGCACGACGGCTTCGCGCCACGACCACGGCGTGTGGCCCGCGCGCCGCGCACGCAGGCGGCCCGGCAGCCACATCGCGACGAACACCCACACGACGCGCGCACCGATCGCGGCGGCCGTCGCCGGCAGCGCGACCCGCAGGCCGGCCATCAGCACCGCGCCTTCGTGGTTCACGCGTGCGAGGATCGCATGCAGCGCGAGGCCGATCAGGATGAACACGAGCGCGTCGAGCACGAACACGATCGCCTCCCACGTCGCCTTCGCCTTGATCCGCATGTCGGCGTTGAACACCCGATGCTGGCGCACGCCGAGCACGAGCCCGCAGGTGACGACCGACAGCACGCCCGAGCCGTCGACGGCTTCCGCGATCCCGTAGCTGCCCCATGCCATCGCGAACGTCACGACGATGCCGAGCATCGGATCGCGCAGGCGCGGCAGCACCCAGCACATCGCGTGGCCGCACGCGAGGCCGACCGCGATGCCGATCAGCGTGAGCGAGAAGAACAGGCCGGTGGCACTGGCCGCCGTGATCGACACGGCGAGCGCGGCCGACACGGCCATCTGGTACAGCAGCAGGCCCGACGCATCGTTGACGAGACTTTCGCCCTCGAGCACCGCGACGAGCCGCGCGGGCAGCGGGTGGCGTTGCAGGATCGCCTTCGCGGCGACCGCGTCGGGCGGCGACACGATCGCGCCGAGCGTGAAGCACGCGGCCCACGGCAGCGCGGGATTCGCCGCATGCACGGCGAGCGCGACCGCGACGGTCGTGAACGCCACGGCGCCGAGCGCGAGCGACGCGATCGACGCGAGTTCCTGCCGGAATTCCTTCCACGCGGTGTAGAACCCGCTCGACATCAACAGCGGCGGCAGCACGGCCGCGAGCAGCAGCGCCGGGTCCATGTCGGGCACGCGCTTGCCCGCGACGGCGACCACGCAGCCGCCGAGCAGCAGCACGACGGCCGGCGGAATCGAAATCCGCTCGGCGAGCCAGGTGAGGGCGCCCGCGCCGCAGATCAACAGCAGCAGGTAATGGAACAGCTCGACGTTGGTCATGCGCGGCCGGCGGCGATGGGGTGGATCACGAAGGCTTGCGGTCGTTCGCGGCGCCGCCCGGCAGCGCGCCGAACATGTGCTGGCTGCACTGTGCGTCGCGCCATGCGGTGTTCAGCCGATGGCCGGACAACATCCGGCGCGCGACGGGCAGGATCTGTTCGCCGGCCAGCATGCCGAGCAGGCCGGTGAGCGCGATGAGCGGCGGCGCCGGCGAATTCACGCCGAGTGCGCCGTAGATGACGCCCGCGAGGAGGCCGGCGATCAGCGACAGGAAATACGGTTTCATGGTGAGCTTCCGTGAGGGCCGACGGGCGGCGCGGTGCATGCCGTCAAGAACTTGAAAGCGTAGCGGGTTTGCGTGAAGAAAAAAAGGGCGGGCAGCCCCGAACGGGCATTCGTTCAGGAATCGGATCGATTCCATTTCTTGGGTGTTCGCGCCGTGCGTTTGCGGCTTAAATATTTCGGCCCGGATGACGATCCGGCGTCGACGCACACCAGGCTCCTCCCGTTTTCACGGTCGAGGCAGGCCCCCCTTTTTCCGTTCACAGGACCCCATTCGCCATGAGCAACCCGAAGCTTGAAGTACTGACGCCGCACAACAGCCAGCTGATCTTCATCGACCAGCAGCCGCAGATGGCGTTCGGCGTGCAGTCGATCGATCGCCAGACGCTGAAGAACAACGTCGTCGGGCTCGCGAAGGCCGCGAAGGTCTTCGACATCCCGACCACGATCACGACGGTCGAAAGCGACAGCTTCTCGGGCCACACCTATCCCGAGCTGCTCGACGTGTTCCCGAACCAGAAGACGCTCGAACGGACGTCGATGAATTCGTGGGACGACCAGAAGGTGCGCGACGCGCTCGCCGCGAACGGTCGCAAGAAGGTGATCGTGTCGGGGCTGTGGACCGAGGTCTGCAATACGACGTTCGCGCTGTGCGCGATGCTCGAGGGCGACTACGAGATCTACATGGTCGCCGACGCGTCGGGCGGCACGTCGCAGGCCGCGCACGATTTCGCGATGCAGCGCATGGTGCAGGCCGGCGTGGTGCCGGTCACGTGGCAGCAGGTCCTGCTCGAGTGGCAGCGCGACTGGGCGCGCCGCGACACGTACGACGCCGTGATGGCGATCGCGAAGGAGCACTCGGGCGCATACGGGATGGGCGTCGACTACGCGTACACGATGGTCCACAAGGCGCCGCAGCGCACCGCGACGCCGCACGAGTCGATTCCGGCCGTGCCCGCGAAGTAACGGGCCGGCGGCCGCGCTGGCCGCGCCGGAGGCGGCGAGCGCCTGCCACCGCTCATCACGCGTTCAGGCGGCGGGCAGCGCCCACGGCGCGTGCGCGAAGCGTTCCGCGAGGAAGTCGAGCAGCACCGTCACGCGCGCGGCGCGCAGCATGCCGGGCGGCGTGACGAGGTTCACGTTGATGTCCGCGATCTTCCAGTCGCTCATCACTTCCTCGAGCTCGCCGCGCTGCATCGCGTCCCACACGAGGAACTCGGGCTGCAGCGCCAGGCCGTGACCGCCGACGAGCGCGGGGAGGATCACGTCCGCGTTGTTGGTGCGGATGCGCCCGTGGACGGACACGCCGACTTCGTCGCCCGACGCCGGATGGCGGAAGCGCCAGTGCTCGGGGGTCGGCAAGTTGGTGTACGTGAGGCACACGTGCTGTTCGATGTCGCGCGGATGCGTGGGGCGGCCGCGCCGGTCGAGATACGCGGGCGATGCGACGAGCGGCCGGCGCACCGCGCAGAGGCGGCGCGAACGCAGCGTCGAATCGTTCAGCTCGGCGATGCGGATCGCGACGTCGAAGCCGCCCGACACGATGTCGACGATGTGATCGGTGAGCACGAGATCGATGTCGACGCGCGGATAGCGTTCGAGAAACGCCGGCAGCACCGGCGACAGATGGCGCAGCCCGAACGACATCGGCGCATTCACGCGCACGAGGCCGTGCGGCTCGAGCGCCTGCGCGGACGCTTCGTTCTCGATCAGCTCCGCATCGGCGAGCAGGCGGATCGCGCGGTCGCGCAGCAGTTCGCCGGTCGGCGTGAGCGACAGCTTGCGCGACGTGCGGTACAGCAGCATCGCGCCGAGGCGTTTTTCGAGGCGCGCGATCGCCTTCGACACGGTGGGTTGCGATACGCCGAGCAGGTCGGCGGCTTTCGCGAACGAACCGGTCTCCGCGACGCGCGCAAAGATGGCCCAGGCTTCGAGATCAGGAAGGTGTTGCATGGTCGGCGTGAATGGCAGGGAAGCGAAACGGATGCGATGCGCCGCGCAGGCGGCCTCGCGATGCCGGTGATTCTAATCCGGCCGGGAGAAAAAACGTTATGGAATCTTATCTAATTTCATTGGGCGCCGGCGCGCTGATCGGCGTCGTGTACAGCGTGATCGGGGTGCGCTCGCCGGCACCGCCGCTGATCGCGCTGGTGGGCCTCGCCGGCATGCTGGCCGGCGCGCAGGCCATCGCGCCGGTTCGTCACTGGCTCGGCTTCTGACCGCATCGAGGACATTTCATGAGCGCAACCGATACCCAACCCGATCTGATCCTGCACAACGGGCGCATCACGACGCTCGATCGTGCGAACCCGGTCGCGACCGCCGTCGCGATCAAGGACGGCCGCTTCGTCGCGGTCGGCGGCAATGCGGAGATCGTGCCGCTCGCGGGCCGCGCGACGAAGGTCGTCGACCTCGACGGCCGCACCGTGCTGCCGGGCCTGATCGACAACCATACGCACGTGATTCGCGGTGGCCTGAATTACAACCTGGAGCTGCGCTGGGACGGCGTGCGGTCGCTCGCGGTCGCGATGGAGATGCTCAAGCGCCAGGTCGCGATCACGCCCGCGCCGCAGTGGGTGCGCGTGGTCGGCGGCTTCACCGAGCACCAGTTCGCCGAGAAGCGGCTGCCGACGATCGCCGAACTCAATGCAGTCGCACCCGACACGCCCGTGTTCATCCTGCACCTGTACGACCGCGCGCTGCTGAACGCGGCCGCGCTGCGGGTGGTCGGCTACACGAAGGACACGCCGGAGCCGCCGGGCGGCACGATCCTGCGCGACGACGCGGGCAACCCCACCGGCCTGCTGCTCGCGAACCCGAACGCGACGATCCTCTACGCGACACTCGCGAAAGGCCCGAAGCTGCCGTTCGAGTATCAGTACAACTCGACGCGCCACTTCATGCGCGAGCTGAACCGGCTGGGCGTGACGGGCGTGATCGACGCGGGCGGCGGTTCGCAGAATTATCCCGACGATTACGAAGTGATCCGCAAGCTGCACGACGCGGGCGAGATGACGGTGCGGATCGCGTACAACCTGTTCACGCAGAAGCCGAATGCCGAGAAGGAAGACTTCGTGAACTGGACCAGGAGCGTCAAGTATCACGACGGCACCGACTATTTCCGTCACAACGGCGCGGGCGAGATGCTGGTGTTTTCCGCGGCCGACTTCGAAGACTTCCGCGTCGCGCGCCCGGACCTGCCCGCGCAGATGGAAGACGATCTCGAAGGCGTCGTGCGCGTGCTCGCGCAGAACCGCTGGCCCTGGCGCATGCACGCAACCTACGACGAAACGATCAGCCGCGCGCTCGACGTGTTCGAGAAGGTCAACGAAGACATCCCGCTCGAAGGGCTGAACTGGTTCTTCGATCACGCGGAAACGATCTCCGAGCAATCGATGGACCGGATCGCCGCGCTCGGCGGCGGTATCGCGGTGCAGCACCGGATGGCGTACCAGGGCGAATACTTCGTGGAACGTTACGGCGCGCGCGCCGCCGAGGCGACGCCGCCCGTCGCGAAGATGCTCGACAAGGGGCTGAAGGTGTCGGCCGGCACCGACGCGACGCGTGTCGCGTCGTACAACCCGTGGGTGTCGCTCGCGTGGCTCGTGACGGGCAAGACGGTCGGTGGCCTCAGAATGTATCCGCAGCGCAACCTGCTCGATCGCGAAACCGCGCTGCGGATGTGGACCGAATACGTGACGTGGTTCTCGAACGAAGAGGGCAAGAAAGGACGCATCGCGGTCGGGCAACTGGCCGACCTGATGGTCCCCGATCGCGATTTCTTCACCTGCGCGGAGGACGATATCGTCGACACGAGCGCGTTGCTGACGGTGGTCGGCGGCAAGATCGTGTGGGGCGCGGGGCCGTTCGCGTCGCACGACGCGCCGATTCCGCCGGCGATGCCCGACTGGTCGCCGGTGCGCGAGTACGGCGGCTATGGCGGCTGGGGCGCGACGCAGCGCAACGGCGCGCCGTTGCAGCGCGCGGCAGCGGCCGCCGCGGCGTGCGGCTGTTCGAGCGCGTGCAACGTGCACGGGCATGCGCATGCGGGCGCATGGGGCCGCGCGTTGCCGACGTCGGACGCGAAGGGCTTCTGGGGCGCGTTCGGCTGTTCGTGCTGGGCGGTCTGACATGGCGGCCCCGACCCACCGCGGCGGCGCCGGCAATCCGGCGTGGGTCCGCGCGCTGCTCGCGCAGCCGGGGGTGCTGCCGCTCGCGCGGCTCGCGCTGGTGTCCGCATATCTGATCGGCGGCGTCGCGAAGGCGCTCGACTTTCACGGCGCGGTGGCGGAGCAGGCGCATTTCGGCCTGCAGCCGGCTGCGCTGTGGGCGGCGCTGGCGATCGCGGTCGAGATCGCCAGCTCGCTGTGCGTGGTGTTCAACCGCTTCACGTGGCTCGGCGCCGGCAGCCTCGGCATGCTGACGCTGGTGGCGATGGCCGTGGCCAACGATTTCTGGAACCGGACGGGCGCCGAGCATTTCATGGCGCTCAACAGCTTTTTCGAGCATCTCGGGCTGATCGCGGCACTCGTGCTCGCGACCCGGCTCGCCGATGCACCGCACGCGGCCGATGATGGCCGCTCCAATCGATGACGATGCAACAACCAGGAAAGCCTTTCATGAAAACGATTCGTTCAGTGCTGCTCGCCGCGATGTGCGCGGGCGGCCTTGCCGGTGCGCCGGCGGCGTTCGCGAAACCGCCGGTGCCGCCGGCGGTCGCGCCGACGGTGGCGGTCGGTCCGCAGTACGACACGACCCACGTGTGCGTCGCGCCGGAAAACTTCGACCGCTTCACCGACAGCTTCGTCGCGACGTTCGGCGGCACGAAGTCGAAGCAGGGCGTGTTCCAGGTCACGCCGACGCCGAGCCAGACGATGTCGCAGCTGGTGCTGACGCCGGTCGGCACGATCTCGGTGTTCGGCTTCAAGACGCCGATCCCGTATCCGTTCTGCGCGGAACGCACCGGCTATCTCGTGACCGACATGGACGTCGCGGTGAAATCCGCGCGCGAGCACGGCGCCGACGTGATCGTCGACACGTTCCCCGATCCGATCGGCCGCGACGCGATCATCGCGTGGGCGGGCGACGTGAAGATGCAGCTCTACTGGCATACCCAGGCGCCGCACTACGACGCGTTGCAGACCATCCCGGAGAATCGCGTGTACGTGTCGCCGCAGAGCGTACGCAAGTTCGTGCACGATTTCGTCAAGTTCTCGAAGGGCAAGGTGGTGTCCGACGACCTGAAGGCGCCGGGCATCGAAATCGGCCGGCCGAACGACACGTACCGCCGCATTCGCATCGAATCGGGCTTCGGCAAGATGACCGTGCTCGTGACCGATGGTCACCTGCCTTACCCGTTCGGCCGCGAGATGACCGGCTACGAAGTGGCCGATCTCGCCGCGACGCTGAAGCAGGCACAGGCCGCGGGCGTGACGGTGCTCGTGCCGGCCTTCACGTCGGACGGCCGCGACGCGGCGCTCGTGCAGTTTCCGGGCGGCTACGTCGCCGAGATCCACGCGAGCGCGGCGCGATGAAGCACGAGGATACGATCCTTGCCGCGGTGGCCGGCTTCGTCGACACGCTGAGCTTCGTCGCGCTGTTCGGGCTGTTCACCGCGCACGTCACCGGCAACTTCGTGCTGATCGGCGCGGGCATCGCGGGCTTCGGCCAGGGCGTCGTGCTGAAGCTCAGCGTGTTTCCGGCGTTCGTGTGCGGCGTGATCGCGAGCAGCCTGATCGCGCGGTCGATGGCCGCGCGGCCGGCCTGGCAGGGCACGCGCATGCTGCACGCGGTGCAGGCCGTGCTGCTGCTCGGGTTCTGCGCGGCCGGCGTGTGGGCGACGCCCGTCACGCAACCCGACAGCCTGCCGGCGCTCGTGGCCGGCATCGTCGGCACGTTCGCGATGGGCGTGCAGAATGCGCATCCGCGCGTGATCGCGCGCGCGGGCGGCGTGCCGAACACGGTGATGACGGGCAACGTGACGCAGGCGATCCTCGATGCCGTCGACATGCTGTCGCCCGGCACGGCGGACAGCGCGCGTGCGACGGCGCGGGCGCGCTTCGCGAAGATGCTGCCGGCGATCGTCGCGTTCGCGCTCGGCGCGGCATGCGGCGCGCTCGGGTTTCGCGCGGTCGGGTTTCTTGCATTGCTCGCGCCCGTCGGTGCGCTGGCGGCGCTGGCGCTGGGGGCGGCGTCGCCAGCGGCCGGCACGACCCCGCGGGAGCCCGCATGATCGAGCGTCGGCGAAGCGGGCGCCGCGGCCGCCACTTCGAGCGGGCCGCGCGCGTGTCGATCGTCGCGGGATTGATGCTCTCGGGCGCCGACGCGGCGTTCGCGGAAACGGCAGCCGCGTCGGCGTCGACGCCGACATCGAGCGCGTCATCGGCCTCGGCGCCCGCGGCCACCAGCGCATCGACGTGCCCGGCCAAGCGTCCCGTCGTCTTGTTCAACCGCTGGCAGGAAGACTGGTCGGTGCTCGCGAATCCCTGTGTGCCGCGCGCGCCGCTCGACGGGCTGAAAGCCATTGCGCTCGGCAACGATCCGTCCTCCTATCTGTCGCTCGGCGTGAACCTGCGCGAGCGGCTCGAAACCAACGACGCGCCGCTGTTCGGCATCGGCGCCGCGCAATCGGATACGTACCTGATCCAGCGCGTCGAAGTGCATGCCGATGCGCATCTCGGCCGGCACTGGCAGTTCTTCGTGCAGTTGCAGGATGCGCGCGCGTTCGGCAAGAACACGATCGCGCCGGTCGACCGCAATCCGCTCGATCTCGAACAGGCGTTCGCGACCTACACGGGCGCGCTCGGCGGCGGCACGCTGAAGTTCCGCGTCGGCCGTCAGGAGATGGCGTTCGACTTGCAGCGCTTCATCGCCGCGCGCGACGGCCCGAACGTGCGGCAGGCGTTCGATGCGGTGTGGGTCGACTACGAGTATCGGAAGTGGCGCTTCATCGCGTATGCGACGCAGCCGGTGCAGAACCGTACCGCGTCCACGTTCGACGACGTGTCGAATCGCGATCTCACGTTCAGCGGCGTGCGCTTCGAGCGGCAATCGGTCGGGCCGGGCGATCTGTCCGGCTACTGGTCGCGCTACAACCGCGGCCACGGGCGTTTCCTCGACGCGAGCGGCCCCGAGCATCGCGACGTGTGGGACGTCCGCTACACGGGCACGCACGGCCGCTTCGACTGGGACCTCGAAACGATGCTGCAGACGGGCACGGTCGGCAACGACACGATCGCCGCATGGGCCGTCGGTTCGATCGCCGGCTACCGGCTCGACGCGCCGTGGTCGCCGCGCATCGCGCTGCAGGTCGATGCGGCGTCGGGCGACCGGCATCCGCGCGATGGCCGGGTCGGCACGTTCAATCCGCTGTTTCCGAACGGCTACTACTTCACGCTCGCCGGCTACACCGGCTACTCGAACCTGATCCACGTGAAGCCGTCCGTGACGCTGAAGCCGTCGCCGAACCTGTCGCTGCTCGGCGCGCTCGGCTTCCAGTGGCGCGAGACGACCGGCGACGCCGTCTACCAGCAGGGCAATGCGGTCGTGCCGGGCACCGCGGGCAAGGGCGGATTGTGGACGGGGATGTACGTGCAACTGCGTGCGGACTGGACGATCGCCGCGAACCTGATCGGCGCGCTCGAGGCCGTGCATTTCCAGGTCGGCGATGCGATCCGGCAGGCGGGCGGGCACAACGCCGACTACGTCGGCGTCGAGCTGAAGTACGGCTGGTAAGGCAAGCGCACGGTCACGCGGACCCATGAACAAGGGCGGCCAGGAGGCCGCCCTTCGTTCGTTCGGAGCCGACATCGCCGCCGGCTCGTTCGCGGTGACCGCGATGCGATTACAGGTTCGGCGACAGCGCGAGCGCGTTCGTCAGGTCGCCCATCGGCTGGGCGCCGTTCGCCTTCAGCGCGTCGTCGCGTTGCTGCAGGCCGGCGAGGCGCGGCAGCGAGAAGCGGCGCGTGATGAAGCGCAGGATCGAACCCGTGTCGTACTGCGTGTGGTCGACGAAGCCCTTCTTCGCGAACGGCGACACGATCAGCGCCGGAATGCGGGTGCCCGGGCCCCAGCGGTCGGCGGTCGGCGGCGCGGCGTGATCCCAGAAGCCGCCGTTTTCGTCGTACGTGACGACCACGACCATGTTCTTCCACTGCGGGCTGGCCTGCAGGTGCGCGATCACGTCGGCGATGTGCTGGTCGCCGGACGTGACGTCCGTGTAACCCGGATGCTCGTTCAGGTTGCCTTGCGGCTTGTAGAACGCGACCTGCGGCAGCGTGCCCGCGTCGATTGCCTTGATGAACTCCGCGCCGTTCGCGCCACCGTCGAGCAGGTGCTGCGCGCGGCTCGCGGTGCCCGGCGCCTGGTTCGCGAAATAGTTGAACGGTTGGTGGTGCGGCTGGAAGTTCGGCGTCGACAGGTCGGCGCCGTAGATCACGTTCGACGTGCCGTTCTGGCTCGCCTGCAGCGCCTGGCCCCACGCGCCGCCATACCACGCCCACGACACGCCCGCGTTGGTCATCAGGTCGCCGATGTTGGTCGCCGTCTGCGGCGGCATCGTCGACGGATTGGCCGGGTCGGCCAGCAGCGGATCGCCGCCCGCGGCCGCCTTGTTGCCGCTCGGCTGATACGCCGGCTGCATCGTGTTGATGCCGTAGAAGTCCGGCGTCAGCGCGCCGTCGTTGACGAACTTCGGCGGCCCGCTCAGCGCGGAAGCCGGCGAGTTCGTCGCGACCTTCAGCGACTTGCCGTCGGCGTTCAGCACGGCGATCTTGCCGGCCGCCGGGCTCTTGTCGGCGTTCGGGTAATACGGCGCGCACGCGCAGATCAGGTACTGGTGGTTCAGGAACGAACCGCCGAACGCGCCCATGAAGAAGTTGTCGGCGAGCACGTACTGCTGCGCGATCTTCCACAGCGGCAGCTTCGACGGATCGGCCGTGTAGTGGCCCATCGTCAGGCCGCCCGCGTCGGTCCATGCGGCGTACATGTCGTTCTTGCCGCCGTTGATCTGCATCTGGTCCTGGTAGAAGCGGTGCACGATGTCGCGCGTCGCGATGCTCATCGACTGGTTGAAGCCGTTCGGATCGTCGATCGCGAACGGCGCGTTCGGCAGGTTCGCCGTCATCGCCTCGGTCACCGCCGGCGTGATGCCGGTCGCGGTCAGGCCGCCCCAGATCTTCGGCAGCGTCGCCATCGTCGAGCCGTCGCGGTCCTTCTGCACCGAATTCGCGGCCGTCGCGTTCTGCAGACCGTTGGCGCCCGGGAAGTTGCCGTACAGGTTGTCGAAGCTGCGGTTTTCCGCGTAGATCACGACGACGTTCTTGACGGCCGACAGGCCCTGCTGCGTCACGTCGTCGCCGCCGCAGGCGGTCAGGCTGAGCGCGGCCGCAAGGGCGATCGGCGTGTAGCGAATCCAGGCGTGCTTCTTCATGCGATGTTCTCTCTCATTCGTCGTTGGTCGCGTGTGGGAACCGGGTGGCGGAGGGCCGGCGCGCGAACCTCGCGGTACCGCCCGGCTGCGCGCATTATCTGGAACCGATTTGACAGCCGGGTGTAGGGACGCTTTCAATTGACTGTCGGTTGAACGTCATCCAACGGTCACGGAACTGACATAAGCTCCGGCCGATTGCCCACCGCTACCAGAACAACGACGATGCACACCTTTCTGAAATCCTTCGCGTTCGCGCGGTCGCTGGTCCCCGCCGCGGCGACGCTCGCGGTGGCTGGCGCGCTCGCCGGTTGCGACGCGCAGCCCGGCACGACCGCGTCGGCCGCGTCCGTCGTCCCGGCGGCGCAGGCTGCTCCGGCCGCCCCGGCGGTCGCGCCGGCTCGCCAGCCGCAGACGCGCGCGCAGGTGTTCGAGGGCGTGAAGCAGATGACGGCGCTCGGCAAGCAGCTGTTCTTCGATCCGTCGCTGTCCGGGTCCGGCAAGCTCGCTTGCGCGTCGTGCCATAGCGCCGAGCATGCGTTCGGGCCGCCGAACGCGCTGTCGGTGCAGTTGGGCGGCGACGACATGCACCGTACCGGCTTTCGCGCGGTGCCGTCGCTGAAGTACCTGCGCGGCATCCCGCCGTTCAGCGAGCACTTCCACGATTCGCCGGACGAAGGTGACGAAAGCGTCGACGCGGGTCCGACCGGCGGGCTGACCTGGGACGGCCGCGTCGATACGCGCGATGCGCAGGCGCGCATTCCGCTCCTGTCGCCGTTCGAGATGAGCAGTTCGCCTGCGCGGGTCGCGAAGGCGGTCCGCGCCGCGCCGTATGCCGACGCGTTTCGCAAGGCGTTCGGCGATCAGGTACTCGGCGACGACCGGGCGACGTTCGATGCGGTGCTGCGCGCGCTCGATGCATTCCAGCAGCAGCCGGCGCTGTTCGATCCGTACACGAGCAAATACGACGCATATCTGGCCGGCCACGCGCAGCTCACACCCGCCGAGTTGCACGGGCTGCAGCTGTTCAACGACGAGAAGAAGGGCAATTGCGCGAGCTGCCACATCAGCCAGCGCACGCTCGAAGGCGGCCCGCCGCAGTTCAGCGATTTCGGGCTGATCGCGATCGCGGTGCCGCGCAACCGCGCGCTGCCGGTCAATCGCGACCCGCGCTTTTACGATCTCGGCGCCTGCGGTCCCGAACGCACCGACCTGAGGGGGCGCGACGAATTCTGCGGGCTGTTCCGCACGCCGTCGCTGCGCAACGTCGCGCTGCGCAAGACGTTCTTCCACAACGGCGTGTATCACTCGCTCGAGGACGTGATGCGCTTCTACGTCGAACGCGACATCCATCCGGAGAAGTTCTACCCGGTCGTGCACGGCAAGGTGCAGATCTACGACGACCTGCCGAAGCGCTACTGGCCGAACATCAACCGCGAAGCGCCGTTCGACCGCAAGCGCGGCGACCAGCCGGCGCTGAATGCGGCCGAGATCAAGGACGTGATCGCGTTCCTGGGCACGCTGACTGACGGATATCAGCAAACGGCCGTCGCCGCCAAGCCCTAGAAGGCCTTCATCGCAGCACGCATGCTATGCTCGCTCGCTGACGGGCGCGGTGCGTGCCGGTTCGCCGGCATGCACCGCGCCTTTCGATCGAACATCCAAGGAGAAAAACATGTCGATGCGTGCATCCCTTTCCGTCGTCACGCGCGTGCTGGCCGGCGCCGCGTGCGCAGCCGCGATGCTGCCCGCCCACGCGCAGAACAACCTGAACTTCCTGAACGACACGCCGATCAGCTATTTCAGCAAGACCGACCGCGCGTCGCTTTCCAAGGCAGTCGTGCAGGCGCGCGACGAAGGCAAGGACGGCGAAACCACGACGTGGCAGAGCAGCGGCCGCGGCACGCAGATCGACGCGAAGCTCACGCCGAGCACGACCGAGACGGACGGCAAGACCTGCCGGGAAGTCGCGACCGAAATTACCGCGAAGGGCCAGACGATGACGCTCAAGCCCGTCTATTGCAAGACGGCCGCGGGCAAGTGGCAGCTGCAGAAGCGCTGAGCACGCGCATGACGAAGCGGGGCGGCGCGCCGCGCACGGTATCGTGCGGCGTCGTGATCCTCGATGCGGCCGGCCGCGTGTTCCTCGCGCATGCGACGGACACCACGCACTGGGACATCCCGAAGGGGCAGGGCGAACCGGGCGAGACGCCGGCCGACGCCGCGCTGCGCGAACTGCTGGAGGAAACCGGCATCGCGTTCGCGCCGGCGCGGTTGCTCGATCTCGGCCGCTTCGCGTACCGGCACGACAAGGACCTGCACCTGTTCGCGGTGCAGGTGGCCGACGGCGAAATCGATCCCGCGCACTGCACGTGCACGTCGCTGTTTCCGAGCCGTCGCGACGGCTCGATGATTCCCGAGATGGACGCGTACCGCTGGACCGTGCCGGGCGACATCGACACCTATGCGAGCCGCAGTCTCGCGCGGCTGTTTCGCACGAAGCTGTCGCTGGCGGACTTGCATCGGCGGTTGTCGGGCGCGTGAACGGGCGCCGCAGCTTCCGTTTTCGCCTGCCGTTCTTCGGCCCGCGCCCATGAAAAAACCGGCTCCAGGGCCGGTTTTTTCATGCCGAGGCAGCGGCGGCTTGCGAGCCGCGCGCTACCGCGCGGAGCAGGCCGTCAGGCCGGCTTGCCCCAGCTGTCGCGCAGCCCGACGATCCGGTTGAACACCGGCTTGCCCGGCTTCGAATCGACACGGTCTGCAACGAAGTAGCCGTGGCGCTCGAACTGCAGGCGCGTTTCCGGCGCGACGTCGCCGTTGCCCGGCTCGAGGTACGCCTGCACGATCTTCTTCGAATCGGGGTTCAGCGCCTCGAGGAAGTTCGCGCCGCCCGCGTCCGGGTGCGGCTCCTTGAACAGGCGGTCGTAGATCCGCACTTCGGCCGGCTGCGCGTGCTTCGCGCTGACCCAGTGGATGTTGCCCTTGACCTTGTACGTGTTCGCGCCTTCGGTGCCCGACTTGCTGTCCGGGAAGTAGTTGCAGTGCACGGCCGTCACGTTGCCGTCGGCGTCCTTGTCGAAGCCCGTGCATTCAATCACGTAGCCGTAGCGCAGGCGCACCTTGTTGCCCGGGAACAGGCGGAAATAGCCCTTCGGCGGGTTTTCGACGAAATCCTCGCGCTCGATCCACAGTTCGCGCGAGATCGGGAACGTGCGCACGCCGCGGTCCGGATGGTGCGGATGCACGGGCGCCGTGCACGCTTCCTCGAGGTCTTCCGGATAGTTGTCGATCACGAGCTTCAGCGGATCGAGCACCGCGACCGTGCGCGCCGCCTTGTCGTCGAGGTCGTCGCGCAGCGCGCCTTCGAAGATGCTCATGTCGATCCACGAATCGATCTTCGTCACGCCGATCCGCTCGCAGAACAGGTGGATGCTCTCCGGCGTGAAGCCGCGGCGGCGCACGCCGACGATCGTCGGCATCCGCGGGTCGTCCCAGCCGTCGACGTGGCCTTCGGTGACGAGCTGCAGCAGCTTGCGCTTGCTGGTGATCGCGTACGTGAGGTTCAGCCGCGAGAATTCGATCTGTTGCGGCAGCGGGCGCGTGAACACGCCGGCTTCCGCGAGTTCGTTCAGCACCCAGTCGTACAGCGGGCGGTGATCCTCGAATTCGAGCGTGCACAGCGAATGCGTGATGCCTTCGAGCGCATCCGAGATGCAGTGCGTGTAGTCGTACATCGGATACACGCACCATGCGTCGCCGGTGCGGTAGTGGTGCGCGTAGCGGATCCGGTAGATCACCGGGTCGCGCATGTTCATGTTCGGCGACGCCATGTCGATCTTCGCGCGCAGCACGTGCTCGCCTTCCTTGAACTCGCCGGCCTTCATCCGGCGGAACAGGTCGAGGTTCTCTTCCGGCGTGCGCTCGCGGAACGGCGACGGCTTGCCGCCTTCGGTCAGCGAGCCGCGGTTCGCGCGCATTTCGTCGGCGCTCTGGCTGTCGACGTACGCCTTGCCGCGCTTGATCAGCAGCTCGGCGAACTCGTACAGCTTGTCGTAGTAGTCGCTCGCGAAATACTGATGATCGACCGCGTCCTTGCGCCAGTCGAAGCCGAGCCAGCGCACCGCGTCGACGATCGAGTCGACGTATTCGACGCTTTCCTTTTCCGGGTTCGTGTCGTCGAAGCGCAGGTGGCACACGCCGCCGTAGTCGCGCGCGACGCTGAAGTTCAGGCAGATGCTCTTCGCGTGACCGATGTGCAGATAGCCGTTCGGCTCGGGCGGGAAGCGCGTCTCGACGCGGCCGCCCCATTTGCCGGTGCGGTTGTCGTCGTCGATGATGTTACGGATGAAATTGGAAGCCGCGGGGGCGTCGTTGCGTTCGGTGCTCATGCGGTTGGCGTCAGGTTGTGTCGGCGCGTCGCGCCGGTTTAATCCTGTAATTCTACCTGACCGGGGTCCGTCCCGCGCGGCCTGCCGGTCCGGCGCCGTCCGTTCGCGATGCGTACCGCAATATATCGAGTGTGTGTCGGCTGTAACACGACGTAAATCGGATTGCCGGCGCCGTTCGGGTTTTCCTATGATGGCTTTACCGATTCAATGTCGCCATTCGCAATTTTTGCGTGGCGGGAGGAAGCCAATAATCATGATGAAGAAGACCACTTTTCTCGTTCGTACCGCGGTGATCGTCGCGGCCCTGTCGCAACTCGGCGCATGCGCGATGACGCATACGCAACGCAATGCCGGGATCGGCGCGGCCGCGGGCGGCGCGCTCGGCTACCTGATCACGGGCGGCCCGGTCGGCACGGTGGCCGGCGCGGCGGCAGGCGGCCTGGTCGGCGCCGGCGTCCGCTGATCCCCGCCGGCAGGCGCCCGCGACGCGGGCGCCACGCATGCCGGCCGGTCGTGACGCCTGCCTGAGTGCATCACGACCCGCACGAACGTCACGCACATCCCCGGATTTCGACAGGCACCATCAGGGAGAGGCGGGTGTGCGACACTGCGTCGACGCTACAACACGATTCCATTCGTCGACCAACCCTTCCATGACCGACTCCGTCGTTTTCGTCTTGCCGGGCTACGCCAATTCGGGCCCGCTTCACTGGCAGAGCCGTTGGGAGCGCGCCGACGCGCGCTTCTCGCGGGTCGCGATGCCCGACTGGGACCGTGCGTTCCGCAATGGCTGGTGTCTCGCGCTCGACCGGGCGGTCGAAGCCGCGCGCGGGTCCGTGCTGATCGCCGGCCACAGCCTCGGTACGCTGACCACCGCTTGGTGGGCGACCCGCTACGCACGCCCGGCCGCGCTCGCGAAAGTGCGCGGCGCGCTGCTCGTCGCATTGCCCGATCCCGCCGGGCCGGCGTTCCCGGTCGACGCGCACGGTTTCGGCCCGGTGCCGCACGAGCGATTGCCGTTTCCGACCTGCGTCGTCGCGAGCAGCGACGATCCGTACGGTTCGCTCGCGTTCGCACGCGGCTGCGCGCATGCGTGGGGCAGCGCGTTCCGCGACATCGGCCCGCGCGGCCACATCAACGCCGACAGCGGGCTCGGCGACTGGCCGGCCGCACGCGGCTGGCTCGACGCGCTCGCGCGCTAGCCGGGCCGTTCGCCGCCGCGCGAGCCTGACGCGTCAGATCGCCTGTTTCGCCTTCAGCGCGGCAATTCGCTCGTCGTCGTAGCCGAGCATGTCGCGCAGCACCTCTTCCGTCTGCGCGCCGAGCAGCGGCGGGGCGGTGCGTGCGTCCGGCGGCGTCGCGCTCATCCGGATCGGGTTGCGCACGAGCTTCACGTCCGCGCCGCACGGGTGCGGCAGCGCTACCTGCATCCCGCGCGCGACCACCTGCTCGTTGTCGAACACCTCGTCGAGATCGTTGATCGGCCCGCACGGCACGCCGGCCGCTTCGAGTGCGCCGATCCAGTCGGCCTTGCCGCGCGCCTTCACCATTTCCGCGAGGATCGGCACCAGCGTGTCGCGATGGCGCACGCGCGACGGGTTCGTCGCGAAGCGCTCGTCGTCGGCCAGCTCGGGCCGGCCGCCGGCTTCGACGAACTTGCGGAACTGCCCGTCGTTGCCGACCGCGACGATGATCCAGCCGTCGCTCGTCTGGAACGTCTGGTACGGCACGATGTTCGGATGCGCGTTGCCCCAGCGCACCGGCGGCTTGCCGCTCGCGAGGAAGTTGGTGTTCATGTTCGCCAGCAGCGCGACCTGCACGTCGAGCAGCGCCATGTCGATGTACTGGCCTTCGCCCGTGCGGTCGCGGTGCGCGAGCGCGGCGAGCACGGCGATCGTCGAATAGAGGCCGGTCGCGAGATCGGCGATCGCGACGCCGGCCTTCTGCGGGCCGCCGCCCGGCTCGCCGTCGCGCTCGCCGGTGATGCTCATGAAGCCGCCGATCCCCTGCACGATGAAGTCGTAGCCCGCGCGGTGCGCGTACGGGCCGGTCTGGCCGAAGCCGGTGACCGAGCAGTAGACGAGATCGGGCTTCACCGCGCGCAGCGCGTCGTAGTCGAGCCCGTATTTCTTCAACTGACCGACCTTGTAGTTCTCGAGCACGACGTCGCTCTGCGCGGCGAGCTCGCGCACGATCCGCTGGCCCTCGGGCGTCGCGATGTCGATCGTCACCGAGCGCTTGTTGCGGTTCGCCGCGAGGTAGTACGCGGCCTCGGCGGTATCCGCGCCGTCCGCGTCCTTCAGGTACGGCGGCCCCCAGTGGCGCGTGTCGTCGCCGGCGCCCGGGCGCTCGACCTTGATCACGTCCGCGCCGAAATCGGCAAGGGTCTGCGCGCACCACGGGCCCGCGAGCACGCGGGTGAGGTCCAGCACGCGGATATGGCTCAGGGCACCCATCGTCGAATCGTCTCCTTTCATGGCTGGCCTGCCTTGCCGGGCAAGGCCGATTGGCATGCCGAGCATCTTAAGGCGAATCGGCCGCGCGGGTGGCCCAGGCCGGTCGTCCGGCGCAGCGGGCCGCCGCCGCTTGGGCGGGCGGTCTGTATCGTATAATCGATCGTTTCCGAATCCATGCCGCCGCGCGCCCCGCCTGGGGCGCCGGCGTTTGAAGCCGTCTTTGCCAGACTGTCCCCGCACGCCATGAAAGCTGCCGAAATCCGCGAGAAATTCCTCAAATTCTTCGAATCGAAGGGCCACACGATCGTCCGCTCGTCGAGCCTCGTGCCCGGTAACGACCCCACGCTGATGTTCACGAACTCGGGCATGGTCCAGTTCAAGGACGTCTTCCTCGGCACGGACCCGCGCCCGTACTCGCGCGCCACGACGGCGCAGCGCAGCGTGCGCGCGGGCGGCAAGCACAACGACCTCGAGAACGTCGGCTACACGGCGCGCCACCACACGTTCTTCGAGATGCTCGGCAACTTCTCGTTCGGCGACTACTTCAAGCACGACGCGATCAAGTTCGCGTGGGAGCTGCTGACCACGGTCTACCAGCTGCCGAAGGAAAAACTGTGGGTCACCGTCTACCAGGAAGACGACGAGGCATACGACATCTGGGCGAAGGAAGTCGGCGTGCCGACCGAGCGGATCATCCGGATCGGCGACAACAAGGGCGCGCGCTACGCATCGGACAACTTCTGGACGATGGGCGACACCGGCCCGTGCGGCCCGTGTACCGAGATCTTCTACGACCACGGCCCGGACGTGTGGGGCGGCCCGCCGGGATCGCCCGAAGAAGACGGCGACCGCTACATCGAGATCTGGAACCTCGTGTTCATGCAGTTCAACCGCGACGCGCAGGGCAACATGACGCGCCTGCCGAAGCAGTCGGTCGACACCGGCATGGGCCTCGAGCGTCTCGCCGCGGTGCTGCAGCACGTGCACAGCAACTACGAGATCGACCTGTTCCAGAACCTGATCAAGGCCGCCGCGCGCGTGACCGAGATCAGCGACCTCACGAACAACTCGCTGAAGGTGATCGCCGATCACATCCGCGCGTGCTCGTTCCTGATCGTCGACGGCGTGATTCCCGGCAACGAAGGCCGCGGCTACGTGCTGCGCCGGATCGTGCGCCGCGCGATCCGCCACGGCTACAAGCTGGGCCGCAAGGGCGCGTTCTTCCACAAGCTGGTGGCCGACCTCGTCGCCGAGATGGGCACCGCCTATCCGGAGCTGAAGGAAGCCGAACAGCGTGTGACCGACGTGCTGCGCCAGGAAGAGGAGCGCTTCTTCGAGACGATCGAGCACGGCATGTCGATCCTCGAGGCCGCGCTGGCCGACGTCGAAGCGAAGGGCGGCAAGGTGCTCGACGGCGAACTCGCGTTCAAGCTGCACGATACCTACGGCTTCCCGCTGGACCTGACGGCCGACGTGTGCCGCGAGCGCGGGATGACGGTCGACGAGCCGGCGTTCGACGACGCGATGGCGCGTCAGCGCGAGCAGGCGCGCGCGGCCGGCAAGTTCAAGGCCACGCAGGGCCTCGAATACTCGGGCGCGAAGACCACCTTCCACGGTTACGAGGAAATCGCGTTCGACGACGCGAAGGTCGTCGCGCTGTACGTCGACGGCTCGGCCGTCAACGAAGTGAAGGCCGGCCAGGATGCGGTCGTCGTGCTCGACCACACGCCGTTCTACGCGGAATCGGGCGGCCAGGTCGGCGACCAGGGCGTGCTCGCGAACGCCGCGACGCGCTTCGCGGTGGCCGACACGCTGAAGGTGCAGGCCGACGTGATCGGCCATCACGGCACGCTGGAGCAGGGCACGCTGAAGGTCGGCGACGTGCTGCGCGCGGAAATCGACGCGCAGCGCCGCGCGCGCACGCAGCGCAACCACTCGGCCACCCACCTGATGCACAAGGCGCTGCGCGAAGTGCTCGGCGCACACGTGCAGCAGAAGGGTTCGCTCGTCGACGCGGAAAAGACCCGCTTCGACTTCGCGCACAACGCACCGATGACCGACGACGAAATCCGTCGCGTCGAGCAGATCGTCAACAACGAGATCCTGGCGAACGCGCCGGGCATCGTGCGCGTGATGCCGTACGACGAAGCGGTGAAGGGCGGCGCGATGGCGCTGTTCGGCGAGAAGTACGGCGACGAAGTGCGCGTGCTCGACCTCGGCTTCTCGCGCGAACTGTGCGGCGGCACGCACGTGCACCGCACCGGCGACATCGGCCTGTTCAAGATCGTCGTCGAAGGCGGCGTCGCGGCCGGCATCCGCCGGGTCGAGGCAATCACCGGCGACAACGCGGTGCGCTATGTGCAGGAACTCGACGCACGCGTGAACGAAGCGGCCGCGGCGCTGAAGGCGCAGCCGTCGGAACTCACGCAGCGCATCGCGCAGGTGCAGGACCAGGTGAAGTCGCTCGAGAAGGAACTGGGCGCGCTGAAGTCGAAGCTCGCGTCGAGCCAGGGCGACGAGCTCGCGCAGCAGGCCGTCGAAGTCGGCGGCGTGTACGTGCTGGCCGCGACGCTCGACGGTGCCGACGCGAAGACGCTGCGCGAAACGGTCGACAAGCTGAAGGACAAGCTGAAGAGCGCGGCGATCGTGCTGGCGGCCGTCGAAGGCGGCAAGGTCAGCCTGATCGCGGGCGTCACGCCGGACGCGAGCAAGAAGGTCAAGGCCGGCGAGCTCGTGAACTTCGTCGCGCAGCAGGTCGGCGGCAAGGGCGGCGGCCGTCCGGACATGGCGCAGGCAGGCGGCACCGAGCCGGCGAACCTGCCGGGCGCGCTGGCCGGCGTGAAGGGCTGGGTCGAGGAACGGCTCTGATCGTTGCATGACCGATGCGATGCCGTCGCCCTGACGGCATCGCGTGAATCGAAAAACGACCCGATCGGCAGGCGCCGGTCGGGTCGTTTCGTTTGTGCGGTCGAGGCGTGTCGATCGATGCGGCGACGCGCGGGCACGGGTCAGGCCGGCACGGTCACCGTCGGCTTCGTCACGTCGCCGGGCTGCCGCGCGGTGTCGGTGAGCGCATCGCGCAGCGCGGCGAGCGCCGCCGACGCATAGCCCCGCCGCCACGCGAGCAGCGTGTCGATTCCTTCGAGTTCGGGAATCCTGTGCGCGGCGATGTTGCCCGTCTCGGGCTGCAGATCGAGCACCGAACGCGGCGCGACCGCGATGCCCGCGCCGGCCGCGACGCACGCGACGATCGCGTGATACGAGCCGAGCTCGAGCACGCGGGCCGGCTTCACGCCGTGCGCCGCGTACCACTGCTCGACGTACTTGCGATACGTGCAGCCGCGCTCGAACGCGATCAGCGTCGGCAGGATCACGTCGCGCGGCGTGCGCACCGGCGGATGGCCGCGCGGCGTGAGCAGCACGAGATCCTCGCGGAAGATCGGCACCGTCTCGAACGTGTCGGGCAGCATGTCCGGTTCGGGCGGGCGCGCGAACAGCGCGGCGTCGACCTCGAAGTCGCGTACGCGGTCGATCAGCCAGCCCGTCGTGCCCGTCAGCAATTCGAGCGACACGTCGGGCCACGCGTGGTGATAGCGCGCGAGGATGGTCGGCAGCCGGCTCGCGGCCGTGCTTTCCATCGTGCCGAGCCGCAGCCGCCCGCGCGGCGTGTCCTCGCGCACCGCGTCGCGCGCCTCGTCGGCGAGCGCGAGCAGGCGCTCCGCATACGGCAGCAGCGTCTGCCCGGCCGGCGTCAGCACGAGCCGGCGGCCGTCGCGCACGAACAGCGCCGCGCCGAGTTCCTCCTCCAGCTGCTTGATGCGCGTCGTGACGTTCGACTGCACGCGATTGAGCTTGGCCGCCGCGCGCGTCACGCCGTTCTCGCGCACGACCGCCCGGAAAATCGCCAGCGCCGCCAGGTCCATGATTCTCTCCGAGGGATGAGTCGATTCTTAATTATTCATTTTTCGAGAATGGTTGGTCAAGCTAGGATGGACCCATTCCGATTTCCGATCCGGCTGGCGCGCGCGAAGCGCCGGCCCATGCCGCCATGTCCCGCTTCGATGCTCCGCCCGCCGCCGCCCGCGTGCCTTCGTCCGACCAGGCCGACCGCCGCGCCCGCGCGGCCGCGCTCGCCTGCATGGTCGGGCTCGCCGTCGTGCTCGGCGTCGGCCGTTTCGCGTTCACGCCGCTGTTGCCGCTGATGCTCGCGGACGGCTCGATCGACCTGAAAGTCGGCGGCTGGCTTGCGTCCGCAAACTATGCGGGCTACTTCGTCGGCGCGGTCAGTTGCGCGGCGCTGCACGTCGCGCCGGCGCGGATGGTGCGCTTCGGGCTCGCGGCGACCGTGCTGCTGACCGCCGCGATGGGCATCGGTCACTGGCTGCCGGCGTGGCTCGTCGTGCGTTTCGTCGCGGGCGTCGTCAGCGCATGGACGTTCGTGTTCATGTCGCAATGGGGGTTGCGGCGTCTGGCCGAGCTGGCTGCGCCCGAATGGAGCGGGGTGATCTACGCGGGGCCGGGCGTCGGCATCGTGGTGACGGGGCTGATCGGCAGTGCGCTGGCCGGCCAGCATGCCGCGCTGGGCTGGCTGGGTTTCGCGGCGTTGTCGGCCGTCCTGTCGGTCGCGATCTGGCGCACGTTCGGTGCGGCGCCGGCCGTGGCGCACGCGCAGCCAACGTCGACCGCTGCCGCGCCCACCGGTGCGCCGGTCGCCCCGGCGGCGCGGGCCGCCCCGCGAAGCCGTCGCGCGGACGCCGCGTGGCTCGTCGTGCTGTACGGCGCACCGGGCTTCGGCTACATCATCACCGCGACGTTCCTGCCGGTGATCGCGCGCGCCGCGCTGCCGGCCGGTTCGCCGTGGCCCGACCTGTTCTGGCCGATGTTCGGCGCGGCGCTGATCGTCGGCGCGATCACCGCCGCGCGGCTACCTGGCCACTGGGACAACCGGCTGCTGCTGGCGGCCGGCTGCGCGACGCAGGCGCTCGGCATCGCGGCCGGGATCGTGTGGCCGAACGCGGCCGGCTTCTCGATCGGCAGCGCGTTGCTCGGCCTGCCGTTCACCGCGATCACGCTGTTCGCGATGCGCGAGGCGCGGCGCCTGCACGGCGAGCGCGCGGCCGGGCTGATGGGTTACGCGACCGCCTCGTATGGCGTCGGGCAGATCCTCGGGCCGCTCGTCGCGGCGCCGCTGGCCGCGCGCTTCGGGTCGTTTACGCCTGCGCTGTGGGTCGCGGTGGCCGCGCTGCTGATCGGTGCCGCCGGCTTCGCGGCGACCGCCGCGCGCGGGCGCCGATCATCCCGGCGCGGGTAGGGCCGGATCGTCTCGGGCGCGGGCAAACTCGCTAGAATGAAGCCTTTCCCGCGCCGAGCGGGTGCGCGGGCAGCCGGCAGGCGGCCGTCCGGCGCCCGCCAGATTCTCATCGATGACCACCGCCGACTACCGTTTTTGCCCGCGCTGCGCGAGCCCGCTCACCGAGCGGGCCGATCCCGAACATGAGGGCGGCCGCGTTCGCCAGGCATGCCCCGACGAGTCGTGCGGCTACGTGCACTGGAACAACCCGCTGCCGGTCGTCGCCGCGATCGTCGAACTCGACGGCAAGATACTGCTCGCGCGCAACGCGGCGTGGCCCGAAGGGATGTTCGCGCTGATCACCGGCTTTCTCGAAAACGGCGAGACGCCCGAGGACGGCATCGCGCGCGAGGTGTTCGAGGAAACCGCGCTGAAGGCCGAGCAGGTATCGCTCGTCGGCGTGTACGAATTCATCCGCAAGAACGAACTGATCATCGCGTACCACGTGCGGGCGTCGGGCACGGTGTCGTTGTCGCCGGAACTGCTCGAGTACAAGCTCGTTGATCCGCCGCTGCTGCGCCCGTGGCGCGCCGGCACGGGCGTCGCGCTCGCCGACTGGATGCGCGCGCGCGGCCTCGATTTCGAATTCGTCGACCGGCCGGGGCAGTGACGGGCCGGCCTGCCCGCAGGGTTTCATCCGCCGCGGCGCGCGCGATCGCGACGCGGCGCTTCGTCGCCGGCCGGCGCGCCGCGTCGTGCGGCCGCCACGCGTCGTCTTCGCCGCCGTCATCTCCATCGTTCCCTTCGCTTCCATCGTCCTGACCGCCATCGCCATGTCCGACAAGCCACAGCCGCGTCCGCGCGACGCCTATCGCCACTTCCTGCCGATCACGACCCGCTGGATGGACAACGACGTTTACGGGCACGTGAACAACGTCGTCTACTACAGCTACTTCGACACCGTCGTGAACGAGTACCTGATCCGCGCGGGCGTGCTCGACGTCGAGCACGGGCAGACGATCGGGCTGGTTGTCGAGACGCAGTGCAACTACTTCGCGCCGCTCGTGTTCCCGCAAGCGGTCGACGCGGGGCTGCGCGTCGTGAAGCTCGGCACGTCGAGCGTGCGCTACGAAGTCGGGCTGTTCGCGCAGGGCGATGCGTCACCCGCCGCGCAGGGGCACTTCGTGCACGTGTACGTCGATCGCGGCACGCGCCGTCCGGTGCCGCTGCCCGACGCGCTGCGCGCCGCGCTCGAACCGCTCGCCGCCTGACGCCACGCGGTGCACGCGTTCGCGCTCCAGGCCTTCAACGGCCTCAGCTACGGCTTGCTGCTGTTCCTGCTGTCGGCCGGCCTCACGCTGATCTTCAGCGTGCAGGGCGTGCTCAACTTCGCGCATGCGAGCTTCTACATGCTCGGTGCGTACGTCGGCTACGGCATCGCGGCCTGGGCGGGCTTCTGGTCCGCGCTCGTGCTCGCGCCGCTCGCGGTCGGGCTGCTCGGCGCCGGCTGCGAACGCGCGCTGCTGCGCCGTGTGCAGGCGCGCGGCCATACGAGCGAACTGCTGCTGACCTTCGGTCTCGCGTACCTGATCGGCGAGGGCGCGAAACTCGCGTGGGGCCTCGCGCCGCTGCCGGCGCCCGTGCCGCCGCTGTTCGACGGCGCGCCCGTGACCGTGTTCGGTCTCGCGTTGCCGCGCTACCGGCTGTTCATGATGGCGATGTCCACGACGATGCTGGTCGCGCTCGGCGTGCTGCTGCGTGCGTCGCGTATCGGGCTCGTCGTGCGCGCGGCGCTCACGCATCGCGCGGCCGTCGAGGCGCTCGGCTACGACGTGCCGCGCGTGATGACGGCGCTGTTCGGCGCGGGCACCGCGCTCGCGGCGCTGGCCGGCGTGATCGGTGCGCCGCTCGCGGTAATCGAGCCCGCGCTGGCCGAAACCGTCGGGTCGGTCGTGTTCGCGGTGGTCGTGATCGGCGGGCTCGGCTCGCTCGGCGGTGCGTTCGTCGCGTCGCTCGCGGTCGGTTTCGCGCAGACCTTCGCGGCGGCGAGCGACACGTCGCTGCGCGACCTCGTGCAATGGACGGGCATCGCGCTGCCGGATAGCGTCGCCGCCGTGTCGATCGCGCAACTGGCGCCGCTGGTGCCGTACCTGCTGCTCGTCGCGGTGCTGGTCGCGCGACCGCGCGGGTTGTTCGGCGAGCGTGTCGATGCATAGCCGCGCATTGGCCGGATCCGCGCGCTGGGCGCTGTTCGCCGCGTGCGTCGCGCTGCCCGCGTGGCTGTGGCCGCACGGCGCGGTGCTCGGCTATCTCGCGCAGACGGCCGCGCTCGTCGTGCTCGCGCTGTCGTACAACCTGCAGCTCGGCACGACCGGGCTGCTGTCGTTCGGGCATGCGGCGTTCGCGGGCCTCGGCGCGTTCGCGGCCGCCCACTGGTTCAATCACGTCGGCGGCCCGCTGCCGCTGTTGCCGCTCGTCGGCGGCGCGGCCGGCGCGGGCTTCGGGCTCGTCGCCGGGCTGCTGGCGACGCGCCGCTCCGGCACCGCGTTCGCGATGATCACGCTCGGGCTCGGCGAATGCGTCGCGGCGGCCGCGTGGAGCGTGCCCGCGTGGTTCGGCGGCCTCGGCGGCGTGCCGATCGACCGGGCGAGCGGCGCGTCGTGGGGCAACGGCTATTTCGGCGCGCCGGCGCACGCGTATGCGGTGATCGCCGCGTGGTGCGTCGTGTCGGCGTGCGCGATGCATGCGTTGACGCGCACGCCGCTCGCGCGGCTCGCGAACGCGGTGCGCGACAACCCGGCGCGCGTCGCGGCGCTCGGCACCGATCCGCGCCGCGTGCGGCTCGCGATGGTGACCTGCGCATCGTTCTTCGCCGGCATCGCCGGCACGCTGACGCTGATCGACGTCGAAATCGCGACGCCCGACAGCGTGTCGATGGCGCGCTCGGCGACCGTGCTGATCGCCGCGGTGATCGGCGGCACCGGCGCATTCTTCGGGCCCGCGGTCGGCGCGGCCGTGCTGACCGCGCTGAGTATCGTCGTCGCGGGCGTGTCGCGCGCGTGGGCGCTGTATCTCGGCGTGTTGTTCGTCGCGGTCGTCGTGGCCGCGCCGGGCGGGATCGCCGGCATTGCGCAAACGCTCGCGCATGCGCTGCGCCGCGGCGCGCCGGCGGCCGAGCGGTGGCGCGTGCTGTGCGGCGTCGGCGCGTGTGCGTTCTGGGGCGTCGCGATCGTCTGCGCGGCCGAGCTCGGCTATGCGTGGCGGTTCGCGCAGGACGACGGCACGGGCTTCGCGTTCGGCGCGTGGGGCATCGATGCCGATACGCCGGTCGGCTGGGCCGTCGCATGCTCGGCGGCCGGCATCGGCACACTGCTGTGGGGCTGGCGCGCGCGGTTCGCGCATGACGCGGCAGCGACTCCGCGGGAGGACGCGCGATGAACGGCAACGCGATCGCGCTTCACGGCGTCGTGCAGCGCTTCGGCGCGCAGACGGTGCTCGACGGTGTGGATTTGAGCATCGCGGCCGGCGAGCGTCACGCGCTGATCGGGCCGAACGGCGCAGGCAAGTCGACGTTGTTCGGCGTGATCGCCGGGGCGACGCGGCCGACGCGCGGGCGTGTCGTGCTGCACGGCGTCGAGCTGCGCGGACGCGGGCCCGTCGTCGCGAGCCGCCTCGGCATCGGCCGCAGTTTTCAGCAGACGAGCGCGTTCGCGCGGCTGACCGTATTCGACAATCTGCGCTGCGCGGCGCTGCATGCGCCGGCCGAACGGCGGCGCTGGTGGAACCGGCTGCGCGAATCGGCGTCGATCGATCTCGCGGCCGCGCGCGTGCTGCACGACGTCGGCCTCGACACGCGGCGCGACACGCCGGCCGGCGAACTGAGCTATGCGGAGCAGCGCGCGCTCGATCTCGGGATCGCGCTTGCAAGCGGCGCGCGTACGCTGCTGCTCGACGAGCCGACGGCCGGCATGAGCCGCGCGCAGGCGGCGCGGATGATCGCGCTGATCCGCGCGACGACGCAGGGCCGCACCGTGCTGATGATCGAGCACGACATGGACGCGGTGTTCGGGTTCGCCGAACGCATCACGGTGCTCGTGCGCGGCGCGGTGGTCGCGACCGGCGCGCCCGACGCGATCCGCGCCGATTCGCGCGTGCGGGCCGCGTACCTGGGCGAGGGCGCGACATGAGCGCCGTGCTCGACATTCGCGGGCTGCGCGCGTGGTACGGGGCGCAGCCCGTGCTCGACGGCATCGATCTCGCGCTCGCGCCGGGCGAGACGCTCGCGCTGCTCGGTCGCAACGGCTCGGGGCGTTCGACGCTCGCGAAGGCCGTGATGGGGCTCGTACGCACGGCCGGCTCGGTGCGCATCGCCGGCGCCGAATGCACAGGCGCGCGCACGTTCGAAATCGCGCGGCGCGGCGTCGCTTACGTGGCTGAAAGCCGCGACGTGTTCCCGCTGCTGACCGTGCGCGACAACCTGCGGCTCGGTTTGCGCGGCGCGCGCGGCACGGCCGAACGCGCGGCGCTCGACCGCCTGCTCGACCGGTTTCCGCTGCTGGCCGCACGCGCGGACGTGAAGGCGGGGCGGCTGTCGGGCGGCGAGCAGCAGGTGCTCGCGCTGGTGCGCGCGCTCGCCGGCCGCCCGCGCGTGCTGATCGTCGACGAGCCGGCCGAAGGGCTCGCGCCGCTCGCGGTCGACGAAGTCGGCGCGTGCCTTGCCGCGCTGCAGGCCGACGGCGTCGCGATCGTGCTGATCGAGCAGCGGTTGCAGCTCGCGCCGCGGCTCGCGCGGCGCGTGGCGGTGATGGGGCGGGGACGGATCGTCTACGACGGCGCGCTCGACGGGCTGGGCGGCGAAGTCGCCCACGCATGGCTGAGCGCCGGCTGACGACGCCCGATCGATTGTTCGGCAAACTCCGCCAGTCAATTCGCTTCAAGCAGCTTTATCGCTGCGGTGCCGCACAAGTACATTGCCAGTCAGGCCGGTCGCCATCGCGACGCAACGATGCAACGACGCATTACCGCCTTGCTGCGGCAACCGGCACCATCCATCGAACGTCTTCGGACTGGAGAATGAAATCATGAGCAAGCTGGCAGGCAAGGTCGCGATCGTCACGGGCGCATCGAAGGGCATCGGCGCGGCAATCGCGAAGGCACTGGCCGACGAAGGCGCAGCGGTCGTCGTCAACTACGCGAGCAGCAAGGCAGGCGCGGACGCGGTCGTCAGCGCGATCACCGAAGCGGGCGGCCGCGCGGTCGCGGTCGGCGGCGACGTATCGAAGGCCGCCGACGCGCAACGCATCGTCGATACGGCGATCGAAACGTATGGCCGTCTCGACGTGCTCGTCAACAATTCGGGCGTGTACGAATTCGCGCCGATCGAAGCGATCACCGAGGAACACTATCGCCGGCAGTTCGACACGAACGTGTTCGGCGTGCTGCTGACCACGCAGGCGGCCGTCAAGCATCTCGGCGAAGGCGCGAGCATCATCAACATCAGTTCGGTCGTGACCAGCATCACGCCGCCGGCCAGCGCCGTGTACAGCGGCACGAAGGGCGCGGTCGACGCGATCACCGGCGTGCTCGCGCTCGAACTCGGCCCGCGCAAGATCCGCGTGAACGCGATCAACCCGGGGATGATCGTGACCGAGGGCACGCACAGCGCGGGCATCATCGGCTCCGATCTGGAAGCGCAGGTGCTCGGCCAGACGCCGCTCGGCCGCCTCGGCGAGCCGAACGACATCGCGTCGGTCGCCGTGTTCCTCGCGTCGGACGATGCGCGCTGGATGACTGGCGAGCACCTCGTCGTGAGCGGCGGGTTGAACTGATCGTCCGCGGTACCGCGCGAACGGTGGGTGGGCGCCGTTCGCGCCGCTACGCGCTCATCGCCAGCGCATTCGCGCCGACGTGCCACCGCAAACATTCGACGACGAGCGCGTGATCGGCTTCGGAGCCGAGCCCCGCGATCGTCATCGCGCCGACGATGCCGGCGCCGGCGATCCGCAACGGCACGCCGCCGCCGTCGAGCGCGTAGTCGTCGTCCGACAGGCCCTGCGACCGCAGCGACCAGCCGGCCCGCCGAAAGCGCGCGCCGACCGCGAGCGAACTCTGGCCGAACCGCAGCACCGTGTTCTGCCGGCGGCGGATCGCGTCGCTGTCGTGCGCGTCGCTGCCGTCGAGCGCGCAGTAGAACAGCGGCGCCTGCTCGCCGACGATGCTGACCGCGATCGGCAGCCCGCGTCGCGACGCGAGGTTGACCGCGATTTCTCCCATGCGGCGCGCGGCGGCCGCGTTGAAGTGCGGCAGCGCCGGATTCGACGCATCGTCGTCGAAGGCGTGGGGTTCGAGGCGAAAGGGGGGCGTCACCATGGCGGCTCCGTAGCGTTGCCGGCGCTGTCCGCGCGCGCCGGGCGTCGCATCGTCACGGGCCGCGCGCGGGCCCGTGTTTCGTTCAGTGCTTCGGTGTTTCGGCACTTCAGCGCTTCAACGCTTCAGCGTTTCGGCGTCGCATCGAGCATCCACTCGTGCGCGGGATCGTTCTTGAACGCCCATGCGCGGCTGGGGCCCGCCATCACGTTCAGGTAGTACAGGTTGTAGCCGTGAGGCGCGACGACCGGGTGGTAACCGCGCGGCACCATCACGACGTCGTGGTTCTCGACCGCGCATGCCTCGTCGAGACTGCGGTCGTCGGTGTACACGCGCTGGAACGCGAAACCCTGCGGCGGCTCGATCCGGTGATAGTAGGTTTCCTCGAGCGAGGTTTCGTCGGGCGCCGCGTCGCGGTCGTGCTTGTGCGGCGGATAGCTGCTCGAATGGCTGGCCGGCGTGACGACTTCGACGACCAGCAGCCGGTCGGCGGCCGGATTGTCGCCCATCAGGATGTCGCACACATAGCGCGTGTTGGTGCCCTGGCCGCGTACCGAGCGGCGCATCCGCTCGCCGTCGAGGCGCCGTACCGGCTTGTCGCCGCTCGCGTACGGCGCGGTGCACAGCGCGACTTCCGCATCGCGCGTCGCGACCAGCGTGACGGTCTTGCCGCCCGGCACGTACAGCGCGTCCGGCGACACGTCCTCGAACACGCTGTCGCGCTTGCCGAGCGCATCGTAGGTTGCGCCGTCGACGTCCGCGCGCACCGTGCCCGTGAGCACCACGACGCACAGTTCGCGCGTGCCGGTGTCGAGCGTTTCGGTGTCGCCGGCCTTCAGGCGCAGCGCGCGAAAGCCGACGTGCTGCCAGCCGGCCGATTCGGGCGTGACGTTGCAGATTTCGCGGTCGGCGGATGCCTTGACCAGCAGGGGAGAAATCGTCATGAAAGGGGTCTCCGCAATAGGGTAGGGCTCGAGCGCTCACGCGCCCTCGTGCGGGCTCACGCGCTCAACCGGTCGACGATCGCGCGCAGCGACTCGTAGCCCTTCTTCGCATACGCGTAGCTCGGCGCGACGGCCGGATCCTGCTCGGCCTCGACGACGAGCCAGCCTTCGTAGCCGGCGTCCTTCAGCGTGCGCAGCGTCGCGTCGTAGTCGAGCGCGCCGTCGCCCGGCACCGTGAAGGTGCCGTTGATCACGCCGTTCAGGAAGCTCCAGCCGTCGTTGCGCGCCTGGTTGACCACCTGCGGCCGCACGTCCTTGCAATGCACGTGCGCCACGCGCGATACGTGCTTCTTCAGCAGTGCGACCGGGTCGGCCGCGCCGCCGAAATACGCGTGGCCGGTGTCGAACAGCAGGAACACCTTCGCCGGATCGGTCAGCGCCATCAACCGGTCGACGTCGTCCGGCGATTCGACGTACGCGCCCATGTGGTGATGGTAGGCAAGCCGGATCCCGTACGTGTCGAGCAGGTGCGCGCCGAACGCATCGAGGCGCGCGGCATAGCGCCGCCACGCTGCGTCGTCGACGAAACGCGGCCGCTTCGCGACCGGCGTGTCGATGCTGCCCTGGATCGTGCCCGCGCACTCGCCGTACACGACCACCGTCACGTCGTTGTACTGCAGCTTCGTCATGTGCGCGCGGCAGCGCTCGATTTCGGCGGCGACCGCATCGGCGTCGGTCATGCCCGGCGCGAGCTCCGCGAGGAAGCCCGAATACCAGCCCGACACGCATACGAGCCCGAATTCGGCGAGTTTCGCCTTCAGTTCGGGGCCGGTCTTCGGAAACTTGTTGCCGAGCTCGAAGCCCGCATAGCCGATTTCGGCGCCTTCCTTCAGCGCCGTTTCGAGCGGCGTCTCGCCGCCGAGCGACGGCAGGTCGTCGTTCATCCACGACAGGGGGTTGATACCGATGCGGACGTTCCAGCTCATGACGTGCTTCCTTGATTCGAATGTTGTTGTCTCGGCGCGGCCGATGGAAAGGGGGCGGCTCAGCGTCGCTGGCGGGTTTTCGCGTCGAGATACGCGCGGTGTGCGTCCACGACGCCCGCGCGTTCGGACACCTGCGGCACCGCGACTTCCCACCATGCGCCGCCGTCGTCGGTCGTGCGACGGTGCGTGGTGTCGATCACGAGCACCTGGCTCTTCTTCGCCGCGCGGGCGCGTTTCATTTCGTCGCGCAATTCGCCGATGTCGCGCACGTGCACGGCTTCGGCGCCCATCGCGCGCGCGTGCATCGCGAAGTCGATCGTCGAGCGTTCGCCGCCTTCGGGCACGCAGTCGTCGAGCATGTTGTTGAAGCTCGCGCCGCCGCAATTCAGTTGCAGCCGCTCGATGCAGCCGTAGCCGCGGTTGTCGAGGATCACGACGATCAGCTTGCGGCCGAGCATCACGGAGGTCGCGAGTTCGGCGTTGAGCATCATGTACGAGCCGTCGCCGACGATCACGATCACTTCGCGCTCGGGCCGCGCGAGCTTCGCGCCGAGGCCGCCCGCGACTTCGTAGCCCATGCACGAATACGCGTAATCCATGTGGTAGTTGCCCGGCACGCCGCTGCGCCACAGCTTGTGCAACTCCGCCGGCAGCGTGCCGGCCGCGCACACGACGAGATCGTCGCGCGCGCTGTCGAGGCCCGCGTCGGCCGCGGAGTCGCGCACCGCGCCGATCACTTCCGCGTCGTACGGCAGCGTGTCCGTCGGAATCCGCGTGGTCAGCTCCGTCACGCGCGCGTTCCACGCGGCGGCCTGGTCGCGGCTCGCGGCGGTCCACGCCGGGTCGGCGCGCCAGCCGGCCAGCGCGGCCGACAATTGGCCGAGGCCCGTGCGCGCATCGGCCACCAGTTGCCGGCCGCGTTTCTTGCCCGCGTCGAACGGCTGCACGTTCAGGCTCAGCAGCGTCGCGTCGCCGTAGAGCGCGTGCGAACCGGTCGTGAAATCCTGCAGCCGCGTGCCGACCGCGAACACGACGTCGGCCTGCGCGGCCGCGCGGTTCGCGGCGGGCGAGCCCGTCACGCCGATCGAGCCGAGGTTCAGCGGGTGATCCCACGCGAGGCTGCCCTTGCCGGCCTGCGATTCGGCGACCGGTACGCCATGCGTGTCGGCGAACGCGCGCAGCGCGTCCCACGCCTGGCTGTACAGCACGCCGCCGCCGGCGACGATCAGCGGCTTCTTCGCGGCCTTCAGCACGTCGAGCGCATCGGCGAGCTCGAGCGCGTCGGCCGGCGGCCGGCGCATCCGGATCAGCGGCGGCGCGAAGAACGCCTCGGGCCAGTCGTACGCGAAGGTCTGCACGTCCTGCGGCAGCGCGAGACAGACGGGGCCGCACTGCGCGGGATCGGTCATCACCTGGATCGCGCGCGGCAGCGCGACGAGCAGTTGCTCGGGCGACGTGATGCGGTCGAAGTAGCGTGTCACGGGCCGGAAGCAGTCGTTCGCGCTGACGTCGCCCTGTTCGAAATCCTCGACCTGCTGCAACACGGGGTCGGGCAGCCGCGACACGAACACGTCGCCGGGCAGCAGCAGCAGCGGCAGGCGGCCGACGTGCGCGAGCGCGGCCGAGGTCAGCATGTTGGTCGCGCCGGGGCCGATGCTCGACGTCGCGGCCATCATCCGCTGGCGGAAATTCGCCTTCGCGAACGCGACGGCCGCGTTGGCCATTCCTTGTTCGTTGTGTGCGCGAAACGTCGGCAGCCGATCCTTCTCCGCGTGCAGCGCTTCGCCGAGCCCGGCCACGTTGCCGTGGCCGAAGATCGCGAATACGCCGCCGCAGTACGGCAGGATCTCGGTGCGGCCGTCGGGCTGGACGACTTCGGCGCGCAGGGCGGCCAGGTAGCGCACGAGCGCCTGGCTGACGGTCAGTCTTACGGTGGTGGTCATCGTCGGTCGATAGAGAGAAGTCGGGTGGTCGTCACGAACGGAGGCATCAGGCCGCGGCGGCGCGGGCGGCGGCCCGGCGGCCGAGCCACGCGTCGACCAGTTGCGCGAAATTGCCGGCCACTTCGTCGATCAGCGCCTGATCGTCGATCCGGCCCGCGAACCAGTTCAGCGACGCATCGGCCCACAGCGTGCGGCCGACCATGAAGCCCTTGACGATCGGGTTGGTCGCCGAGCGGAAGCTGTCGACGAGGTATTGCAGCGGCTGGTTCAGCCCGAGGATCACCGCGCCGCGGCAATACGGGTCGCGCTCGGCGATCAGCGCGGCGAGCCGCGTCCAGCCGTCGGCGGTGAGCGGCGTGAGCTTCCACCATTCGGGTTTCACGCCGAGGTTGTAGAAGCGCGCGACGGTGCGCAGCACCGCGTCGTCCTCGGTGCCGGCCGGCGTGACCGCGCGCGGCGGAATCATTTCCAGCAGCAGCTCGTTGCCGCTCGCACGCGTGGCTTCCCACAGTTCCAGCACGCGCTGCTCCTGCTCGACGCGCAGGTCGACGGGGTCGTCGGGGTGATAGTGAACCAGGCACTTCACGACCTGTTCGGTCGGCCAGTGCGTGAGCGACGAGCCGACCGAGCGCGTGTCGTCGAACCGCAGCGGGCGCGAGCCCGGCAGCTCGACCGGACGGCCGACCCACCAGCCGCGCCCGGTGGCCGACGCGAGCGCGTCGCTACCGTACGCGCCGCCGTCGATCAGCACGCCGACGTGGCCGGCGATGCCGCGATCGCGCTCGACCTGTTCGACCGCGCGCACGAGCAGGCGCTTCAGCGTCTTGATCCGCGCTTCGTCCGCGCCGGCCTGCACCGCGAGCTCGTAGAACTGGCTGCGATGGTCGAACGCCATCACGCACAGGTCGTCCCAGTCGCGGCGCGGCACCGTCACGCGATGCAGGTGCGCGAGCGTGCGGTCGGCATCGACTACCGGATTGCGGCTGCCGTCGAACCAGTGCGCGAGTTCGGCCGGCGTCGGCATCGCGGCCGAGCACGCGTGGCGCGACACGACGATCGCGCCGCACGCGTTCGCGATGCGCGTCGATTCGGCCCAGTCGCGCCCGCGCAGCAGCCCCGACAGCAGGCCCGACAGGAATGCGTCGCCCGCGCCGAGCACGTTGAGCACCTCGACGCGCTCGCCGAGAAAGGTCGGCGCAGCGTCGATGCTGGCCGGAATGTCGCCTTCGATCACGCAACAGCCGAGCGCACCGCGCTTGACGACCAGCGTCGCGTTCGTGATCGCGCGCACCGCCTGCAACGACCCGATCAGGTCGTGCGGCACGCCGCCCGCGATCAGGAATTCTTCCTCCGTGCCGACCAGCAGGTCGAATTCGCCGAGCACCTGCTGCAACTGCCGCGTCACCTGCGCGTCGGGCACGTAGCGGTTTTCGCCGGCGCCGCGTGCGGTCAGTCCCCACAGCACCGGCCGGTAGTCGATGTCGAGGATGCGCACCGTGCCGTGGCTGCGCGCATACGTCAACGCGGTCAGCGACGCCTCGCGCGTACCCGGCGTCGACAGATGCGTGCCGGTGATCGCGAGCGCGCGGCAACCGGCGATGAAGTCCTCGCGGATCTCGTCGGCGCGCACGGCCATGTCCGCGCAGTTCTCGCGCACGAACAGCAGCGGAAACGTATCGCGATCCTTCAGCCCGAGCAGCACCAGCGCGGTGAGGCGCTCGCGGTCGGTCTGCAACTGGCTCGTGTCGCAGCCTTCGCGCTCGAGCGTCTCGCGCAGGAAGCGGCCCATCTGCTCGTCGCCGACGCGCGAAATCATCGCGGTCTTCAGCCCGAGCCGCGCGACGCCGAACGCGACGTTGCCCGACGAGCCGCCGAGATACATCTGGAAGCTGCGCGCGTCCTCGAGGCGGCTGCCGTACTGCTGCGCATAGAGATCCACGGCCACGCGGCCGAGGCAGGCGAGATCGATGGGGCGGTCACTCGGAAAGTTCAGCAGGCTCATATCACGTGTCACGCTCGCGGCCGGCGTTCGGCGCTGCCGGCAGATTAGGGGACCGATCCGGCGACGGCTGTCCGCAGCAGGTGCTGCACGACGCGAGGCTGCCTGTCGCCGGGATTCGGGCTACGGAACGGAGTCTAGACTTTTTGGAAATCCAGTTCCCTAGGTGAAATCACGTAGAAATAAATTTCCAAATTTTCGAGGAAGTGATCTACAGTTTCATCCGGATGCTTCAGTCCCGATCGGACCCGATCGGACTCGGCCCGGCGGCGCGCAACGCGCCGTCTTCCGCCCCCCGGAGATGAGGAGACAGATTGATCATGAAGACCAAGCTGATGGCCGTCGCGGCCGCCGCGATCCTGGCTGCGCCGCTCGCGCATGCCGAGAAGATCGGCGTGACGATGGCATCGTTCGACGACACATTCCTGACCATCCTGCGCAACAGCATCGCCGATTCGGCGAAGAAGGACGGCGCGACGGTGCAGATCGAGGACGGCGGCAACGACGTCGGCAAGCAGTTGAGCCAGGTCCAGAACATGATCGCGCAGAAGGTCGACGCGATCATCGTGAACGCGGTCGATACCGACGCGACGCCGAAGATCACGAAGATGGTGACCGCCGCGAAGATCCCGCTCGTCTACGTGAACCGCAAGCCGGTCGATTTCGACAAGCTGCCGGCCGGCGTCGCGGTCGTCGCCTCCGACGAAAAGCAGTCGGGCACGCTGCAGGCGCGCCAGGTGTGCAAGCTGCTCGGCGGCAAGGGCGACATCCTCGTGCTGATGGGCGAGCTGTCCAACGAATCGGCGCGCGCCCGCACCAAGGACATCGAGGACGTGATCGCGACGAAGGATTGCGCGGGCATGAAGATCGTCGACAAGCGCGAAGGCAAGTGGAGCCGCACGCAGGGCCAGGACATCACGATGAACTGGCTGAGCTCCGGGACCAAGTTCGACGCGATCGTGTCGAACAACGACGAAATGGCGATCGGCGCGATCAACGCGCTGAAGGCCGCGCGCAAGCTCACGCCGAAGACCGTCGTCGCCGGCATCGACGCGACGCCGGACGGGCTTGCCGCGATGAAGGCCGGCGAGCTGAAGGTGTCGGTGTACCAGAACGCGACCGGGCAGGGCGCGCAGGCGGTGGCCGCGGCGCTCAAGCTCGCGAAGAAGCAGCCGGTCGATCGCTACGTGAACGTGCCGTTCGAGCTCGTGACGCCCGACAACATGAACCAGTACGCGAAGCACTGACCGGTTTTTCCGTTGAACTGCGCGGGCCCGGTACGCCGGGTTCGCGCGCGACTTGTCGAGGAACGTCCATGTTTACAGCCAGGATCGCGCGCCCGATGGCCGCCGGCGACGCGCCGGCGGCTTCGTCCGGGGCGGCCGGCGCGTCCGGTTCGCCGCCGCCTTCCGCGGCCGACTGCGTGCTCGAGGTGCGCGGGGTCGGCAAGTCCTTTCCCGGCGTCGTCGCGCTCGACGGCGTGCAGTTCCGCGTGCGCCGCGGCACCGTTCATGCGCTGATGGGCGAGAACGGCGCCGGCAAGTCCACGCTGATGAAGATCATCGCGGGCGTCTACACGCCCGACCAGGGCGAAATCCTGATCAACGGCGAACCGGTCGTGCTGAACGGCCCGCTCGACGCGCTCGACCGCGGGATCGCGATGATCCATCAGGAACTCAACCTGATGCCGTACATGACGGTCGCGGAGAACATCTGGATCCGCCGCGAACCGAAGAACCGCTTCGGCCTGATCGATCACGCCGAGCTGCGCCGCCGCACGGCCGCGCTGTTCGAGCGGCTGTCGATCGACATCGATCCGGAAACCGACGTGCGCACGCTGACGGTCGCGAGCCGCCAGATGGTCGAGATCGCGAAGGCCGTGTCGTTCGACTCGGACGTGCTGATCATGGACGAGCCGACCTCCGCGCTGACCGACAAGGAAGTCACGCACCTGTTCCGGATCATTCGCCAGCTGCGCGAGCAGGGCAAGGGCATCGTCTACATCACGCACAAGATGAACGAGCTGTTCGAGATCGCCGACGAGTTCTCGGTGTTCCGCGACGGCAAGTACATCGGCACGCATGCGTCGAGCGACGTCACGCGCGACGACATCATCCGCATGATGGTCGGGCGCGAGATCACGCAGATGTTCCCGAAGGAGGACGTGCCGATCGGCGACGTCGTGCTGTCGGTGAAGGATCTCTGCGTCGACGGCGTGTTCCGCGACGTGAGCTTCGAGCTGCGCGCGGGCGAAATCCTCGGCGTCGCCGGCCTCGTCGGCTCGGGGCGCTCGAACGTCGCGGAGGCGCTGTTCGGCGTCGTGCCGGCCACCTCGGGCGAAATCCGCATCGACGGCAAGCCGGTGCGGATCGCGACGCCCGCGCAGGCGATGAAGCACGGGATGGCGTTCCTCACCGAGGACCGCAAGGATTCCGGCTGCTTCCTGAATCTCGACCTGCTCGCGAACATGGAAGCGGCGGTGCTCAGCCACCGCTACGTGAAGTTCAATTTCGTGCAGCAGGCGCAGTTGAGGCGCGACTGCGAGGAAATGAGCCGGATGCTGCGCGTGAAGTCGCCCGGGCTGCACGAGGAAATCCAGAACCTGTCGGGCGGCAACCAGCAGAAGGTGCTGATCGGCCGGTGGTTGCTCACGCAGCCGCGCATCCTGATCCTCGACGAACCGACCCGCGGCATCGACGTCGGCGCGAAGGCCGAGATTCACCGGCTCGTCAGCGCGCTCGCGGGCAAGGGCGTCGCGGTGCTGATGATCTCGTCCGAAATGCCGGAAGTGCTCGGGATGAGCGATCGCGTGATGGTGATGCACGAAGGGCGCATGACCGGCATCGTCGATCGCAAGGACGCCGACCAGGTCCGCATCATGGATCTCGCGTCGCGCTGAGCCGAAACAAGATTGGAGACAACTGAAATGGGCAACCTGAACCCGGTCGCGGATGCGCAGACCATGACACTCAAGTCGCGGCATACGAAGTGGCCGCCCGAACTGAGCATCTTCCTCGTACTGGTCGGCATCAGCCTGTTCTTCGAGATCGTCGGCTGGATCGTCGTCGGCCAGAGCTTCCTGTTCAATACCGAGCGGCTCGAGATCATCGTGCTGCAGATGGCCGTGATCGGCATCATCGCGGTCGGCGTGAACCTCGTGATCATCACCAGCGGGATCGACCTGTCGTCGGGGTCGGTCGTCGCGGCGGCCGCCGTCGTGTCGGCGAGCCTCGCGCAGGTGTCCGACTTCCCGCGTGCGGTGTTTCCGCACCTCACCGACCTGCCGATCATCTGGCCGGTGCTGGCCGGCGTGTGCGTCGGGCTGCTGGTCGGCCTGCTGAACGGCTCGCTGATCGCGATGACGGGCATCCCGCCGTTCATCGCGACGCTCGGCACGATGGTCGCCGCGCGCGGCTTCGCGAAGTGGTTCACCAACGGGATGCCGGTGTCGATGCTGACCGACCAGTTCGCGGCGATCGGCGCGGGCGCCAACCCGGTGATCATCTTTCTCGTGATCGCCGCGATCTTCCACGTCGTGCTGCGCTATACGCGCTTCGGCAAGTACACCTATGCGATCGGCGCGAACCGCCATGCGGCCGTCGTGTCGGGCATCAACGTCACGCGGCACCTGGTGTTCGTCTATGCGATCGCGGGCCTGCTGAGCGGGATCGCCGGCACGGTGACGGCCGCGCGCGCGATCTCCGGCCAGTCGGGCATGGGCGTGATGTACGAGCTCGATGCGATCGCGGCCGTCGTGATCGGCGGCACGTCGCTGTCGGGCGGCCTCGGCCGCGTGACGGGCACCGTGATCGGCGTGCTGATCCTCGGCGTGATGACGTCGGGCTTCACGTTCATCCGCATCGACGCGTACTACCAGGAGATGGTGAAGGGCGTGATCATTGTCGCGGCCGTGATCGCCGACCAGTACCGCAACAAGAAGTCGCGCCGTTGAGCGCGCGCGTGATCCCGAAATCAGACTTCGCATAGGACAACCGATGAAGATCGCGCTGGACCCCTACATGATTCGCCATCTGCCGCTCGACCGGCTGCCGCACGCGGTGGCCGAGCTCGGCTACGACCAGATCGAGCTGTCGCCGCGCAGCGACTTTCTCGACTGGTGGGTGATGCCGCGCGCGACGCGGGAACGCATGGCCGCGTTCCGCCAGGCGCTGCGCGCGAGCGGCGTCGGCCTCGCGTCGCTGCAGCCGATGTACCGCTGGGCAAGCCCGTTCGACGACGAGCGGCAATGGGCGGTGCGCTGCTGGAAGAAGGCGATCGAGGTGGCAGTCGAGATGGAGTGCCCGCTGATGGTGTCGGAGTTCGGGCGCGGCGCGTCGCCCGAGCGCTCGGTCGGCGAGCGGCCGGGCGCGAACCCGAAGGAGCTGTGCGAGGCCGCGTGGTTCCGCTCGATGGACGAGCTGCTGCCGATCCTCGAGCGCGAACGCATCGTGCTGTCGGTCGAGCCGCATCCGGAGGACTGGATCGAGCAGTTGCAGCCGGCGATCGACATCGTCACGAATCTCGGTTCGCCGTCGCTGAAGCTGTCGTACATCGCGCCGCACACGTTCTACTACGGCGACGACATGGCCGCGATGATCGCGCAGGCCGCGCCGATCCTCGCGCACGTGCGCGTGGCCGACACGTTCGACCACCGCAAGAGCAGCCAGCTGCGCTACATCGTGAACCCGCCCGGCTCGAACCAGATCCGCGTGCACCAGCATCTCGACATCGGGCAGGGCGAGATCGACTGGGACGTGTTTTTCCGCGCGCTCGGCGCGGCCGGTTTCGACGGCGTGATGTCGTCGTGCGTGTTCGCGTGGGAAGACCGCGCGGAAGCGTCGTCGCGCTACATGCGCGACACCATCCAGCGCTACGTCGATCGCCATTTCGATCGCACCGCGCGCTGAACGGCTGATGACCGATGACTGACCGGCGCGGCACGGGCCGCGCCGCTGATGAACGAACGACTGGAGAGAACTGCATGACCTTGCAAATCGGCGTGATCGGCTGCGGCGCGATCGGCCAGGACCACATTCGCAGACTGACCCGCACGCTGTCCGGCGCGCGCGTCGTGGCCGTCAACGACATCGATCCGCAGCAGGCGCGCGATGCGGTGACGAAGTACGGGCTCGACGCCGAGATCTACGGCGACGGCCACGAAGTGGTCGCGGCCGCCGACGTGCAGGCCGTGCTCGTCACGTCGTGGGGGCCGACGCACGAAGCGTTCGTGCTCGACGCGATCGCGCACGGCAAGCCGGTGTTCTGCGAGAAGCCGCTGGCCGTCACGGCCGACGGCTGCATGCGGATCGTCGAGGCGGAAGTCGCGCACGGCAAGCGGCTCGTGCAGGTCGGCTTCATGCGACCGTACGACGAAGGCTATCGCGCGCTCAAGCGCGTGATCGACAGCGGCCAGATCGGCGCGCCGCTGATGCTGCATTGCGCGCACCGCAACCAGTCGGTCGGCGAGCGCTACACGACCGACATGGCGATCACCGACACGCTGATCCACGAGCTCGACGTGCTGCGCTGGCTGCTCGGCGAGGACTACACGAGCGCGCAGGTCGTCTATCCGAAGAAGACGCGCCATGCGAGCGCGCATCTCGCCGATCCGCAGATCGTGCTGCTGGAGACCGCGAGCGGCGTGCGCATCGACGTCGAGATCTTCGTGAACTGCCAGTACGGCTACGACATCCAGTGCGAGGTGGTCGGCGAGCAGGGCATCGCGAAGCTGCCCGATACGCCGGCCGTCGGGCTCAAGCATGCGGCGCGGCAGTCGGTCGAGATCATGACTGACTGGAAGGAGCGCTTCATCGCGTCGTACGACGTCGAACTGCAGGCGTTCATCGACGGTGTGCGGCAGGGCGCGCTGACCGGGCCGTCCGCGTGGGACGGCTACGCGGCGGCGGTCGCGGCCGACGCGTGCGTGCGGGCCCAGCAGAGCGGCGCGGTCGAGCCGATCGCGATGGCCGAGCGTCCCGCGTTCTATCGCGGCTGACCCGCGGCTGCGCACCGCTTACTTGCCGGACCGACCGACATGACGATGAAGATTGGCTGCGCGCCCTGCTGCTGGGGCGTCGACGACGTGAAGAACCCGCACCTGCCGCCGTGGCGGCACGTGCTTGCCGAGGCCGCGCAGGCCGGCTACTCGGGCATCGAGCTCGGGCCGTACGGCTACATCCCGCTCGATCTCGACGTGGTGAGCGCCGAACTCGAACGCCAACGCCTGAGCATCACGGCCGGCACGATCTTCGACGATCTCGTGTCGCCGGAGAACCTGCCGAACCTGCTGCGCCAGACGCGCGACATCTGCGCGCTGATCACGCAACTGCCGAAGCTGCCGACGCAGGGCGGCCAGCGCTACGCGGCGCCATACCTGGTCGTGATGGACTGGGGCCACGAGGAACGCGACTACGCGGCCGGCCACGGCGATCGCGCGCCGCGGCTGTCCGACGAGCGCTGGACGCGGATGGTCGACCATATCCAGCAGATCGCGACGATCGCGCGCGACGAGTTCGGCGTGCGCGCGGTGATCCATCCGCATGCGGGCGGCTACATCGAGTTCGCGGACGAGATCGACCGGATCGTCGCCGACATTCCGGCCGACACGGCGGGCCTGTGTCTCGACACCGGCCACCTGTATTACTCGGGCATGGACCCCGAAACGTGGTTGCGCCGCCATGCGGCACGGCTCGACTACGTGCACTTCAAGGATATCGACGCGGCCGTATACGACGCGGTGATGGGCGAGCACATCGCGTTCTTCGCCGCCTGCGCGCGCGGCGTGATGTGCCCGATCGGCACCGGCGTGCTCGACTACCCGGCGATCCGCCAGGCGCTCGTCGACATCGGCTACGCGGGCTACATCACGATCGAACAGGAGCGCGACCCGCGCAATGCCGGCACGAGCCTGCGCGACGTCGCCGCGAGCCGCGCGTTTCTCGCGTCGGCCGGTTTTGCATGATCCCCTGAACCCGCACCAGGAACACCACCATCATGATTGACGGACAGATTCTGCTTGGCCATTCGATTCGCTGGGGCATGGTCGGCGGCGGCCTCGGCAGCCAGATCGGCTACAGCCACCGGTCGGCCGCGCTGCGCGACGGCAGCTTCCAGCTGGTCGCCGGCGCATTCGACCTCGATCCCGAGCGCGGCCGCCAGTTCGGCGTGAAGCTCGGCGTCGCGGCCGAGCGCTGCTATCCCGACTACGCGACGATGTTCGACGCCGAGGCGCGTCGCCCCGACGGCATTCGTGCGGTGTCGATCGCGACGCCGAACAACACGCACTTCGAGATCTGCCGCGCCGCGCTGAACGCGGGGCTGCACGTGGTCTGCGAGAAGCCGCTGTGCTTCACGACCGAGGAGGCCGAGGCGCTGCAGCGTCTGTCGGTCGAGAAAAACCGGATCGTCGGCGTCGCGTACGGCTATTCCGGACACCAGATGATCGAACAGGCGCGCGAGATGATCGCGCGCGGCGATCTCGGCGAGATCCGCATCGTGCAGATGCAGTTCGCGCACGGCTTCCACAGCGAGGGCGTCGAGGCCGCGAGCGCGGCCGCGCGCTGGCGCGTCGATCCGAAGTTCGCGGGCCCGAGCTACGTGCTCGGCGACATCGGCACGCATCCGCTGTACATCTCCGAGGTGATGGCGCCGGCACTGAAGATCCGGCGGCTGATGTGTTCGCGGCAGAGCTTCGTGAAGAGCCGCGCGCCGCTCGAGGACAACGCGTTCACGATCATGGAATACGACACCGGTGCGATCGGCTACGTGTGGTCGAGCGCGGTGAATGCCGGCTCGATGCACGGGCAGAAGGTGCGCGTGATCGGCTCGAAGGCGAGCATCGAATGGTGGGACGAGCATCCGAACCAGTTGCGCTACGAAATCCAGGGGCAGCCCGCGCAGGTGCTCGATCGCGGGATGCCGTACCTCCATCCGCACGCATTGCGCGAAGACCGCATCGGCGCCGGGCATCCGGAAGGGTTGTTCGAGGCCTGGTCGAACCTCTACGCGCGCTTCGCGCTCGCAATGGACGCGGCCGATCGCGGCGACATGGCGGCGGTGAAGGCCATCCGTATTCCGGACGTGCACGCCGGTGTCGAGGGCGTACGCTGGGTCGAGAATTGCGTGCGTTCGGCCGATGCGGGCAGCGTGTGGGTCGACTATCGTTGAAACGGGGGCGGGCCGGCTGCGCCGCGCGTCGTCGCGTTTGGTCGCGTTTTTTCGCGACCGCCGGCCTCGGTAGACGCCCTAATCTTTACGACGCCGCGAGCGCGTTGGACAATCGTTTCCAGTCTTGCCGTGGAGCGTGTGCAAGTGATGATCGAGCGCGTGGGAGCGAGCAGGCGGCGCGGGCCGTGCCGCAAACGTGATTAAATTCGCCCTTCATGCATGTATCCAGTCGAGTCCCGGGCCGCGCCGGCCAGCCACGCGCGCGCACCGGGGCCGTCAACTTCGCGCTATCCGATGAGTTCATCCGAGAAACCTCCCGCCACCGTCGAGGCGTTCCTGCAGCACCTGACGCAGGAGTACGACGGCCTCAGCAATCGCCTGAAGGTGATTGCGCGCCACGTGGAAACGCATCGGGACCAGCTTGGGCTGGAAGGCATCCAGTCGCTCGCGGAGGCCTGCGGCGTGCAGCCGTCGGCCGTCGTGCGCTTCGCGAAGCACTTCGGCTTCTCCGGGTTCTCCGAGATGCAGCGGCTGTTCCGCGAAGGGCTCGCGCAGCAGATCGCGCCGGGGCGCGCGTACAACCTGCGGCTGCGCGACGTGATCGAGGCCGGCTCGTCGAGCCTGCAGCCCGAACAGATCGCCGACGAATTCATCAAGGGCAGCATTGCCGGGATGCAGCAGTTGCGGCAGACGCTCGATTCGCAGGCGCTCGCGCAGGCCGTCGACCTGCTCGCCGATACGCAGGCGATCTGGATCGCCGGGTCGCGGCGCGCGTTCCCGATCGCCGTGTATCTCGACTATGCGCTGCAGCACACGGACAAGCGGATCGGGCTGTTCAGCGCGCTCGGCAGCATGCATCTCGGCCAGATCCGCTCGGTGCGCGAGGGCGACGTGATGATCGCGATCTCGTTCATGCCGTATGCGGACGAGACCGTGCAGGTCGCGCAGCAGGCCGCGCAGCGCGGCGCGCGGTTGATCGCGATCACCGACAGCCGGATGAGCCCGCTCGCGCGGGAGGCGGAAGTGACGCTGATGGTGCAGGACAGCGCGACGTTCGGTTTTCGTGCACTGACGGCCACGATGGGCCTCGCGCAGAGCCTGTTCGTCGCGCTCGCGTACCGGCTCGAGCTGTCGTACCTGCCGACCGCCGACGGCGCGCACGGCACGAAGGCCGGTTGATCCCGGCTGGCGGTGCGCCGCCCGCCGAACGCAGCGGCGGAGGGCGCTCCGGCCGGCTTACTTCGCGGTCGGCATCGCGAATTCGGCGCCCTTGCCGATGCTCGACGACCAGCGCTGCATCACCGACTTCTGGCGCGTGTAGAAGCGCACGCCTTCCTCGCCGTACGCGTGCATGTCGCCGAACAGGCTCTTCTTCCAGCCGCCGAAGCCGTGCCATGCCATCGGCACCGGAATCGGCACGTTGATGCCGACCATCCCCACCTGGATGCGCCGCGCGAATTCGCGCGCGATCCCGCCGTCGCTCGTGAAGCACGACACGCCGTTGCCGAACTCGTGCGCGTTGATCAGGTCGACCGCTTCGCCGAAATCCTTCACGCGCACGCAGCCGAGCACCGGCCCGAAGATCTCTTCCTTGTAGATCCGCATGTCGGGTTTCACGTGATCGAACAGCGTGCCGCCGGTGAAGAAGCCTGCCTCGCGGCCCGGCACGCGCAGCCCGCGGCCGTCGACCACCAGTTGCGCGCCTTCGTTCACGCCTTGCTCGATATAGCCTTCGATGCGCTTCAACGCTTCGCCGGTGACGATCGGGCCCATCTCGACTTCCGGCGACATCCCGTCGCCGATCACCAGCTTGCGCGCGCGCTCGGCGACGGCCGGCACGATCTTGTCGGCCACGTCGCCGACCAGCACCGCAATGCTGATCGCCATGCAGCGCTCGCCGGCCGAGCCGTACGCGGCGCCGATCAGCGCGTCGACCGCCTGGTCGATGTTCGCATCGGGCATCACGACGAGGTGGTTCTTCGCGCCGCCGAGCGCCTGCACGCGCTTGCCCGACTGCACCGCGCGCTGCTGCACGTAGGCCGCGATCGGCGTCGAGCCGACGAAGCTGACGGCCTGCACGTCCGGGTGGTCGAGGAGGGCATCGACCGCGCCCTTGTCGCCCTGCACGACGTTGAACACGCCGGCGGGCAGGCCTGCCTGCGTGAGCAGGTCGGCGATGAACAGCGCGGCCGACGGGTCGCGCTCGCTCGGCTTCAGCACGAACGTGTTGCCCGTCGCGAGCGCGACCGGGAACATCCAGCACGGCACCATGCACGGGAAGTTGAACGGCGTGATGCCCGCGACGACGCCGAGCGGCTGGCGCATCGTCCAGTTGTCGATGCCGGTGCTGACCTGGTCGGTGAAGTCGCCTTTCAGCAGTTGCGGCACGCCGCACGCGAATTCGATGATGTCGATGCCGCGTGCGACTTCACCCTGCGCGTCCGAGAACACCTTGCCGTGCTCGGCGGTGATGATCGCCGCGAGCGTGTCGCGGTGCTCGTTCATCAGCTGCAGGAAGCGGTGCAGCACGCGCGCGCGGCGGATCGGCGGCGTGTCGGCCCAGGCCGGGAACGCGGCACGGGCCGACGCGACGGCCCGTTCGACCTCGTCGTTGCCGGCGAGCGCGACGCGGCGCACCGCGCGACCGAGAGCGGGATTGAAGACGTCCTGGAAGCGGCCGCTGCGGCCGGCGACGGGCGCGCCGTCGAGGTAGTGGCCGACGTCGGCGTCGGACGTGTAGGCGGGAACCGTGGTCATGCGTGTCTCCTGGGAATAGGGGGTGGACGGAACCTAGTCTAGGCAAAGCGGCAGGGCGCGAGAAGGCCGCGAAACTTGATTCACTGTTCAGAATTCTGAATAATCGGTGGATGAATCAGCAAAATGTCCAGGCGCTCTGGCCGCATATCCATTCGCTGACGGTGCTGGCCGCGGCCGGCAGTTTCACCGCTGCCGCGCAGCGGCTCGGCATCAGCAAGGCCGCGATGAGCCAGCGCATCGCCGATCTCGAAAAGGCGGCCGGCGTGCCGCTCGTGCGCCGCACCACGCGCAGCGTGCGGCTCACCGACGCGGGCCAGACGCTCGTCGACAGCACGCGCGACGCGTTCGAGTCGATCGGCCAGCACTTCGCGCGCGTGAAGGATCTCGCCGGCGAGCCGCGCGGGCTGCTGCGCGTGACGGCGCCGGTCGCGCTCGGCCGCCAGCAGGTCGTGCCGCACCTGCCCGATTTCCTGCGCCAGCATCCGGGCGTACAGATCGAGCTCGACCTGTCGGACCGCCTGCATTCGCTGACGCAGGAGGGCTTCGACCTCGCGATCCGCCATACGACCACCGCGCCGCAGACCCACGTCGCATGGAAGCTGTGCGACACGCGTTCGCTGCTGGTCGCGAGCCGCGACTATCTCGACGCGCGCGGCGCGCCGCGCCACCCGAGCGAACTCGTCGATCACAGCTGCCTGTGCTACCTGCGCGACAACGAGCCGGCCGCGTGGAGCTTCGAGCCGGACGGCCGCCGGCGCCAGCGCGTGAGCGTGCCGGTGCGCGGCAGTTTCGCGGCGAACAACAGCGAGGCGATGCGCGAGGCCGCGCTCGGCGGGCTCGGCATCGCGCTGCTGCCGGACTTCAGCGCGCGGCGCGATCTCGACGCCGGCCGGCTCGTCGCGCTGCTCGACGGCTGGCGGCCGTCGGGCGCGTTCGGCGACCACATTTTCGCGATTCGTCCGTACAGCCCGGTCGTGCCGAGCGCGGTGCGCGCGCTCGTGCGGCATCTGCGCGACCGGCTCGCGGGCGGCTTTTCCGGCGCGTGAGCCGGGCGCCGGCGGGCGCCCGGCCGTGGGCGGGCCGGGCAGGCGCCGCGGCGCTGCGGTAAAATCGCGGCTTCCTCCCGCGCCGTGTGTGGCGCGTCATTCGAAGGTCGACAGCCGATGCAGATTCACAAGGAAGTGGACGCGCGCGGGCTCAATTGCCCGTTGCCGATCCTGCGTGCCAAGAAAGCGCTTGCCGATATGGAAAGCGGGCAGATCCTCAAGGTGCTCGCGACCGATCCGGGCTCGCAGCGCGATTTCGCCGCGTTCGCGAAGCAGACGGGCAACGAGATCGTCGAATCGACGACCCAGGACAAGACCTTCGTGTTCCTGATGCGTCGCCGCTGACGGCGCGCGTCGCACGTCCCGCCGCGCCGGGCTCCTGGCCGGCGCACCTGACCGGGCGCCCCTAGCCGGGCGCCCCTAGCCGGGCGCCCCTCTCTGACAATTCTTAAACCTCGTTGCGTGACCGGCTGCGTATACTGACCCGGCCGGTCGTCCGCTCCCAGCGGAGGCGCCGGCCACGGTACGTCGTACGGCGGGCACGGGGGCCATGCCTGACGCTACCGTCGTACAACGGGGAGAGGACATGTCCTTCAGACCAGGGACCCTTCGAAGTCCGTCCGGAGCGGAAAGCATTGCGCCCGTGCGCACCTCGGAATTGAGCCGGATCGAGCTCGATCCGCAACAGGACCGCCATGCGCGTGCCGCGCTGGAGGCGTATGCGGATTCGGCCGCGGCCGAGATGCCGTGGCTGGCCGAATGGCTCGACGAACGGCTGCGTGACGCCGCGCGGGACGACGGCTCCGGCCTGACCTACTGCGGTGCGACGATCGAACGCGTGTTCGATCTGGCGCAGGCATGGGCGGCAGGCCAGCCCGACTATGCGGCCCATGCCTGGGAGCGGGTGCGCGACCAGCTGCAGCGGATGCTTGCGCAACCGCCGCTGTCGGAGTCGCCGTCGCCACGCATGCCGATCGACGATTTTGCCGAGCCGGTGGCCGGCATCGCGGGCGCCGAATAGGCGCCCGGTTGCGCAACAGAAAGGATTATTCGAAGAAAGGGCGATAGTCCGCGCAATTTCTTGGCGAATTTCATACTACTATGATGAAATCGCCGGTTCGTCCGTGCCCCGTTTTTGAGATATTTGACCGGGGTCGCCGGTTTGCGCAGGTGGCGCAAGCGGCGAACGACGGCTCGCCGGCCGGTATCCGGACGCCGCGCGCAGGCTGCGCGGCCGGGGCAGGCGCGGGAGCCGGATGGACGAATCGACTTCGATTTGCGGGGTGCTATGAGAATTGCTGTACTGGATGACGATCCGGCCCAGACGGATTTCGTCAGTCAAACGCTGACGGCCGTTGGCCATACGTGCTATGCGTTCAAGGAAGGCAAGGCCCTGAAGAAGCGCCTGCAGCGCGAGACGTTCGATCTGCTGGTGCTCGACTGGAACGTGCCCGACATGTCCGGCGAGGAAGTGCTCAAGTGGGTGCGCGCCAATCAGACCGAGCACAGCCTGCCGATCATCTTCATGACGAGCCGCGACGACGAGGCGGGGATCACGCAGATCCTCAACGCCGGCGCCGACGATTACGTGGTCAAGCCCGTGTCGGGCCCGATCCTGCGCGCGCGCATCGGTTCGCTGCTGCGCCGCGCGTATCCGGTCAACGCCGAGGCGACCGTCCGCGAATTCGACCAGTTCCGTTTCGACGTGAACCTGAAGCAGGCGTACGTCGGCGACAAGGCCGTGAGCCTCACGCAAAAGGAATTCGAGCTCGCGCTGCTGCTGTTCCAGCATCTCGACCGGCCGCTGTCGCGCGCGCACATTCTCGACCTCGTGTGGAAGCAGGCGACCGACATTCCGTCGCGCACGATGGACACGCATATTTCCATGCTGCGTACCAAGCTCGGCCTGCGGCCCGAAAACGGCTACCGTCTGGCGCCGATCTACGGGTACGGCTACCGGCTCGAGCGGGTCGGCCAGGGGGAACCGGAGTGACCATGCGAATCACGCAGCGCACGGCGAGCGTGCGCACGGCGGCGCTGCGCGCCGCCTGCGCGGTCGCGTTGGCGTTCACCGCGCAGCAGGCCGCGGCGCAGCCGCCCGCCGCCGCGGGCAAGATGGTCGTCTATCGCACGCAGGCGGGCGACACGCTGTACGACGTCGCCGCGCGCTACCTGCAGGGCGCGGACGACTGGCAACTGCTCCAGCAGATCAACGGCGTGCCGGCGCCGAAGCACCTGCAGCCCGGCGTCGCGCTGAAGCTGCCGGTCGCGCGGCTGCGCAAGGAAAAGCTCACCGCACGCGTGATCGCGGTGCAGGGCACGGCCGAGCGCGCGTCCGGCGCGGCTTTCGCGACGCTCGCGAACGATGCGACGCTCGCCGAAGGCGACCGCGTGCGCACCGGCCCGAACGGCTTCGTGACGATCGAGCTGACCGACGGCACGCACATGAGCCTGCCGCCCGACAGCCAGCTCGACCTGAAGTCGCTGCGCCGCACGGTGCTGACCGGCACGCTCGATCGCGAGTTCGAACTCACGCGCGGCTCGGTCGACAGCGAAGTCACCCACCTGAAGAAGCGCGACGACCGCTTCCAGATCCGCTCGCCGTCGGTCGTGGCCGGCGTGCGCGGCACGCGTTTTCGCGTGAACTACGACGCGGCCGGCAATGCGGCGACGCGCGTCGAAGTGCTCGACGGCACCGTCGGCGTCGCGGGCGGCCGGCAGCCGGCCGGCGCGACCCTCGTGCATGCGAACTTCGGCAGCGTCGCGACGTCGTCCGGCGCGGTCGGTGCGCCCGTCCAGCTGCTGGGCGCGCCCTCGCTCGCGCATCCCGACAAGGTGCAGGACGAGCCCGACGTCGCATTCGACGTCGCGCCGCTCCCGCAGGCGCACGCGTATCGCGTGCAGCTCGCGCACGACGCGGGGCTGCTCGACCTGTTCCGCGAAACGCGCACCGATTCGCCGCGTGCGGTGTTCCGCGACGTGCCGAACGGGAATTACTTCGTGCGGATCGCCGCGATCGATGCGAACGGCCTGGAAGGGCTGCCGCGCACCTATGCGTTCGAGCGCCGCGTGATGGGGCTCGACGCGAGCGCGTCGCAAGGCGCGGGCGGTTACGAGTTCCGCTGGTCGCCGAACGGTTCGGGCAAGGGGGCGCGTTACCGGTTCGTGCTGTCGCGCTCGAAGGACCTGAGCGCGCCGGTCGTCGACCAGGTCGGCCTGCACGCGCGCCAGATCACCGTCGCGCACCTGCCGCCGGGCGACTATTTCTGGGCCGTGACCGTCGAGGAATTCGAAGGCGGCAAGTTCTACGAGAAGACCAGTCCGGTCAGCGCGTTCACGTTGTCGCGCTGACCCGCGGCGCATGAAACCCGACTCCGTTTCTCCGCGGCGGCGCCTCGGCCGCCGCTTCCTGATCGAATGGATCGCGATCGGCTGTCTCGGGATCGCGGTGATTCTCGCGTGCGCGCTCGGCCGCCTGTCGTCGAGCGTCGACGGGCTGATCTACGACCGGCTGCTGATGCTGCGCAGCCTGCCGCTGTCGCCCGACGTGGTCGTCGTCGACATCGACAACCAGAGCGTGTCCGCGCTCGGTCGCTGGCCGTGGCCGCGCGACGTGCATGCACGGCTGCTCGACACGCTCGCGCGCGCGCAGCCGGCCGCCGTCGTCTACGACGTGCTGTTTACCGAACCGTCGCCGGAGGATCGCACGTTCGCGGATGCGATGAGCCGCGTGCCGACTTTCCTGCCGGTGCTGTTGAGCCCCGAGCAGGCGGACGGCACGCGCTCGGTCGATCCGCCGGTCGCCGCGCTCGCCGCGCGCGCGACGGGGCTCGGCCATATCAATCTCGAAGTCGATCGTGACGGCATCGTGCGCAGCGTCGCGCTGTTCGAAAGCGACGGGCGCGTGCGCTGGCCGCAGCTGATGGTGCCCGTCTATCGGGCGATCCAGGCCGGCCGGCTGCACCCGGGCGGCGGCGTGCCCGGCGCGAACGCGCACGACCTGTCGCGCGATGCTGCGGGCGACGGCCGCTACCTGATCCCGTTCAGCCGCAATACGCCCGCGTATCCGACGCTGTCGTTCGACGACGTGCTCGAAGGGCGCGTGAAGCCCGACGCGCTGCGCGGCAAGATCGTCGTCGTCGGCGTGACCGCGTCGGGGCTGTACGACCGCTTCGCGACGCCGGTGTCCGGCGAGTTCGGCCCGCTCGCCGGCGTGTACATCCATGCGAACGTGCTCGACATGCTGGCAACCGGCAGCGCGATCTCGCCCGCGTCGCGCGCGGGGCTGTTCGTCGCGTCGCTGCTGCCGCTCGCCGTGTTGCTCGGCGGCTTCCTGATGCTGTCGCCGTGGCGCGCGCTGCTGCTGACGCTGAGCCTGGCCGCGCTCGCCGTCGTCGCGAGCCTCGTGCTGCTGTTCGAGGCGCGCATCTGGCTCACGCCGGCGCCGGCGATCTTCGGGTTGATTGCCGTCTACCCGATCTGGAACTGGCGGCGGCTCGAAATGACGATGTCGTACCTGCGTCGCGAGCTGCAGAAGCTTGCCGACGAACCGCACCTGCTGCCGGAGGCGCCGCGTACGCGCAGCGTCGGCGGCGACGTGCTGGAGCGGCAGATGGCGCTGATGGCGCAGGCCGCGCAGCGCGTGCAGGACATGAAGCGCTTCGTGTGGGACAGCCTCGACAGCATGCCCGAGCCGATCTTCGTGACCGATCTCGCGGGCACCGTGCTGATCGCGAACCATGCCGCGAAACGCTACGGGTCGCGGCTCGCGTTGCCGCTGCCGGAAGGGCGGCCGCTGCGCACCGCGCTTGGCGAGCTGACGTTCATGAAGACCGTCGACGGCAACGCCGAGCACGACGCGGCGATCCGCGAGCACTGGCCGGCCGTGCTCGATCCGACGCTCGAGGCCGAGCACGACGCGATGGCGCGCGGCATCGAGGTGCGCGATCGCGACGGGCTCGACCATCTGCTACGCTACGCGGCGTGTACCAACGCGCAAGGGCGCGTGACCGGCTGGATTGCCGGCCTCGTCGACGTGACCGAGCTGCACGCGGCCGAGCGGCAGCGCGAGGAAGCGCTGCACCTGCTGTCGCACGACATGCGCTCGCCGCAGTCGTCGATCCTCGCGCTGGTCGAGATCGAGCGCGACCGCGTCGAGAGCGACGCGATGCGCGGGCTGCTCGCGCGGATCGAGCGCTATGCGCACCGCGCGCTGTCGCTCGCCGACGAGTTCGTGCAGCTGGCGCGCGCCGAGTCGCAGGCGTACCAGCTCGAGGTGACGAGCCTCGTCGACGTGCTGATCGATGCGAGCGACGAGGTGTGGCCGCAGGCGCAGGCGAAACACATCCGCGTCGAGACCGGCGTGGGCACCGACATGTGCTGGGTGCGCGCGGACCGCTCGCTGATCACGCGCGCCTTCGTGAACCTGCTGAACAATGCGGTCAAATACAGTCCGTCCGACACGGTGATCACGTGTACGCTGACGGTCGAGCACGCATCGAAGCGGATGTTCTGTACGATTCGCGATCAGGGGTACGGCATTGCGCCGGAAGATCAGCGGCATCTGTTCGAGCGTTTCAAGCGATTCCATGCCGGCGAGCGGCCCGAAATCTCGGGTTCCGGGCTCGGCATGGCGTTCGTGAAGACGGTCGTCACGCGCCATGGGGGCAGCGTGTCGGTCGACAGCGAAGTGGGTGTCGGCACCGCGGTGACGGTGTCGCTGCCCGCGATCGACGAGCCGTCCGCCTGACAGGGCCGGGCGCGACGGCAGGCATTTGGGGAAAGTCATGAGAAAGCAATGGGCAGCGACCGCGCTGGCGGCGTCGCTGTTGACGGGTTGCGCCGGCGTGACGACCGGCGTGAGCGCGGTCGGGCAGCCGAATGCATTTGCATCCGGTGCGCACGGCTACGATTTCGTGCGGACGGCCGCACAGGCGGGCGATGCCGAGTACCGGCAGATCGAGACGCTGGTGCGCGACGAGCTCGCGCGCCGCGGCTTCGATGCGCAGCCGCTCAAGGACGCGCGTTACCGGTTGTCGATCGCGTATGCGACGCAGCCGGCGGCGGTCGCGGCGATCGCCGAGCGGTGCGGCGCGGCGAGCAGCGCCTGCGTGACGGTCGACGGGCCCGCGCCGCTCGCGCTGCCGTTCATGGGGCGCGTGTACCGCCACGTGCTGACGCTGCGTTTCGTCGATGCGAAATCCGGCGCCGACGTCTATCGCGTGTCGGCCTCGCTGCGCGACCGCGATCCGGGCACGCAGCAGGCCGCGCCGGCGCTCGTGAAGAGCGCGCTGGCGAAGGTGCCGTTCGGCGACGGCAGCGGCTGGCTGGTCAAGACGAAAAAAGACGACGCGGGCGGCATGCCGGGCGTCGTCTCGGTGAAGCCGGCCGACGCGCGCTGAAGCGGTGGCCGTGACGTGAGGGCGGGCCCGCCGGGGCGCGCCCTTGCCGCGTTCAGACGGTCGGTTGAGCGCCGTCGCGCGTGCGCAGGTACGTCTCGAACTCCGCACCGACTTCCGGGTGGCGCAGCGCGAATTCGACCGTCGCCTTCAGGTAGCCGAGCTTGCTGCCGCAGTCGTAGCGCGTGCCCTGATACTTGTAGGCCAGCACCTGTTCGTCGGCGAGCAACGCCTGGATCGCGTCGGTGAGCTGCAGCTCGCCGCCCGCGCCCGGCTTCAGTGCGCGCAGGTGCTCGAAAATCCGCGGCTTCAGGATGTAGCGGCCGACCACGCCGAGGTTCGACGGCGCGACTTCCGGCGCCGGCTTCTCGACGATCGCCGACATCTTGACGATCGACTCTTCCCATTCCTTGCCGTCGACGATGCCGTACGACTTCGTCTCCGACGGCGGGATCTCTTCGACGCCGATCACCGAGCTGTGATAGTGGTCGAACACGTCGACCATCTGCTTCATCACCGGCGGGTTGCCGTCGAGCAGGTCGTCCGCGAGGATCACCGCGAACGGGTTGTCGGCAACCAGCTTTTCCGCGCACAGCACGGCGTGGCCGAGGCCGAGCGCCTCCGGCTGGCGCACGTAGAAGCAGTCGACGTGGCTCGGCTTGATGCTGCGCACCAGTTCGAGCAGCTTTTCCTTGCCGCGCGCCTCGAGTTCGGCCTCGATCTCGTACGACTTGTCGAAGTGATCCTCGATCGCGCGCTTGCTGCGCCCGGTGACGAAGATCATCTCGGTGATGCCCGCCGCGATCGCTTCCTCGACCGCATACTGGATCAGCGGCTTGTCGACGACCGGCAGCATCTCCTTCGGGCTCGCCTTCGTTGCCGGGAGGAACCGCGTGCCGAGACCGGCAACGGGGAATACCGCCTTGGTGACTTTCAACATGATCGAACCTTTATTCCTGTAATCGACTTGTCAGACGGTCTATGTTCACGTTCGCATTATAGTGAACGCAAACGACCTTACCGTTTGTTACGCAGGCAACCGATCGAGCTGCGCACGCAGTTTTTCGAGCGTGCTCTGGAATTCCGCGACGCGTTTCTGCTCCTGTTCGACCACGGCCGGCGGGGCTTTCGCGACGAAAGCCTCGTTGCCGAGCTTCGCGTTGCACTTCGCGATCTCGCCCGTCAGGCGCGTGATTTCCTTCGACAGGCGCTCGCGTTCGGCCGCGACGTCGATTTCCACCTTCAGCACCAGCTTGTTCGGGCCGACGATCGCGATCGGCGCGCCGTGCGCTTCCTTGTCGAGCGCCGCTTCGTCCGCGAGGATCTGTACTTCCGACAGGCGCGCGAGCGCCTGGACGTACGGTGCGAACGAGCGCAGGCGCTCGGCGTCGCCCGCCGCGAGCAGCGGCACCTTGGTGGCCGGCGACAGGTTCATCTCGCCGCGCAGGTTGCGGCACGCGTCGACGATCGCCTTCAGGTCGGCCGCCCACTGCTCGGACGCCTCGTCGAGCTTCTGCAGGTTCGCGACCGGATACGCCTGCGTCATCAGCGACGCTTCGCCTTCGGCCTTGCCCTGCGGATAGCGGCCGGCGAGCGGCGCGACCTTCTGCCAGAGCGCTTCGGTGATGAACGGGATGACCGGGTGCGCGAGGCGCAGCACCGTTTCCAGCACGCGCAGCAGCGTGCGGCGGGTGGCGCGCTGCTGTTCCGGCGTGCCGTTCTGGATCTGCACCTTCGCGAGTTCGAGATACCAGTCGCAGTACTCGTCCCACACGAACTTGTAGATGCTGCTCGCGATGTTGTCGAAGCGGTAATCGGCGAAACCCTTCGCGATGTCGGCTTCGGTGCGCTGCAAGAGCGACACGATCCAGCGGTCGGCCGCGGAGAAGTCGAGGTAGCCGCCGGGGCCGCAGTCGCCCGCGCCGCACACTTCCGGCTTGTCGTTGCCGCAGTCGTGGCCTTCGCAGTTCATCAGCACGAAGCGCGTCGCGTTCCACAGCTTGTTGCAGAAGTTGCGATAGCCTTCGCAGCGTGCGAGGTCGAAATTCACGTTGCGGCCGAGCGTCGCCATCGACGCCATCGTGAAGCGCAGCGCGTCGGTGCCGAACGCGGGGATGCCGTCCGGGAATTCCTTGCGCGTCTTCTTCTCGATGGTCGCGGCCTGCTTCGGGTTCATCAGGCCCGTCGTGCGCTTCGCGACCAGCGACTCGAGGTCGATGCCGTCGACGATGTCGATCGGGTCGAGCGTGTTGCCCTTGCTCTTCGACATCTTCTGGCCTTCCGCGTCGCGCACGAGGCCGTGCATATAGACGGTATGGAACGGCACCTTGCCGGTGAAGTGCGTGGTCATCATCACCATCCGGGCGACCCAGAAGAAGATGATGTCGAAGCCGGTGACGAGCACCGACGACGGCAGGAAGTGCTTCAGTTCGGGCGTTTCGTTCGGCCAGCCGAGCGACGAGAACGGCACGAGCGCCGACGAGAACCACGTGTCGAGCACGTCTTCGTCACGCTTGAGCGCGCCCGTGTAACCCTTCGCGGCGGCTTGCGCGCGCGCGTCTTCCTCGTTGCGCGCAACGAACACCTCGCCGTTCTCGCCATACCACGCGGGAATCTGGTGGCCCCACCACAGCTGGCGCGAGATGCACCAGTCCTGGATGTTCTCGAGCCACTGGTAGTACGTGGTCGTCCAGTTTTCCGGGACGAACTTGATCTGGCCGTCGCGCACCACGTCGAGCGATACTTCGGTGATCGACTTGCCCGGATTGAACGTGCCTTCCGGCGCCGGCTTCGTCATCGCGACGAACCACTGGTCGGTCAGCAGCGGCTCGATCACGACGCCCGTGCGGTCGCCGCGCGGCACCATCAGCTTGTGCGGCTTCACGGAGTCGAGGAAGCCCTGCGCGTCGAGGTCGGCGACGATCGCCTTGCGCGCGTCGAAGCGGTCGAGGCCGCGATACTGCTCGGGGCCGTTGTCGTTGATCTTCGCGTCGAGCGTCAGGATCTCGATCGGTGCGAGCTTGTGGCGCACGCCGACCTGGTAGTCGTTGAAGTCGTGCGCGGGCGTGACCTTCACGACGCCCGTGCCGAATTCGCGGTCGACGTAGTCGTCGGCGATCACCGGGATCTCGCGGCCGGTCAGCGGCAGCGTGACGCGTTGGCCGATCAGGTGCGCGTAGCGTTCGTCTTCCGGATGGACCATCAGCGCGACGTCGCCGAGCATCGTCTCGGGGCGCGTGGTGGCGACGGTCAGCGAGCCCGAGCCGTCGACGAGCGGGTAGCGGATGTGCCACAGGTGGCCGTTTTCCTCTTCGCTGACGACTTCGAGGTCCGACACGGCGGTGAGCAGCACCGGATCCCAGTTGACGAGGCGCTTGCCGCGGTAGATCAGCCCTTGTTCGTACAGCGTGACGAACACGTCGCGCACGGCGGCCGACATCTTGTCGTCCATCGTGAAGTATTCGCGCGACCAGTCGGTCGATGCGCCGAGGCGGCGCACCTGGTCGGTGATCGTCGAACCGGATTTCTGCTTCCATTCCCACACGCGCTCGACGAACTTCTCGCGGCCGAGATCGTGGCGCGACACGCCCTGCGCGTCGAGCTGGCGTTCGACGACGATCTGGGTCGCGATCCCCGCGTGGTCGGTGCCGGGCACCCACAGCGTGTTCTCGCCGAGCATCCGGTGGTAGCGGGCGAGGCCGTCCATGATCGTCTGGTTGAACGCGTGGCCCATGTGCAGCGTGCCCGTCACGTTCGGCGGCGGCAACTGGATCGCGAAATCGGGGCGGGACGGATCGAATGCCGGGGCGGCATAGCCGCGTTTTTCCCACTCCGGCCCCCATTGGGACTCGATGGTATGGGGCTCGAAGCTCTTCGCAAGCGTGTTGTCGCTCATGTTGGAAATCTGCCGAAAAATGCGTGAATTGGATGCCGAATCTGACAATTATAAATGGATGCCCATCGGCCAGCCATCGCCTTGCCGGCGCGGGCCTGTCGGGACGCGTGCGCAACCGGCCTGCAACGCGCATGCGACCTGCGACCGGACGGATCGGAAACGGCATCGCGCGGCCGACTTATAATGTCGGGTCCGCATTTTTCTCGCCCGCCAGCTGCCGCTCCATGCCCGATCTGCTCGCCAATCTGAACCCCGAACAACTCGCCGCCGTCACGTTGCCGAACGAACCGGCGCTGATCCTCGCAGGGGCGGGCAGCGGCAAGACCCGCGTGCTGATCACGCGCATCGCTTGGCTGATCCAGCAGGGCTATGCGTCGCCGCCCACCGTGCTCGCCGTCACCTTCACGAACAAGGCCGCGCGCGAGATGATGGCGCGCCTGTCGGCGATGATGCCGATCGACACGCGCGGGATGTGGATCGGTACGTTCCACGGCCTGTGCAACCGGATGCTGCGTACGCACTGGCGCGACGCCGGCCTGCCGCAGACCTTCCAGATCCTCGACACGGCCGACCAGCTGTCCGCGATCAAGCGGCTGATGAAGGCGGCGAACGTCGACGACGAAAAGTATCCGCCGAAGAACGTCCAGTACTTCATCAACAACGCGAAGGAGCAGGGGCTGCGCCCGGACAAGGTCGACGCGACCGACAACTTCAACCGCAAGTTCGTCGAGCTGTACCAGGCGTACGACCAGCAGTGCCAGCGCGAAGGCGTCGTCGATTTCCCCGAGCTGCTGCTGCGCTGCTACGAACTGCTCGCGTACAACGCGCCGCTGCGCGCGCACTACCAGGCGCGCTTCCGGCACATCCTCGTCGACGAGTTCCAGGACACCAACAAGCTGCAGTACGCGTGGCTCAAGATGCTCGCGGGCGGCGAGAACGCGATCTTCGCGGTTGGCGACGACGACCAGTCGATCTACGCGTTCCGCGGCGCGAACGTCGGCAACATGCGCGACTTCGAAGACGAATTCCGCGTGCGCAACCTGATCAAGCTCGAGCAGAACTACCGGTCGCACGGCAACATCCTCGACGCGGCGAACCAGCTGATCTCGAACAACGCGCACCGCCTCGGCAAGAACCTGCGCACCGACGCTGGCCACGGCGAACCGGTGCGCGTGTACGAAGCCAGCACGGATTCGCAGGAAGCCGGCTGGATCGTCGAGGAGATCCGCTCGCTGATCAATACCGGGATGGCGCGCAGCGAAGTGGCCGTCCTGTACCGCAGCAACGCGCAGTCGCGCTCGATCGAGCACACGCTGATGTCGTCGGGCATTCCGTACCGCGTGTACGGCGGCCTGCGCTTTTTCGAGCGGCAGGAAGTGAAGCACGCGCTCGCGTACCTGCGCCTGATCGACAACCCGAACGACGACACGGCATTCGCGCGCGTCGTGAATTTCCCGACGCGCGGCATCGGTGCGCGCTCGATCGAGCAACTGGCCGACGCCGCGCGCCTGTACGGCTGCTCGATGGCCGCGGCGATTCCGTACGTGACCGGCAAGGCCGGCACGAGCCTCGGCGGGTTCGCGAACCTGATCGCGAAGATGCGCGCCGACACGCAGCACATGAACCTGCCCGACACCGTCGAGCACATCGTACGCGCGAGCGGTCTCGCCGATTTCTACCAGGGCGAGCGCGAAGGGCAGGATCGCCTCGAGAACTTGCAGGAACTCGTGAACGCGGCCACCGCGTTCATCGCCGAGGAAGGCTACGGACTGGACACGCCGGCCCGCTCGATCCCGCTGCGCGCGGGGGCGATCGCGGCGCCCGAACTCGGCACCGCGACGGACGATCCGTCGGTCGACGTGCTCGATCCCGCCTCGCCCGCCGACCCTGCACAGAACCCCGACACGATGACGCCGCTCGCCGGCTTCCTGTCGCATGCGTCGCTGGAGGCCGGCGACAACCAGGCGCAGGCCGGCCAGGACGCCGTGCAGCTGATGACGGTGCACGCGGCGAAGGGGCTCGAGTTCTCGGCCGTGTTCATCACGGGGCTCGAGGAAGGGTTGTTCCCGCACGAGAACAGCGTGCTCGAATCGGACGGCCTCGAGGAAGAGCGCCGGCTGATGTACGTCGCGATCACGCGCGCGAAGGAGCGGCTCTACCTGTCGTTCGCGCAAAGCCGGATGCTGCATGGCCAGACCCGCTACAACGTGCGCTCGCGCTTCTTCGACGAGTTGCCCGAGCACGTGTTGAAGTGGCTCACGCCGAAGGTCGAGGCCGGCTCGCGCTGGGGCGGACGTTCGGACAACGCCGGGTACGGGCGCGACTGGTTCGCGCGGCCGGGCGGCGGCAGTCGCGAGCAGATCGTCGACGCGGCCGTGTCCGCGCCGCTGCCCGCGTTCGCGGACAAGCAGCGCGCGGCCGACGCCGGCTTCCGGGTCGGCCAGCAGGTGTTCCATACCAAGTTCGGCGAAGGCACGGTCACCGCGCTCGAAGGCAACGGCACCGATGCGAAGGCGCAGGTGAAGTTCAAGCGCCACGGCGAGAAATGGCTCGCGCTGGCGGTCGCGAAACTGCAGGCGGTGGAATGATGGACGTCGATCTGGCCGTGACGCCTGCCGTCCGTCCGCTCGGCATTCTGGCCGCGCTGCCCGAGGAGCTCGGCGACCTGATCGCCGCGATGCGCGCCGACGGCGCGATGAAGACGGTCACGCTCGGCCGCCGCGATTATCACGTCGGCACCGTGCACGGCGCGGCCTGCGTCGTCACGCTCGCGCGGGTCGGCAAGGTCGCGGCCGCCGCGACGGTCAGCGCGCTGATCCATGTGTTCGGCGTGTCGGGTGTCGTGTTCACCGGCGTCGCGGGCGGCGTGTCGCGCACGGTGCGGGTCGGCGACGTCGTCGTGGCCGATACGCTGCTGCAGCACGATCTCGATGCGTCGCCGCTCTTTCCGCGCTACGAGGTGCCGCTGCTCGGCATCACGCGTTTCGCGACCGACGCGGCGCTGACGGCCCGCTTGCGGGCCGCGTGCACGCTGTTCGTCGAGGAGGAGGGCGCGCAGTTCGCCGAGCGCTTCGGGCTCGCCGGCGCGGCGCTGCACGCGGGGCTCGTCATCAGCGGCGACCGCTTCGTGTCGAGCGAGCAGGAGGTCGTCGCGCTGCGCGACGCGCTGCCGGATGCGCTCGCGGTCGAAATGGAAGGCGCGGCGATCGCGCAGGTGTGCGCGGAACACGACGTGCCGTTCGCGCTCGTGCGCACGATCTCCGATACGGCCGACGATCACGCGACGCAGTCGTTCTCGCACTTCCTGTCGGCGATCGCGAGCAGCTATTCGTCCGGCATCCTCAGGCGTTTCCTGACGCTGCATGCGACGACGGCGGCCTGAAGCCGCCGTCGAATTTTCCGTTCGTACCGTTCGACCAGCCGCGGCGCGCACGCCGCGGCTGGTCGTTCGTCACGCCTTCTTGCGCCCGCTGCTTTCGAGGTTCGGCAGGAACACCGTCAGCACGCCGATCAGCGGCAGGAACGAGCACACCTTGTAGACGAACGGGATGCTGGTCGCGTCGGCGAGCTGGCCGAGCACCGCCGCGCCGACGCCGCCCAGGCCGAACGCGAAGCCGAAGAACAGGCCCGCGACCATCCCCACCTTGCCGGGCATCAGCTCCGTCGCGTAGACGAGGATCGCGGCGAACGCCGACGCCAGCACGACGCCGATGATCACGGTCAGCACGCTCGTCCAGAACAGGTTCGCGTACGGCAGCAGCATCGTGAACGGCGCGACGCCGAGGATCGACACCCAGATCACGTACTTGCGGCCGATCCGGTCGCCGACGGGCCCGCCGATCAGCGTGCCGGCCGCCACCGCCGCGAGGAACACGAACAGGTGGATCTGCGCGGCCTGCACCGACAGGTGGAACTTGTCGATCAGGTAGAACGTGAAATAGCTGTTGATGCTCGCGAGGTAGAAGTATTTCGAGAACACGAGCAGCACCAGCACGCCGATCGCGCCCATCACGCGGCCGCGCGACAGCGTCGGGTGGCCGGCCGCCACGGCCTTCTTCTTCATCGACGGATGCTTCTTGTACCAGTGGCCGATCTGCGTGAGCACGATCATCGCGACGAGCGCGGCCGCCGAGAACCACGCGATGCTGTGCTGGCCGTGCGGAATGATCACGAGCGCGGCGAGCAGCGGCCCGAGCGCGGAGCCGGCATTGCCGCCCACCTGGAACACCGACTGCGCGAGCCCGTGCTGGCCGCCCGACGCCATCCGCGCGACCCGCGACGATTCGGGATGGAACACCGACGAGCCGCAGCCGACGAGCGCGGCGGCCACCAGCAGCATCGGGAAATTCGACGCCACCGACATCAGCAGCAGCCCGGCGAGCGTGAAGCCCATGCCGACCGGCAGCGAATACGGCTTCGGACGCTTGTCGGTATAGAGGCCGACCAGCGGCTGCAGCAGCGACGCGGTGATCTGGTAGGTGAGCGTGATCAGGCCGATCTGCGCGAACGACAGCGCGAACTGGCTCTTGAGCATCGGGTAGATCGCGAGGATCAACGACTGGATCATGTCGTTGAGCATGTGCGAAAAGCTGATCGCGCCGAGCACCGGGTAGACGGTGCGGGCGACGGGCGGGGCGGACGGCTGGGCGGCGGCTGCGCCGGCGGAGCCGGAGTCGAGGCTGGTTTCCATGTGAGCTGAACGAGTTGAGATGGCTGGCGCGCTCTGCTGGGGATCGGCGCGTTGTCGATTCGTTGATGCGTCAAAGAAGTGTAATGTGGCGTATCGAGAATGTCAGGCCAAGTTTTATCGCGAATCGGACATTCGTGTGACGGATCGGCCGGTGCGGGCTTTTTTGGACAGGTATAACGCTGGCGGCGCGTCGGCCGCTTCGGCGGCGGCCGCGCCGGGGCCGGGTGGTGGTTTACCGGACTCAAGAAACGGCGGTGGCGGCCGTAGAACGACCCAATGACAACAGGCGCGCCGCGCCCGGCGCCGGCTACCCGCCGGACAGGGCGCAGGACGCGCGGCATGGCCAGCCGTCGCGGGAACGCCGGACCGACCTTTCCGGCAGCGTGATCAATACGGGGATAGATCGATGAAAGCAGCATCTTTGCATCCACAGTCGGGTGCGGCCGCCGCCGCCCCCGACGTTGCCGCCGGTCGCGCCGCTCGGCGTGCGCGCGCGGCGCGTCGCACGCGTCGGCCGTGGACCGTCAAGGCGACGTTGCGCGCCGCATTCGCGATCCTGCTGGCCGGCACGCTCGCGATCGGCGTGTTTTCGCTGTGGCAGATCAGCCGGCTGAACGCGTCGATCGCGTCGGTCTACGAGCAGGGGCACGTCGCGAGCCGGGCGGCCGAGGAAGTCCGCGCCGAAGTGCTGCGGGCGAGCCGCGCGCAGAAGATGCTGCTGACCGCGACCACCGCGAAGGAGCGCGACGAACTCGGCGCCGACGTGAGCGCGGGGCTTGCGTCGATCGGCCAGGCGCTCGGCACGCTGCAGCGCTATGCCGATCCGGCCGATGCCGGCGATTCTGCGCGGCTGCACGCCTTCTCGACGGCGGTCGGCACGTGGAGCACGCATCTGCGCGATTTCGTCACGCTGGTGCGCGCGCAGCCGCTCGACCTGTCGCAGATGAACTGGCAGGTCGGCACGCAGGACGTGTCGCTGCTGGTCGAAACCGGCAAGCTCGAAAAACTCGTCGCCGAACTCGTGAAGACGCGCGGCGAGAAGTCGAAGGCGACGCTCGATGCGTCCGCGACCATTTTTTCGTCGTCGTTCGCGATGATCGCGGCGATGACGGCCGCGCTGATCGTGCTGGCCGTCGCGATCGCCGAGCGCGTCGTGCGACGCCTCGCGTCGCAGCTCGGCGGCGAGCCCGCGCTCGCGAAGGAGATTGCCGCGGACATCGCGCGCGGCGACCTGACGCGGCCGATCACGCTCGCTCGCCACGACCGCGACAGCATGGTGCGCGCGCTGGCCGAGATGCAGACGGGGCTCGCGGCAACCGTGGGCGAGATCGCGGTGAGCGCCGAGGCCATCGCGGCCGCGTCCGGCGAGATCTCGACCGGCAACCTCGACCTGTCGCGGCGCACCGAGCAGCAGGCCGTCGCGCTCGAACGCACCGCGGCCAGCATGGAGCAGCTCACGTCGACCGTGCGGCAGAACGCCGAGAACGCGCGGCAGGCGAGCACGCTCGCGGCCAATGCGTCGGCGGTCGCGGAGACGGGCGGGGAAGTTGTCGGGCGCGTGGTCGCGACGATGAGCGAGATCGACGACAGCGCGAAGAACATTCGCGACATCATCGGCACGATCGAGGGGATCGCGTTCCAGACCAACATTCTCGCGTTGAACGCGGCGGTCGAGGCCGCGCGTGCCGGCGAGCAGGGGCGCGGCTTCTCGGTGGTCGCCGGCGAGGTGCGATTGCTCGCGCAGCGCTCGGCGACCGCGGCCAAGGAGATTCGGGAACTGATCGGCGCGTCGGTCGAGCGCGTGGCGAACGGCGCGGCGCTCGCGCACGACGCGGGCCGTACGATGGGCGACGTGGTACGCGCGGTGAAGCGCGTGACCGACATCATCGGCGAGATTTCGGCGGCGTCGGACGAGCAGAGCGCGGGGATCGACGAGATCGGCCGCGCGGTCACGCAGATGGATGCCGGCACCCAGCAGAACGCGGCGCTCGTCGAACAGGCGGCGGCCGCCGCGAACGCGCTCGACGAGCAGGCGCAGGCATTGAAGGCGCTGGTCGGGCGCTTCCGCATCGCCGCCTGAGCGCGCGGCGCGCGCCGGCGCTTACGACTTCTTCTGCTTGTCGGGGTCGATGATGACCGTGCAGGTCGTGCCCGCCGACAGCACCACGTCGGCCGGCACTTCGTCGATCTTGATGCGCACCGGCACGCGCTGCGCGAGGCGCACCCAGTTGAAGGTCGGGTTCACGTCCGCGACGAGGTCGCGGCTTTGCGGGTTGTCGCGATCGTAGATGCCGCGCGAGATGCTCTCGACGTGGCCCTTCATCACGCCGCCGCTCATCAGCCGCATTTCGGCCGGTGCGCCGATCTTCACGCGCGGCAGCTTGGTTTCCTCGAAGTAGCCGTAGACCCAGAACGAGTGGCTGTCGACGATCGCGAGCTTCGCCTGGCCGGCCACCGCGTAGTTGCCCTTGAAGGTCTGCAGGTTCGTGATGTAGCCGTCGACCGGCGCGACGACGCGCGTGCGTGCGAGGTTCAGCTTCGCGGCGTCGAGCGCGGCGATGGCCTGCTGATACTGCGCGTCGGCGCTCGACGCGCTGTGCGCCGCATTCTCGCGGTTTTCCTTCGACACGACGAGCGCATCGAGGTCCGCGCGGCGGGCCGCGTCGTCACGGCGCATCTGCAGTTCCGCGCGACGGGCGGCCACCGCCGCCTGCGCCTGCTCGACCGCGATCTGGTAATGCGACGGATCGATCTGCATGATCAGGTCGCCCTTCTTCACGAGCTGGTTGTCATGCACGGGCAGCTCGACGATCGCGCCCGACACGTCCGGCGCGACGTTGACGATCTCGGCGCGCACGCGCCCGTCGCGTGTCCACGGATCGTCCATGTAGTGCACCCACAGCGAGCGCCCGATCAGGATCGCGACGAGAAGGATGACGGCGGTCGCGACGAAGCCGAAGAGTTTTCTGAGAATCATGATGGTTCGGAATCAACGGTAAACGGCAAGACTCAGTCCGCCGCAAATGCAGACGAGAAGGCAGGCCCGGAACAGCGACGGGTGCCAGACGAGACGGTAGAGGCCCGTATAGGCGAGCAGGCGGTCGACAGCCCAGGTCGCGATCGCGCCGAGGACGAACATCAGCACCACCGTGGGCATGTAGGCATCGAGAATGGCGATTTCACGCGGCATCATGACGAGGCTCCTGGTTGGGGACGCACGGGGCGGTTGCGGTTGAGCGGCTCGAGCGGGGATTCCGGGTCGAGCAGCGCGGTCCGCACGAAATGCAGGTGGCTCAGGATGCGCTGCAGCCGGTGGCGCTCTTCGCGCGACGGCTCGAACGCATCCAGCGTTTGCCGGGTCGCGTCGATCGCCGCATTGGTCGCGGCGAGCGTCGCGTCGAAACGCGCGGCGCTCGGCCGGGTGAACAGCGCCGACAGTGCGCTGCGCATCGTCTCGATCGCGCGCCGCCACGGCATCGCGGGCGCATAGCGCGGGTCGGACGGCAGCATCGCGAGCTCGTGACGCAGGTCGATCGTCGCGTTGCCGGTTTCGAGCACTGCGAACATCCAGCGCAGCGCGTCGCGCTGCACGTCGGGCTGGTCGGCCGACAGCGTGTGCGCCTGGTACATCAGGTCGCGCGCGCCGCTTTCGAAGCGCGTGCGCAGGCCCGCGAGCCGCGCGTGGCCGGCCGCGACGGCCTGGTGGCGCAGGTCCGCGAACAGCCGCTTCTTGAGCCACGGCGCGGTCGGCGGGAACAGCACCGCGAACGCGATCGCCGACGCGAGCATCGACAGCACGAGCGCGAGCGAATCGTTCATGAAGCCGGTCGGATCGTAGTGCGTGATGTTGTCCGGGCCGGCGAGGAAGCTGAAGAAGATCAGGTAGCCCATCCCGTAGCCGGCGAGCTTCGGCTTCAGCGTCATGAAGATGCCGATCGCGAGCAGCGGCGCGAGCGCGACGCACAGCAGCGGAAAGCCGTCGATGTGCGGATAGATCCCGAACGTCAGCAGGAAGCCGGTGCAGACGGCGAGCGCCGTGCCCATGCCCATCTGCGCGGACATCGCGGTCGGGCGCGGCGTCGACGACGCGAGCGCGCAGGTGGCCGCCGCGGTCAGCGTGAGCGTCACGCCGCTCGGCCACGCGGTCTCGATCCAGAACCAGCCGAGCACGAGGATCACGGTTGCCGTGCGGATCGCCGCGATCACCATCGCCGTCGCGTTGGTGCGCGGCTCGTAGCGCTCGATCCAGCGTTCGCGTTCGTGCGTCGCGCTCGACAGCGACGCGTAGGTGGCCGCGTACTCGTGCAGGTCGGTGATGAAGCGGTACAGCAGTTCGGCGGCGGTGTCGAAGTCGAGCAGCGGAAAGTCCGGCTGCGTTTCGAGCGCGGCGCGGGTCGCGCGGATGCGGCGCGGCAGCGCGTCGCGCCACGCGAGTAGTTGCGCGGCCGCATGGCCCGCGTCGGCCGACGTGCGCACCGGTTCGCCGGCAGGGGTCAGCAGCAGCGGCGCGATCTCGCGAAAGTACGGTTCGATCGCGTCGATCGCGGCCTGCGCGCCGGCCGCATGCAGCCGGTTCATCAACTGGTGCAGCGCATGAAACCGGCTCGACGCGCTCATGAACTCGCTGTTCAGCCGCGCAAGGCGGCCGCTGCGCATCCGCGTGTCCGGATCCTCGAACACGGCCATGCTGCGCGCGGCCTCGAACCCGACCACGTCGGCGACGAAACGCGTATGGATGGTTTCGATATGCGCGCGGTCGAGCTGGCCCGACAGCGCCGCCGCGACGTAGTCGACGAAGCTGCCGAAGCGCTTGCGCACCGTCGTGCGCATCTGCTCGCCGGTGGTCTGCGGAAACACGAGCGCGCTGACCACGCCGGCCGACACGATCCCGACCATGATTTCGGCCACGCGCGTCATCGCGCTCATGAACGCGCCGTCCGGGTGCTGCGACGCGGGCAGCCCGATCAGCGCGGTCGTGTAGCCGGCCAGCAGGAAGCCGTAGCTGCGGAAGTTGCGGTTGCGCGCGGCGCCGGCCGTGCACAGGGCGACCCACAGCGCGACCGCCAGCAGGAACAGCTGCGGCTGCTGCGGGAACAGCCCGACGAACGTGAGCGTCGCGATCAGCCCGAAGATCGTGCCGGCGACGCGGTAGAAGCTTTTTGCGAGCACCGCGCCGCTTTGCGGCTGCATCACGATGAACACGGTCGTCATCGCCGTTTTCGGCGCGGGCAGGTCGAGCCGCATCGACACGCCGGTCGCGATGAACGCGGCGAGCAGCGCCTTGAACAGGTAGAGCCACGCGGCGCCGTCGGTGCGGGCCCAGTCGCCGAACGCGGCATACCAGGCCGCGAACGGACCGCCGGCGGGCGTGGAAGCGGGGGAGGAGGCAGACATGGCGACGCTCCGCGTTACCGTGCGGCCGGCACGCCGGACGCGCCGGTGGTGGCGGCTTCCGCGGGCCGGGCGACCGCTGCCGCGGACTTCGTGCCCGGCACGGCAACCGCGGCGGCGGCTTCGTCCTTCGGCACGTCGCTGCCCGTCTCGACCCCACCCCCGAGCGCCGCCATCAGCTGCGCATGCGCGGCGAGGCGTTCCGCGTCGATGCGGGCGGCCGTCTCCTGCGCGCGCAGCAGTTGCTGTTGCGCGACCAGCACGTTCACGTAATCGGTCAGCCCGCGGCGGAAGCCTTCGCGCGACAGTTGATAGCTGCGATTGTTGGCCGCCACCGAGCGCGCGGCGTCCTTCTTCTGCGTATCGAGCGAGCGGATCCGCACGACCTGGTCGGCGATGTCCTTGAGCGCGCCGACGATCGTCTGGTTGTAGCGCTCGACCGCCTGGTCGTAGCCGGCATTCGCGGCGCCCAACTGCGCACGCAGCCGGCCGCCTTCGAAGATCGGCAGCGACAGCGCGGGGCCGGCCGTCCAGCCGCCGTTCATCGCGCGCAGGAAGTCGGTGAACGGCGCGGTCACGCCGAAGCCGCCGACCGTCGCGAGCAGGTCGATGTTCGGGTAGAACGACGCCTTCGCGACGTCGATGCCGCGTGCCTGCGCGTCGACCGTCCAGCGCGCCGCGACGACGTCGGGGCGGCGGCCGAGCAGGTCGGCCGGCATCGCCGACGGCAGGCCGGCCGGCGCGTCGAGCGCAAGCTGCGGCCGCTTGATCGCGTCGCCGGCGCCCGGGCCCTTGCCGGCCAATGCGGCGAGCTGATGGCGCGCGAGCTGGATCGCTTCTTCATAGCTGTCGATCTGGCGCTCGTAGTCGGGCAGCGTCGATTCCGCCTGGCTCACGTCGAGCTGCGTGCCGAGGCCGGCCTGCAGCCGCTTGCGCGCGAGATCCGCGAGCGAGCGCTGGCGTTCGAACGTCTCGTGCGCGAGATCCAGCAGCGCGTAGTTCATCGACATGCCGACATACGCGCGCACGACGTTGACTTCGAGTTCGAGCTTCGCCGCCCGTGCGTCGGCGGCGGTCGCATGCGCGGTGTCGAGCGCCCGCTCGGTCGCGTTCTTGTCCTTGCCCCACAGATCGAGGTGGTACGACAGGCCGAGCGAGCCGGTATTGTTCCAGGTGTCGGCGTTCGCGAGCGGGCCCGGGCCGTAGTACACGTTGTCCGGCCAGTGCTGGCGCATCAGCGACAGGTTGCCGTTGATCTGCGGCAGTTCGGCCGAACGGGCGACGCGCGCCATTGCCTGCGCTTCGCGCACGCGGGCCTCGGCGGCCGCGAGGGTCGGGTTGCCGGCCTGGGCGGCGGCAATCCACGCATCGAGCTGCGGATCGCGGTACGCGCGCCACCAGTCGGCGGCGGGCCAGCCCGCGTCGCGGTCGGCGGCGCGGATGGCCGCGCCGGCGTCGAGTGCGTTCGCTTCGATGCGAGTGGACTGGGGTTTGTTGTCGCCCATGCTCGCGCAACCGGCCATTATTAATGAGACTGCAAGAACCGCCAGTGCGAGCGTCCCTTTTGTCGCCGGAGACTGCACGATTTTCTCCCTTTCGGATATAGATGAGTCGGAGGCGATTATATTTTTCAGTGATTCCTGAATAAATGGACAACGGTGCAAGTCATTTTTACGAATCCTGAGATAATATTTGTTGGACCCTGTGCAACAATCCCTCCGGATTCACACGGGTAATGGGATGGATACGTTACAAAACATGCGGGTATTCGTCCGCGTGGTCGACGCGGGCAGCTTTACCGCGGCCGCCCAGCAGATGAATTCGACCACCGCCTACGCGTCGCGCGCGGTCTCGGATCTCGAGGCCCACCTGCGCACGCGTCTCCTGAACCGCACGACGCGCCGGATCGCGCTGACCGAGGCCGGCGAGCGTTATCTGCAGCGCTGCGAACAGATCCTCGCTTACGTCGACCAGGCCGAAGCCGAGGCGGGCGACGCGCACGCGCGCCCGTCCGGCAAGCTGAAGGTCCATTGCTTCACGAGCCTCGGCCAGCACTATCTGGTGCCGGCCATCGCGCGCTACCGCGAGCGCTATCCGGACGTGCACGTCGAGCTGACGCTCGCGCAGCGGATGCCCGACCTGCTCGACGAGGGGTACGACGTCGCGATCGTCGTCGGCCGCGACCTGCCCGATTCGGGGCTCGTGTCGCAGCGGCTCGGCGAGAGCTACAGCGTCGTCTGCGCATCACCGGGCTACGTCGAGTCGCACGGCGTGCCGCAGCGGCCGGCCGATCTCGCACAGCACGTGTGCCTGGGGATGGTCGCGCCGGGCTTTCACTTCGACGAATGGGCGCTGGCGGGGCCGAACGGCGACGAGGTCGTGCCGATCACGGCGCCGCCGTTTCGCGTGAACGTCGCCGAGGCGCTCGCGGTGGCCGTGCGGGAGGGGATGGGCGTCGGCGGGCTGCCGCTCTATTCGGCGATCGGCTGGCTGCGTAGCGGGCACATCGTGCGCGTGATGCCCGAGTACCGGTCGCACGTGATGAACATCTACGCGCTGTATCCGTCGCGCCAGTACCTCGACGCGAAAATCCGCACCTGGGTCGATTTCCTGCGCGAAGAGCTGCCGCTCACGCTCGAAGCGGACGAAGCGGCGCTCGAGCAGTACACGCGTGCGACATGACAGCGCGGTCGACCGCAATCTGACGAGATTTGTCCTTCACGCAACATTTTTTTACGAACGTGTGTCAGACAGTTTGATACTGTTGGAATTAACGAGATACACCACACCGGAGTAGCGATGGATACGCACCTGATGATCGGCCTTGGCGTCCTGCTGGGCGCGGCTGCCGCCGCGGCGGCGACCCGCGACCTGCTGCGTGCGATGAAGGCGAAGGCGCAGATGAAGCCGGTGCCGGTCCGCGTGCGCGAGCCGCGCCGCCCCGGCCGCTGATCCCGCCGTCACGTTTCGGACGGGCACGGCCGCGCAACGCGGCCGCCCGGGCCGGCGCTCAGCCGAGCTCGACGACCTTGTCCCACGCGAACGCGGGGTTTTCCCGTTCGCCGGTGCGGCGATGAATGTAGCCGCGCGGATTGCACACCACGCGCGTGCCGCCGTCCGCAACGTAGTCGAATGACGTATGCGTGTGGCCGTGCAGCCACAGATCCACCGGCGGCCGTACCAGTTCCGCCATGTCCGTCACGAATCCCGCCGAAGCCAGATCGTCCGCATAGCGTTCCGCCAGCGAGCGCCGGTGCGGCGCATGATGGGTGACGACGATCGTCTTGCCCGCGAACGGCGCCGCCAGCTGCGTTTCCAGCCATGCACGGCCGTGCCGGTGCAGCGCGATCGCGTCGGCAGGCGCGAAATCCCGTTCCGGCTCGCCCGCTGCCGCATGCAGCGCCGCATCGTGCGGCCAGGTCACCTGGATCAATCCCTTGAAATCGAGCATCACGCGCAGCGCGGCGTCGATCGCGGCGGCCATGTCGGCTTCGTCCCGGCCGAACAGCGAAAAATCGCTCCAGAGCGTCGTGCCCAGCACGCGGAAGCGCTGGGCGGGATCGACGTAGACGCCGTTGTTCAGGTAATGCACGTTGTCGAGCGTATGCGCCGCGTCGCGCATCGCCGTCTCCAGCGCGCCGAATTCCCCGTCGTAGTACTCGTGGTTGCCCGGCACGTAGATCACCGGCACCGCCGGGTCGAACGTCTCGGCGGCCCAGCGCAGGCCTTCCGCGTGGTTGTGGATGTCGCCGGCCAGCACGACGAGATCCGCATCGGCGTGCGGGATCGCGTCGGGCAGGTTGCTTTCGAGGTGCAGGTCGGACAGGACGCGGATTTTCACGGGCTTGGCTCCGGAGTGGGCGGCTTCAGCGCAGGACCTTGCCGGGATTCATCAGGCCGCGCGGGTCGAGCGCGGTCTTCAGCGTGCGCATCAGCGTCGTTTCGACCGGCGACTTGTAGCGTTGCGCGTCGTCGATCTTCAACTGGCCGATGCCGTGCTCCGCGCTGATCGTGCCGTGGTGGCGGTGCACGTTGTCGTAGACGATCCGGTTGATCGGCGCCTGGAACGCGGCGAGGAACGCCTTCGCATCGCCGCCTTCGGGCATCTGCACGTTGTAGTGCAGGTTGCCGTCGCCGAGGTGGCCGAACGTGACCATGCGCGCGCCCGGCGCGGCTTGCTGGATCGCCGCGTCGGTCTCGTCGATGAAGCGTGCGATCGACGAGATCGGCACCGCGATGTCGTGCTTGATGTTGAGCCCTTCGTCGGCCTGCGCGAGCGGGATGTGCTCGCGCAGGTCCCAGAACGCACGCGACTGCGCGAGATTCTCCGCGACCACCGCGTCGACCACGAGCCCGGCCTCGAACGCTTCTTCCATCAGTTTCTCGAAGAGTGCGCGCGCATGCGCTTCGCTTTCGTTGTCGGACAGCTCCAGCAGCACCGTTTGCGCGTGCGTCTGCGCGAACGGGTAGCGCAGTTGCGGATAGTGCTTGCCGACCAGCTGCATGCAGAAATCCGACATCAGCTCGAAGCCGGTCAACAAAGGCCCGGCCGCGCGCTGCGCGAGCGCGAGGAAATCGAGCGCCGCGTGCGGCGACTCGAGCGCGGCCAGCGCCGTGACCTGCGCGGCCGGCAGCGGATGCAGCTTCATCACGGCTGCCGTGATGATCCCGAGCGTGCCTTCGGCGCCGATGAACAGGTCGCGCAGGTCGTAGCCGGTGTTGTCCTTGCGCAGTCCGCGCAGCCCGTCCCAGATCTCGCCCTGCGGCGTCACGACCTCGAGGCCGAGGCACAGCTCGCGCGCGTTGCCGTAGCGCAGCACCGCGGTGCCGCCTGCGTTGGTGGACAGGTTGCCGCCGATCGTGCAACTGCCTTCCGCCGCGAGGCTCAGCGCGAACAGCCGGCCGCCTTCGCGGGCGCGCGCCTGCACGTCGGCGAGGATCACGCCGGCTTCGACGGTGATCGTGTTGTTGTGCGGATCGAGCGCACGCACGCGGTTCAGGCGCGCGACGCTCAGCACGGCCTGGCTGCCGCTCGCATCGGGCGTCGCGCCGCCCGCGAGGCCCGTGTTGCCGCCCTGCGGCACGAGCGCGACGCCGTGCGCGTTGGCGAGCTTCACGAGCGCGGCGACTTCCACCGTGTTCGCGGGCTTCAGCACCGCGCATGCGGCGCCCTTGTAGCGGCGGCGCCAGTCGGTCAGGAACGGTTCGGTATCGTGCGGATCGGTCAGCACGTGGTCGGCGCCGATCGCGTCGCGGCACGCGGAAACGAAAGCTTCGGAGGACATCATCACCTTGTCGCGTAAGGGTCAGGACGTGGCGCGCGGTTTTTTCGCCGCGCGCTTGAACGGCGCGACGTAAGCCAGCGCCGCCACGAAGAAGCCGACGGCGAGCGCGGTCTCGCACCAGCCGAGCGTCGCGGACAGCCCGCGATCGGACATGCCGCGCACGATGCCTTCGGCAAGATAGACGAGGACCAGCATGCTCGCCCATTGCATCGTATAGATGTTACGCCGCCAGACGCCGGGCAGCGCGAGTGCGAGCGGCACGGCCTTGAGCATCAGCGCGGAGCCGCCGGGGCGCAGCGGCGCGAGCCACAGCTCCCACGCGAGCGACAGGGCGATCAGCGCGACGAGACATGCGGCGGCGGCCAGCGCGTAGCGCGGCCGGGCCGCGACGGCGGGGCGGGCGGGGGCGTTCATGCCGCCTCGGCGGACCGGGCGCTGGCGAGCGCCGCGGCGGCGCGCGCGAGCCGTACGCCGAGCGCGGCCGCGAGCGCCTTCTCGTCCGCCGACAGCCCGCCCGACGCCGCGCGGTCGTGCTGCGCGACGTGCGATGCGCCGTACGGCGTGCCGCCGGTGCGCGTCGTGCTGAGGGCGGATTCGGTGTACGGGATCCCGACGATCATCATCCCGTGATGCAGCAGCGGCAGCATCATCGACAGCAGCGTCGATTCCTGGCCGCCGTGCAGGCTGCCGGTGGACGTGAACACGCTCGCCGGCTTGCCGGTCAGCGCGCCCGACAGCCATTGCGGCGTGGTGCCGTCGAGGAAATACTTGAGCGCGGCAGCCATGTTGCCGAAGCGGGTCGGCGAACCGAGCGCGAGGCCCGCGCATTCCTCGAGGTCGCGCAGTTCCGCGTACGGCGGGCCGTCGGCCGGGATGTCGGGGGCGGTGGCTTCGCAGACGGCCGACACGGGCGGCACGGTGCGGATGCGGGCCTGCATGCCCGGCACGCTGTCGATGCCGTTCGCGATCGCGAGCGCGAGATCGCGCGTGGCGCCGTGACGGCTGTAATAGAGGACGAGGATGTCTTTCATGGGCGACGGAGCCGCGTGCGGCCGCGCGCGTGCCCGGTGCAGTCGGCCCCTGCTGGAATCGAGCGGCTATTATAGGGGCTGAAGCCGTCGCGCAGCGCGGCGGCGGCGTGCCGTGACGCGCGCAGCATCAAGAAGGAGAAGCCGTTTGCCGAAGTTGAGCAGCAGGGCCTTCGGCGTGGCGCGGGTTTCGTCGGGATCGTGCGTAATTTATGCGTTGCGCGCGGCGATCAGTTCGTCGATCTGGGCGATCGGAATGCGCCCGATACCGTTCAGTTTCAGCTTCCCCGTGCGTACGAGCGTGTGCACCGTGCGCGCAGTGATGCCGAGCATTTCAGCGGCCTGCGCCTGTGTGACGTGCACCGGGCGCGGGTGCGATTCGGCGTAAAGCTGGACAGCCTGCCGGGCAAGTTTCAGTTCTTCGAGTTGGGTCATCGTGCCCTCGAGGTCATGGCAAGCTCGACGCGGCGACTGATCTCGCGATCGTATCCGGCGAGCGTGGATTGCATGTTGGGTGCGAGACGCGGCCCGGCGGACGGCGTGTCGAGCGGCGCACGCGGTGCGGCGATCGGCGTCAGCTCGTACGCCGTGTCCGTCGTGACGCGCCGGTCGATCCGGATGCGGCCGGCGTAGAACAGCGTGTCGAGGAAGCACTGCACGAACGCCGTCGACGTCTGGAGTTCGGTTGCTATCTCGCGCGCGGTATGCGTCCCGGTTGCGAGGACGCCGACCACGGCTGCGCTGTTGATGCGGCGGCTGGTCATTGGCCTTCTCCTGCGCGGGCGGCAATCGCCTCGGATTCGAGCGCGGCTGCGGCCATCATGCTGACCTGCAACCCGAGGGCCACCGCGAATCGTGCAGCGAGCGGAAGGCCCATCTTGTACGAGCGCCCGGCTTCCAGTTCCCAGACGTAGGACTTCGACGAACCGGTCGCATCAGCCACGTCGTCCAGCGTCATGCCGAGCGATTCACGCCGGCTCTTGAGTAGTTCTCCGAGCTTCATGCTCCCTCCGGAGGCAGTACGTTCTTGATCCAGTCCGGCGATTCGGCGACGACTTGCGCAGGATCGGGAAGCGGAGCGAGCAACGCTCGCGCTTCGCCGAGAACCTCCGACCACGCGCCTTCGACGTAGCAGCGGTTTTCCGGTGCGTTGTTTCGCTGGTCATCGTAAATGTCGACCAGCACCGCGAGCAGTTCTCGATACGAGTTTTCAGTCACCTCGGCGCGCGGCTCCGGCTCGGCGGTCAGGCGGTCATGGATCGCGCGAAGCGTTTCATCAGAGGGCTCTGCCTTCAGCATGACGAGCACGGCGCACGGATTGTCGGCGACACGGCCAACACCGTGTACGCGCGGTATCGCGGTTGATGCACGTGGCTCCGGCTGCTGAGCGGCGAGGAGGGCGCGTAGCGCAACGAGCATTGCTCGCGTGCGCGGCCCGCAGTTTCCGTCGGCGATGCACCATTCTAGTTCTGCGCGCAGGTCGTCCGTCAGCGTCTTATTCATGCTTGTCTCCGCTTAGAATTTCACGAATGGCTCGAAGCAATTCGCCCAGAAGAAACCCCATGACGATATAGCCGATAGCATTGCTCACGGCTTGTCTCCTTCGAGAAGGGCCCGGACGCACTGAACCACCGCCTTCTGTACCCCATACAAACCGCACGCATTCGCCATTGCCTCGATGCGCTCGTCCGTCAGCCCCTGCCGAGTGGCGAGGGCATTAAGCGCAGCTTTTGCATCGGCCAGAATGTCGCCGGAATCGAGACCTGGAACGATGCGATCGATCAGGTCCGCGAGTGCTCCCTCGATGCCGCGGGTGCCAATCGGATCGCGAGTGGCGACCTGCGCGGGCGGGGCGGTGTAGAGCTTCGTGCGAAGCGGAACATCGGAGGCACGAAAGACTGCCATCGTGAAACCATCGGTACCCGGCATTGCCCCGGCTTCACCAACCGCCTCTTGCCCCGCTGCGGGATGCGATGCTGCCGCGCGGGGGAACAGGTGTCGCCATGCTTTCAACGCCCAGACCTTCGACTTGATTTCGCTGGTCGTTTCCTTGTCCGGATAGGCGTTCCATGCATCAGCGAACCACGCGTCGAACGCCGCCCGCTCGTCTGCCGGCGCTGCCGCTGCATCTGCGCGAGGGGCGCGGACGATTCCATTCGGCGACGTACAATCAAGATGCATCAGGATTCGTGCGGCTTGGTTCTCGTCGATTGCGAGTCCGTCACATTCACCCTCGACTGCGTCGATGATTGCCTTCAGACGCGACATTTGCGCGCTCGGCACCGCTCCCGCCACCTCAGTGCGAGGGGCGCGGGCGGCCAGCGCTTCCAACATTTCTGCCGCAGCGTGCAGTAGGTCGCCTGCCTTGGTGCCTGCAACACCTGCACAGCGCAAATCGTGCGCCATCTGAGCCGCCCGCTCATCCGCCCCATTGCCCGTGCCTTCGAGCGGGGCAGAGAGTGCGAGCGAACGCAGCGCACGGAGCGCTGCACCAGCCGAAGGCACGAAGCCAGTCCAGTAACGGTCATGGCCGTCAGTCGCGACATTCATCGCGCGCGCCATTGCCTCGATCAGTTGCTCGTCGTCGGTCGGCGCTGCTTCGTGCTGCTCGACAGCGGATGCGGCGAGCGCGGGCGCAATCGCGCGATCGATCAGGTCGTCGATGTTGCGTGAGTCGCAGTAATCGAACGCTCGAAGGATGCGGCCTTCCGGCGCGCGGATGCCTTCGTCGGAATCAAGCTTGCCGAAATATTCGGACAATGCTTCGCCCAAGCGTTGCCTCTGATTTCCCGTCAGCGCATCAGCGCTCTTGTCGGTGGTATCGCTCATCGTCATCCTCAATCAGTAGAACAGCCGCATCGGTTTGGCGCTCGGCTCGCATCAGGCAGCGTTTAGCATGAAAGCGCCGGGAGTCGAGTCGGTGCTATGACGGGGCCCGGCCGTCATCCGAGCGCCCACCGATGCAGCCGGGGTGCCGCGCGAGTGGCGCGGCGGGTGGGTCACTCTTCCTCGACTTCCTCGCGCTGATCGAGGTCCGAGCCCGCGAAGGGGCGATGCTCGTCGTCCGCCTGCGGTGCATCGCCGAACAGCCCCGGGTCAACGTAGTTGTCCGGCGGCGTCAACGTGATGCCAATCTCCTGCTGCAGGCGCGTCGCGATCTTCCCGTGGTCGACCTCGTCCTTCGGGTGCGCGGTGATCTTGAAGTGCACGCCGACGGAACCGCCTTCCTGCGTGGTGAACCGGATGTCCTTCAGGCCGCACTCGGCGAGCAGCACGTCTTCAGCGCCCGTCGCGCCGATGTGGAAGCGCAGCAGGTAGCCCTCGTACTTGCGATCCCACGCGAGGTTGCGCATGAACGGGAAGCGCAGTTCGGTCAGGCCGTCGTGCTCCATCGGTAGCTCACCGGGCTTCGGCTGCGGCTTGCGATACAGCATCGCGCGCAGCGCCGGGTCGAACTCGCCGAGGACGTCGCCGCCCACGACGACCGACATGCCGATCGTGATCGCGGGCTTGCGCTCGGTGCCATGCTTTTCGCTCACGTTCGTCACCGAGACGATCTTCGCAAGGGTGTTGTCGAGGTTGAACATGCTGGCTCCTGTGGTGGATGGCTTACTGCGGTTGCGCGACGCGCCCGGCCCAGTGCCGGATGCGCTTCTCGACGTACTCGGGGACTGCGCAGATCTGGCCGCCGTCGAACGCCGCGAATACCGGCTTCAGCAGTTCGCGGTCGATCTCGCACGTGACGACGTCGTGCCGGATCGCGGCGACGAGGCGGTGGAGGTCGTTGCTGGTGTTCATGCGGCCCTCATCTGGAGGCGTTTGATGATGGCGTTGACCTCGGCCTCGAACTGCAGGAGGCCTGGCAACAGGGTGTTGTTGATGTACTCGTCGTCGCGCGGCACGATCTGGGTGTAAAGGCTGTACGGCTCGGGCACGCGTGGGTCGTACGAAGCGAACAGCCACCAGCGCCGGCCGGTGACGAGCATGCCGCCCTGTACCTGCGGCACGTGGTCGTCCGGCATGCCGTTCAGCAGCGTGTTAATGTGCACGGCCTCGTCCATGGGGCACTTCGATTCGTAGCCGCCGTCGTCGCCGATCAGGCCGTCGGGCGACGCGCCGAGGAACTCGTAACGCAGGTGCGTGAAGAAGCCGCCGGGCGCGATGATGTGGCCCGTCACGAGCTCGACCTGCTCGCGGCCGAATGGCTC
>NZ_QKZF01000016.1:0-185493 GCF_003253915.1 Burkholderia sp. 28_3
GCGAAGGTCGACCCGCGATCACTTCGTCGAGGCGCCCTGAAGCCCTATCATCGACTTGCCCCTCGGCGTCAACCCCGCACTGCTATAGATACCTGCTCTTTTTCCTGTCGCACGGGTACCGGGTCATCGCGCATGACCGCCGCGGTCACGGACGCTCCAGCCAGGTGTGGGACGGTCATGACATGGATCATTACGCGGACGACGTCGCCGCTGTCGTGAACCATCTCGGCGTGCAAGGCGCGGTTCATGTCGGCCACTCCACCGGCGGTGGCGAAGTCATTCACTACGTCGCCCGTCATGGCGAAGACCGCGTCTCGAAGGCCGTGCTGATCAGCGCTGTGCCGCCGCTGATGGTCAAGACAGACAAGAACCCGGGCGGCCTGCCGAAGGACGTGTTCGATAACCTGCAGGCGCAACTGGCCGCGAACCGTGCTCAGTTTTATTACGACGTTCCGGCCGGCCCGTTCTACGGCTACAACCGTGCCGGCGCGAAACCGTCGCAAGGCGTGATCTGGAACTGGTGGCGCCAAGGCATGATGGGCAGCGCCAAGGCGCATTACGACGGCATCGTCGCGTTCTCGCAGACCGACTTTACCGAGGACCTGAAGAGCACCACGATTCCCGTGCTCGTGATGCATGGTGATGACGATCAGATCGTCCCCTATGCCGATTCCGGCTTGCTGTCGGCGAAGCTCGCTCGGAACAGCACGCTGAAGACCTACAAGGGCTTCCCGCACGGCATGCCTACGTCCAACGCCGACACGATCAACGCCGATCTGCTCGCGTTCCTGCGAGGGTAATCGCGACGGGTGCCGGAAAAGAAACACGCCCGGCACCCGCCTGCCTCCTTCCGGGAAAGCACACTGCCTCCCCGAGAAACACTCACACATTATTCAAGTGTCCGTTCGCGCGGCTCACAGCACGCGGGAGCATTGCTCCCGGCGACCGCTCCGTGCATAGCGATACACCCACACGTCCTCATACAGAGGTGCTTATGTCGAACGAAGGGCAGTGCCCATTCAACCATGCCAACGGCGGCGGCACGACCAATCGCGATTGGTGGCCAAACGAATTGCGCCTGGATCTGCTCAGCCAGCACTCGAGTAAAACCGACCCGCTCGACCCTGGCTTCAACTATGCCGAAGCCTTCAACAGCCTCGACCTCGACGCGCTCAGGAAAGATCTGGCTGCCCTGATGACCGACTCCCAGGACTGGTGGCCGGCGGACTTCGGCCACTACGGTCCGTTATTCGTACGGATGGCCTGGCACAGTGCCGGCACCTATCGCATGGGCGACGGGCGCGGCGGCGCCGGGCGCGGCCAGCAGCGCTTCGCGCCGCTCAACAGCTGGCCGGACAACGTGAGTCTCGACAAAGCTCGCCGCCTGCTGTGGCCGATCAAGCAGAAGTACGGTCAGAAGATCTCGTGGGCCGATCTGCTGATTCTCACGGGTGACGTTGCGCTTACCACGATGGGATTCAAGACCTTCGGCTACGCCGGTGGCCGCGAGGACACGTGGGAGCCGGATCGCGACGTCTACTGGGGCAGCGAGACGACCTGGCTTGGCGGCGACCTGCGCTACGGCAAGGGCGGCGCCTGCGAATCGCAACACGGTGGCAACGCCGGGCGCAACCTCGAAAATCCGCTTGCCGCGGTGCAGATGGGCCTCATCTACGTGAATCCGGAAGGTCCGGACGGCAATCCCGATCCCGTCGCGGCAGCGTACGACATCCGGGAGGTCTTCGGACGCATGGCGATGAACGACGAAGAAACCGTGGCGCTGATTGCCGGTGGTCATGCCTTCGGCAAGACGCACGGCGCGGGTCCGGCCGACAACGTCGGTCTGGAACCCGAGGCTGCCGGTCTCGAGCAGCAAGGGCTTGGCTGGAAGAACAGCTTTGGCACCGGCAAAGGCGCGGACACGATCACGAGCGGCCTCGAAGTCACGTGGAGCGACACGCCGACTCAATGGGGCATGGGCTTTTTCAAGAACCTGTTCGGATACGAATGGGAACTCACGAAGAGCCCCGCAGGCGCTCACCAGTGGGTGGCGAAAAACGCCGAACCGACGATCCCGCATGCACACGATCCGTCGAAAAAGCTGCTGCCCACCATGCTGACCACCGATCTCTCGCTGCGCTTCGACCCCGTCTACGAGAAGATCTCGCGTCATTTCATGGACAACCCCGACGTGTTCGCCGACGCGTTCGCGCGCGCGTGGTTCAAGCTCACGCACCGCGACATGGGACCGCGCGCCCGATACCTCGGGCCGGACGTGCCGACCGAAGAGCTGATCTGGCAGGATCCGATTCCTGCGGTCGATCATGTGCTCGTCGACGACACGGACGTTGCCCCGCTCAAGGAGACGATCCTTGCCTCGGGGCTTTCCGTGGCCGAGCTCGTGTCCACCGCATGGGCGTCGGCATCGACATTCCGCGGCTCGGACAAGCGCGGCGGCGCCAACGGCGCGCGTATCCGCCTCGCGCCGCAGAAGGACTGGGCCGTCAACGAGCCCGCACGATTGGCCAAGGTTCTGAAAGTTCTCGAGCGCATTCAGGGCGAGTTCAACAGCACGCAGCCTGGCGGCAAGAAGATTTCGCTGGCCGATCTGATCGTACTGGCCGGCGGCGCCGGCATCGAGCAGGCGGCGAAGCGCGCTGGCCACGACGTGGTTGTGCCGTTCGCGCCCGGCCGGATGGACGCCTCTCAGGAACAGACCGACGCGCACTCCTTCGCGGTGCTCGAACCGGTCGCAGACGGTTTCCGTAATTTCGTCAAGGGCAAATTCGCGGTGCCGGCCGAAGCGCTGCTGATCGACAAGGCGCAACTGTTGACGCTGACCGCCCCACAGATGACGGCGCTCGTCGGCGGACTGCGCGTGTTGAACGTCCAAACCGGCGACGAAAAACACGGCGTTTTTACCGACCAGCCCGAAACGCTGACCGTCGATTTCTTCCGCAACCTGCTCGACATGGCGACCGAATGGAAGCCGATTGCCGGCGAAGACACCTATGAAGGACGTGACCGTCGGACCGGTGAGCTGAAGTGGACCGGTACGCGCGTGGATCTGGTGTTTGGTTCGAATGCCGTGCTGCGGGCATTGTCCGAAGTCTATGCGAGTGCAGACGGCGAGGCGAAGTTCATTCGTGACTTCGTGGCGGCCTGGGTCAAGGTGATGAATCTCGATCGATTCGATCTCGCCTGACAAAAAGCGGTGGTACATCGATGCGAGCGGGCTGCCGGGGGAACCGGCCCTGTCCGCTCGCATCCAGTGGCGATGACTATCGCTGTTCGGCCCGACATGGCAAGTGCCGGGCCGTGAAGCTCGTACGCGGAGGTACGACGCGACAATGCCGCTGTTCCGAATCGTACTACTGCTTCCGGCCCGGAGTCGGGCCGGCACGCAGTCGTCACTCCAAATCTATCCGAGAAACGCAATGCCTGCTGACGCTTTCACACCTCCTACCGAAATGACCGCGATCGAAATCGTCCATCCCGGCGGTCCCGACGTACTCGTTCCAGCCCGACGTCCGGTGCCGCGCCCCACCGACGAACAGGTCCTGATCCGCGTTCACGCCGCTGGCGTCAACGGTCCCGATGTCTTCCAGCGCAAGGGCTTCTACAATCCGCCACCGGGCGCATCGGACATCCCGGGCCTCGAGATCGCGGGCGAGGTCATCGACGTGGGGAGCGCAGTGAAGCGCTTCAAGCGCGGCGATGTCGTGTGCGCGCTCGTTACCGGTGGTGGTTATGCCGAATATGCAGTGGCCGATCACCGGGTCACCATGACGCTCCCGAAGGGACTTGGTGTCGTCGAAGCCGCGGCAATGCCGGAAACGTTCATGACGGTCTGGCTCAATCTTTTTCAGCGCGGCAAATTACAAGCCGGCGAGTCGGTTCTCATCCATGGCGGCGCTTCAGGTATCGGCACCACGGCGACAATGCTAGCCAAAGCATTCGGTGCGTCGAAGGTCATGACCACCGTCGGATCGGAGGTTCATCGCGAGGCCAGCCTGCGTCTTGGGGCCAATCACGCGATCAATTACCGGGACGAGGATTTCGTCGAAAAGGTGAACGAGTTCACGAATGGAAACGGTGTCGACGTCATTCTCGACATCATTGCCGGAGACTACGTCGCACGTAATTACACGATCGCTGCAATGAACGGCCGCATCCTGCAGGTGAGTGTATTGAAAGGCCCCGCCAAAGACCTCGATCTGTGGCCGATGATGACGAAACGCCTGACGCATATCGGTTCGACGCTGCGCTCACGAACACCCAACGAGAAAGCGGAAATTATTCGTGAACTGGAGATGCATGTCTGGCCGTTGATCCAGGCGGGAATGGTCAAACCCCAGGTTTACAAGACCTTCCCGTTGAAGGACGCGCGCGGGGCTCACGAGTTGATCGATTCCGGCGTGCACATTGGCAAGATCGTTCTCGTCACCGACGCGCTCCCGGCAGAGTGAGCCCGATCGACAGATCGGCGCGGTATCGGAAACAGGCGGCCTCTTGCTGGAGAGGCCGCCTTGACCTTTAGCTCTTGATGAACTTCAGAATGTCCGCGTTGATGACATCCGCATTGGTCGTCAGCATCCCGTGCGGGTAGCCCGGATAGATTCTCAACCTCGCGTTCTTGAGCAGCTTTGCGGACAGCACGCCGGCATCCTTGTATGGCACGACCTGGTCGTCGTCACCATGCAGGACCAGCGCCGGTTGCGTGATCTTCTTCAAGTCTTCGGTGAAATCCGTTTCCGAGAAGGCCTTGATGCAGTCGTATTGAGCCTTGATTCCACCCATCATGCCCTGACGCCACCAATTGCGGATGACGCCTTCGGACACCTTCGCGCCCGCCCGGTTGAAGCCGTAAAACGGTCCCGACGGCACGTCGAGGTAGAACTGCGCCCGGTTGGCGGCAAGCTGCTTCCTGAAGCCGTCGAAGACTTCAATCGGCGTTCCGCCGGGGTTGCGCTCGCTCTTCACCATGACCGGTGGCACTGCGCTGACCAGAACGATCTTTGAAGTCCGCTTCATGCCATGACGCGCTACGTAGGCAGCAACTTCCCCGCCCCCGGTCGAGTGCCCGATGTGGACGGCATTCCTGATATCGAGCGCCTCGGTCAGGTCCGCGAGATCGGCAGCGTAGTGATTCATGTCATTGCCGTCGGCTGTTTGCGTGGATCGCCCATGCCCACGACGATCATGGGCGATGACGCGATAACCATGCTCGACGAAGAACAGCATTTGAGCGTCCCAGTCATCCGCCGACAGCGGCCAACCGTGACTGAAGACGATCGGCTGGCCTTTGCCCCAATCCTTGTAGAAGATCTCGACGCCGTCCTTCGTCACGATCTTGTTACCACGGTCAGCCTCTCCTGCCGACGGATAAATCGGATGCTTGGCTGATGCGGCACCGGCCGTGCCACTCGAAGAAAACAAGGGCAGCGCCATCGAGGCAGCCGCTACTGCACCCGCTCCGATCATCAGTTCGCGACGAGATTTGCTGATGACGTCGACTTCATCCTTACCGCTCATGACAGCCTCCTTTGGTAATCGAAAAGCGGCTACACCTGACCACCCGATACCCGAGCCGCGTACGATCACGCTCCCGGTACCCCCCGTTGCGCAAACTCGATGACCACGCGCCCCGTTTCCTGCTACTTGCTCTGCCGGCATCGGCAGCCAGTCAATTCGTTTCCCTGAGCCGCTTGACGACCGCCTCGGCAATTTCCTTGCTCGATTGCGGGTTTTGCCCGGTGATGATGCGGTCGTCACTGACGACATAGGATGTAAAGGGAAGAAACGCCTTCTTGTAGCGCGCACCACGGCTCACAAGTGCATCCTGCAAGAAGAGCGGAACCTGTGACTTCATGCCGGACAGCGTCTCCTCCATGTCGGAGAAGCCCGTCACCGGCACGCCCGCGAGGAGAGACTTGCCTTCGGCGTCCTGGAGCGGCAACAACGCGGATACGCCATGGCAAACGGCCGAGACGACGCCCCCCTGACGATAAATCTGCTCGCTGACGGCCTTCAGCGCCGCGTTGTCGGGGAAGTCCCACAACGTACCGTGCCCGCCAGTGAAGTAGATCGCCTTGTAGTCGGCGGGATCGACGGCCGCGGCCGGCAAAGTCGCCTTCAATCGCGCCATGAAAGCAGGATCGGCCAAATGTGCGCGTGCCGAATCATCCAGGTAGAAAGACTTCAGGCTGCGCTCGTCGATCGGGACTTCACCCCCCGCCGGACTCGCAAAATCCATTTGCAGCCCGGCTGCCTGGGCGACGTCATAGAAATGCGTCAACTCGGTGAACCAGAGGCCGGTCGTATCCGATCGAGACGGATACTTCGAGTGATTGGTCATCACGACCAGAACCTTGCCGTTCAGCTGTGGCACGCCCTCGTTCCGCGCAACGTCGGCTGCATAGGCGTATCCGCCCGTCAGCACGGAAATCATGATGGCCAGGAGCCAATGCCTCAAAAGCCAACGCTTGAACATTCTCGATTCCTCATATAAGTCGGCGCGACTTCGGGTCGTGACTCGATCGCACCGCGCTGAAGCAACGACGTGAAAGGATGCAGACGAAATCCTAGGATTGAAGTTAAGTTGAATGTCAAGTGATCACGGCGCGCCATCGCCACACCGCCACGCGTCCGGATGCCGTGGCGCTCGGCCGCGTCCGTCTCGAGAATCAGCATCACCACCGATCGATACGACGTTGTCGTGTCGCCGATCCGGTCGCATGCCCGCACCAACCCGGCTTCGAACCGACTGAGCATCCATGGCCGTGGATCGCGTTAGCTGATGCAGGCAGGTGCCTCACCGACATAATTTTTATTAATTTAGCTTAGCTAAATACATTTTCGGCGAGAACGAGGAATGCCTTTCCCCGTCGCGGACAGTGCCGGGCATCGAGCCGTCGGGAGACCGAATACTGCAGGGTCGGATGTTCTCGCACACCGATACGCAGATGTACCGCCTCGGCGCGAACTTCAATCAGCCGCCGATCAACCGTCCGCGCGTACGCGTCACGAACAACAACCAGGACGGTGCGCTGAACTTCGGCGACCGCAAGGGCGAAGCGAACTACGAGTCGTCAACGCTGAACGAACTCGCGCAGAACCCGCGTGACAAGTCAGAACAGCGCTGTCGTTCGCCGCGCTGTTCGGCCGCCTCGACCTGCTGCCGGTACTCGTCGCACATGGCGCGAACCCGGATCACGTCGATGCGCTCGGTTGTACCGCGCTACAGAACGGGATCCTGCAAGGCAACGACGCCACGGTTGCCGCGCTCGAAAAGGTTGGCTCCGCACCGAGTGCGGATGTAACGTTGCGATCGTTGCCGTAACCGCTTGACTTTGAACTTGCCTTCAAGGTTAGCCTAGTGTCCATCGTCATTCGACACAAGGTCACGAAGGTATCCGACATGCAAACGATACTGGGAGCGAACGGTCAGATCGCCACGGAACTGGCGCGGGAATTGCGCCGCCTCAACACCGGCGAAATCCGCCTCGTCAGCCGCAATCCGCGCAAGGTCAACGACACCGATAGCTTGGTGTCGGCCAATCTGCTTGATGCGCGACAGACCGCCCAGGCGGTGAAAGGCAGTGACATCGTCTACTTCACGGCGGGCCTGCCCCCGGACACGGAGCTGTGGGAAACGCAGTTTCCGGTGATGTTGAAGAACGCGCTGGATGCGTGCCGCGCGGAAGGTGCTCGATTCGCCTATTTCGACAACACCTACATGTACCCGCAGAACAACCGGCTGCAGACGGAGTCGACACAGTTCGCGCCGGTAGGCCGCAAGGGCAAGGTGCGCGCGGCAATGGCGTCGATGGTGCTCGAAGAGATGGCGCGTAGCGACATCCCGGTGCTGATCGGCCGGGCACCCGAGTTCTATGGCCCGGGCAAGACGCAGAGCTTCACGAATGCGTTGGTCATCGACAAGCTGAAGGAAGGCAAGAAGCCGAAGGTGCCGTTGCGTGACGACACGCGGCGCACGCTCATCTGGACGCCCGACGCGAGCCGTGCGCTCGCGACGCTCGGCAACTCGCCGGACGCGTTCGGGCAGACCTGGCATTTGCCGTGCTGCGACGACCGGCCGACATACCGGGAGTTCGTCGACATGGCCAGCGCCGCGTTTGGACGACCGCCCGCCTATTCGATCATCGGGAAAGGGGCGTTTTGGATCGCGGGCCTCTTCTCCCCGCAGGTACGTGAGATCCGGGAGCTTCTGCCTCGCTACGAGCAGGACAATCTCTTCGATTCCACGAAGTTCAAGCGCCGATTCCCCGAGTTTGAGGTGACAACTTACCGACAGGGCCTTGAACTGATTCGACGGGAATTCTAAACGTTTGGGGCACGCGGACACCGTCACCCCCTCGTTGCGCGATCCAGCGGGCTTGGCGGGCTCACCGGGCTTAGTCGTGGGGCAGCGTCACACCCGCCTCAATAAAGGAACGTCAACGATGACGCGATTCAGCGATGCGCCGATCATCGGGCAGTCGCGACAGGCGTGACATCGACCGACCCGCCCCCAACCTCGTCGCCCCTGCCACCCACTCCCAGTCCTTCGGGCTGGCAAGATATCTCGCCGCCGGCCGGATGCGGTTCGTCTGCGCCTGCCCGACGGCGACCGCCGAGCGTTCTTCAAGAATGCATCGGAAGCGTCAGCGCACCGATGCTCACCGGGCCACCGGTCAGCATGACAGGGCCATCGTCGCCGATCAACACGGTGTCGGAATGGCGAAAGCCACCGATGCCTTCAACATAAATTCCGGGCTCGATGGTCAGGCACATGCCTGGCTCGATGATGCGTTCGTAACCGTCAGCGAAAAACGGCGCTTCGCGCCCGGTCACGTCCATACCGTGCCCAGTGCGGTGCAGCAGTCGGTCACTCATACCGGCGCGCCGGAAATACGTGCGCGGGCTTGAGTGCGGTCCGCGGTTGCTCATTGCACGCGGCAAATCGACCGAAAAGGTGACGGTCAACAAGCGCAGTTGATACGCCATGTAACGCAAGGGTTAGTACGTACGGCGGCGAGCGCGACATGCACCAGATTCATGTCGTCCATTTTTGTCTCGAATTTGACCGCGATTGTGGACGCTCATATCGTGGGGCACATCGAATCGATACGACTCGCGCCGCTTCTGGAGCATCAGGGAAGCGGGAACCATCACTTCATGTCTTCCCCCACCATGAACCCTGAAGCTCTGAACTCCGATCTGGGCGCGCTCGCTCATCCCCGATCCGCGCGGTCCGCGAGCAACGTGCGTCGTGCCGTTACCACGGCCGTACTCGGCCAAATCCTCGAGTGGTACGACTTCTTCTTGTACGGCACCGCGGCCGCGCTCGTCTTCGGCAAGCTGTTCTTTCCGGTCGGCACCGATCCGCTGACGGGCACCATCGCTGCATTCGGCGGGTTCACGGTCGGCTTTATCGCCCGGCCGATCGGTGGCGTGCTATGTGGCCATATCGGCGACCGGTACGGCCGCAAGGCCGTCATGACACTTACGCTGCTCACGATGGGTACGGCCACCGTCCTGATGGGCGTTCTGCCAACGTATCGGCAGGTCGGCATCGCGGCACCCGTCATGCTGGTGCTGTTGCGCATTCTTCAGGGGCTTGCCGCCGGCGGTGAATGGAGCGGCAGTATTTTACTGATCCACGAGAACGCGCCGCGATCCAGGCGCGGTGCACTCGCCGCCTGGAGCCCCTGTGGCGCCGCACTGGGCTTCGTATTGTCCACGGGCGCGTTCCTGCTGGCGAAAAACGTTCCGGCGGACGACTTCCACAGCTGGGGATGGCGCCTTCCGTTTCTGGCCAGCGCCGCACTCGTCGTCCTCGGCCTCTGGATGCGCCGCTCGATTGGAGAAAGCGCCGCGTTCGCCGAAGTGAAGGCGACGCGCCATGAAAGCCGGATGCCTGTCATCGAAGTGTTGCGCCAATGTCCGCGCGAAGTGCTCACTGTGTTCGGCCTGCGGTTTGGCGAGGGCGCGGCATCCTACCTCTTCTTCGCTTTCTCGATCACCTACGCGCAGTTTCTCGGCATCACGTCGAGCTGGATTCTCGGCGGTCTGTGCATCTCCATGCTGCTGATGATCCCCGTCTCCCTGTTCTTCGGCTGGGTGACCGACAAGGTCGGACGCAAGCCGGTCTATCTCGCCGGCGCGATCGCGATCATGCTGGTGGCATGGCCCTACTTCGTGCTGTTGGGTTCGGGCGAGTATTGGAAGGTAGTGGCCGCGCTTATCCTCGCCAACAGCGTCACGCTGGGCATTCTCCAGGGCGCACAGCCCGCGTTCATCAGCGAGATGTTGCCGGTGCACCTGCGCTTTTCGGGACTCGGCATCGGCCGCGAAGTCTCGTCCGTGCTCGGTGGCGGCCTCTCGCCGATGATCGCGACCGCGCTGCTCGCGCACTATCACAGCGCCGTGCCGGTCGCCATCTATCTGGGCGTACTCGGACTCGTGACCGTCGTCGCCACGTTGCTCGCACGCGAGACATTTCCGAAAGCGATGCGCGCTGCTGTTCGTCAGCAGCCCGAATGACATCCCCACACCAGCAACCGCGAGGTATCACTCATGCAAGACCTTCAAAGCGAAGCCATCATCGAATCGCATAACGACTATCCGCAGTATGCCGCGCCGCTATCGCTCGATGCGCTGATTGAAGAAGTCGAGCGTCGCCGTGACGAATTCGACAAGGTATCTCATGTGCCGCGCGATATGATCGGCAAGATGAAACGCGCGGGCATTTTTCGCGCGAGCACGCCGAAACGTTTCGGCGGCGATGCGCTGCCGCCGGCGCGCTTCCTCCAGATGCTCGAACGCATCGCGATTGCCGACGGCTCGACCGCGTGGGTCGCGGCGTTCGGCTCCGCCAATACCTACCTTGCGTCATTGCCGGTTGAAACGCAAGCGCAGATCTACGCATCGGGACCCGACCAGGTCTTCTCAGGGGGCTTGTATCCGCTGCAAAAGGCCGAGCGCGCACCCGGCGGCTTTCTCGTGTCGGGACAATGGCGCTTCGCCAGCGGCTGTAAAGGTGCGGACTGGATCGGCGTAGGAATCGGCGGTGTGCCTGCTGGCGCGGACGACAAGAACGCCGGCAAGCCGTTCACGGCGGTCTTTCCGGCAAGCGAAGTCGAGATCGTCGACAACTGGAACGTGGTCGGCATGCAAGGCACGGGCAGCCACGATCTGCGCCTGAAAGACAAATACGTCGACGAACAATGGACCTTCGTGCGCGGCGGCACGCCGCTGATCGATGAGCCTCTGTATCGGTATCCCGCCATCGCCTACCAGGCGCAGGTGCATGCGGCAGTCAACCTTGGCCTGGCGCGTGCCGCACTCGATCTGCTGGCGGGGATGTCTGGCGTGACGAAGACCACCACGGGCGCGCCACGTCTTGCCGATCGCGCGTACTATCGTTCAGGGCTCGCGCAGGCGGAAGCCCAGTTGCGCAGCGCGCGGGCATTCTTCTTCGAGTCCGCGGAAACATCGTGGCAAACGGTGCTGGCTGGCGATCCGGTGCTGCCCGCGGAAGCAAATTTGCTGCGTCTGTCTGCCACCCACGCGGCTCACACCTGTGCGGATATCGTGATGCAGGCGTACAAGATGGCGGGCATCGGCGCGATCTATCGCGAGAACCGCATGCAGCGTCTTGTACGGGACTCGATCGTCGTCACCCAACACGCTTTCCTCGGCGAAGGCAACTACGATGCATCGGGTGCGGTTTTCGTGGGTATTCCTCCCGTCACGCCGTATCCCTGAATATGCGCCTCTCCCCGAAAGGACAGCAGCCATGACCCACGATCAAGCGCGTGCACAGTTTCGCAACGCAATGGCCTCGCTCGGCGCGGCCGTCAACGTCATCACCACGGACGGCCCGCACGGGCGCTGCGGTATCACCGCAAGCGCCGTATGCTCCGTAACCGACACGCCACCAACGATGCTCGTCTGCATCAACCAGTCGAGTTATGTTCACGACGTACTGCTCGGCAATGGCCGCGCGTGCATCAATGTGCTGGGCGCGCACGCGCAGGCGCTGGCGCGTGTTTTCGCGGGCATGGACGGATGCTCGATGGAAGAGCGCTTTGCGCGCTGCGGCTCGCGCCCGGGCGCCCTGCAGCTCCCCGTGCTCGACGATGCGATCGCGAGTCTTGAAGGCCGCATCGTAGACAGCAAGCAGGTTGGCTCGCATTCGGTGCTTTTCGTACAGGTCGAACACATCGCCTCGCACGAAGACGGCGACGGCCTCGTGTACTTCGCCCGGCAGTTTCATCGGCTCGCGCGCGTGGCCGCTCCATGCGAGGTGGCGTGATCATGCAAGTCTGCCTGTTTCTGATCGGGGGGAGTGGACAGCCATCCCTGCTGGATGTCGCGCCCCTGCAGCGCACTGAAGGATTACGCGGCCTGGTCGTGCATGAACCGATAAGCCAACGGGTCGACCCGCGCATCGCACCAGCTGCCGATGCGCCGTCGAGCGTGCTGCAACTCTATTTCGACGAACTGGCGACGCTCGAGGCGGCCGCGGCCTGCGACGGTCCGATTCACCACGCTCTGCAGGCGCAATCGACAGTCGAGCACTTCACGCAGCAGGCTATGGCGGTACGCACCCTGGCACCATCCACGCCGGGGGGCGAAGCACGCGTGCAGCGGTGCACCTATCTCGTCGCTTACGACGGCCCGGCGGATGACTTCGACACATGGCTCGCGCATTACCTGCAGCATCACGCGCCGCTGATGTCGACCTTGCCCGCACTGCGCGAGCTGGAGATCTATACGCGCATCGACTGCACCATCGGCCTGCCGTGCGCGCGCGCGGAAGCGATGCAGCGCAACAAGGTCGTCTTCGACGATGCGTCGGCGCTCGCCGACGCGCTCGCTTCGCCGGTGCGCGACCTGATGCGCAGGGACTTCCACACCTTGCCGCCCTATCGAGGTGGTACGCCGCATTTTGCAATGCGCAGCACATACGGTAATCTCGCCACACATTGATGGCCGCATGGCGCGACCAGCGCTCGTTCGTGAGTCAACCCGTATGACGAAGCCCAACTCCGGTATCGCCGATCTGAACCTGCTGCGCGTGTTCCTTGCCATCTGGGATCTGCGCAGCCTGACCGCTGCCGGCGACCGTCTGGAATTGACCCAGCCCGCGGTGAGCCATGCCCTGCGGCGCTTGCGCACCATCTTCGACGATCCGCTTTTCGTGCGCACGCCCACCGGCATGGTGCCGACCGATGCCGCGCATCGGCTGTATCCGCCGCTCGCGCAGGCGTTGTCGATCATCAACGAGGCGGTCCAGCAACTCGCCAAGTTCAATCCCGCGACCGCCCGGCGCGTGTTTCGCATTTCGATGTCGGACATGTCGGAATTCTATTTTCTGCCGCCGCTGGTCGCGCTGCTGGAACGCGACGCGCGCGGCATTCGAATCGAAGTGGTCAATGTTCCGGTGGAATCCGTCAGCGCCGCCATGCGCGCCGGCGAAATCGATCTGGCGCTCGGCTACGTGCCGGGCCTCGACGCGGGATGCGTCAGCGAGACCCTATTCGTCGACGAGCATGTCTGCGTGGTGCGCGCCAATCATCCGCTAGGCAAGGCGCGGCCGACACGCGACGATCTGACCGCCTTGCGCTACGTCTACGCGAGCACCAACGCCACGGGCCATCGCATGGTCGAGCAATGGCTCGACGAGCTGAACTTCAAACGCGATGTCGTGGTACGGCTGCCGCACTTCGTCGTGGCGCCCGAAATCGTGATGAACTCGGACCTGGCGGTGATCTTCCCCAAGAGCCTTGCGCAGCGCTTCAATCGCGGGAGGGCCTTTCGCATTCTGCCATTGCCATTCACCCTGCCGCCCATCGAGATCCAGGTGCACTCACACACGCAATTCACGAGCGACCCGGGCGTCGCATGGTTGCGCGACACGATCTATTCGATGTTTCGTCAACCCGACGGCTGACGCGCATTGGCTGCGTCGATATCAGGCCATCCTTTCGGCGAATTCGACCGCGCCGACTGTCACCTTGACACTGTTCGTCATGCGAAGGCGTTTGCGGCTCCTGCATGGTGGACGTCGTGAGCGGCGAGCCGGAACATCGCGATCAGGTCCGAGTCAAGCGGAACGCTCCAGCTCCGACCGGGATCACATCGTTTTGAAACTCGCGAGGGTGTCGGTCATCAGGTCGCGCATCCACGCGTTGCCTTCATCGTCGTGAAAGTGTTCGTGCCAGTGCATCGTCACCGCGACTTTCGGCAACGGCACCGGCAGCGCGTAGATGTTGAACGCGTCGCCTTTGTTGAGAATACGCGCGAGTTTTTCCGGCAGCGTGGCGAACAGATCAGTGGCAGCCAGCACGCCGGGCGCCGCCACGAAATGCGGCAACACCAGCGCAATATTGCGCCCGACGCCCTGTGCGCGCAGCGCATCATCCAGCGCGTCATGGCTGTGTTCGAGCGAGCGAACCTGAACGTGCGACGCGGCAAGAAACTGCTCCAGTTTCAGTTTTTTGCCGTCGGGCAGATCGTCGCGTTTGCGCGTCATGCACACATACGATTCCTCGAAGAGCACGCAATGGCGCGTGCGTGGCAGTAGCGACGGCAGGTTGCCGATTGCGAAATCCAGCCGACTCGCGCGCAACGCTTCTTCGATTTCTTCGACCGGCAATGGCGCTACAACAAGTTTCACGCGCGGCGCGGCGTCATGCAGCACGGCGCAGATCGCTGGCAGATACGCCATCTCCCCCGCATCCGACAGCGACAGGCGAAATGTTCGCGTGCTGGTCGCCGGATCGAAGCGCTCGGCGTGACGCAACGCTTGCCGCACGGTGTCGAGCGCGCTCCCGACGATTTCGGCCAGCTCGAGTGCGACGGGCGTGGGCTGCATGCCCGTGCGGGTCCGGACGAACAGCGTGTCGTCGAACAAAGTGCGCAATCGCCCAAGCGAATAGCTGACCGCCGGTTGAGACAGTGCCAGACGCTCGCCCGCGCGCGTCAGACTGCGCTCTTCCACGATAGCCTGGAAAACGCGCAAAAGATTCAGATCGATATGGTCGATGGATGTCATGACGGACAGCTTGATACAGGGGCCGAACTGATTTGACGGCGCGCGGTGAAGCGATTTGACGCATGGTCATCGAAAAGCGAGACCGGTGTCAACGAGAGGATTCGCCGAGCGCATCGCCAGGCTCGCGTGACTCGCCCGTCAACCCGAGCGGACATCATGTCAAAGAGAGTCGTGCTCGTGAGCGATGCGGGCTAACTCGCGGGCTTGCACAACGTCTCAGCGGGGCTTCCGGCCTGATGACGGGACGCCCGCTTCGTCACGTCCGATCGGCATTGCTCACGGCGCACGTGCATGAACCCGATTCATGCCGGCCATTATTGGCCGGAATTTGACGGCATAAAGTCGTCCTTCGATACTCGATTCCGCTCTGCGCCGCAGCGCTCGCCGACACAAGAACCATGGTGACAATTAAAACGTTCCACGCTTGAACGATGGATTCAAGGAGAGATGACAGCCATGATTTCACGGAAACACAACCCGTTGAAAAAAGCCAAAGCCTGCGCTTCACCGATGCACGATAGCGGAAGGCGTTTGCCCGTGCTGTTCGTTTCGTCAACGCTCGCCGTCTTGCTGTCAGGTTGCGGCGGCGACGGCTCCTCCGTCACTTCGGACCCCACGATCGCCGTGACCGCCGACGGCGCCGTACAAGGCACCCTGAACAACGGCGTGATCGCATTCAAGGGTATTCCGTTCGCGGCTCCGCCAGTCGGCGACTTGCGCTGGAGACCGCCGCAGCCCGTGGCCGCATGGAGCGGCGTGCGCCAGGCCACGTCTTTCGTTCACGACTGCATGCAGACGAGCGGCCCGAACGCGACGCTGACGGTCACACCGTCTGAAGATTGCCTATACCTGAATGTATGGCGCCCGCAAAGCGGCAACGGCAAGAATCTGCCCGTCATGGTCTGGATTTACGGTGGTGCATACGTCATTGGCGGCACGTCGATGCCGACATATGACGGCACGCAGTTCGCCAGGCAAGGCGTCGTCATCGTCACCGTGAACTACCGTCTCGGCCGGTTCGGTTTCTTCGCACATCCGGCCGTGACGGCGGCCGCCGCGCAATCCGGCGAGATGTTGGCCAACTACGGCTACATGGATCAGATCGCCGCGCTCAAATGGGTACAGCGCAACATCGCGAACTTCGGCGGCGACCCGGCAAACGTCACGCTCTTCGGGGAATCCGCTGGAGGAGAATCGGTTCACAACCTGCTGACTTCACCACAGGCATCGGGACTGTTTGCAAAGGCGATCGTCGAGTCCGGCAATGGACGCGTCAACCAGTACTTCGGGCGCACGCTCTCGCGCAACGCGAAAACAGTCGGCGCGTCCGCGGAGGAACAGGGTTCCGCGTTTGCTGCAGGATTCGGCATCACCGGCAGCGACGCCCGTTCCTTGCACGCCTTGCGCGCGCTCTCGGCCGATCAGGTTCTCGACGGGCTGGACACTACGACGCTGAATACCGCACATAGCCTCGCGACGTTCTCCGGCAGTTCCATCATCGACGGCAAACTCGTGGTCGACGAACCCGAGAATCAGTACAAGGCCGGCCAGTTCGCGAAGGTTCCGCTCCTGCTCGGCGTCAACAATGCGGACCTCGGATTTGCCACGCGCGGACTCACGACCAAGGAGCAGGCCTATGCGATCTTCGGTCAGCAAAACCTGAGCGCGGCTGCCGCGGCGTTCGACCCGACGGGCACGGCGTCCGTTTCGACAGTGGAGAACCAGATCGCCCGTGTCATCACCATGGACGAACCCGCACGGTTCGTTGCACGAACCTTTACCGCGCGGGGTGTGCCGACTTATCTGTATCGCTTCTCGTACGTTGCCCAGTCGATACGCGGCAAGGTCAGCGGCGCGACGCATGCGGCCGAGATTCCCTATGTGTTCGACACGCTCTCCGCCGCGTACGGCACAGCCGTGGCCAGTCAGGACGAACAGGTCGCGCACGACATGATCGCCTACTGGACGGCATTCGCCAGAACGGGGAATCCTTCCGACGCCGGTCTGATTGCGTGGCCGATGTATAACGCCGATCTCGACAATCAACTGGCGTTCACGTCGGCGGGCACCTTGAGCGTTGACCAGCCGAATCCACTGAAAGCGCAGATCGATCTCGTCGAGCCGCTCAACGACACCGACCAAACAGCGAATCGTCAGTACCAGCCGTAGCCGCACGACTCGCGGAAATGCGGGTCGATGGTCGCGGCCAGGCACCGGATGCGCCATCGACGTCCTGCATCATCCTGCGCATGATGTGTGGGTTCGGATTGACGGAACCAGTCAACCATGTCGGCCGTTGCGCGTCGACATCACCGGTCCGCGCGCAATTTATCGAACAACGCCCCGATGTGCTAGGACATATTCAGAATCTTCTCCGAACTCATGAATCGAAAGGCGTAGGCAGTCCCCATGCGACAAATGAACCCCGCACACGGATAGGGAAAGTGCGCTGGCAAAATCAGCGTATCCGTGTCGGCATGTGCGTCAAAGAACGCTCGCCTGGCTTGGCGGGACTGATCGGGATCGACACAAAACCTCGTGCTCCAGTCCGGATTTTCCAATTGAAGCGCTGTGTGAAACAGGTCCCCGGATATAATCGCCCGCCTCCGATTGCTTTCAATGCAAACGCCGACGTGCCCCGGTGTGTGTCCGGGCAGCGGAATGACGCGAATGGACGAATCGATGACATGCCGGGAGTCGATCATATCGGCGAGTCCAGCCTCGAAAAGCGGCATGACGCTGTCCCCGATGTAGTCGCCGGTCCTTTCCAGCGGTGATCTCGCCAGCTCGCTCGACCAAAACCCGAATTCCTCGCTGACAAACAGATAGCGCGCGTTGGGAAACGTGGGGCGCCACCTGCCGTCAGCGTAGTAGGTGTTACAGCCGACATGATCGACATGCAGATGCGTGGAAAGCACCAGGTCGACATCCTCGACGCGGATGCCCGCCGCCTGCAACCGGCTCAGCCAGCCGAAACGGGCTTCATTGAATTCGCCTCGCGCTCGGGCCTTGCAGTCCCCGACGCAAGTGTCGACCATCAGCGTCGTCCCCTCGCTTTCAATGAGAAAACCCTGGATAGCGATGACGAGCCGCCCGCTGCCGACGTCGTAGAGTTTGGGATCCGCGGTCGCGATGGATGCCGACACGGACCGCTCCGTCGCGTCGGGATAGAGTTCCTGCCATCGGAGGAGCGGCGCGACCGACTCGGCGATCACGGTCACTTTGACGGCACCGACATTCAATTGATAGACAAACGGCTGATGCTGACGGGAAGCCGACAAGGTTCGCATGTTGGTTCACCAGAATCGAGTCGCAGCCATTCGCTGCGACTGTCGAAGAAACACGAGGCAACGCCGCCCACGGCAGCTCAATGCGCGTCGCTCGTGATCGGCTGTTGGCGCTTTAACAGATCCAGCGCGACGTCGACGATCATGTCTTCCTGGCCGCCGACCATCTTCCGCCTGCCGAGTTCGACCAGAATGTCGACGGTCTTCAGCCCATATTTGCCGGCGGCAACTTCCGCATGACGCAGGAAGCTCGAATAAACGCCGGCGAAACCGAGCGCAAGCGTTTCGCGGTCGACGCGTACCGGCCGATCCTGAAGCGGTCGCACAAGATCGTCAGCCGCGTCCATGAGCCGGTACAAATCGCAGCCGTGATTCCAGCCCTGTCGCTGTGCCGCCGCAATGAACACTTCGAGCGGCGCATTGCCGGCGCCCGCACCCATGCCGGCCAAGCTCGCATCGATGCGATCGCACCCCTCCTCCACGGCAACCAGCGAGTTGGCCACGCCGAGGCTCAGGTTATGGTGTGCGTGCATCCCGGTTTGAGTGTCGGATTTCAACACCGCCTTAAGCGCGCGAAACCTGTCCCGTACCTCATTCATGCCGAGCGCACCACCCGAATCAACCACATAAACACAGGTGGCGCCGAACGTTTCCATCATCTTCGCCTGCTCAGCCAGCTTCTGCGGGGTGGTCATGTGGCTCATCATGAGGAACCCCACCGCATCCATACCCAGCTCACGAGCAAAATCGAGATGCTGGCGGGATACATCGGCTTCCGTGCAATGCGTAGCCACGCGTACGACCCGTGCGCCGGCATCGAACGCATGCCGGAGATCATGGGTCGTGCCGATGCCGGGAATCAGCAGCGTCGCGATCTTCGCCTTCTTGACGCTTTGCGCCGCCGCCGCAATCCATTCGACATCGGTGTGAGCGCCGAATCCGTAGTTGAAGCTCGATCCCTGGAGCCCGTCCCCATGAGCAACCTCGATGCTGTCGACGCCGGCATCGTCGAGCGCCGCGGCAATCGCCCTGACATGGTCGACGCTGTATTGATGACGGATCGCATGGCTGCCATCGCGCAACGTGACGTCCGAGATGTAAAGCTTCTTTTCTGCTGAAGTCATCGCGCCGTCTCCTTGAAGCCGCGAGCGATGCCGGCGGCCATCCGGCGCCGGGCCATCATGTCTCCGCACGCGAGTGCCGCCGACGTCATGATGTCGAGGTTGCCGGCATAGGAAGGCAAATAGTGGGCTGCGCCTTCCACTTCGAGAAATACCGAGGTTTTCAAGCCGTGCCGCGGCCCGATGCCCGGCACGTTGAGCGGCATGTCCGGCGGCACCGCGTCGAATTGAACCGACTGCTTCAGGCGGTAGCCCGGAACGTATTCCTGCACGCTGCTCACCATTTCGGCGATACTCGCCTCGATAGCCGCCGGCTCCGCGTTTTCCGACAGCACGAATACGGTGTCGCGCATGATCAACGGCGGCTCCGCGGGATTGAGAACGATGATCGCCTTACCGCGCTCGGCGCCGCCAAGCTTTTCAATCGCGGCTCGCGTCGTCTCGGTGAATTCGTCAATATTCGCGCGCGTTCCCGGCCCGGCGGACCGGCTGGAGATCGACGCGACGATCTCCGCATAGTGGACTTTGGCGATGCGTGAAACAGCGGCGACGATCGGAATGGTGGCCTGCCCGCCGCACGTGACCATATTCATGTTTGTCGCGTTTTCTTCTTCCAGATTGATCGATGGAATCACATACGGCCCGATCGCGGCAGGCGTGAGGTCAATCACCTGAACCCCATGCGCCTGCAGCAATTCATTGTGACGTCCGTGCGCGCCCGCTGACGTCGCATCGAAGACGATATCGATCTCCTTGAATACGTCCAGCCGCAGCAAGCCGTCGATTCCTTCTGCCGTCGTCGCGACATCCATGCGTGCCGCACGCGCCAACCCTTCCGAATTCGGATCGACGCCAACCATGGCACCCATTTTCAGATGCCTGCCGTTTCGCATTATCTTGATCATCAGATCGGTGCCGATATTGCCGGGACCGATGATGGCGACCTTCACCCTGTCATTCATGTGCGACTCCCAAATGTGACGGTACGGCCAACCAGACTGCGCTGTCCGCCGCTGATGCGGACGGCAACGAACCTGCCGCACCCGTGATGCTCGAATCGTCTATCCGCGAGCGTGCGCGCCCGCAATCGCGACGCAGGCGCCTTCAGCGCTTCGCGCCGAAGTTGGCGCCCCCATCCTGCCTTCCGGAAAACATGACCGGTACCTTTGCGTCGAGAAGACCTGCGCCGCGTTACTTCCTGGTGTAGAAGCACGCACTGCCCAATTGTTCGATATCGACCGACACGTGCTGTCCGGGCCTGATCCATTCGGCCGGAGTCGCACCGCCGGCCATCACGATCCAGCCAGCCTGCAAAGGTTCGCCCGCTCGAGCTGAAAGCCGAGCGGCGGCTACGAGCGAACGCAACGGATGGCCCAGCAACGCCGCGGTCGATCCAACCTGCACGGCACGTCCATCGATATTCAGCGTGAGGCCGAGATTCGAAACGTCGACGCGAGGATCGCACCAGGGACCGAGGACGAAGCCGCTCGACGACGCGTTGTCCGCTATCACTTCCGGCAACGTGAACTTGAAGTCCTTGTAGCGAGAGTCGATGATCTCGAGCGCAGGCGCGATGGCCTCGACAGCGGCCAACGCTTGCGGTCCCGTCACGTCGCCGTCGAGCGATCGCTTCAGAACAAACGCAATTTCGGGCTCGACGCGCGGATGCACGAATCGCGCGACATCGATCGCCGTGCCTTCCTCGATCTGCATGTCGGCCGTCAAACGTCCCCAGATCACGTCTGACAGACCCATTTGAAGCATCTTCGCGCGGCTGGTAAAGCCCATCTTGACACCCACGCGTCGATGGCCGCGTTCGACACGGCGTTGTATCGACGCTGCCTGAATCGCATAAGCCATATCGAGCGGGAGCTGGCTTTCCGGGTCGAATTGGGCCACTTCGGTCGCATGGACTGCTGCCTCGTCGAGCAGCCTGGCGTATTCCATGGTGGTGATCATTGGCGTGCCTCGCTTCAATCGTGGTCAAAAACCGCACGGACGGAGCCGAGCCCGTTGATGCGCGTCTCGAATACGTCGCCGGGGCTGACGGCAACCATCGGACCCAAGGCGCCGGACAAGACCAGGTCGCCGGCCTTGAGCGGCGTGCCGAGCGCATGCATCATTCGCGCGAGCCATACGACAGCGTTGAGCGGGTTGCCCAGACATGCGGCTCCCGCGCCCACCGATACGAGTTCCCCGCACCGCTCCATCGCCATGCCGCAAAGACGCAGGTCGATACCCGACAGCTGGCGCGGACGGGAGCCCAGCACGTACGCGCACGACGATGCGTTATCGGCGATCGTGTCGGCGATGCGAATATCCCAGTCGGCGATGCGGCTGCCGACAATTTCAAGTGCCGGCAGCGCGTACTCGATGGCACCGAGCACATCCACGTGGCCTGGATCGCTTACCACGATATCGCGACCGATGACGAATGCGATTTCGGCTTCGATTTTCGGCTGGGTAAGGATTTCAGCCGGAATGGGTTCGCCGTCGCCGTAGCCCATGTGATCAAACAACATGCCGAAGTCCGGCTGATCGACCCCGAGCTGCTTCTGCACCGCCACGGAGGTCAGGCCGATCTTGCAACCAACGAGGCGCCGACCATCCGCCAGATGCTGGTCCGTGTTGATCCGCTGAATCGCATACGCGTCGGCGATGCTCAGTTGCTCGTATGTCTCGCGCAACGGCGCGATGTATTTGCGTGTCTTTGCCGCGTCACGCAGCGCGGCCGCCGCCTCTTGAATTCGCATGGCTTTCATGGACCTCTCAGCTGTCAGTGCCTAATAGAAGATCTGCTTGAGCGCGGCACCCGGGTTCTCGGCGCGAAGCAGCGCTTCGCCGACGAGGAAATGCTCCACGCCTGCTGAACGAAGCCTTCGTGCATCGTCCGCATTCCGAATTCCAGACTCCGAAATGACCATCCTGTCGCCGGGGATGAGCCGGCGCATCGCGACGGTTGTTTCGATATTCGTTGCGAAAGTCGCAAGATCGCGGTTGTTCACGCCGATCAGCGGGGTCTTCAACGTGAGTGCCGCGTCGAGCTCATGAGCGCCGTGAATCTCTACGATCACTGCCATGCCCAGTTCGGACGCGAGGCATTCGAGTTCCCGCATAGCGCCGCCATCGAGGACCGCCGCTATGAGCAAGATGCAATCGGCCCCCATCGCACGCGCCTCCCAAACCTGATAGGCGTCCACGATGAAATCCTTGCGAAGCACCGGCACGCTTGACGCATCGCGCGCAGCGCGAAGATCCGATGCACTTCCGTGGAAGAACACCTGATCGGTGAGCACGGAGAGGCAGGCGGCGCCGGCTTCCTCGTACGATGCCGCGATAGCCGCAGGGTCGAAGTCCGGCCGCAAAATCCCCTCGGACGGGCTCGCCTTCTTCACCTCGGCGATGACGCCGGTCAAGCCTTGCCTGGCCTTGTTGCGAAGCGCGGCGATAAAATCCCTTGAGTCGACAGTCGCCGCGATCTCGCGAAGCTCGGCTTGCGGCATGCACTCGGCTGCCAGCCGGACTTCACGAGTCTTGCGATCGACAATCCGGTCGAGAATCGTATTCATCCTGTTGTCCAAATCATTGCCGGGACCGTTATGGCCCGGCGCTCAATCAGCCTGATCCCGACTCAAAACTTGTGACGCACCCCTACCACCACGGCCGTTTGCGCATTCGTGCTCGATTTTGAAGAGAGGAACAACACGGCGGGGGCGTTGGATCCGGAGGCACGGATGTAGTTGACGTACGCATAGACGTCCGTTCGCTTCGAAAGGAAATAGTCGACGCTCACTTGTCCCTGGTTCCAGTGCGGATTCGAGACGACGCCACCGTAGCTGCCGTGCGTGTACAGGTAGGCAGCCGAGGCGAACAAGGCTGGCGTCAGCTTGTACACGCCGACGACGCTAAGGTTGTCCAGATGCAGGCTCGTGCTATCGAGATAGTTGTAGCGCACGTCGGAAACGATGGCGCCGAGGCTGAGTTTTTCGGACTCGTACTCGGCCCCCCCGGCAATCACGCGCTGTTTCCGTACGCCCACCGACGAACTGAGCGGGCTGGTATGGAACAGCTGGAACGGAGCACCTGCGTAGTCGTCGCTCACCGCGCCATTTGGATTGCCCGTGCCCGGATGGTCGATTTCGACGAAGACCAGCGCATATCGTTGCGTATGCTGGTCGAAATTGACGCCTGCGCTGAACGCACGGTTCTGCTGGAAGCTGCCGGCCTTGTTGCTGAACGCGTACAGGGATTCGAATCCGAAGCCGCCCCAGACCGGGCTCGTATACTTGACGGCGTTGCTGTAGCGGAAGTTGCCTTCGATATTGTCGTTGCTGCCGACACTGACGCCAAGGCCTGGACCCATGGCCTGTGGTTCGATACGATCCAGGTAATCCCACAGCACGTCGTACTGTCGACCGAAAGTAATTTTCCCGTACGTCGGACTCGACAGCCCGACAAACGCCTGCCGCCCGAACATCCGGCCGCCTTGCCCCAGTTTGCCGCTGTTGCTATCGAAGCCGTTCTCCAGGACTCCGATAGCGGACAGACCGCCGCCCAGATCTTCGGTCAATCTGAATCCCAGGCGATTGTTCTGATTGGCTCCGCTAATCATTGTCCAGTTGCTGTGCCCGCCCTGATTGCTGACATAACCGAGCCCGTTCGAGATGATTCCGTATAGGGTCACCGAGCTTTGCGCCGATGCCGAGGTTGACGCAACCGCCATAACCGCCAGTAGTCCTGACTTTAGTTTCATGATGGAACCCGTGTGGTTGATGCGCCGCCACGCGGCGCGATTTTCCTTCTAAAACCAGGCTCGACCAGCGGATCCTGCTGCGCCCGCGATTACGCGCCCCGCTGTCTACGGAACCTCAGATCGGCTTGCCTTCGCTCGACGCCCACTTCGTCATCAGCTCGTTGCTCGGCAATGTCTCGTCTATCAATTTCTTCGCGGTACGGATGCCGGCAACCGGCAGTCCCGTGGGATCCAGAACACCGATCTGGACGAGCACCGAAGCCTGGTCCCAGTAAATGTGCTCGTTGTACAGCTTGTCGCCACGGAAGCAGATGACTGCCAGCATCGGAATCTCGATGTACTTGCCGGTCGGCGCGAGTCCGGGCAGCATCCAGTCGATCTCGCGGTCGTGGGTGGCACAGAAAATGAATTCATCGACGATACGGTCCGCGCCGATGGTGCGCGAGATCGGAATGAAATGCGTGTCCTTCGGATTGGCGTGAACGAAGTGATACTTGTAGAACCGTTTGAGATCGTCGTAGCCAACGCCTCCCGTCATGGTCGGCACATGGTTGACGTATGGCGCGGGAACCATGGTCGGCAAGATCGAATCGACGTCGCGCGAATCGAATTCGTGATAGCAGTGCAGCTCCCACAGCGCGTTCAGGTCATAGACGGGTCCGAGCACTTTACGCAACAGCGCGATGGTACGCGAATAAGCCATCATCGCCGCCGGCTTGTCGAAATGCTCGCGTTTCGGGGTCGCGAAAGCGTGATCGCACCCGGGATACACGTATTGCTCGACCGCAGGCAGCGCGGAAAGCGCCGACTGGATCGGCTCGCGTGTTGCCTCGGGGCACAGCGCGTCTTCACCGGCGAAATGAAAAACCATCGGGCATCGAATCGACGGCACCTCTTCCAGATATGCATCGAGCCCCACACCGTAGTAACTCACGGCGCAGTCGATGTCCGTGCGAGCGGCCGCCAGCATCGCGAGTTTGCCGCCCAGGCAATAGCCGACGGCGCCGACCTTTCCGGCGTGCTGCTCGAGCGAGCGGAGGGTCTTGATCGTCGATGCGATGTCGGTGATTGCCCTGTCGACATCGAACTCGTCGTTATATCGCAGCGCCGTGGCGAAGTCCTCGCCGGTGTAGCCGAGGTCGACACCATGCTTCATGCGCCAGAACAGATCGGGCACCAGCACGACATACCCTTCCTCGGCAAACCGATCGGCCGTTTCCTTCATGTAGTCGTTGATGCCGAAGATTTCCTGCAACAGGACCAAGCCGGGGCCGGAACCTTGTCGGGGCCGCGCGAGGTACGCGGAAAAGGCTTCGCCATTGCCGGCGTCAATGTCAATGTATTCACCGTTCATCATCTCTTCGTCCTTTGCTCAATGCAATGTCGTTGCGATTCTCGGAGTCGCTCAAGGCGTCAAAAGGCGCGCGTGCAGCGCCTGGCGATCCGCGGCGAGTCCCTGCGCGATTTCTTGTGCCATCGCGCCCATGTAGACCTCGTCCGCTCCGCCTTCCAATGCGGCCAGCACGGCGTCGACTGCTTCTCGGACCGCAATCTTCGGAGGGGGAACGTTCCGGCTCATTTCCGTGTCGATCGGTCCGGGCAGCACGGAGATGACCCGAACGCGATGCGGCGCGAGTTCGGCGCGTGCGCCTTCCGTCATTCGAAGCGCCGCAGCCTTCGATGCACTCAACGACGCCATGGACGGCAGCGCGACGCGCGCGAGTATCGAAAGAACGTTGATGATGGCGCCGCCATTCGATTTGAGTGCCGGTGAAAATGCACGCATCATGTTCAACGTCCCGAAGTAGTTCACTTCCATTTCGGCACGCGCCGCTTGCGGGTCATGCGCTTCCAGTACCGGTTGCATCCGGTTCAGCCCCGCGTTGTTGATCAGGAGCGTGATGTCCTTGGCACGCGACGCCGCCCTCGCCACCTGCTCGACGTTCGTGATGTCTATTTCAACCGGCACGACGCGCGGACCAACGTCCGAAAGACATTCCTTTTTCCGGACGCCCGCATAGACCTTGCGCGCGCCCCGCTCCAGCAACGCTTCAAGCAAGCCCGCACCTAGCCCACGGTCGGCACCCGTCACACATGCCACGCAGCCTTCAATTTGCATGACGACCTCCCGAACCGGGCTCGGGCGCCAGATTGAAAAAGCGTTGCGCATTCACGCCGAGGATTTTCTCCTTCGCCGCGTCGCTCAATTGCGGATGATTCGCAACCAGATCGCCCACGACCTTCTCTCCGAGCGGGAACGGATAGTCCGAGCCGAGCAACACGCGGTCTTCGCCCATCGTCTCCACGAGCAACTGCAACGCACCATCGCTGAAAACGGCGCTATCGACATGGAAACGATCGACATACGAAGCGGGTGGATTCGGACAATTCTCGCGTACGATGTCTCGTTGCTCCCACGCGTTCTGCACGCGCCCCAACAGGAACGCAAAGCTGCCGCCGCCATGGGCGAAGCAAAGTTTGAGCGTCCTGGGAATGCGCTCGAACGCGCCCGAGAGAATCAGCGACACGATGCTCAACTGTGTTTCGGCCGGCATGGCGACCAGCCAGGGCAACATCCACTTTTTCATGCGGCCATCCGTCATCATGTCCCACGGATGCACCAGAACCGGTATGTCGTCATGTGCGCAATGCGTAAGAAACGTCACCAGTTGATCGTCGTCGAGATCGCGCGGGCCCAGGTGATTGCCGATCTGCACGCCACGATGACCGGCACGGCGCGCACGCGAAGCTTCCCGACAGGCCAGTTCGACGTCCTGCAGCGGCACTTGAGCCAGCGGCATCAGGCGCTGCGGTGCGTGCGAGCAAAATTCCAGCGCGCGATCGTTCATTCGCGTGGCCCATTCATGCGCCGCGACCGCGTCGTACCGGTAGCCGAACATCACGGGCGTCGCGCACATCAGCTGGATGTCCACGCCGCATCGATCCATTTCGGCAATGCGCGTGGCAGGGTCCCACAACGCACGATAGACGGGCCGGAAATCACGCTCTCCGGTCATGATCGTCCCGGTGGCGCCGTCCGGATCGACCCGGAGCCACGGCGCATGCTCGGGATCGAGCGTCCTTGCTTCTTCCCGCGTAATACGCGGAAAAAAGTGGGAATGCATATCGATTCGCACTGTCATGTTGGTTCGCTTTGGACAGGTTCGGTTAATCGGTTCGGCCCTGCTTGCCCGGATGGACGACGCCGCAGCGTGGGCAGCGGCGCTTCTCTTCCGATTCGTAAAAGGCATCGAAGAGCGGCGGCAGATCGTTGACGATGCTCTTGAGCTGCAGTTCGACGCGATGAACGCGCTCTCCGCATGCATCGCAATACCACTCGAATCCGTCCACGGTGCCTTCCGGACGTTGGCGCTCTATCACGAGGCACGCGCTACCCGACTCCGGCCGCTGCGGCGAGTGACGTACGTGCGGCGGCAACAAGAACACATCGCCTTCCTTCAGTTCAACGCGCTCGCGCTTGCCGTCGATCCAGAGATTCAGGTATGCGTTGCCGCGCAGTTGATAGAAAAACTCTTCGAGCGGATCGTCGTGGTAATCGGTTCGACGATTCGGCCCGCCCACCACCGTGACGATGAAATCGCTGTCTTGCCATACCTGCTGGTTGCCAACCGGCGGCTTCAACAGATGCGCGTGTTCGTCGATCCAACGTTGAAAGTTGAATGGCTTTCCATAACTCAGCATGCTCGTCTCACTCAAAGTGATCGGTATGTCGATCCTGCGGTTCGCATTTCAGCGTGCGGGTACGTATGCAACTGCCTTCATCTCGATGAGCAGGTGCGGATGAGGTAACTGATGAACGGCGACAGTCGTTCGTGCGGGCCCCGACTCGTCGAAATACTCCGCGTACACTTCGTTGTAGCCACCAAAATCGCTCATGTTCACGAGGAACGCCGAGATTTCGACGAGATTCGACAGGTCCGCGCCCTCGCTTTTCAGTATGTCGCGCATGTTTTCGATGACGGCGCGCGTCTGTCGGCGAATATCGAGCGCGGCAGTGCCGAATTCGTCGGCTGACGCGCCATCTATCGTGTTGTCCGGGCGTCGTGAACTGGTGCCGGAGACGAACAGAAAATCGCCGGCTCGCGTGATATGCGGGAAGCGCCCACGCGGCGTGGCCTTGCCCGGCACGACACGCGCTGAAGTCGTCGGATTCATGCAATCCTCACGCAAACGTTCGTCAATTCGGAATAGAAGTCGAGCGAATGGCGGCCCCCCTCGCGTCCCAGTCCTGACAGTTTGGTGCCACCGAAGGGTGTGCGCAGATCGCGCACGAACCACGCATTGACCCACACGATGCCCGTCTCGATCTGCTTCGCGACGCGATGGCCGCGCGCAAGCTGCGTCGTCCAGATGCTTGCGGCAAGACCATAAGCACTGTCGTTGACGCGCTTCACGACCTCCGCTTCGTCGTCGAACGGCGCGATGTGGCACACCGGTCCGAAAATCTCTTCCCGTACGCATCGGGCGGAATCCGGCAAGCCCGTCCAGATCGTCGGCATCACAAACGCGCCGTCGTCCCGTGCATCGCCGAAGCTCGGGGCGCCACCACCGGTCACGACCGTCGCGCCTTCTTCGACGGCAAGACGAAAATACGAGAGCACCTTGTCGCGATGGCCGCGCGAAATGAGCGGTCCCATCGTCGTGGCGGGATCTTCCGGCGCGCCAACGCGCAATGCTTGCGCCTGTTCCTTGAGCGCCGCGACGAAGCGCTCGAAGATCGGCCGCTCCACATACACCCGCTCACTGCACAGGCAGACCTGGCCGGCGTTCGTGAAACTGGATCGAAGGACGCCGGCAACCGCGGCATCGAAGTCCGCGTCCGCGAACACGACGGCCGCGTTCTTGCCGCCCAGCTCGAACGAAACCTCTTTCACGCCGTCCGCAACGGCCTTCATGATCGTGCTGCCGGTGCGCGACTCGCCCGTGAACGTGATTGCACTGATATCCGGATGACGCGTCAGGAATTCGCCGGCCGCGTTCTGGCCGTGCCCATGAATCAGATTGAAGACGCCGGGTGGCAAGCCGACGTCGTGCATGACTTCGGCGAGCAACGTTGCGGAGCTGGGTGTCTCCTCGGAGGGCTTGGCGACCACACAGTTGCCCATTGCCAGCGCCGGCGCCACCTTCCACGTGAACAACAGCAGAGGCAGGTTCCACGGCGATATGATGCCGATCACGCCGAGCGGCTTGCGCGTCACGTAGTTGATCAGCTCGCTGCCGTCCGCCGCATGCGTTTCGAAGTACTCACCGCTCGCGGTGCGGACAAGGTCGGCAAAGGTCCGGAAATTGGCAATGCCACGTGCGATGTCGAGGGTGCGGGCCTGCGCGACAGGCCGACCGGTATCGGCGACTTCCGCCGCCACGAATTCGTCGAAGCGGGCCTCGATGCCGTCCGCGATCTTATGCAGCCATGCCGCCCGTTGCGCGGGCGTCGTGTCGCGCCAGCCGGCCTTCTGCGCCGCGTGAGCCGCCTGTACGGCGCTATCCACGAGCGCCGCATCTGCTTCGCAAACGTCGGCAAGCTTGCGACCGTCGACCGGACTGAGGTTTGGAAAGGTTGTGCCGCTCGCCACAAACTCACCGTTGATGTAATGGCGCAACAACTGCCGGTCGCGCGAGGTCGAATTCAATTGAGTTGTCACACCCTTCTCCTGCTTGATTAATTTTGCCGTTCCGTGCACATGTCCGAGCGCGCTTGGATCCTGACGCCTTCCCGCCGGCGCCACCGGCATCGTTCAACGAACCGATTTCCACCTGGGTCACGCGACGGGCAGCGCAAGAACACCGTTCTGTTCGTCGACTGCAAGGCGGACGCAGTCGCCAGTCCGCACTGCGCATTCGAGTCGCGCGATGACGGTCGGGCCAGCATCCGTCGTCACGCTTGCAAGAAGCACGTCGCCGCCGTCTTGCGCGCCGACGCGCCGGCGCACGGTCGTCAATTCGCCGACACGGCCGTGTTCGACCACTCGCTCGCGCCACTCGGCGCCGCCGCATTCGAAACAGAAATAGCGCGCAGGAAACACCGTCGAACCGCACTGCGTGCACTGGAATACCTCGAGTTTCATTGCACACCCCGCTCAACCGCTTCCAGCACGACGGCATTCGCACACATGCCGTAGCGATACTCGACCATTCCATAGCCACTCACGACCGCGAGCCGAGCATTCGGCACCTGCCGCTCCCCCGCACGTCCGCGCAACTGGGTCAACGCCTCCACGAGCCCATGCATGCCGCCCGCGGCTCCCGCCTGCCCGGCGGACAGTTGACCACCGGATGTATTCACCGGCAGGGTGCGCGATTCGACGCGCGCGATCATTGCGCGCAAGTCGCCGTCGGGCGCGAAGCCGAGATCGTCCAGTTGCGCAATCGCCATCACGGGATAGTCGTCGTAGACCGAAACCATGTCGATGTCGTCGGGCGCGACACCTGCCTGTCGCCACAATTCGCCGGCAATCGCGGACAATGAAGTCCGAGTGCCATCCCCCGTCTGGTGATCGCTGTTGTAGCGGCATTGCAAGGAGCGCACACGGACGTTCCTGGCCTGACGCACGAGATCGGCGCGCGCGATGATCACGGCATTGGCGCCGCTCACAACCGGGACGCAATCGAATCGTCCCAACGGATCGGCGATGATCGGTGCTTCGAGATAGTCTTCGATCGTCAGCGGCGTTCGATAGACTGCGTTCGGGTTCAGCGCCGCCCACGCCCGTTGCGCCACGCACAGCGCCCCATAGTCGCGGCGGGTCAGGTCGTGACGCTTCGCGTGACGTTGCGTGAGCATCGCGAACAGTCCGTTCGGTCCACCGAGGTCGAGCGGCCGTAACCAGGTGCGCGTCGTCAGGTTGTAGTGATCGACCAGTTGCTTGAAGTCAGCCGGCTCGAATCGATCGCCGGACACCAGCGCAATCACGTTCGCGTCGCCGTGCTGAATCGCGCGTATCGCGTGCTGCAGCATGTTGATGGCGCTTGCTCCACCGTGACAATCGTCCATGCTCCAGCGCGGGCTCAGCCCGAGCCGCCACGCGAGGTCGATGGCATGGTCCGGAGCCAGCGTAAAAGACGCGACGCCGAGTCCGTCGACGTCCTTCGCCGAGAACCCCGACTCGTCGAGGGCAGCGGCGAACGCCCGGGCAAGCAGGTCGCCAGTGGAATCCGACGGAGCGTGTCGCCTATACGGTACTTCCACCCCGGCTGTCAGCAGGACTTCGTCGCATTTCTCGAGTGTCATATTCGATCTCCTTGAGCGCGACGATCAACGCTCGCGACGGGCAACCGTCTCGTGGGTGAACAACAGCGAGATCACGGTGATCATCCCGAGGGCCGCCATCAGCAATGCCACCGGCCAGGCTGCGTGGTAGTGCGCAAGCAGCGCCGTCGCCAGCATCGGTGACAAGCCGCCTGCGAAGACCGACGAGACCTCGTGACCGAGCGCCATACCCGAGTAACGCACTTCCGTGCTGAACAGCTCGCCCATCAACGCGGGTTGCGTGCCGAGCATCGCGCCGTGACACACGGCATTACCGAGCAGGAAGGCCAGCCAGATGAGCGCCGCGACCTTCGTATCGAGGAGCCAGAAAAACGGAAACGCGATGATCACGACGCCGACAGCGCCGATCATGTACACGGGCTTGCGGCCCAACCGGTCGGACAGGCGGCCCCACAACATCAGCGTGACCAGTTCCACGGCCATCGAGACGATCACGCCAGCGAGCATGATCTGGTTCGGTACGCCGATGAATTTCCCATAAACGAGCGCAAACGCAATGACGATGTATGAAGCGCCGTTTTCCGCCACGCGCAGCCCCATTGCCATCAGCACTTCCTTCGGATGCTTGCGGATCACGTCGAGTACCGGCATCCGGGCTCTTCTTCCCTCGGCCTCGGCCTTCGCGAATTCGGCGCTTTCAGGCAACTTCGAACGGATATAGACGCCCACTCCGAAAATCGCGATCGACAGCAGGAACGGAATCCGCCAGCCCCACGACATGAACGCGTCCTTCGGCAACATCTGCACGAGGAAGAAAACACTAGCCGACAGCACGAAACCGCCGCCGACGCCGATCTGGCTCATGGACGCGTAAAATCCGCGCCGTTCAGGCGGCGCAGACTCGCTGATCATCAGCACTGCGCCACCCCATTCCCCGCCAGCAGCGACGCCTTGCAATATGCGCAGGACCATCAGCAGCACCGGTGCCCACAGCCCGACCTGCGGGTAAGTCGGCAGGAAGCCGATCAGGAACGTCGCACCGCCCATGATCGACAGGGTCCACACGAGCGCACTCTTTCGACCATAGCGGTCGCCGATATGCCCAAACAGCGCGCCACCCAACGGACGAGCGGCGAACCCGACGGAGAAGCCCGCGAATGCGACAAGCGTGCCCACGAGCGGATCGGTTCCTTTCGGAAAGAACAGCTCGCCAAAAACGAGCGCTGCGGCAGTGCTATACAGGAAAAAGTCATACCACTCGAGCGCGTTCCCCGCGACGGACGCGAACACGATTCGCCGCAGGGACCTTTCGTCGACAGAGACCGCTGCGGGCTCGGGCGCCACTTGAGGGGGCGTGCTCGCGGCAGAAAACGTTCTCATGCTGGCCATGGGAGGCTCCATGTGTACATTCGAGATGTACTGATTGCTGCTGTCTCAGTTGCCAAGCGTCGACGAATCGCCCTGTCGCGAACTTGTCCGCCGCGCCTTCCGGAAAATAGTGACCGTCGCGTCATCGACGCTTGAGCTGGTATCCAGACATTTCCAGATCCCACGTCGTGGCAGTCACGCCGGTCTCCCGTAACTTGAACTTCTGGATCTTTCCGTTTTCCGTCTTCGGCAGTTCTTGCTGGAAGTCCAGATAGCGCGGCACGGCGAAGTATGGCAATCGCGGTTCGCAGTAGCGGATCAGATCGAGTGGCTCCAACGCCTCGCCGTCTCGCAGGCCGATGACTGCCATCACCTCGTCTTCAGCGAGCGTCGACTTCACGGCAAACACCGCTGCCGTCTCGACCGAAGGATGGCTCAACAGCACTTGCTCGACCTCATATGACGAGATGTTCTCGCCGCGGCGGCGGATCGCATCCTTCTGACGATCGACGAAACGGAAATAGCCGTCGGCCTCGCGTATGACGCGGTCACCCGTGTGAAACCACAGATTGCGCCAGGCCTTCACCGTTTCGGCCGCCATGCCCAGATAGCCGTTCGCAAAGGAAAACGGCTCGTTGGCGCGCAGGATCAGTTCGCCCGGCTGGCCGTCAGGTACCGGCCGATCGTGCTCGTCGACGACACGCGCTTCGAAGCCTCGAGCCAGCCGGCCCATATATCCCGGGCGTCGAGCGCTCGCGACGCCGCCGATCACTGCATTGGTTTCCGTCGAGCCGTACCCGTCGATCAGGGCAATGCCGCAGCGAGCCGTGAATTCTTCCTGGAAATGTCCCGGCACGCCCGGCGCGAGCGCGACGCGTACCCGATGTCCACGCTCGCTCGCAGTTGCCGGCCTGCCCAGCAGAATGGGCACCATCGCACCGAGAACGAACGTAACGGTTGCTTGCGTGGCCACCAACGCGTCGAAGAAGCCGCTCGCGGAGAAACGCCGGCCCACGACGAGTTGAGCATCGTGCAACATGGCCTGGAAAAAGCTGTTGAGTGCGTTTGTATGAAACAGCGGCAAGCACGTGTACAGAACGTCGCCTGCGACAACGCCGAGATCATGCGCCGTGTTGTATCCCCACCAGTAGAACTGGGCATGCGGGCAGATCACCCCTTTGGACAACCCCGACGTACCGGAGGTATAGAGCACGGCAAAAGCATCGCCGTCTTGGACGTTCGCGGCCGGAACCGACTCTGCTGCCGGGGGGAGCGGTGTCGTGCTGTAACGGGGCGCAAGCGAATTCGCCACCGGTTCGTCGATCAGCCAGATGTGCTCGAGGGGAAGATCTCGCGCGTCGAGCGCGTGCACGACGTCTACAAGATGCGCTTCGGCGACCAGCAAGCGCGCGCCCGAGTTACGCAGGATATGCTCGAGTTGCGGACCGCGCGAGGCGGTGTTGATCGGCACGACCACCGCGCCGAGCCAGCCGCAGCCGAGGACGACTTCCATGAATTCGGCACGGTTTCCGCAGAGCAATGCGACGCGATCACCGCGCTTGATGCCATGCGCGGCCAGTGTACCGGCTCGGCGCGCCGCGATCTCGATGGCATCGGCGCCGCTCCATACCGTGGTTCCGTCCGAAAATAGCGGTCCCTCGGCGTTTCGGGCAACGCGCGCTGCCAGCAAGGCCGGCAGCGTGCGCGACGAAACAACCGCTGGTTCGTCTGCACGCTGTTCGACGATCGTATCTGTCAGTTCCATGAACACTGGCCTCTCCTATGTGTGAGGCCAGTCTAGGTTCCGCTAAGATATCGGTCAAATCGATCAATTTTAGGGTGTACATAGACGTGATCAATTTCCATAGCATCGATCTCAACCTGCTGCGCGTGTTCCAGGTGATTCTCGAAGAGCGCAGCCTCACGCGTGCAGCGCAGCGGCTGCACTTGTCACAGCCCACGATCAGTTATTCGCTGGGACGTCTGCGCTCGCTGTTCGACGATCCTCTTTTCGTTCGCACGCCGGATGGAATGTTGCCCACGGCGACCGCGGAAAGATTGGCTGTCCCGCTCAGCAACGCCATCGCGTCGATCCGCGAAGCCTTGCGGCAAAGCGAAGAGTTCGACCCTGCGACGAGTACGCGCGAGTTTCGCCTGGCAATGTCCGACATTGGGGAACACGTTTTCTTGCCGCGCATTTGCGAGAAATTGCAACGCGTTGCACCGGAGGTGCGGCTAGCGGCCGAGCAAGTGCCGCTGCGCGAGGTCGAGGAGAAACTGCGACTTGGGCAGATCGATCTCGCTATCGGCAACCTTCCGTCGCTCATGCCGGTCACAAACCACGCGCTGTTGTTTCGCGACGAGTTCGTGTGCATGACGCGAAAACGCGCCGGGCTACCGGCCCGGAAGTTGTCACGACAGAAGTTTCTGGAATTTCTGCATGTGAGCGTCACAACCAGCGACAGCAGCCATCTTGCGATCGACGATATTTTGCGCACGCAGGGTTTGCACCGGCGTATTGCATTACGCGTACCCCATTTCACGGTTGTTCCACAGATTCTGCAGCGCACGGACTGGATGGTGACGCTCCATAAAGGCGCGGCGCTCATGTTCAATGAAACGGGCCAGTTCTCGATCTATCCGATACCTGCGGAAATTCCCGACATTGAATCCACCGTTCATTGGCATCGCAACTTCGACAATGACGAAGGAATCTGTTGGCTCCGCGAGCTCGTCATCGAGACGCTGCATCGCGGTTGACTCCGCATCGAAATTGTTCGTCGCTTCAGCCGGGTCGACCACCCGCGTCATTGCCGCGATAGCCAGCTGGGCCAGGCGCTGATCGAGTCATTTCGTCCCGGGATATCACCCCGATTCCTCCCACACATTGCTGTTCCGAACCCGGCTACCGCCGTACGGACAACGGACGTGAACGTTGTTGCCGGCGCCTCGTCGGATATATGGCGTTACACAAGACACGCCGGCTTCCGCTCAAGCACATTCGCCCGGGTGGCGGAAATCGCGCTACTCTCGTTCACGCATCCAGTTTGTCCTGAATTCATCGATGTTCTGCCTCGCGGCCTCCGGCGCGCACCGCCAAGGCCGCAGACCGACCCACCGCGTATCGACACGAGGAGGCACACCCGGCATGACCACCCCATTCAGGCTGGGCGACCACGTCCGCTGGAATTCCGAGGCCGGCTACGTGACCGGCACGATCATCGCGATCCATACCGCCGACTTCGACTACAAGGGGCATCGCCATCGCGCGTCGCCCGACGATCCGCAGTACGAGATCAAGAGCGACCGGACCGACCACATCGCCGCGCATCGCGGCCGCGTGCTCGAACGCATCGCCGGCAAGGACGACGCATGACGCTCCCGTTCTACACGATCGGCCATTCGAACCGCACGCTCGACGCATTCGTCGACCTGCTCGATGCGGTCGAGATCACGCTGCTCGCGGACATCCGCAAGATGACGCGTTCGCGCACCAATCCGCAATTCAACGAAGCGACGCTGCCGGACGCGCTCGCCGCCGCCGACATCGCGTACGAACACATCGCCGAGCTCGGCGGCCTGCGCGGCAAGTCGCGCGGCGTACCCGACGACGTCAACGGTTTCTGGACCAACCGCAGCTTTCACCGCTACGCGGACTATGCGCTGTGGCCGGCGTTTCATGCGGGCCTCGACCGGCTGGTCGCGCACGGGCACGAGCAGCGCTGCGCGATCATGTGTTCGGAAGCCGTGTGGTGGCGCTGCCACCGGCGCATCGTGTCCGACTACCTGATCGCGCGCGGCGAAACGGTGCTGCACATCATGGGCCGCAACCGCGTGGAGCCCGCGCGGCTCACGGCCGGCGCCGTGATCCGGGACGACGGCACGATCGTGTATCCGGATGCCGAACGCAACGACTCGGCGTCGCACCCATGATCGTGCCGCGCCGGCGCGTTAGCGTTCGCGCAACGCCTCGGCTGCGCGGTTCAGCGGCTTGACCAGGTAGTCGAACACGGTGCGGCGCCCGGTGCGGATCTCCGCGGTGGCGACCATGCCCGGCAGGATCGGATGCCGCTTGCCGTCGCGGGTTTCCAGATACGCGTGCTGCGTGAGCACGTAGACACGGTAGTAATACACGCGCCGGTCGACCTGGTCTTCGATCGTGTCGGGCGAAATCCGCTCGACCTTCGCCGGCAGCGACCCGTAGATCGACGACTCGAACGCCGTGATCTTCACGGTCGCCTCCTGCCCCGGATGAATGAATGCGATGTCGCGCGGGCTGAGGCGCGCCTCGATCAACAACTGGTCGTCGAGCGGCACGATCTCCATCAGCATGCCGCCCGGCGGAATCACCCCGCCGACCGTCGACACCCGGATGTCCTTCACGATGCCGCGCGCCGGCGCGCGAATCACGGTTCGCCGCAATTGATCGGCACGCCCTTCGCGAACCTTGAGCAGCGGTTCGAGATCGGCCATCGTCTTCGAATAGTCGGCTTTCAGCGCGACGTAGTATTCGCTCTGCGCCGCTGCGAGCTTCGTCGAGAATTCGGCGGCCTTCTGGCGCAACCGGAGCACCTCGACCTCGTTGGTCGCGCCGGTTTTCAACAGCGGCAACGCAATCCGGAGCTCGTCCTCGGCGAGCCGCAACTGTTCGCGCAGGTTGGCGACGTTCTCGCGAAACGCGCGCCGGTTTGCGACGAACAGCTGACGCTCACGCCCGGTCACGGCCTTCTCGTTCGCCAGTTCCGCCGGGAATTCGATGCCGGGCAGGTCGTTCATCTCCGCATACAGCCGCGCGGCACGCCCCTGCAATGCGGTGATCCGTTCCAGCGTTTCCTCCATCGACGAGCGCGCGAGCACCGGATCGAGCGTCGCGAGCCGCTGGCCCGCGTCGACGACATCGCCTTCGCGCACCGCCAGTTCCAGCAGGATGCCGCCTTCGAGACTCTGGATGACCTGCCCTTTCGATGCCGGCGTGACCTTGGCTTCGCCGACCGCGACTTCGTCGAGGTTCGCGAACGCGGACCACACGAGGAAGATCGCCAGCGCAGCAACGATCAGCCACAGCATCCGCCGGGCGGGTGCCGCTTCGCGTGCGCGATGCGCCGACCACGGAAAATCGCTCATCGTGCCTCTCCCGCCATCTGCGCCGGCAACGGGCTCGACTCGCCAGCCGGCGCGCGCGAAGCCGCCGCCGGCTCCGGCGTGCCGGCGCCGCGCAACGCTGCCAGCACCTCGTCTTTCGGACCGTCACGCACCACGCGCCCGCCATCGAGCACGATGATGCGATCGACGATCGACAGCACCGGATAACGATGCGTCGCGACGATCAACGTGCGATGGCCGAGCCACTGCCGCAGGCGCTCGACGATCGCGCGCTCGGTCGCCTCGTCGAGCGACGCGGTCGGCTCGTCGAGCAGCAACACGTTCGGCGCGCGCAGAATCACGCGGGCCAGCATCAGCGCCTGCTTCTGGCCGCCGGACAGGCCGAGGCCGCTTTCGCGCAGTTTCAGGTCGAGGCCGTGCGGCTGCCGCAACAGCAACTGGTCCGCGCAGGCGACCTTCATCGCCGCGAGCATCGCATCGTCGGTAGCGAGCGGATTCGCGATCAGCAGGTTCTCTCGCAGCGTGCCGTAGAAGAGACTCGATTCCTGCAGCAGCATCCCGACGTCGCGACGGACGTCAGCGACGTCGATCAGCGGCAGTGGCGTGTCGTTGAACAGGATGCGCCCCTGCACCGGCGTCGCGAGTCCGCCGAGCAGCCGCAGCAGCGTCGATTTGCCCGCACCGACCCGGCCGAGAATCGCGATCCGCTCGCCCGGCTCGATCGACAGATTCGGAATACCGAGCACCGGCTTTGCCTGCGGATCGAAGCTGTATCCGACCTGCTCGAAGCGATATCGGCCGACGAGCGCCGGCTTGTGATACGCATCGACCGCCGGATCATGATCGACCGGCAGCGCGAGCAGGTTGTCGAGCCCCTTCTTGCCCGCGCGTACGTTCTGGATGCGCGACAGCACGGCGGGAATCTGGCCCAGCGGGGCGATCGTGCGGCTCGTCAGGATGGAACAGGCCAGCACGGCGCCGAACGACAGGCTCGCGTCCAGGATGCCGTACACGCCGGCGACCAGTACGCCGGCGTACGCAAGCTGCTGCACCGTCTGCGCGAGATTGACCAGCAGACCGGCCAGCCGGCGTTGTTGCAAGCCGATATCGGCATTCACGCGATTCGTCCGCGCCCACAGCTGCCGGAATCGCGGCTCCGCCTGCAACGCCTTGATGTCCTCCGCGCGATAGATGGCCTCCATCAGGATCGCGTTGCGCAGCGCCGATTCCTCGAGCCCCTGGTTCGACAGCTTCGCCAGCGGGATTTGCGCGAGCACGCCCGGCAGGATCAGCAGCGGGATCGCCGCGAGCGGCACGAACGCGAGCGGCCCGCCGAGCAGCCAGATGATGAACAGGAACGTGATGACGAACGGGATGTCGATCAGCACGCCCATCGTGCTCGACGTCAGCAGTTCGCGCAGCTGTTCGAGGTCGCGAAGCTGGGCGACCAGCGTGCCCGGCGAGCGCGGCCGCGCGTCGTTGCGGATATCGAGCACGCGCGCGAAGAACATCGCGGACAGCTTGAGATCCGCCTGCTTGCCGAAATGATCGGCGATCGATACGCGCGCGGTACGCAGCAGCAGTTCCAGCGCGAGCGCGAGCACGACGCCTGAAGCCAGCACCCACAGCGTGTGCGTCGCCCGCGCCGGGACCACACGATCCCACACCTGCATCGCGAACAGCGACGTCGCGATCGCGAGCAGATTGCCGAACAGCGAGCCGGCGCCGAGATCGAGCAATACCTTCCATTGCGCCGAGAACAGATCGTGCAACCAGGTGTCGGGTTTGGCGGACAGGTAGCCGTCGACGCGTTCGTCACGCCGCGCGACCCGCTCGTGGACGATCAACATGCGGGCCGGCCACGCCGGCGCCGGCGCGTCCAGATCGATCGCGCGTTCGACCGGCTTGCCGTCGAAGACGAACTGGACGACCGCACGCCCCGCCGCGACCGATACGATCACGCCGACATGCGCATCGTCGAACACGGCGAGCGCCGGCAGCATCGCCGGCGTGAGCCGTGCCGGCGGCAACGCGACGAACTGCGCGGCCAGGCCCGCGGACGCGGCGACTTCGATGACGGCGGCGTCCGGCTCCGCGACGCTCGCCCACGACGCCGCGCCACGGACCTGCTCGGGCGAAACGGCGAGACCGAGATGCCGTGCCGCGAAAATCAGCGGGTCGGTCCAGCGCGCGATATCGGCGCCGGCATCGCGCCCGGCGCGAAACGCATCATTCATGACGACTCCCCTCGTGTTCGCGCAGCAATTCGACGAATTTGCCGACTGCCACGTATGCCTTGATGCGCGCGATCGCGCCGTCGGCCAGTGCGTTGATCGCCTCGACTTCCGATTCGAAGATGTCGCGCTCCGGATTCACGACGTCGGTCAACGTACGCTTGTTCAGGATGTATTCCTGCCAGTACAGGTCGCGCGACGCGCGCGACAGCGCGGTCACTTTCTCGTAGCTGTTCAGGCGCGCGGCCGCGCCGGACGCTTCGATTTCCGCCGACTTGAGCGCGCTGCGCGTGACGAGCCGCCGGTTCTCGAGGCTTTCGCGGTTCGCGCGCAGTTCGGCTTCGGCGGCCGCGATCTGGTGTTTCGCCAGGCCGCCGAGCGAGTAGTTGCCGCTCACCGCAAAACCGATCCATGTGTCGTTGGTGGCGTTCGGGCGGCCGCTCGATATCGAACGGCTCGCGCCGATGCCGATCGACGGAAAGCGCTCCGCCTGCGCGACCCGCACGCGCGCATCGGCCGCATCGACGGCCGCCGCCGCGGCAAGCACCGACGGCGTGCGTTCGATGTCGCCGCCGGCGTGGCCGAGATCGCCGACGAAATCGACCGTGCCGCCGAGGGGCGCCACGCGCCGCGGGCGGGCGCCGATCAGTTCGGTGAGCTTCGCGGCGGCGACGTCGAAGCGCGTGTTGGCCTTCAGCACTTCCGCCTGTGCATGCAGGATCGCCAGTTCGACCAGATTGCGGTCCGACGAAACCGACAGTCCGGCCCGCACGCGATCGAGAATCTTCGTGCGCGTGTCGCTCAGCGCGGCGACCTGGCGCCGCGCGGCGGCGACGACGTCCTGGCTCGCGGCCAGTTCGATGAACGTCGACGCCGTCTGATACGCAACCGTCTCGATCGTGTCGGCCAACTGGTACTGCTTCTGGCTGCGCGTCGAGTCCGCCGCGGAAATCCGGCCCGACGTACGGCCGAAGTCGTACAGCAACTGCGACACGCCGATCGAGGCGCGCGTGCCGGTGCGGTTGCCGTTGCTGCCGAAACTGCCGCCATAGCCGGGGCGCACGCCATAGTCGATCTTCGGGTACCAGGCCGCTTTCGCGACCTCGACCTCCGACAGGCTTTGCGCCACTTCCGCATGCGCGCGACCGATGTCCGGATGGCGCGCGATCGCGACGCCGACCGCGTCGCGCAGCGTCAGGCGATCGAGCGCGATGCGCAGCGTTTCGCCCGATGCGCCGGCGGAATCCTCTGCAACCTCGGGATCCGCTGCGTGCGCGGCGGCGGGCGTGTCGAATGCGTCCGGCAGATCCGGCGTGATCGTCGTCACCCCGTCGTGCGGCAACGGCACCGGTGATGGCAGGTCGCCCGGCGCCATCGCGCGGGACAGGTTCGCGAGGACGATGCGCCGTGCCGGGTCCGCAGGCGGCAATGGCGGCGCCAGGCGCCGGCGCGGGGCGGCAGCGGCGGCGGCGGGCATGCCGGCCGGCAACGGCACGAACGACGGCGCCATCGCGGTGTGCATCGCCGGAGCGGCACCCCGGGGAGACCCCGGCGGCAACGAACGCGCGGGAGATGCCGCGGCAGCCTGGGCCGCAGGAGCCGGCACGCGGACCGCGGTCTCGAACGAATCGGTCAGTCGGCCGCTCGGCAGCGGCGACGACGATGACGCGAACGCCACCGAGGCGGTATCGAACAGCGCGATCGCGAACAACACATGGCCTGGATGAAAAACGGCACGCGCCGCGCGAGCGGCGCGACGCACTGTGAATCTGGAGCAAGCGGTTGTCTTGAGCATCATCGGGACGCCGGCGGCGAGCCGTCCGGCAAAGCTGGCCCCGCGCATGACGCGGGAACGGATATGCGTCGGGCGAGCCCGCGTCGCGATGCGAACGGGCCTGCCGTGTCGGGGAGGCAGGCCGGCCTCCCCGGGGCGCTGCGGTCAGACGATGATCTGATGGTTCGCGAGCAGGCTCTCCAGGTTGGTCGTCACGTTGTTCAGCGTGACGAGGGTTTCGGAACCGAACGCCGTCCCGGCGCCGTCGCGGTCGATGCTGATCACCGTATCGGCGCCGACGTTCGTCACCGACAGGAACTGCCCGATCGTGTCGCCCGCATCGATCGCGGGCACGCCGTCCACGTAGTGCGCGGGCCCGTCCGCGTCGGCCGTGTAGCCGACCAGCAGCTTCGACAGATCGATCTTGTCGCCGCTCGTATCGGTGGGGCCGCTTGCCAGCTGGAAGTCGGTGATGACGTCATGGCCGTTGCCGCCGGTGTTGTCCGCGCCGACGACTTCCCACAGGAACACGTCGGTGCCGGCGCCGCCCGTCAGCGTGTCGTTACCGGCGCCGCCGATCAGGATATCGTTGCCGTTGCCGCCGTTCAGCGTGTCGTTGCCGGCGCCGCCGCGCAGCAGGTCATTGCCGTCGCCGCCGTTCAGCACGTCGTCGCCGCCATAGCCGTACAGTCGGTCGTTGCCGGACGTGCCCGTGACGGTGTCGCTGCCCGACGTCCCCTCGATGATCGACGCCGACTGCGTCGAGCCGAGCAGGCTCGCGTTCAGCAACTGACCGGCGGTGGCCGATGCGGACAGCCCTGTCTTGTCGGTCGCGGAGATCGTCACGCTGTCGAGCGCGCTGATGCTGATCAGCCCGCCGTTCAGCGTGATCGAACCGAGAAACTCGTTGAGCCTCAGGTTGTCGATCGGGCCGCCGTCGGTCGCCGTGATCGTCAGGTCGGACGACGGCCCGATGATGCCGAGGATCCCGGGGTTGTTGACGACGTTGAAGTGCAGCCCCAGTTCGTTCGCCAGCGCCTGGTTCGCGTTGAATTGCAGCGCGCCGAGGCCGAGCAATCCGCCGTAGTGCAGCGTCACGTGATCGAGGTTGTTGTTGTAGTCCGATGCGGAGAACGCCTGCTGCGTGCTGAAATCGATCAGGTTGAGCAGGTTCGCGCCGATGATCCCGAGCAGGTTCCCCGACGCCTGCGCCGATACGACCGGTGCGACATTCGGATCGATCGTGAAAAGCTGCGACGTCGTCGGGCCGAGGTTGCCGGCGGCATCGACCACGCGCACCGTCGCCGTGTAGTTCGCCGCGGACAACACGCCCGGCGTGTACCAGGTCCAGTTCGTGCCGTTGACGGTCGCGTTGGTCCAGTGGGCGCCGCCGTCGAGGCTGACCTGGACGACCTCGCCCGCACCGAGCGCAGCATTCAGCGTGCCGCTCAGGGTCGGGGTCGTGTCGCCGGTGATCCAGTCGTTGGGCACGCCGGTGTTGTCGGTCAGGGTCGTCAGCGTGGCCGTCGCAGTCGGTGCGGTCGTATCGACCGTGATCGCGAATGCCGTGCTCGGGGGGCTCACGTTGCCGGCCGTGTCCGTGGCAGTCACCGTAATCGAGTGCGCGCCTTCACCCAAGCCTGTGGCCGGCGTGAACGTCCAGTTTCCGGATGGGCCCGCTGTCGTCGTACCCAACAACGTCGTGCCGTCATAGACGCTCACCGTGCTGCCTGCTTCCGCCGTACCGGCAAGCGTCGGGGTCGTGTCGTCCGTCGTCGCGCCAGTCGTCAGCAGGCCAACGATCGAGCCAACGTCGTCGGTCACGGTGCCGATGATCGGCGCGGCCGGCGCCGTCAGGTCTGAAACCGTTACCGACGCGGACGGGCCGGTGTTGCCAGCCGCGTCCGTGGCGGTCACGCCGATCACCGTGCCGATCGGCAGCGGGGTCGACGGCGTGTACGTCCACGCGCCACTCGGGTCGGCCGTCACGGTGGCGTCCGGCGTGCCGTCACCGTTCGTATCGATATTGACCGTCGCGCCCGCTTCCGCCGTACCCGACAGCGACGTACCATCGGTCGCGTTCACAGTCGGTAATGCAGGAGCCGTCGTATCGATCGTCAGGTTGAAGGCCGTGCTCGGGGGGCTCACGTTGCCGGCCGTGTCCGTGGCAGTCACCGTAATCGAGTGCGCGCCCTCTCCCAAACCCGTGGTCGGCGTGAACGTCCAGTTTCCGGACGGGTCTGCTGTCGTCGTGCCCAGCAACGTCGTGCCGTCATACACGCTCACCGTGCTGCCTGCTTCCGCTGTACCGGCAAGCGTCGGGGTCGTGTCGTCCGTCGTTGCGCCAGTCGTCAGCAGCCCGACGATCGAGCCGACGTCGTCGGTCACGGTGCCGATGATCGGTGCGGCCGGCGCCGTCAGGTCTGCAACCGTTACCGACGCGGACGGGCCGGTGTTGCCAGCCGCGTCCGTGGCGGTCACGCCGATCACCGTGCCGATCGGCAGCGGGGTCGATGGTGTGTACGTCCATGCGCCGCTCGGGTCGGCTGTTACGGTAGCGTCCGGCGTGCCGTCGCCGTTCGTGTCGATGTTGATCGTCGCGCCCGCTTCCGCCGTACCCGACAGTGACGTACCGTCGGTCGCGTTCACAGTCGGTAATGCAGGAGCCGTCGTATCGATCGTCAGATCGAAGGTCGTGCTCGGGGGGCTCACGTTGCCGGCCGTGTCCGTTGCGGTGACGGTCAGGCTGTGTGCACCCTCACCCAGTGCGGTAGTCGGCGTGAACGTCCAGTTTCCGGACGGATCTGCCGTCGTCGTACCCAACAACGTCGTGCCGTCATACACGCTCACCGTGCTGCCTGCTTCCGCTGTACCGGCAAGCGTCGGGGTCGTGTCGTCCGTCGTTGCGCCAGTCGTCAGCAGCCCGACGATCGAGCCAACGTCGTCCGTGACGCTAACAACGATCGGTGCCGCAGGCGCCGTCGTGTCACCCGTCACCGTCACCGAGGCAGACGGCCCCGTATTGCCCGCCGCGTCGGTAGCCGTCACGCCGATCACCGTGCCGATCGGCAGCGGGGTCGACGGCGTGTACGTCCACGCGCCGCTCGGGTCGGCTGTTACGGTGGCGTCCGGCGTGCCGTCGCCGTTCGTGTCGATGTTGACCGTTGCGCCCGCTTCGGCCGTGCCCGACAGTGACGTACCGTCGGTCGCGTTCACTGTCGGAATCGACGGAGCTGTCGTATCGATCGTCAGGTTGAAGGCCGTACTCGGAACACTCACATTGCCGGCCGTATCCGTTGCGGTGACGGTCAGGCTGTGCGCGCCCTCTCCCAAACCCGTGGTCGGCGTGAACGTCCAGTTTCCGGACGGATCTGCCGTCGTCGTACCCAGCAACGTCGTGCCGTCATAGACGCTCACCGTGCTCCCTGCTTCCGCTGTACCGGCAAGCGTCGGGGTCGTGTCGTCCGTCGTTGCGCCAGTCGTCAGCAGGCCAACGATCGAACCAACGTCGTCCGTGACGCTAACAACGATCGGTGCGGCCGGCGCCGTCGTGTCACCCGTCACCGTTACCGAGGCAGACGGCCCCGTATTGCCCGCCGCATCGGTAGCCGTCACGCCGATCACCGTCCCGATCGGCAGCGGGGTCGACGGCGTGTACGTCCACACGCCGCTCGGGTCGGCTGTCACGGTGGCGTCCGGCGTGCCGTCGCCATTCGTATCGATGTTGACCGTCGCACCCGCTTCGGCCGTGCCCGACAACGACGTACCGTCCGTCGCGTTCACTGTCGGAATCGCCGGAGCCGTCGTATCGATCGTCACGTTGAAGGCCGTGCTCGGAACACTCACGTTGCCTGCCGTATCCGTTGCGGTGACGGTCAGGCTGTGTGCACCCTCGCCCAGTGCAGTAGTCGGCGTGAACGTCCAGTTTCCGGATGGGTCCGCTGTCGTCGTGCCGAGCAACGTCGTGCCGTCATACACGCTCACCGTGCTGCCTGCTTCCGCTGTGCCGCTCAATGTCGGCGTCGCATCGTCAGTACTGCCGCCGGAAATGATCGCACCAACAACAGAGCCCACGTCGTCCGTCACGGTGCCGATGATCGGTGCCGCAGGCGCCGTCGTGTCACCCGTCACCGTTACCGAAGCAGACGGGCCCGTATTGCCGGCCGCATCGGTAGCCGTCACGCCAATCACCGTACCAGCCGGCAGCGGGGTTGACGGCGTGTACGTCCACGCACCGCTCGGGTCGGCTGTCACGGTGGCGTCCGGCGTGCCGTCGCCGTTCGTATCGATGTTGACCGTTGCGCCCGCTTCGGCCGTGCCCGACAGCGATGTACCGTCGGTCGCGTTCACAGTCGGTAATGCAGGAGCCGTCGTATCGATCGTCAGGTTGAAGGCCGTGCTCGGAACACTCACATTGCCGGCCGTGTCCGTGGCGGTGACGGTCAGGCTGTGCGCGCCCTCACCCAGTGCGGTAGTCGGCGTGAACGTCCAGTTTCCGGACGGGTCTGCTGTCGTCGTGCCCAGCAACGTCGTGCCGTCATACACGTTCACTGTGCTCCCTGCTTCCGCCGTACCGGCAAGCGTCGGGGTCGTGTCGTCCGTCGTCGCGCCAGTCGTCAGCAGCCCGACGATCGAGCCAACGTCGTCCGTGACACTAACAACGATCGGTGCCGCAGGCGCCGTCGTGTCGCCCGTCACCGTCACCGAGGCAGACGGGCCCGTATTGCCCGCCGCATCGGTAGCCGTCACGCCAATCACCGTACCAGCCGGCAGCGGGGTTGACGGCGTGTACGTCCACGCGCCGCTGGGGTCGGCTGTTACGGTGGCGTCCGGCGTGCCGTCGCCGTTCGTATCGATGTTGACCGTTGCGCCCGCTTCGGCCGTGCCCGACAGCGATGTACCGTCGGTCGCGTTCACAGTCGGTAATGCAGGAGCCGTCGTATCGATCGTCAGGTCAAAGGCCGTGCTCGGGGTGCTCACATTGCCGGCCGCATCCGTTGCGGTGACGGTCAGGCTGTGTGCGCCCTCACCCAAACCCGTGGTCGGCGTGAACGTCCAGTTTCCGGACGGATCTGCCGTCGTCGTACCCAACAACGTCGTGCCGTCATACACGCTCACCGTGCTGCCCGCTTCCGCTGTGCCGCTCAATGTCGGCGTCGCGTCATCAGTACTGCCTCCGGAAATGATCGCACCAACAACAGAGCCTACGTCGTCCGTCACCGTACCGATGACCGGCGCACCCGGTGCCGTCGTATCCCCCGTCACCGTTACCGAAGCAGACGGGCCCGTATTGCCCGCCGCATCGGTGGCCGTCACGCCGATCACCGTACCAGCCGGCAGCGGGGTCGAGGGCGTGTACGTCCACGCGCCGCTCGGGTCGGCTGTTACGGTGGCGTCCGGCGTGCCGTCGCCGTTCGTGTCGATGTTGACCGTCGCACCCGCTTCGGCCGTACCCGACAGCGACGTACCGTCGGTCGCGTTCACCGTCGGTAATGCAGGAGCCGTCGTATCGATCGTCAGCTCGAAAGCCGTGCTCGGAACACTCACATTGCCTGCCGTGTCCGTGGCGGTGACGGTCAGGCTGTGCGCGCCCTCTCCCAAACCCGTGGTCGGCGTGAACGTCCAATTTCCGGACGGGTCGGCCGTCGTCGTACCCAACAACGTCGTGCCGTCATACACGCTCACTGTGCTGCCTGCCTCCGCTGTACCGCTCAATGTCGGCGTCGCGTCATCAGTACTGCCGCCGGAAATGATCGCACCAACAACAGAACCCACGTCATCCGTCACGGTGCCGATGACCGGCGCACCCGGTGCCGTCGTGTCACCCGTCACCGTTACCGAGGCAGACGGGCCCGTGTTGCCTGCCGCATCGGTGGCCGTCACGCCGATCACCGTACCAGCCGGCAGCGGGGTCGAGGGCGTGTACGTCCACGCGCCGCTGGGGTCGGCTGTTACGGTGGCGTCCGGCGTGCCGTCGCCATTCGTATCGATGTTGACCGTCGCACCCGCTTCGGCCGTGCCCGACAACGACGTACCGTCCGTCGCGTTCACTGTCGGAATCGCCGGAGCCGTCGTATCGATCGTCAGATCGAAGGCCGTGCTCGGAACACTCACGTTGCCGGCCGTATCCGTTGCGGTGACGGTCAGGCTGTGTGCACCCTCACCCAGTGCAGTAGTCGGCGTGAACGTCCAGTTTCCGGATGGGTCCGCTGTCGTCGTGCCGAGCAACGTCGTGCCGTCATACACGCTCACTGTGCTGCCTGCTTCCGCTGTACCGCTCAATGTCGGCGTCGCGTCATCAGTACTGCCGCCAGAGGCAATCGCACCAACAACAGAGCCCGCATCGTCCGTCACCGTACCGATGACCGGCGCACCCGGTGCCGTCGTATCGCCCGTCACCGTTACCGAAGCAGACGGGCCCGTATTGCCCGCCGCATCGGTGGCCGTCACGCCAATCACCGTGCCAGCCGGCAGCGGGGTCGAGGGCGTGTACGTCCACGTGCCGCTCGGGTCGGCTGTTACGGTGGCATCCGGCGTGCCGTCGCCGTTCGTATCGATGTTGACCGTCGCACCCGCCTCCGCCGTGCCCGACAACGACGTACCGTCGGTCGCGTTCACTGTCGGAATCGACGGAGCTGTCGTATCGATCGTCAGGTCGAAGGCCGTGCTCGGAACACTCACGTTGCCGACCGTGTCCGTGGCGGTGACGGTCAGGCTGTGTGCACCCTCACCCAGCGCGGTGGTCGGCGTGAACGTCCAGTTTCCGGACGGGTCTGCTGTCGTCGTGCCCAGCAACGTCGTGCCGTCATACACGCTCACCGTGCTGCCTGCTTCCGCTGTGCCGCTCAATGCCGGCGTCGCGTCGTCAGTACTGCCTCCGGAAATGATCGCACCAACAACAGAACCCACGTCATCCGTCACGGTGCCGATGATCGGTGCCGCAGGCGCCGTCGTGTCACCCGTCACCGTCACCGAGGCAGACGGCCCCGTATTGCCCGCCGCATCGGTGGCCGTCACGCCGATCACCGTCCCGATCGGCAGCGGGGTCGACGGCGTGTACGTCCACGCGCCGCTCGGGTCAGCCGTCACGGTGGCGTCCGGCGTACCGTCGCCATTCGTATCGATGTTGACCGTCGCGCCCGCTTCCGCCGTGCCCGACAGCGACGTACCGTCCGTCGCGTTCACCGTGGGCAGCGCGGGAGCCGTCGTATCGATCGTCAGCTCGAAGGCCGCGCTCGGGGTGCTCACGTTGCCGGCCGCATCTGTCGCAGTCACCGTAATCGAGTGCGCGCCCTCGCCCAAACCCGTGGTCGGCGTAAATGTCCACTTCCCGGACGAATCCGCTGTCGTCGTTCCCAGCAGCGTCGTGCCGTCATACACGCTCACCCTGCTACCCGCTTCCGCGGTACCGCCGAGCGTCGGCGTCGTATCGCTCGTCGCACCGCCGATCGTCACCGGATGTTGTGCATCGTCGCTGACGGCCGTAATCGCAGGCGTTTCCGGCACGATCGTATCCACCACGATCCCCACCGTGCTCAGCTCGCTCGTATTGCCGCTACTGTCGGTCTGCGTCACGGTGACCTGATGGGCGCCCTCCGGCAACGTACCGGGCGTGTACGACCAGCGCCCGTTCGCGTCCGCAGTCACCGCACCGATCGTCTGACCATCGACCTGGATCGTCACCGTCGTGTTCGGCTGAGCGCCCGAACCCGCGATCGTCGGCGACGCCCGCCCCGTGACGATATTGCCGTTGCCGTCGGTCGACTGCCCATCGATCGAATCGATCGCCAGTCGCGCCGGCCCGGTCGGCGCTCCTCCGCCACTGGCGCCGCTACCGCCGTCATCCCCACCGCCGCCGCTGGCCGCGGCTGCCGCAATGCCGCCGGCCGCGGCGACGCCGCCGAGTATTCCGAGCAGCGCACCGGTCGACAACCCGTCGCCGATCGGCGCATAAGTGAGCGCCGCATCGACGATGCCATCGCCGGTCGCCTGCAGTGCGGGGCCGAACTGCACAAGAAATCGCCCGTCGTCCTGAACGAAGACGAGATTGTGATAATCCGCGCCGTTCTCGAAGAACGCCTGAACGCGCACTGTTCGGCCGTCCTTGAATTCGACGACCAGGTCGTTCCCCGAACGCGCATAGTTGGCCACGTCCTCTTTGTGGGCCGACAGCAGGAAATTGGCCGGGCCTCCTGGCGACGCGACGACCTGCGACCCGTTGGCGACCGGAACATCGACGTGATTGCTCAAGACCGACGAGGAAACCATTGCCCGACTCCTTGTAGATGGATGTGACAAAACCTGGCCCGTCGATGACAGGCAAACGTTCAACCAAACAGGCGCGACGGAGCACGACGCGAATTCGCGCCGCTGCAAACCGGGTATCCGGCTCGCGCGGGACGCAACGAGCCGCTAGCCCGCCCGAGGCGGCCTATGCCGGAAAAGGAAAAATGGAGCCGGGGCTGCTACGGAATCAGGGATGAGTCCAGACGGCCGGAACAGCCGTTCGCCCTGCGTGCCGGGAAATGGCCCAATACAACGCGCCAGTCCGACGGACATACGTGTTTGATGGCCCTCGCGCCGCGGGTGTTGTCCACGCGGCGATTTTTTGTTTGATATTGGATCTGCATTTCTACCGCCCTCGCCATATTAGTTATTTCCTTTTATCGCGAATCATCAACAATTCGCTTGATCAGGGCGAATTGCCGCGGTGCACCATCACTCTCTCTATGTACCGCTCGTGCCTGCGTTTAGATTACACCGGTCTTTCACGTACATGATTGCACTCCACTGGCACTTTTACAAATATTTTCAGCCTTTCTTTCGCATATTTCCCGCCGCTTATAAAAACATAAACAATTGTCTGGATTGGTTCTCCTTATTCGCTGTCGTGGCAATGAGTCATCGCGATGCGGGTTATCCCCGAAAGCACCGCTGGAAACCGAATGTTTTCGGCCCAGCCGGTGCGACAAGGCGTATGCACGCACGCTCGCACCCAACGCTGCAGGGTGAAAAATGAAATCGAACCTCACCATGCAACTATATTGAGATCGAGCATTTCGACGCGTCGGATCCTGCCAAAAACCTCTTCGACGACAAGGATTTTCGCGAGACGCTTCTCTCTTCCCGACATTCACTCAAAAACTTCCGACATCCGGGCGCTTCCGACCCCAGCATCCGTTTCTGCCTGGATGCCCGGAATCCAATTCAACTTTCACCGCAACCCTGTCCGCTCATACCAAAAAACCCGTCTCCCGAAAACCACACCCGATGAATCCAGAAACGAAATAAACGACCTGGTCTTTATTAATTGAATCGTCGCCGCAGACAATCGATGCTCATTTCGTCCGCGTCCTGGCCGCCATCGGCACGCCGCGTATCGTGCGTGCATCGGCCGCGGTCCTGAATTACCATCGTGCATCCCCGCCCGGCAAGCCTGGCCGTTCGCGGTTCAAGGTCGGAATATCCCGGATCAATCGATCGTGCTCGCCCTCATCATCCTCGCCGGCCTGTGGGCCGGCCTGCAGAACGCTCTCGCCGGCGGCGGCTCGTTCGTCACGCTGCCCGCGCTGATCGTGTCGGGGATGTCGCCGCTCGCGGCCAACATCACGTCGACGGTCGCACTGTTCCCCGGCCAGGTCACGACGGGCTGGGCGAGCCGGAACATGGTGAGCGGCGTGGGCAGGCTGCCGTTTCGCGCGCTGTTCGCGATCAGCGTGGTCGGCGGCGCGCTCGGCGGGCTGCTGTTGCTGAAGACGCCTTCGTCGATCTTCTCGCGCCTCGTCCCGTGGCTCGTGCTGTTCGCGACGATCGTGTTCGCATGGGGCAGCTTCTTTCGCAAGCCGGGCGCGGGCACGCAACATCTCGGCCCTGTCGCGGCCGGGGCCTCGCAGTTCCTGATCGCGATCTACGGCGGCTACTTCGGCGGCGGCATCGGGTTCCTGATGATGGCCGCGCTGACGATGGCCGGCCTGCCGCCGCGTCGCGCGATGTCGACCAAGAACGCGCTCGCGGGCGTGATGAATGCGTCGGCGGTCGTGCTGTTCCTCACCTCGCCGCACCTTCACTGGCGCGCGGCGATCGCACTCGGCGGCGGCGCCATCGTCGGCGGCCTGCTCGGCGCATGGGCGCTGCATCGCGTCAACGAACGCGTGCTGCGAATCGCGATCGTCTGCATCGGCGTGCTGCTGACCATCGGGTTGTTCGTCAAACCGATCTGACCCACGCCCACGCCTGCCGCGATCGCGGCAATTGATGAGCAAACCGCAAGACGTCTTTCGCATATCTCGTTTGCCGTCGCGGCAGTGTCCGCCGACAATCCGGTTTGTCGCCATCATCGCCCTCTCGCGGGCACCGACCGGCACACCGTGGCCGCCATTTCGATTCACCGCCGGCGGCCCCGCACATCGCGTCACACACGCTCCCTCGACATCGGCGCCCCGCAGCGGCAGAACGCTTGCCGCCGCGCCGCCCGATACGTTCCCGGCCAACAATAACTAGAGGTAGGAGATGCAGGACAACTCGTTGAGGCAAAGCCTCAAGCAACGGCACATCACGATGATCGCGCTCGGCGGCGTGATCGGCGCGGGCCTGTTCGTCGGCTCCGGCGCGATCATCGCAACGGCCGGCCCCGCGGCGATCCTGTCGTACCTGATCGGCGGCGTGATCGTCACGCTGGTCATGTTCATGCTCGGCGAAATGGCGTCCCGCAATCCCGACAGCGGATCGTTCTCCACGTATGCGAGCAGCTATCTCGGCGAATGGGCCGGCTTCGCGGTCGGCTGGCTGTACTGGTTCAAGTCGATGATGACGATCACCGTCGAAGCGATCCTGCTCGGCGCGATCCTCCACGATTTCCTGCCGTGGCTGCCGATCTGGGGCGGCGCGCTGTTCATGCTCGTCACGCTGATCGCGAGCAACGCGTATTCGGTGCGCTCGTTCGGCGAAGCCGAATACTGGCTGTCGTTCGCGAAGGTCGCGACGATCATCGTGTTCATGGCGCTCGGCGCGTCGATCCTGCTCGGCTTCCAGCCGCGCATTCCCGCACCGGGGCTCCTGAACCTCACGGATCACGGCGGCTTCATGCCGAACGGCATCTCGCCCGTGCTCGCCGGCGTGATGGTCGTGATCTTCTCGCTCGGCGGCAGCGAGATCGCGGCAGTGGCCGCGGGCGAATCGGAAAACCCGAGCAGGAACGTGATCCGCGCGATCAAGAGCGTGATCGTGCGCGTGATGGTGTTCTACGTCGGCTCGGTGTCGATCCTGATCCTGTGCATGCCGTGGACCGACAAGGCCAACCTGAAATCGCCGTACGTATCGCTGTTCGGCATGGCAGGCTTCACGGAGGCCGCCGTCGCGATGAAGATCGTGCTGTTCGTGTCGTTCATGTCGGTGATGAACTCGTTCCTGTTCTCGAACTCGCGCATGCTGTTCTCGCTGAGCCAGCGCGGCCACGCGCCCGCGGTGTTCGGCCGCACCAACGCGAAGGGCGTGCCGATGAACGCGCTCGTGCTGTGCCTCGCGATCTGCGTGTCGATCCTCGGCATTCACTTCGTGAGCGGCGGCGACCTGTTCCTGATGCTCGCGAAGAGCAGCGGCGCGTTCGTGATGATCGTGTGGATCTTCATCATCGTCGCGCACTTCGCGATGCGCCGGCAGACGAAGCACGAGCAACGCGATCCGACGGCGTTCCGCGCGTGGTTCTATCCGGTATCGAACTGGGTCGCGCTGCTGGCGCTGGTCGCCGTGCTGGGGTCGCAGGCGTTCAACCCGGATTCGCGCTTCCAGTTCTGGTTCACGGTGCTGACGGCGCTCGCGATCGTCGCGGCGTACTTCCTGCGGCGCAAGCAGCCGTCGTTCGGGCAGGCCGCCGGCGCGAAGGGGCGTTGACCGGCGGGAGGCCGACCGGCGTGCGCGTTCCGTTCAGCCGAACGGCCGCACGCCGATCAGCGGGCCGTGCAGGAACAGCGCGAACACGGCCCAGGCGACGAGCCCGGCCGCCACGGTTGCGAGGTCGCCGGCCAGCCCGCCGGCCGGATAGCGGACACCGTCGCTGCGATCCCGCGCACGCGACACGACGAAATCGACGATCGACCACACGAAGAACGCACCGAACAGCACGACCGCATGTACGGTGCCGTTCACGAGCAGGTGCGCCACTGCCCACACCATCACGCCGGCCAGCATCGGATGCCCGACGAGCGTCTTGATCCGGTTGCGCGGCACGTAGGACGCGGCGATCAGCACGAACGCGACCGCGGTCAGCATGCCCGTCAGGTGGCGCACGCCGACCGGCGACACCCACAGCAACGTCGCGCCCGCGCGGGCGATCCCGTACCCCCAGATGATCAGCACGAAGCCGACGATCGACGCGATCGCGTAGCCGCCCTTCCAGCCTTTCTCGCCGATCCGATCGATCGTCGCGGACCGCCAGCCGTCGGCGACGATCCGGATCGAGTGCACACCGAGGAAGATCGCTAAACCGAGAATCAGGACGAGCATCGGCTGTCTCCGTCTGGAATGATGAGTGGGGAAGCGTGCCGCGCGGCGTACGGTGCGCCGTTCGCGGGCCGGCGGCGAGGCCGGCGCGGGTCGCGCGACGCAGGGCGCAGCCCGCGCCGATCATAAACGTCGGGGCCGCCGTTGTGAAGCACGCAGGATGTGCGGTGCGTCACGCTCGATGCGTTCATGCGCCGGATCGCGCGGGCCAGCCGCCCGCGCGGCGTGCTGGTCGGCCGCGACGAGGCGGTCTGAAAGAAAGGAAAGCGAACCTTGCGAGGCTGTCGCGCCGCGCGGCCGGTATTACGTCTGCTTGCGCTTCGCTGCCGGTTTCGGTGCCGGCGCGGATGATGATTTCGATGCCGGTTTCGCTTTCTGCGCCGACGCCGGTTTCGATGCGGATTTCGCCGCTGGCGTGGATGCCTTTTTGGGCGCTGGTTTCGCTGCAGGCTTCGGCGCCGCCCTCGATCCCGTCTTCGACACCGCCCGCGCCTTGCGCTTCGGCGGCCCGGCCAGCAGCGCCGCGCGATACGCGCTGCGGCACCAGTCGAACAGCGCGCCCGCATCCTCGAGCACGTCGGCCGGCGTTTCGTAATAGCCCTCGAGCGAGACGGTGCGCGTGGGCCGCGCATACGAGAACGGCCCCATCCCCGCCGCGACGAACGCCGGGCGATTCACGTCGTCGACACGCAGGAACAGCGACCCGCGCGACAGGAAGCCGAACATCACGCCGTCGAGCCGCAAGGCCGCCCCGCTGAAGAACCGTGCTACGGCGACCGTACCGAGCGGCGCAAGCTGATACGCAATTTCCTCGCCGTGCGCCTTCTCCGCCTGCCAGCTCATGCGGACGCCTCGCAGCGCTGCGTCCACGCATCGAACTCGGCCGCGTCGACCCCGACGGCCGCCGCGCTCTCGCGAATCTGCCGCCACGTTGCGCGGTCGACCGGAATCCCGGCCGTGCCGCGTGCGGCGCGGCTCGCCTCTTCCGGCTCGCCGGGCACCTGCACCGGCGCATCGCCGGCCCGCGGCGACGCCTTCGCCCACGCGACGAACGCATCGGCTTCGCGTTCGGCATCGGCCGCGTCGAACGCGTTCGGATCGATCAGCACCGACAGCATCCCGTTGACGATCGCGCTCGTCTTCTGCAGCGTATCGCCGTACGTCGTATGCCCGCCCACCAGCGCGCCGCCGAAGATCTCGCACATCGCCGCGAGCGCATAGCCCTTGTGCAGCCCGAACGGCAGCAGCGCGCCGAACGGCTGCTCGTGCATCACGGCCGGATCGTCGGTCGGCTGGCCGCGATGGTCGATCAGCGACCCGGCCGGCACGCGCTTGCCCTGGTTGTACGCGACACGCGTCTTGCCGTACGCGATCGCGCTCGTCGCGAAATCGAGCAGCAACGGCGGCTTGCCCGCCCGCGGATACGCGGCGCAGAACGGATTCGTGCCGAAACGCGGATCGGTGCCGTGCAGCGGCGCGACCAGCAGGTCGCCCGGCACGTTGACGAAATGGAACGACACGAGCCCGGCGCGCGCGCACTGCTCGGCCCAGTGCCCGATGCGGCCGAGGTGATGAACGTCGCGCAGCCCGATCGCGCAGATGCCCATGCGCCGCGCGCGCTCGATTCCTTCGACCATCGCCTCGAACGCGATCACCTGGCCGAAGCCGCGCCCGCCGTCGATCGTCAGCACCGCGCCGCCGTCGCGGACGATCGACGCGTGCCCGTTCAACTGCAACTGCCCTTCGCGCCACGACGCGACGTAATTCGGGATCATCCCGATCCCGTGCGAATCGTGGCCCGCGAGATTCGCGCCGACCAGGTGATCGGCGACCAGCGTCGCCTCGCGCGGGTGGCTGCCGGCCCGTTCCCAGAGTGCCGCGACGAAGGCATGCAGCGGTTCGGCGCGCATGCGCAGCGGTTCGGTATCGGGCGTCGGCAGTGCGGTCATCGGCAACACTCCATCAAGGCGGTTCGGGTCGGGCAATCGGTACGTCGAACGTTGCGCCGATCAGCGCGCGGTCGCGATCACGTCGGCAACGGCCGCGGTGAGCTTCTTCGCATACGGTACGTGCAGGAACTCGTTCGGGCCGTGCGCGTTCGACTTCGGCCCGAGCACGCCGCACACCATGAATTGCGCTGCGGGGAAGCCTTCCTGTAGCACGTTCATCAGCGGGATCGTGCCGCCGAGGCCCATGTACGCGCAGTCGGCGCCGAAGTGGCGGCGCGACGCGGCGTCGAGCGACGACGCGAGCCACGGCGCGAGATCCGGCGCGCTCCAGCCCGTCGCGGCGCCGGCGTCCGGCTTGAACGTGACCTTCGCGTTGTACGGCGGATCGAGTTCGAGCAATTCCTTCAGTTGCTGGACGGCCTGCGCGGCGTCGACGAGCGGCGGCAGCCGCAGCGACAGCTTGAATGCGGTGCGCGGACGCAGCACGTTGCCCGCATCGGCGAGCGCCGGCATGCCGGCCGCGCCCGTCACCGACAGCGACGGACGCCACGTCGAATTCAGCAGCGCCTCGCGCGGATCGGTCGTGGTCGGCAGCACGGGCTTGCCATCCTGGCCGCACGCCCACGGCAGCCCCTTCCACACCGTGTCGCCGAGAATCGCGGCAGCGGCCTCGGCTTCGCGCACGCGGCTCGACGGAATCTCGCAATGGAACACGCCCGGCAGCAGGTTGCCGTTCTTCGCGTCTTCGAGGCGCTCGAACAGCTGGCGCATCACGCGGAAGCTCGACGGCGCGATGCCGCCGTAGACACCCGAGTGGACGCCTTCTTCCAGCACCTCGACCTGCAGGTCGCCGGACACAAGGCCGCGCAGCGACGTGGTGAGCCACATCTGGTCGTAGTTGCCGGCGCCCGAATCGAGGCACACGACGAGCGACACCTGACCGAGCCGGTCGCGCAATGCGTCGACGTACGGCAGCAGGTCGTAGCTGCCCGACTCCTCGCAGGTCTCGATCAGGCCGACGCAGCGCGGCCGCTCGATGCCCTGCTCGTCGAGCGCGCCGAGCGCCGCGAGGCTTGCGTAGATCGCATAGCCGTCGTCCGCGCCGCCGCGGCCGTACAGCTTGCCGTTCTCGAACTTCGGCGTCCACGGGCCGAGGTCCGCGCGCCAGCCGTCGAATTCGGGCTGCTTGTCGAGGTGGCCGTACAGCAGGATCGTGTCGGTGCTGCCCGAGCGCGTGGCCGGAGACTCGAAGAAGATCACCGGCGTGCGGCCCGGCAGGCGCACGATTTCGAGCTTCAGGCCCTTCACCGGCTGCCGTTCGGCCCACTGCGCGGCATCGGTGACGACGCGCTCGAGATATCCGCGTTTCGCCCAGTCGGGGTCGAATGCGGGGCTCTTCGCGGGAATCGCGATGTAGTCGGTCAGGGCGTGGAGGATTTCATCGTTCCACTTGCGCTCGATGAAGGTAACGAGCTTGTCATGGTCGAGGACGGGGGTAGTGTCGACGGAAGTCATGGTGGGGGTGCCTGGATCGGGCTGACGAAAACCCAGATCATACGCCGATGCGCCCCCGCCGGCGCCCCTCCTGGCCGTTCAGACAGCGTTCGGAAATGCGTCGCGCAGCCCGGCCGCGGGGGTGAGCGCATCGTGCCGCAGGGGCGGCTTTTCATCGTCGCGCGAGCGCTCCGGCCCGACACCCGCTACGTGCCGCCGCGATCCATCCCGCGCCGGTACGCGGCCGGGCTCGTCGCCGCGACGCGCCGGAAATGCCGGCGCAGCGACTCCTCGGAACCGAACCCGGCGCGCGCCGCAACCTGTGCGAGCGGCAGTGCCGGCTGCGCCTCGAGCATGTCCTTCGCGACGTTCACGCGCTCGCGGATCAGCCACGCCAGCGGCGACATCCCCGTCGCATCGGAGAACTGACGCTGCAGCGTGCGCGTGCTCATCGCGGCCTGCGCGGCGAGCGACGCGAGCGTGTGCGGCTCGGCCACATGCGCGCGCATCCAGTCGATCAGCTTGGCGAGCCGGTCGGTGCCGCCCGGTGCGACCGGACGCGGCACGAACTGCGCCTGGCCACCGTCGCGATGCGGCGGCAGCACGAGACGCTGCGCGACGCGGTTCGCGATCGCGCCGCCATGATCGCGGCGCACGAGATGCAGCAGCATGTCGAGCCCCGCCGCCGAGCCGGCCGACGTGACGATCTGCCCTTCGTCGACGTACAGCGCATCGGGATTCACGCGCAGCGCCGGATAACGGGCCTGCAGGCGTTCCGCATACCGCCAGTGAGTCGTCACGGTGAGGCCGTCGAGCACGCCGGCCGCCGCGAGCACGAACACGCCCGAACAGATCGAGCAGAGCCGCGCGCCGCGCCGGTGCGCGGCCCGCAGCTTCTTCAGCAACGGCTCGGGCGGCAATTCGTCCGGATCGCGCCAGCCGGGAATCACGATGGTGTCCGCGCGATCGAGCGTCGCGAGCCGGTAGGGCGCGGCAACGGTAATGCCGCCCGCCGCGCGCACCGGCCCCGGCTCGCTCGCGCATACCGCGAAGCGATACCAGTCGACGCCGAGTTCGGGGCGCTCGAGCGCGAACAGTTCGACCACGCAGCCGAATTCGAACGTGCAGAGCCGATCGTAGGCGAGCGCGACGACGAGATGATTGTGCATGGCGCGATGTTACCGGAACTTGTCGATCGCGCCACTGCCGCGACCCGCGCCGAACCGCGATACTGCCCTTCATTGCGGCGCATTTCGTGCCCGTTCAACCCGGAGAGCCTGACCATGTCCCACGTCACCGACGTCCCCGCCGCCGACAGCCCCGCCGCCCTCGCGCATTTCGAGGCCTCGCTGCGCTTCGAGACCGATTGCTGGGACGTGCACGACGCGTTCGCGTCCGGCACGCCCGATTTCGTGCTGCTCGACGTGCGCGGCCCCGACCAGTTCACCGCCGGCCACGTGCCCGGCGCGCGCAACCTGCCGCACCGCAAGATCATCGAAAGCAAGCTCGCCGGCTACCCGGCCGACACGCTGTTCGTCGTCTACTGCGCGGGGCCGCACTGCAACGGCGCCGCCCGCGCGGCGATCCGGCTCGCGCGCCTCGGCCGCCCGGTCAAGCTGATGATCGGCGGCGTGACGGGCTGGCTCGACGAAGGTTTCGCACTGAGCAACGACGTGCAGCCGACCGACGTCGAAGCCGCCTGATCGTCACTAAAAGCGCAACAATCAATTGCCTGCACACGAACGGAAAAAGCGCGACAATCAGCCTCATTGCAGTTCGGACGGAGCAGCACCATGCATGATGCAGTCCTGATTCAAGTGGCCGGTTCAGTCGCGGCGATCGCGCTCTATTTCCTGCCGGCCGTCATTGCCGACCGGCGCGGCCGGCACGACAAGCTGACGATCGCGATGTTCAACGCCCTGTTCGCGTGGACAGGCATCGGCTGGCTGATGACGCTGTACTGGGCGTGCCAGCCGAACCCGCGCACCGACGTCGCGCAGACGATCCTCGCGAAGCGCCGCGGTATCAGCATGCGGACTTTTTCGACCGGCCTCGTCGAACGCGTGCAACGCCGTGTCGCCGCCCAGGAGCAATGGGCGGAAAAACAAGGCTGCCGGTAGGTCCCTCTTTCCCCTTCACCGACTCGCGTCGAACTTCGGCATCCTGACATTGGTCGACGCGCGGTAATCCCACTTCAGTGCGTCACGCGGCGGCCAGCCGCCCGCGTGCAACCGCGCCGCGAATGCCCCCGCCGTGACCGCCCGTGCGATTCGCTCGCCCGGACATCCATGCGGCCCCGTGCCGAAGCCGAAATTCGGCCCCGCCGTGCGGCCGGGCATCAGCCGGTGCGGCTCGCGATGCACGGCCGGATCGCGATTCGCCGCTGCCAGCACGACGAGGATCGCGTCGCCAGCTTCGACGCTCACGCCTTCGATCGTCGTGCGTGCCGCGACGAAGCGGCGCGTGTTCTGTACCGGTGAATCGAAACGCCCGACTTCGGCGACGAATGCGTCGATCGCGGCAGCGTCCGGCACCTCGCCTGCTTCGCCGTTCCACGCCACGAGTGCATTGCCGAGCCATGCGGCGGTCGCCTCGCATGTCTGCGACAGCAACCCGACGAGATTCGCGACCAGCGCGCCGCCCGCCTGCCAGCCCGACGCGCGGGCCGCCTGCTGTACCGCGGCGACCAGCGTGCCGTCCTGCGCATGCGACTGCGCGACGCGTTCCGTCATCCGGTCGAGCAGTTGTCGCGCCGCGTCGCTCGCGCGCGCCAGCGCCGCGGCATCCGACAGCGGCGACAGTGCCGCGACGAATTCGACGACCCGCGCCGCGATGTCGTCGAGCTGGGTTTCGTCGAAGCCGAGCAGATCGGCAACCGCGCACACGGGCACCGTCATGCACCATGCGTTCAGCGCGTCGGCATCGCCGGGCGCGGACAACCGCCGCGCGGCAATCGCCTCGGCGCGATCGCGCAGCGCGGCCGGGTCGAGCGGCGCGAACGCCGCACGCAACGCCTGCTTCGGTAGGTCGTGTCGCGATGCACCCTCGTTCATGCGTACCAGCTCGCCGAACAGCGCGCCGGCCGTCGTGCCGCGCAACGCGGGCGGCACCGGCGCGTCGAGCGGGCGCACGCGGCAGGCCGGATCGCCGAGCACGGCCGTCACGGCCGTCGCGCGGCTCGCGACCCAGAGGCCGAGCGTGGCATCGAACGCGAGCGGCGGCCCGTCGACGAGCGCGGCGTAATAGGGATAGGGATCGCGGTGCGTGACCGCGGCAATGGGATCGGTCGGGTTCATGCGCTCAGTATCGGCGCAGTGCGCCGCCGCATGTTTCGGGATGGCGTGAAATGTCGCAGTACGGACGGCGAGCGACGAGTCACGGCATGGCTGAGGCGGCCGGCGTCAGGCCGCCGATCGGTCGCGGTGCGACTGCATGCGCAGCCGGACCCGCCCGGCCGAAATCGCGCGCGGTTCGGGCACCACCGTGTCGTGATGGAACATTTCCTGCCGGAATTCGCCGCTTTCGTCGAACCACTGGCAGATCAGCCAGTCGCCGTCGTCGAACACGACCGGCCCGGCATACGTGACGGTCATGCGCGGGCCGCCCGTTTTAAGCGTCACGACATCGCCCACGCGAAACCTCATGCGGTGATTTTCTCGGATCGTCATCGCTCTCTCAGCTTTTTATATATTGAATATATTGATATTCCCGGCGGCGCACTGACCGGCCATTGGAACGTGCCGCAGATTATCAATCAAAAAATCATCCGGCAACTGCCGCGCGCGGCAACGCTCTGAACAATAACCTGCAACAATGCGCGGGATCGTCACGCCTGATGGCCCGCCGGGCGTCAGGCGCGGCGCGCCGGCTGTGGCCGAACAGGCGGAATGCGGAGAATAGACGATGATTTTCGCGTCGTCATCGACGATTAATTCGGACGCGAAACCGGTTGATTATTGTCAATCAATGTTTCGCCGTAAACGATTCCGGCTTTTATTGGGGCTCATTCGTCGAACAAAATCGGAGAATTATCGGGCGCCGCAAACCAGCGGTTGATATCGCGCCCCGGCACGGCCGCCTGGGTAAAGGTGAAGGTGCCGTCGCGCCTCATCTCCGTCGCCGCGCGCAGGAACGCGCCGAGCGCGGCCCGCGCCAGCGCGCCGCCGACGCTGACACGCTTCACGCCGAGCGCCGCCAGTTCGTCGAGGCTCAGCAGCCCGCCCTGCAGGCCCATGACGACATTGACCGGCGCGCCGACCGCCCGCGTCACCGCCGCGATCTCGTCGGCGTCGGTGATGCCGGGCGCATACAGCACGTCGGCGCCGGCGTCGCGATAGGCGACGAGCCGCGCGATCGTGTCGTCGAGGTCGCGGCGACCGTGCAGGTAGTTTTCGCAGCGGGCGGTCAGCGTGAACGGAAACGGCAGCGCGCGCGCCGCGTCGACGGCCGCCGCGATGCGCTCGACCGACGCGTCGCGCGCATAGATCGGCGTATCGGCGCGGCCGGTCGCATCCTCGATCGAGCCACCGACCGCGCCGGCTTCGGCCGCCAGCCGGATCGTTTCGGCCACCGTGCCGGGCGCGTCGCCGAAGCCGTTCTCGAGATCGGCGCTCACCGGCAGGCCCCCCGCGGCGACGAGATCGGCGATGTGATCGAGCATCGCGTCGCGGTCAATCGCGTTGTCGGGCTGCCCTTTCGAAAACGCGTAGCCGGCGCTGGTCGTGGCGAGCGCCTCGAAGCCGGCCATCGCGAGCAGGCGCGCGGTGCCGGCGTCCCACGGGTTCGGGATGATGAACGCGCCGGGGCGCGTATGCAGCGCACGGAAAGCTTCGGCGTGGCGGGCTTGCAGGTCGGAACGGATCATCGCGAACTCCAGGGACAGTGTTGACGGGTGAGCTTACGCCGGTCGTGCACGCGACGTTTCAGCTTTCGTCGAAATGTCGTCGCGCAACAGGAAGAATGCGGCCCAACGCCGAATGCAGGCCACCCCGCGCGGCCGCCCGCGTCGGTTCACGTCGATACGGGCCGCCCGCCGTCGCTGCCGAGCAACACGTCGGTGACGGCCTCGGAGAACCGCATCGCGCGACCGTCGATCAGCACGCCGTCCGGATTCGACGGATCGCGCACTGCTGGCGGCACGCCATGCGCAAGCAGCACGCGCGCGCATGCCTCCCAGTCGGCCTCACCGGCTCCCTCCGGTTCGTTGACCGACGCCCACGACAACGTACCGAGCGCGTCGCTGCCGAACCCGTGCAGGTCGCGCCAGCCCGCACCGTGCGCGAGCAGAAACGCCAGCAGTTCCGCATCGCCGCGGAACACCGCGTGATTCAGCGCGCTCGCGTCCCAGTCGCCGCCGCGCGCGTCGATCGGCCAGCCCAGCTCGACCATCACCTTCACCGCATCGCGCGAACCCCATGCGGCGGCGTCCGGCAGCAACCGCAGCCGGTCGTCGGACAGCGCACCGGGCAGTTCGCGATGACGTGCCTGGATGCGCCGTGCGTCGTCGGCATCGGCGCGCGCGCACGCCGCCACGAACGCGTCGTGCGCATCGAGCGCCTCCTCCGCGCCGGCCGCGCGCAACAGCGCCGCGACATCGGACGATCCGGTCTGCATCGCGAGCCGGTACGCGCTGACGCCCGCGGCGGTCCGCGCGCGGGGATCGGCGCCGGCCGCCAGCAGCGCGGCGACGTGGCGCGCCGGGCAACGCACGGCGATCGCGCGCAGCAACGGCGCGCCCCACGTCCTGGTCGGCCCCTCGCCGGCCGGTTCGTTCGGATCGCCGCCATGCGCGAGCAGCAGTTCGAGCGCGGCCGCGTCCGGCACGTCGAGCGCGCGTCGCAACGCATTCGTCCCGCCCACCCGCGCGCCGTGCTCGAGCAGCAGCCGCGTGCACGCCGGGTTCTCCACCGAGTGATACAGCGATTCGCCGTCGTTCGGATCGGCGCCGGCTTCCAGCAGCATCGCGGTGAGCGCCGGATCGCGCTGGACGCCGGCGGCGCCATAGAGCGCCGACAGCGGCGCCGACGCATCGGGCGCGGCGAGCGAGGCCGGCGGATACCGGTTGCCGATCCGCTGGTTCGGATCGGCGCCCGCATCGAGTAGATGACGCGCGCACGCACGCAACCTCGCCGCGAATTCGGGAAGCTGCCCGAGCCGCGAATGCGTGACGGCGACGAGCGGCGGCAGCTTCAGCGCCCCGCCGGCGCGCGCGATCCAGCCGGGATCGGCGGCCAGCGCGGCCTTCACCGCATCGAGATCGCCGGCCGCACACGCGATGGTCGGGTCCGCCGAAACGAGATCGGGATGATCGAGCAGCAATTGCGCGGCGACGCGCGGCCGGGCCGCGTCGAAGCCGCCCGTCACGTCGGCGCCGTAAGCGAGCTCGAGCCAGCGGCGAATCAGCAGCGGCCGCGGTTCCCGCGTGAGCGCATGGGTTTCGACGAACACGCCGAGATCGGCCCACGAAGCAAAACCGTACTCGCGCGCGATGCAGGACTGCGCGTCGTGCAGGCGCAGCCCGAGCGCGAGCGTTTCGTCGTGCGTGCGATTCGCGGCGGCGGGCAGCGACTCGACGAAGCGCGCGACGGCATCGGCGTCACCCTGCCGGTACAGGCGCAACAACGCCTTGGCCTGCTTTTTCAGATGATCGGGATGGGCGTTGGGAGGCAGCTTTTTCATGCGGATCCTCGTGCATGGATGGCCGAAGGTCCGCAATACCGCCAGCACAAAGGATGGGGAAAGCCCGGATTTGCCGCGACAGGTGGGTTGAACCCTTTCCGCGGACCCGGAAGCGACCTGCATCGCTGCCCGGTATCGTAGGCGACGGCCGCCGGCAACGTCAATCGTGCCGCGCGGCGGCGCTCAGCCCGCGAGCTTCTTCGTCAGGAAAATGCGGCTGTGCCCGACCGGATAATCGGGCAGCTCGCCGAAGCGGACATAGCCGCGCTTCTCGTAGAACGGTCGCGCCTGGAAGTCGAACGTGTCGAGCCACGCGCTGTGGCAGCCGCGCGCGACGGCCTCCTGTTCGGCCAGGTCCATGATGCGCGTGCCGGCACCCTGGCCGCGCGCGGCCTCGGGCACGACCAGCAGGTCGACATGCAGCCAGCCGAACGCCGTGCCGCCCCACAGGCCGCCGACCACCGCGCCGGCCTCGTCGGTCACGATCACGGCCAGCGGCCGGAAGTCGACCGGGCCGGCCTGGCTTTCGTTGAAGCGGATGAGCGGCGCGACGATCTGCTTGCGCACCGCCGCGTCGCCCGCATCGGTCACTGCGTAGGTCAACGTCATCGAGTTGCGTCGGGTCGTGAATGAAAGTGATGCGAGGGGGCTGAAACTGCCCGTGCCGCGCCCGTCAAACGACGTACGCGCCCTTCGCGTGCAGTTCCGCTTCGGTCCGCTCGAGCGCCGCGATCGCATCGCTGCCTTCGAGCGCCAGCAACTGCGCGACCAGCGCCTCGGCCATCGCATGCGCGGCCACCAGCGACGGAAAGAACGACGGGCTGTCGTGCGTGAAGATCAGTTGCGCGTCCGCGTGCAGCGCGATCGGCGACACGGCGCTGTCGGTGATCGCGACGATCCGGCTGCCCTGCGCCTTCGCGGCCTGCGCGACGCGCGTCGCTTCGGCCGAATACGGCGCGAAGCTGACGATCACGGTCACGCTCTGCTTCGCGATCGTCCGCAGTTCCATTTCGAGCGAACCGGCGACGCCGTTCAGCAGCGACACGGTCGGCCGGAACAGCCGGTAGCCGTAGACGAAACCGAACGCGACCGGATAGCACGAGCGAAACCCCGCCACGTGCACATGCGATGCCTTGCGGATCAGCTTTGCCGCATCCGCGAGCGCATGCTCGTTCTGCGCGGCGGTCGCCGACAGGTTGTGCTGCTGCGCGGCGAGCAGGTCGTGCGCGAGCGACGCCTTCGCGTCGGGCCGCACGAGCGAGCGCGCACGCTGCGTGAGCGGCTCGGGCCGCGTACGCACGCGCGCGACGCACAGGTCGCGCAGCTCGTTCCAGCCGGGAAAGCCGAATTGCTGCGCGAGCCGCACGAGCGACGCGGGCTGCACCTGCGCGCGCTGCGCGACCTTGCGCATCGACGACGTGGCGACTTCGTCGGGATGATCGAGCAGGAAGGCGGCGCCCGCCTGGAATTGCGGGCTCAGCTCGGAAAATTGCGCCCGGATCCGGGACGCGAGTTCGTCGAAATTGGCGGCCATCTTGATGGGAACGGGAACCGGTCGTCCATGGTATCACCGGCCCCGCGCGCATCGGTCAGCGCAGCACTTCGACGTGATCGGCGTCGACCTTCACGCGGCCCGACCATTTGCGCTCGAATTCGCCGGTCAGTTTCACCTCGTTCTTGTCGCTGACGGGCTGGCCCGCCGCCCACAGCTTGTGGTCGATTTCGACGTGGATCGTGCCGGTGGCGTCGGCGAACTCGTAATCCTCGCCGCCGACGTGCTTGACGATGCGCCCCTGCAACTGCACGTGCTGGTCGTCCCGGCCGTTGGCGAGCAGTTCCTTCACGGTCGTCGTCGTCAGCGCGGACGGCCCCGTGTATTGCGCGTAGACGGCGGCGGGCAGCGCGACGAGCGCGACCGCCAGAATTCTGGCCAGGTGTTTCATGATCGTGGTCCTCTTCTTCGATGTGGCGCCGCGCTCCGTTGAACGCGACGGCGCCAGATTACGGACCGTAAGATTAAGCAAACCTGAAGGGCATCCCGAAGTGACACGGTGCCGCATTGGACGAGTACGAAAACCGCGCGGCGCCCTGCGCGCATTTAAGCTTGGTCTAAGACGCGTGCGCTTATCATGGGAATCCCGGGCGCCGCGGCGCCCCGTTTGAAGAGACACGAATTCATGCGCGTACTGCTCGTCGAGGACGATCCGCTGATCGGCAGCGGGCTCGAACAGGGCCTCAAACAGGAAGGCTTCGCGGTCGACTGGGTGAAGGACGGCGACGCCGCGTCGCTCGCGCTGCGCGCGACCGGCTACGGATTGCTGCTGCTCGATCTCGGGCTGCCGAACCGCGACGGCCTGTCGGTGCTCGCCGCGCTGCGCCGCCGCGACGAAAACCTGCCCGCGATCATCATCACCGCGCGCGACGGCGTGCCGGACCGCATCGCCGGCCTCGACAGCGGCGCGGACGACTATCTCGTCAAGCCGTTCGAGCTCGACGAGCTGCTCGCCCGCATCCGCGCGGTCAGCCGCCGCCATGCGGGTCGCGCGCAGACGACGCTCGCGATCGGCCCGCTGCGGCTCGATCCCGTCAAGCACCTCGTCTGGCTCGACGGTGACGAAGTGCCGCTGTCGCCGAAGGAATTCGTACTGCTGCACGAGTTGATGCGCGAACCGGGCGCGGTGATTTCGCGCGAGCAGTTCGAGGAACGGCTGTACAGCTGGGGCGAGGAAATCGAGAGCAACGCGGTGCAGGTGCATATCCACAACCTGCGCAAGAAACTCGGCCACGACATGATCCGCACCGTGCGCGGCGTCGGCTACCGGATCGGTGACGGCACGTGACGCGCATGGAACGCGCGGTCGCGCGCTGGCGCAACGCGTCGCTGCGGCGGCGCCTGCTGACGTGGCTACTGCCGGCCGCGTGCGTGATCGGCCTGGTCGCGAGCGCCGGCACCTACTGGGGCGCGCTGCGCGAACTCGACGACCTGCTCGACGACCAGATGCGCAGCATGTCGAAACAGATCGTGGTCGGCCCGAACGGCGAGCTGTCGTTCAGCAACCATGCCAAAGGCAAGCACGGCTTCGAAGCGAGCGACCCCGACGCGGTGCTGCTGCAGGTGTGGCGCAACGGCACGCTCGTGTATTCGACCGATCGCGACTCGAAGCTGCCGCCGCCCGCGCAGCAGGGCATCGCGAGCGTCGACGTCGGCGGCCAGCCGTGGCGCACCTATGTGACCGAGCGCGGCGGCACGACGATCCGGCTCGCACAGGCGCGGCATGCGCGCTGGGAAGCGATCGCGGGCATCGCCGTCCACCTGCTGTGGCCCGTGTTCTCGATGCTGCCGCTGCTCGCGCTCGGTCTGTGGTTCGGCATCGGCGCGGGACTGCGGCCGCTGCGGGCGATCGCGTCCGGCCTGAAACGCAGGAATGCGAACAACCTCGAACCGGTCGACGTCGCGTCGATGCCGAACGAGGTCCGCCCGCTCGCCGAAGCGATCAACGACCTGCTCGCGCGCCTCGACCGCTCGTTCACGCTGCAGCGGCACTTCATCGCCGATGCCGCGCACGAGCTGCGCACGCCGATCATGGGGCTGTCGATCCAGTCGCAACTGCTGCGGCGCGCGGCGACGGCCGAGGAACGCGAGCACATCCTCGCGCAGATCCATGCGGGCACGACCCGCCTCGGCCACCTCGCCGAACAGTTGCTGACGCTCGCACGCCTCGAACCCGATGCGCAGGCGGTCGTCTCCGCATCGGCGCCGGTCGATCTCGCCGCGCTGTGCCGCTCGGTGGTGTCCGACCGCGCACGCGTCGCCGACGCGCACCGGATCGATCTCGGCGCGATCGTCGACGTGCCGGTGATGGCCGCGGGCAATGCCGACACGCTGCGCGTGCTGCTGAACAATCTCGTCGACAACGCGATCCGCTATGCAGGCGAAGGCGCGCGCGTCGACGTGTCGGCGCGCGTCGACGGCACGACGCCCGTGCTCGAAGTCGCGGACGACGGCCCCGGCATTCCGGAAGCCGAGCGCGCCGACGTGTGGGAACGCTTCTATCGCGGCGAAGGCGCACAGGCCGCCACGTCGTCGGGCAGCGGGCTCGGGCTGTCGATCGTCAAGCGGATCGCCGAACAGCATCGCGCGACCGTCTCGCTCGGCACCACCCGCGGCGGGCGCGGGCTGACCGTCACGGTGCGCTTCCCGCTGTCGGCCTGACGCGCGGGCGGCCGAAGGCTTGTCCACAGATAATGTTGGCAAGCTTGTGGACAACCTTCCATTAACAGCACCAAGCCCTTGATCGGAAAGGGTTTGTCGTGCGTGCGCGGCAAATGCGCCGGCCAGCGGCAAGCACGCACGCGCGCGTCACTTCTCGTGGACGATCCGCTCGCCCCAAAGATCGGTCGAGGTTTCACGGATGTCCGCGTGCGCTTCCACGCTGCAATACCGAAGCCCCTTCGTCTGTCGACACTCGCCCGCCAATTTGACAACCAGTTGTCTATTACGTAAAGTAGTTGTCAATTCACGACACGAGCCGGCCATGACGAAATCCGACAAGTTGACCGCCGTCGCGCTATCCGTATTCCGGTTGAACGGCCTGCTGATCGAATGGGGCAACACCTTCGCCGGGCCGCACGGCTTGACCAGCGCGCGCTGGCAGGTGCTGGGCGCGATCTCGATGGCGCCGGACGCGCCCAACATCCCGCAGATCGCCGACACGATGGGCATCACGCGGCAGGCCGTCCTGAAACAGATCAACGTGCTGACCGACGAAGGGCTGGTGCTGTCGTTGCCCAATCCGGCGCACAAGCGCTCGCCGTTGTATGCGCTGACGCCGCGCGGCGAAGCGGCCTATCAGGCCGTGGTCGAGCAGTGGCAGCGGCATGTCCGCGACATCGCCGGCGACTTCAGCTCTTCCGACCTCGACGCGGCGCTGCGCGTGCTGTCGGCGATGTCCGGCGCGCACGGTCAGGACGGCCACGCGTAGCCGCCCGCTTGCCCTCTACCTCACCAGGAGCACCCATGCCCCAGTTCAAGCCGATGGATCCGGCCTTTCCGATCCAGCAACAGATTGCGATCGATGCGGAGCCGGTCGTGCTCGTCAACGTGTTCACGCTCGCGCCCGCCGACGAAGCCGATTTTCTCGCCGCCTGGAAAGACGACGCGGCTTTCATGAAGCGGCAGCCGGGATTCATCTCGACGCAGCTTCATCGCGCACTCGGCGACAGCCCGACCTACCTGAACTACGCGATCTGGGAATCGACGGAAGCGTTTCGCGCGGCCTTCACGCATCCGGAGTTCGTCGCCAAGCTGTCGGCCTATCCGTCGTCCGCCGTCGCCAGCCCGCACCTGTTCCAGAAGGTCGGCGTGGCCGGTATCTGCACGGCGTGAGCGGACATGCGAAGCGTGGCAGTGCGTGGCATCGGCCGCCTCGCGAACGTGGAGTTCTCCACAGAAAATGTTGGCAAGCTTGTGGATATCCTGCGCACCGCGACGCTAAACCCTTGATCCGATGGACTTTGGCACGCGTGATGCAGACACGGCGCGCGCCATGGCCATCGCGCACACCGCTTCGCCGCACTTCGCATCACGACGCCACGGCGATGTAGTCCCGATGTAGTCCTGTAGTCCGATGCACGCCCGCTGCGCGTCGTAACGCCCGCACGCATGCCGGGCCGGCGCTGCGCCAGTTACCCACAGATTGTGTTGGCAAGCTTGTGGATATCCTGCGCAAGCCTGCGCTAACCCATTGATCGGTCTACGGTTCGTGCCGCGTGTCATCGTTTCGGCAGCGCGCGGTAGCGGTCGGCGCGCACGCGGACGATTCAGTGTGATCGCGGCGCAGCGCCGATGCCTTGACGCCCGCGCCCGTCACCCATCAAGATCACGCAAGCCGCACGCGGCCGCGCATGGCCGGCAACGCGCGTCGGCGCCACGGGCCGGCCGTTCCGCCGGCACCGCATGACGACATTTCAATCCGAGGAAGACCATGGAACACTTCACCGCGTGGCAATTGCTCATCTCGCTCGTGCTCGTCGCCATCGTCGTCTATCCGTACGTCCGCATCGTCCGGCGCACCGGGCATTCGGGCTGGTGGATCCTGACGATGTTCGTCCCGGTGCTGAACTTCATCATGTTGTGGGTGTTCGCGTTCGCGCGCTGGCCGGCCGTCGGCGATCGGCAGCCCTGAGCGTTGCCATCGCGGCAGCGCGCGGGCTTGTCCACAGATTGTGTTGGCAAGCATGTGGATAGCCTGCGCATACCGCGATCAAGCACTTGATCCGAAAGACTTTGTCCGCGCCGCCTAGAAAGCGGCACGCGGGCGGCCAATCACCGGTTATGTGCTGCGTCGACGCGTGACGCGCCGGCTGCCACGCTGCTTGCCGCGCTTGTCCACAGATTGTGTTGGCAAGCGTGTGGATAGCCTGCGCATACCGCGGCCAAACGCTTGATCCGAAAGACTTTGTCCGCGCTGCTTCAAACGCGGCACGAGGGCGCACGTCACGCCGAGCGCCGCTGCGTGCGGGCTTGTCCACACTTTTTGTTGGCAAGCATGTGGATATCCTGAGCATGCGCGATCTAAGTCGTTGATCGCACAACGTTTGATCGCGCGGGTCACGACTGCGGCACGGCGCGCCCGCGGATCTCGCCACGCACGCCGCGCCGCGTGGCTCAACCGAACGTCTGCGCGACGATGCGCGCGACCGACGCGATCACGTCGTCCTTCGCCCGCGCATCGGCTCGCGTCTGCGTGTAGTACACGGCCAGCACGATCGGCGCGCGCGACGTCGGCCAGATGACGCCCGCGTCGTTCGTCGTCCCGTAGTCGCCGGTACCGGTCTTGTCGCCGACCGCCCACCCGGCCGGCACGCCCGCACGAATCCGCTTGTCGCCAACCTTGTTGCCGCGCAGCCACGCGACGAGCTGCGCACGCTGCGCGGCCGGCAGTGCGTCGCCGAGCGTCAGCACGCGTATGCTGGCGGCCATCGCGGCGGGCGTCGTCGTGTCGCGCGGGTCGCCCGGCAACGCGGTATTCAGTTCGGTCTCCCATCGATCGAGCCGGAACGCGTCGTCGCCGATCGAGCGCGCGTAGGCGGTGACCGCCGACGGGCCGCCGATCAGCTTCATCAGCAGGTTCGCGGCCGAGTTGTCGCTGTACTGGATCGTCGCCTCGCACAGCGCGGCCACCGTCATGCCCGCACCGACATGCTTCTCCGACACCGGCGAATAGTTGACGAGGTCGGCCTTCGTATACTTCACGCGCTGTTGCAGCAAGCCCGGCCGCTCGACGCTCTGCGCGAGCACCGCCGCACTCAGCATCGCCTTGAACGTACTGCAGAACGGGAAGCGCTCGCCCGCGCGATGCTCGATGACCCGGCCGCTCGCCGTGTCGATCGCGCATACGCCGAGACGGCCGCCCGCGTCGCGCTCGAGATCGGCGAGCGTCGCTGCTGCCGCGGCGGGCGCCATGGCATCCGCGGCAGCCGCCGCTGCCGCCGTGGCCGGGTCCGGCGCAGCGGCCTGCCGCGACGCGCACGCGGTGGCGGTGAGAACGAGCGGCGCCGTCGCGGCGGCCAGCAACAGGGTTCGACGTTTCGATGAGTAGGTCATGTCGGTTGTCTCGTGGTGGAATGGCGGCGCAACGGTGTCGGGAGAGGGAAAACGGCCGGCCGCCGAGACAGCACTATCGAGACTTTACGGTTGCCTGACAAGCAACGATAATTGAGCGCTGACAAAAGAAATTCTTATGACGAAGCTCCGCCCTCATCTTCCGCTCAATGCGTTGCGCGCGTTCGAATCGTCGGCGCGCCACCTGAACTTCACGCGCGCCGGCCTCGAGCTGAGCGTGACGCAGGCCGCCGTCAGCCAGCAGGTGCGCTCGCTCGAGGAGCGGCTCGGCTGTACGCTGTTTACGCGGTTGCCGCGCGGCCTCGGGCTCACCGACGAAGGGCGCGCGCTGCTGCCGGTGCTGAGCGACGCGTTCAGCCGCATCGAAACGGTGCTCAAGCAGTTCGACGGCGGGCGTTTCCACGAAGTGCTGACGCTCGGCGTCGTCGGCACCTTTGCCCTAGGCTGGCTAATGCCGCGGCTGAAGCAGTTCGGCGACACGCACCCGTTCGTCGAGCTGCGGCTGCGGACCAACAACAATGTCGTCGACCTCGCCGCCGAGGGCCTCGACTTCGCGATCCGTTTCGGCGAAGGCAACTGGCCGGCGACGCGCAACGAGCCGCTGCTCGATGCGCCACTCACCGCACTGTGCACGCCGGAGATCGCGCGGCGCCTCGCGCGGCCGGCCGATCTCGCGAACGAAACGCTGCTGCGCTCGTACCGCACCGACGAATGGCTCGGCTGGTTCGACGCCGCGCGGCTCGAACCGTGGGCCGTCAACGGGCCCGTGTTCGATTCGTCCCGGCTGATGGTCGAGGCCGCGATGCAGGGTGCGGGCGTCGCGCTCGCGCCCGCGTGCATGTTCGCGCGCGAACTGCAGCTCGGCCAGCTCGCGCGGCCGCTCGACATCGACGTGCGCGCGGGCGGCTACTGGCTCACGTCGCTGAAGTCGAAACCGCTGACGCCCGCGATGACGCTCTTTCGCGACTGGATCGTGGCCGAGGCGGCCGGCGCCGCGCCCGTCGAATAACGCCGCTTGTCCACAGAAAGTGTTGGCAAGGATGTGGATATCCTGGGTACCTGGCGCCTAAGCCATTGATCGCGCACGCATTAGCGTGCCGGTGCACGGCGCGGGCAGCCTTTGCGCACGGGCTTCGTGCCCCGGTCGCATTCCGGCCGGATCCTCAACCCCTGCGACGCAATCGATTGCGAGTTGTCCACAGATTTTGTTGGCAAGCCTGTGGATATCCATCAGATCGGACGCGTAACATCTTGATACACAAGGGGATTCGATCCACGGACCTTGACCGGTCAATGGTGTGGCACCGGAACGGTTGTCGAACCGCTCGCCACGCACCCGCAACGCACCCGGCCGGCGGCCGGGCGGTTCTCCACAGATTGTGTTGGCAAGCTTGTGGATATCCTGCGTATCGGGCACCTAACTGGTTGAGCGCACGGGGTTTTGTGCCGCGTCTGCCAAATCGGGCAGCGCCCGCGCCGCCCGTGCATCAATGGCGGTCGAGCCCGCCGCGCAATTCGCTCGCCTTGTCGCGCAACGCTTCGTAGCCCGAACGCGCATGCTCGGGCAGGTCGGGATCGCCGATCAGTGCGCCGAGCGTTTCGATCAGGCTGAACAGGATGCCTTTCGCCGCGCCGACCGCGATGCTCTGCGATTCGATCGACTTGTGCAGGTGGTCGACCGCCGCTTCCAGATTCTCGAGCTTGTGCTCGCCGTCGTCGGGCCGGTTGTCGGTCGTCATCGTCTACCTCCGCCATCGTTCAAGGGTCATGTCACGATTCTATGCCGCTGCGCGCGAACGTGGCGCGACATCGCGCAACGTTCGCAGCGCCCCGCTACAGTACCGCGACCACCTTCACGCGGCCCGGCTGCTCCGCCGCCGCGACGACCTGACCGTCGACACGGCGGAACGTCAGCGATACGGTTTCGTCGCCGACGCGCAGCGCGTCGATCCGCAGCCAGTCGACGCCTTCCGGCAAGGCCGGGCGCTCGACGCGCACCTCGTGGCGCGACGCGTCGATGCTCACGCCGAGGCACGCCTGCAGCATCATGAACGGCGCGCCGGCCGCCCACGCCTGCGGCAGGCAGGCCACCGGATACGCGGTCGGCGGTTCGCCGCGCCGGCGCGGGAACCCGCAGAACAGCTCCGGCAAGCGCATCTCGAAGCTCACCGCCGCCTCGAACAGCGCGCGCAGCAGATTCACCGCGGCCGTCTTGTCGCCGTAGCGCGCGAGACCGCGCGCGATCAGCGCATTGTCGTGCGGCCACACCGAGCCGTTGTGATACGCCATCGGGTTGAAACGCGGCTGGCCGGCCGCGAGCGTGCGGATGCCCCAGCCCGTCTGGAACAGCGCCGAGCCGAGCACGCCGGCGACCGCCGCGCCGCGCTCGGCGTCGGGCAGCCCGAACGCCAGCAGGTGGCCGGCGTTCGACGCGAACACGCGGCACAGCTCGCCATGACCGTCGAGCGCGATCCCGTAGAAATCACCTTCCGGCATCCAGAACAGCGCGTCGACCTGGTCGCGCAGCGTCTTCGCGCGCAACGCGTAGCGCGTCGCGTCGGCCGCATGGCCGCGCCGGTGCGAGCATGCCGACATCGCGTCGAGCGCCGCGCACGCATAGGCCTGCACTTCGACGAGCGCGATCGGCCCGTCCGGGAAACGGCCGTCCGCGTGGAACACCGAATCGTGACTGTCCTTCCAGCCCTGGTTCGCGAGGCCGCGCTCCGACGTGCGCTGGTAATCGAGCAATCCGTACGGATTGCGGTCGCACTTGTCGATCACCCATTGCGCGGCGCGCTCGAGCGCGGGCCACAGCTCGTCGATCAGCGCATCGTCGCCGGTGCGTTCGAGATAGGCGCCCGCGAGCACGATGAACAGCGGAGTCGTATCGACGCCGCCGTAGTACAGCGCGAACGGCACCTCGCCCGTCGCGGCCATCTCGCTGCGGCGGAACTCGTGCATGATCTTGCCGGGCTCCGCGTCGCGGAACGCGGAGGTCTCGCGCGCCTGATGCTCGGCAAGAAAGCGCAGCACGCCGCGAGCGAGCGACGGCTGCAGCCACAGCATCTGCAGCGACGTGATGATCGCGTCGCGGCCGAACGGCGTCGAGAACCACGGAATGCCCGCATACGGGTACGGCCCCGTGTCGAGCTGCGTCGTGAGCAGCCCAAGATCCGCGAGCGAACGATCGAGCCATGCGTCGAACAGCGGATTGCCGGTGTTCACGCGCGCCATCGACTCGCGCCGTGCCCGCATCTCTCGATGCACGCCGACCAGCGCGGTACGCAGCGCGACGCGGCCGCATCCGGGCCCTTCGCCCTGCGCGGGCCCGAGCGTCGCATCGACGGTCAGGTAGATCGACACGCACGCCTGCGCGGCGATCGTCAGCGTGTAGTCCGCACGATCGACCGACAGCGCGTCGGGCGCCGGCGAGAAATGCACGGTCACGTTGCGCTCCACGCCGTCGAGGCCGTCGTAGCGCAGCCGCACCGCGCCCGCGTCGACGCGCGGCGCGCCCACCGTGCCGCGCTTCGGCCGCTGCGTGCCGCGCACTTCGAACATGTCCTTGAAATCGGCCGCGAACGACAGCGACAGCGGCACCTCGGCTTCGCTCGCGCCGTAGTTCGTCAGCGTCAGCGCTTCGTACAGCACGTCGCCCGCGAGCACGCGCATGCGCTCGATATGAATCACGCCCTCGGGCGTCTCGTGGCCGCCGAGCGGCGGCAGCGGGCGGTTCGTCAGGTGCGCGGTGAACGACGCGTTGTCGGCGCTCGTCGCGCCCGACAGCAGCGACGGCGCGCGGCCGCCAAACGTCAGGCGCCATTTCGACAGCACGCGCATGTCGTCGACGAACAGGCCGTCGTCATGCCCGCCGATGTCACCGAGCGCGTCGCTGACCACGAACGCGTCACCGGATTTCAGCACGTACTGGTTGTTGCGCGCGAGAACCTGCTGATCGGCTTCGGGCGCGATGAAGGCGGGACCCGACGCGATGGTCGGGGCAACTGGCGCGACTTGCGGCGCCTGCGTCGTCGTGGCTTCGGCGTGATTCGGCATCGATGCTCCTGTGTCGAGGCGCAACGCGCGGCGCGCGTCGCGTGTTTCGCACAGGATAGGCCAGAACCGGGCACGTGCGCAGCGACGAAACGGCTGCGGCGCCCCGCGACGTTGCTGCGTCGCGAGGCGCCGCGGACGGGTACGTCAGTTGCCGGTCAGAATTTCCACAGGATGTTGCCGAGGATCGCGTTGTCGCGCACGCCGCTGCCATACTGGCCGCTGTACGTGAGGCCGAGCGTCAGGCGCTTCGTGACGTTCGCGTCGATGCCGGCTTCGAGTACCGCGCTGTCGCGAGCAATCGGCACGCCCGACACCTGGAACGACGTGCCGCCATTCGCGAACGTGAACGCCGACGACGGCCGCACGTTGCCGAACGCATGCCGCCAGCCGACCGTCCCGCGCGCGGTGAACGTGCCGCTCGCGATCGAGCCGAGCTGCGACGCCGCACGCAGGCCGAGCGTCGAGAAGCCGACGTGGGTCGTCTCGCCGCCGGCGCGCAGTGCGGCCGCGCCGCCGGTTTCCGTATAGCCGTCGGTATGCAGGTTCACGTACGCGAGGCCCGCGAACGGCTCGATCGCGACCGGCCCGACCGGCAGCGCGTAGCCGACTTCGCCGAACACCTGCGCCGAATTCGCGTTGTAGCCAGCCGAGTCGTGATCGGAGAAGCCCGCGAAGCCCGGATAGCGGTCGCTGTTGATGCGGTACCAGGTGTACGACGCGCCGCCACGCACGCCGAGCGCGCCGTACTGCGCGCCGCCGTACAGCGACAGGTAGTAGCTGTTCACCGCCGCCGACGAACTCTGGTCGTTGTCGAGCGAGCTGTGCGTGACACCGGCCGCCAGACCCGCGCGCCACTTGTCGTTGAGCGCCATGTCGGCGCCGGCGATGAAGCCCGTCATGCTGCGGTTGATCGTCGACGCGTTGCCGTCGCCGGCAAGCCGGCTGCGGCCGCCGAACGCCTGCCCCCAGACGACCGGCTGATACGGCGTCCCGCCGTAGCACCCGTCGCGCGAGCCGATCCGGCGTTCCGGCGGCAGCGTCGGGTCGGCCACGCCGGCCGTGTTGTCGCCGCACAGCGCGGCGCCGCCCGACGACAGGGCCGCGAGCGGGCCCGATCCGGGCGCGAGACCCTGGCGGACACGATCGGTCACCGCGTCGCGTACATAGCGGCTGTCGAGCAGCAGCATGCTCTTCAGGCTCGCCTGCAGTTCGCCGTCGAGCAGCCCGTACGCGCGGCGCGCGGTGGGCGCGTCGGTCGTCAGCACCGCGTCGTACAGCGGATTGCCGGCGCCGAGCCCGCCCAGCGCGGTCGCGACCGAGCGCTGGTTCGGCGTCGTCGCGACGTCGGGCAGCGACGTGCCGTTCTGAACCAGTCGCAGGTACACGTGGCCCGGGTCGTAGCTGAGGGTCGGCGTCAGGAACGCGTAGTTCGCGCTCACCTGGGTGAACGCGCCCTGCACGCCCGACGACGCGCTGAGGATCGTGTACGTCGTGCTCGGCTGGTAAGCGCTCTGGTTCGCCAGCACCTGCACGGTGCCGCCGTTCAGCGTCGCCGTGCCGCTCGCCGCGAGGCTGCCGCTTTGCTGCGGCGTGGCGGCGACCTGGAACGTCGAACCCGGCTGGAACGTGACGTTGCCGCCCACGTTCAGCGCCGCGCCCGGTTGCGTGGCAGCCGCCGTCGCGCCGTTCTGCACGACGAGGCCGCCGACCGTGCCGGTGCCGGTCAGCGTCGCGCCGCTCTGCACGGTCACGGTCGACTGGCCGAGCGAACCGTTGACGGCGAGGGTGCCCGCGCTGACCGTGGTCGGCCCGCTCAGCGTGCTCGCGCCGGTCAGGGTCAGTTGTCCGCTGCCGGCCTGGGTGAGGGAGCCGGTACCGGACAGCACGCTCGCGATCGTCACATTGCCGGATTGATTGACGATCAGCGCACCGTTGTCGACGACGTTGCCGGCCACGCTGCCCGACGTGCCGCCGTTGCCGAGTTGCAGCGTGCCGCCGGCGGCGATCGTGGTGCCGCCCGTGTACGTGTTGCCGCCGGTCAGCACCTGCGTGCCGCTCGCCACCGTCACGCTGCCCGAGCCATCGATGGTGCCGCCGAACGTACTGCTGCCGGTGCCGTTCAGCGCCAGCGCATTCGCGCCGAGACTCACGTTCGTGCCGGCCGCGCCCGACAGCGCACCGATCGTTTGCGTACCGGTCGCGGCGCTCACATCGAACCTCGCACCGGTGCCCGCAAGATTCACCGCGCCCGTCGACGCGAGGCTACCTCCCGCGCCAAGTGCAAGCGTGCTGCCGCCATGGATCGTCGTGCCGCCCGTGTACGTGTTCGCCCCCGTCAGCGTCTGCGTGCCGGTGCCCGCCAGCGTCACGCCCCCCGTCCCGCCGATCGTGCCACCGAACGTGTTGTTGCCGCTGCCGTTCAATGTCAGCGTATTCGCGCCGAGATTCACGTTCGTGCCGCCCACCCCCGACAGCGCACCGATCGTTTGCGCGCCGCTCGCAGCGCTCACGTCGAACGTCGCACCCGTGCCCGCGAGATTCAGGGTGCTACCGGACGCGAGACTGCCACCGGCTCCCAGCGCAAGCGTGCTGCCGCCGTTGATCGTCGTGCCGCCGGTATATGTGTTCGCGCCCGTCAGCGTTTGCGTGCCCGTGCCGGCGAACGTCACGCCGCCCGTCCCGCCGATCGCACCGCCGAACGTACCGTTGCCGCTGCCGTTCAACGTCAGCGCATTCGCGCCGAGATTCACGTTCGTGCCGGCCGCGCCGGTCAGCGTGCCGAGCGTCTGGGCGGCCGTCGCGCCGCTCACGTCGAACGTCGCGCCCGCGCCCGCGAGAGTCACGGCGCCCCCCGACGCGAGGCTGCCGCCCGCACCGAGCGCGAGCGTGCTGCCGCCGTTGATCGTCGTGCCGCCGGTATACGTGTTCGCGCCCGTCAGCGTTTGCGTGCCCGTGCCGGCGACCGTCACACCGCCCGTCCCGCCGATCGCACCGCCGAACGTACCGTTGGTGGTGGCATTCAGCGTCAGCGCATTCGCGCCCAGATTCACGCTCGTGCCGCCCGCACCCGCCAGCGTGCCGATCGTCTGCGCGCCCGTCGCGCCACTCAGATCGAGCGTCGCACCCGTGCCGGCGAGGGTCACCGCGCCGGTCGACGCGAGGCTGCCGCCCGCACCCAGCGCCAGCGTGCCGCCGCCGCTGATCGTCGTGCCGCCGGTATACGTGTTCGCGCCCGTCAGCGTCTGCGTACCGCTGCCGGCGAGCGTCAGGCCGCCGGCGCCGCCGATCGCGCCGCCGAACGTGTTGCTGCCGTTGCCGCTCAGCGTCAGCCCGTTGCCGCCGAGGTTCACGTTCGTGCCGGCCGCACCGGTCAGTGCGCCGATCGTCTGCGCGCCCGATGCGCCGCTCAGGTCGAACGTCGCCCCGGCCCCGGCCAGATTCACCGTGCCGGTCGACGCAAGGCTGCCGCCCGCGCCGAGCGCCAGCGTGCTGCCCCCGCCGATCGTCGTGCCGCCCGTATAGGTGTTCGCGCCGGACAGCGTCTGCGTGCCGGTGCCCGCGAGCGTCAGGCTGCCCGTGCCGCCGATCGCACCGCTGAACGTGCCGCTGGCGGTCCCGCCCAGCGTCAGTGCGTTGCCACCGAGGTTGAGGTTCGTGCCCGCGACGCCCGACAATGCGCCGAGCGTTTGTGCGCCCGTCGCGGCGCTCAGATCGAGCGTCGCGCCGGCACTCGCGAGATTCATCGCTCCGGTCGACGCGAGGCTTCCGCCCGCGCCCACCGCCAGCGTGCCGGCGTTGATCGTGGTGCCGCCCGTGTACGTGTTCGCGCCCGTCAGCGTGGTCGTCGCCGCGCCGTTCTTCACGAGGCTGCCCGCACCGGAAATCGCACCGCTCAGGTCGAGCGCATTGCTGCCGCCCAAGGTGAGCGCCGCACCCGTGCCGAGATTGACCGCATTGGCCACCGTCAGGCTCGCGTTCGTATCGAGCGTCGCCGCGCCGCCCACGTTCACCGTGCCGGTGCCCAGCGCCGTATTGTTGCCGAGCACCACGCCACCGCTATTGAGGTTCGTGCCGCCCGAATAGGTGCTCGCGCCGTTCAGCGTCTGCGTGCCGGTGCCTGCGAGCGTCAGGCTGCCCGTACCGCCGATCGCACCGCTGAACGTGCCGCTGGCGGTCCCGCCCAGCGTCAGTGCATTGTTCCCGAGGTTGATGTTTGTTCCCGCGACACCCGACAGCGCGCCGAGCGTTTGGCCGCCCGTCGCACCGCCCAGATCCAGCGTCGCGCCGACGCCCGCGAGGTTCATCGCACCGGTCGATGCAAGACTGCCGCCCGCGCCGAGCGCCAGCGTCCCCGCGTTGATCGTCGTGCCGCCCGTGTAGGTATTCGCGCCGGTCAGCGTGGTGGTGGCCACGCCGTTCTTCACGAGGCTGCCCGCGCCGGAAATCGCGCCGCCCAGCGTGAGGTTGTTGCTGCCGCCGAGCGTGAGCGCGGCGCCCGTGCCGAGATTGACCGCATTGCCGACCGACAGGCTCGCATTCGTATCGAGCGTCGCCGCCCCGCCGACGTTCAGCGCGCCGGAGCCGAGCGCCCCGTTGTTGCCGAGTACCAGGCTGCCGCTATTGAGATTCGTGCCGCCGGTATAGGTATTTGCGCCGTTCAACGTCTGCGTGCCGGTACCCGCCAGCGTCAGGCTGCCGGTGCCGCCGATCGTGCCGCTGAACGTGCCGCTCGCGGTCCCGCCCAGCGTCAGCGCGTTGGCGCCGAGGCTCACGCTCGTGCCGACGCCGCCCGACAGCGCGCCGATCGATTGCGCGCTGCCCGCGCTGATGTCGAGCGTGGCACCCGCATTGACCAGATTCACCGTACCCGTGGACGACAGGCTGCCGCCCGCGCCGAGCGCGAGCGTGCCGGCATTGATCGTCGTGCCGCCGGTGTAGGTGTTCGCCCCCGTCAGCGTCGTGGTCGACGCGCCGTTCTTCACCAGCGCGCCCGTACCGGAAATCGCGCCACTCAATCCGAGTGCGTTGCTGCCGCCGAGCGTCAGCGTCGCGCCCGTGCCGAGACCGATCGCATTGCCGACCGACAGGCTCGCATTCGTATCGAGCGTCGCCGCGCCGCCGACGGTCAGCGCACCGGTGCCCAGCGCGGAGCCGTTGCCGAGCACGAGGCTGCCTGCGTTCAGCGTCGTGCCACCGGTGTAATTGTTCGCGCCGTTCAGCGTCAGCGCGGCCGCGCCGTTCTTCACGAGACCGCCGCCACCGGAAATCACGCCGCCGAGGCCGAGATCGGTGCCGCCGCCGAGCGTCAGCGTGGTGCCCGTCGCGAGATTGACGCCGTTTGCCAGGGTCACGTTGGTCGTCGCGTCGAGCGTCGACGAGCCGTTCACGTTCACCGCGCCGCTGCCGAGCGCCGTATTGCTGCCGACGACGAGGTTGCCGCCGTTCAGGTTGGTGCCGCCCGTGTATACGTTCGTACCGGTCAGCGATTGCACGCCGGTACCCGACAGCGTCACGCTGCCCGACCCGCCGATCGTGCCGGCATAGGTCGCATTGCCGGTGCCGCCGAGCGTCAGCGAATTGACGCCGAGGTTCACGTTCGTGCCGGCCGCGCCGGCCAGCGAGCCGATCGTCTGCGCGCCCGACGCAGCGCTCACGTCGAACGTTGCACCCGCACCGGTCAGGTTGACCGTGCCGGTCGCCGACAGACTGCCGGCCCCATTCAGCGCGAGCGTACCGCTGTTGATGGTCGTGCCGCCCGTATACGTATTGACGCCGCTCAGCGTCGTGGTCGCCGCGCCGTTCTTCACGAGGCCGCCGCTTCCGTTGATCGCGCCGGTCAGCCCGAGACTGTTGCTGCCGCCGATCGACAGCGTCGAGCCGGAGGCGAGATTGACCGTGTTGCCGAGCGTCACGTTCGTGCTCGTATCGAGCGACGCCGACGCGCTCACGTTCAGCGTGCCGATGCCGAGCGCCGAATTGTTGCCGATCACCAGGCCGCCGGCGTTCAGGTTGGTGCCGCCCGTGTAGCTGTTCGCGCCGGACAGCGTCAGCGTGCCGCCGTCGTTCTTCGTCAGCGCACCGCCACCCGACACCGTACCGGACAGCGTCAGCCCGGTCGTGCCCTGCACCGTCAGGCCCCCCACGCCGAGCGACACGTTGTTAGAGACGTTGAGCGCCGCCGTGCCCGCCTGCAACGCACCGCCGTTCCCGGTGATGTTGCCGGTGCCGAGCGACGCGTTGTCGTTGATGATCGCCACGCCACCGCTCAGCGTCGCGTCCTGCGCGGTGGACGCGCCGTTGATCGTCCAGTTGCCGCCCTGGACGTTCAGGTGATTGAAGTTGATGTAGTTGTTGGCCGCGATCGTGCCGTTCGCGGAAGCGCCCTGCTGCAGGTTGAGGGTGTTGTTGCCGCCCGCGCCGCCGTCGACGATGCCCGTCTGCGCGACGTTGAGCGTGTTCGCCCCGACCGTGATGTTGAACGCGCCCCCGGTGCCGCCCGCCGTATTGACCTGCGAGCCCGTGATCGCATTGAACGTGTTCGTGCTGTTCGCGCCCATCGACACGCTGCCGTTGATCACGCCCGAGTTGGTGAACGTATTGCCGCCGCCGGGCGCGTTGTTCGAGCCGAACGACACGCGGCCGCTGATCGTCCCGCTGTTCGTCATGTTGACCGTGCCGCCGCCGTAGGCGGCGACCACCGGCGCATCGGCGCCGATCAGCGTCGCACCGACCAGCGCGGAAGAGCCGATCGAACCGGTGTTCGTAATGGTCGACGTGCCGCCCGTGCCGTTCTGGACCGACAGCGCCATGCCCGTCACGCCGCTGATCGCCACGCCGGTCGAGCCGTTCATCACGCCGTTGTTGGTGACGTTGACCGAGCTCGCCGCCGCGTTGCCGATCACCGCGCCGCTCGACAGCACGCCGAGCCCCGAGCCGAGCGCCGACGGGTCGATCGTGCCGTTGTTGGTCAGCGTGGTGTTGTTGCCCGTCAGCGACATCGCCGTGCCGCCGACGCCGAGCAGCACGCCGACGCTCGCACCGGGGTTGACCGTCGCGTTGATGTTGTTGAGGTTGCTCGAGAAACTCGGCGCCAGCGGGTTCGCGACGCCGGAACAGCTCACCGTCGTGCCCGCCTGGCTGCAAGTCGCATGAGCGGGCACGATACCCGCGCCGGACAGTGCCAGGAAAACGCCCGTGGGCAACAACAGTCTCGGGAACGGTTCACTCGCCTTTTTCGAACGCGCAGTATTCATGCTTTCCCTCGTTATTGATTTCGGCCTTGGTATTGGTATTGCGACCACACAGGGTGACGCACAGCAGAAAATCACGGATGAAAGCGTCCGCTCCGGCAATCGCGGCGCGATGTCGGTTTATTCATGGATGAATTTTTAGTCAGACCGGGAATGCAAGTCGAAACTAGTCGAATGACATGATGGCGGCCCCTGTTTTTTGCAGCGACTTTCTGTTGATTTGATTACTGCCCTGCTTTTATCAGACAAGGCTATATCAAACTCAACCCGTTTTCCAGTCGATGTTTTCCCATCGGATCAAGGGCCGACGCACATGTATTTTTTACTCGCCGGAAAGCGCTCATCAATAACGACCGGCACGTCTTTCACCGGCTTGTTTCGAGTTTTCGCAAAGATATCGGACGCGCCGCATCCGTGAAAACGCTGATATATCGTCGTGATGCGTTATACGCGAATCTTGCAGTGCAATATTTTTACCCTGCCGGATCAGGAAATGGATAATCCGCGCCGTCAATAATCATCAGAGGAATCCGGATTTTCAAGCAATCCCCGGAATTGCTTCGATTTTCGTCTTGAAACACCGTTGCAACGCGGCCGGAAGCATGTGCCGCCGCGGCTGCCGCGTCACGAAAACAGGCTCATCAGATAAAGCATCGGCCGAAACGAAACCGGCCGCGCATCGGGATTCACCCACAGCCGCACCGCATACACCGCATAGGCCGGCACCTCGCGCCAGCTCGAATAGACATCGCGCCACTGAAAGCGGCGCGGATAGGCGGCGGAGATAGTCGACCGCGCAATGCCGACGCGCTCGAACGCGAGGCGCGCCCGCGCGAGGTGGTAATACTGGCTGACGATCAGCACGCGCGACAGGCCGTGCGTGCGCAGGTAGGCCAGCGTGTGCTGCGCGGTCGCGAGCGTGTTGTCGCCCTGGTCGTCGACGGCGATCCGGTCCGCCGGCACGCCGCGCGCGACGAGGTAGTCGCGCATCGCCGTCGCCTCGTTCAGCCCGGGGCCGTCGATCGCGCCGCTGACCAGAAACGCCGGACACTGCCCCGCGCGGTAACACCGCACGCCGACATCGAGCCGGGCCGCGAGCACGGGCTTCGGCGCGCCGGTTTCGTCGAGCGCGTTGCCGAAGATCACGGCGACGTCCGCCGGATCGCTCGGCATCCGCATGCCATGGACGACGATCGCGCCGGCGGCCGCGGCCCAGACGCACGCAACGACGGCCAGCACGCGGCCGGCCCGGGCCGCGAAGCCCCGTTTGGTTCGATATTTCAAGGTAGTCGGTCTCTCTCAGGTATCGCCGCGCGCATCGGCCGGCCCGCCCCGAATGGGCGCGTCACGCTAGCACGGCGCGCTCGCGCCTGTCCATGCGACGAACCGATGCCGGCCACGCAGGCCGGCCATCGGGAGATCGAAAGTATGTGAAGGATGCGCCGCGTCGCGACGCGAACCCGGCACCGCCCTGGGTCAGTCGGCCGGGCACATCGCGAGTCGCCCCATCGCCTCGCCCGCGCCACGTACCGCGCAGGTGGCCGGCTCATCGGCGATCCGTGCGACCAGCCCGGTCTCGTCGTACAGCAGGCGTTCGAGATCGGCGAGCAGCGCGCCGCCGCCGGTGAGCACCACGCCGCGATGCGCGATGTCGGTCACGAGTTCGGCCGGCGCGTTTTCCAGCACCGACTTCACCGCGCCGATGACCTGCTTGAGCGGCGCGGCCAGCGCGTCCGCGACGTCGTGGTTGGACAGCTCGACCGAGCGCGGCAGGCCGTCGCCGATGCTGCGACCGACGGCGCGCGTGGACGTGCGCGGCACCGCGCTGGTGGCCGAGCCGATCGTCTTCTTCACGTGCTCCGCCGTCTGCTCGCCGAGCAGCACGCCGTACAGGTTGCGGACATGGTTGACGATCGCCGCGTCGAACTGGCTGCCGCCGACGCGGATCGCCTCGCGGTAGACGATGCCGCCGAGCGCGATGACCGCGACTTCGGTCGTCCCGCCGCCGATGTCGATGACCATCGAGCCGACCGGCTCGGTCACCGGCAAACCCGCGCCGAGCCCGGCCGCGAGCGATTCCTCGATCAGTTCGACCTCCGATACGCCGGCCGCGAACGCGGCCTCGCGGATCGCGCGGCGCTCGACGGCCGTCGCGTCGGACGGCACGCACAACGTGACCTCGACGCGGCGACCGAAGCGCGAGCGGGTGCGCGACATGTCGATGAAGCTGCGGATCATCTGCTCGGCCGCGTGCGCGTCCGCGATCACGCCGTGCCGCATGGGCCGCACGGCTTCGAGGTGCCCCGGTTCGCGGCCGACCAGCGCCTTCGCGAGCTCGCCGACGGCCTCGAGCGTCGGCCGCGCGTCGCTCGCGCCGCCCTTGCGGAAGCAGACGACCGACGGCTGGTTCAGCACCACGCCGCGTTCGTGCGTATAGATCCGCGTACTCGCCGTTCCCGGGTCGATCGCAACGGGTTGCGCAAACAACTTTCCGAACAGCGGTGTCGACATATCAAACCTTGGTGAGGGAACGGGCCGGGACGGCCGCGCCGCACTTTTTTGCCGCGCGTCCATGCCGCCCCATCACGAGCTTAGCGGCAAATCATTCCGATACTTTAGGCAATTCCCATGATTTTTTCGCGACGAAATTGCCGAAACGGGCATTCCGCGCCCGTCCGGCTACGCAACAGCCTCTCGCGTTGGGCCTGTAAAACACGGTAATCTCTCGGTCTTGCCTGCTCCCGGCAGGCGTCAGACGCACGATCACGCCAGGTATTTTCACCATGACAGCGACCGTTTCCTTCCGCTGGGCGCCGGTGCGCCCGCTCTGCACGACGCTCGTTGCCTTCTGGTGCTGCACGGTCGCCGCGCAACCGCTGCCGGCCACCGAATCCGCCGCCGCCCAGGCCGTCGCCGCGGCGGCCAACGCGCCGGCGGCCGCCACGCCCGCTGCATCCGCGCACACCTGCTCGGCCGACGGCGGCCCGGCCGGCCGCCCGTCGATCGGCCTCGTGCTGTCCGGCGGCGGCGCGCGCGGCTACGCACACCTCGGTGTCCTGAAAGTGCTGGAGGACAACCGGATCCCGATCGACTGCATCGCGGGCACCAGCATGGGCGCCGTCGTCGGCGGCCTGTACGCGAGCGGAATGGCGGCCGACGAAATGCAGAAGCGGCTGTCGGAAGTGAACCTCGCGGATATCGCGTTCGACGTGACGGATCGCGCGGACCTGCCGCAAACCAGCCGGGAAGACGAACGCCTGTACATCAACGGACTGACGCTCGGCTTCGGCAAGAAAGGCGTCAAGGCGCCGGTCGGCCTCGTGCAGGGCAACCGGCTGCAGGCGCTGCTCGCGAACTGGACGGCCGCCGTGCCGACCAACCAGCCGTTCGACCGCCTGCCGATCCCGTATCGCGCGGTCGCGACCGACCTGCAGACCGGCCAGATGGTCGTGCTCGACCACGGCTCGCTGCCGCTCGCGATTCGCGCGAGCATGGCGATGCCGGGCCTGTTCGCGCCGGCCGAGATCAACGGGCGCGCGCTCGTGGACGGCGGCCTCGTCAGCAACCTGCCCGTCGACACCGCACGGCAGATGGGCGCGAACGTCGTGATCGCCGTCGACATCGGCTCGCAGTTGCGCCCGCTCGACGCGCTCGCGTCGCCGGCCGACGTGATGCAGCAGATGGTCGGCATCCTGATCCGCCAGAACGTGACCGCGCAGCGCAAGCAACTCGACGCGCAGGACGTGCTGCTCACGCCGGACCTCGGCTCGCTCGCGTTCACCGATTTCCAGAACGCGAAGCAGGCGATCGCCGCCGGCGAGGCCGCCGCGACCGCGGCGCTGCCGAGGCTGCGGCGTTTCGCGCTCACGCCGGAACAGTACGCGGCGTACCGGTCCGCGCACGCGCAGCCGCTGCCGCCACCGATCCGGATCACGCGCATCGACATCAAGACCAGCGGCGGCGTGCCGAAGCGGGTCGTCAGCAACGCGCTGCACGTGAAACCCGGCGACATCTACGATCCGCAGACCGTCAGCCAGGATCTGCTCGGACTCACGACGGGCGGCAACTTCGAGAGCGTCACGCAGCAGATCGTGAGCCGCGGCGACGACAACGTGCTCGAGATCGACGCGCGCGAGAAGTACTGGGGGCCCAACTTCCTGCTGTTCGGGCTCGGCATGTCGAGCAGTTCGACCGACGAAGGCGGCTTCCGCCTGCATGTCGGCTACCGGCGGCCGTGGCTCACGGAGTCGGGGCTCGAATTCCGCGCGGACACGACGATCGGCAGCGACCTGCAGTCGGCGCGCGTCGAATTGCGCCAGCCGCTGCCGGCCGCATATGGCGTGTACCTGTCGCCGTACGCGGAATACCAGCGTCGCTATGCGAACCTGTACGACAACAGCAATGACGTGAAGCTGAACCAGTACCTGATGCAGACGGCGCGCGCGGGGCTCGACCTCGGCTTGCCGATCGGGCGTCTCGGTGACTTCCGGATCGGCCTCGGCTACGCGACCGGGCACGGCTCGCCGAACTACAACCTGCCGTTCTCGGCCGACGACGGCAGCAGCTCGACGCTGCTGTGGCCGAGTTTCACGTCGCAGGCGCTCATCGCCCGTGCGCGGCTCGTCATCGATCAGCTCGACGATCCGATGTTCCCGCGTCACGGCTACTACACCGAATTCCGCGTCGAACGCTCGCTGCTGTCGCACAACAGCCAGTCGGCGCAGGAATTCGACGATGCGATCTCCAACACGCCGTACACGGAGATCTACGGCAAGGCGATGATCGCGCAACAGTTCGGCCGGCACAGCATCAGCGCGACGATCGAAGGCGGCAAGAGCATCGGCGGCACCAACCTGATCAACGCGTTCAACTTCACGCTCGGCGGCTTCCAGCATCTGGCCGCCTATGCGGCCGACCAGTTGAACGGCAACGAGCTCGCATACGGCAACGTGACGTACATGAACCAGCTGATGACGTTCAACGCGTCGCCGATCAAGGCCCTGTCGATCGGCGCCAGCGCGGAAGTCGGCAACGTGTGGGCCGCCGGCGAGAAGATCGGCGGCGGCGCGCTCAAGCAGAGCTATACGTTCTTCACGAGCCTGTCGACCGCGTTCGGGCCGGTCTACATCGGCGTGGCGCTCGCCCCCGGCGGCCGACGCAACGTCTACCTGCAGCTCGGCCGGACTTATTGAGCATGCGCGGATGCCGCTGCAGCGGCATCCGTGCGGCCGTCGCGCCGGCGTCTTCCCCGATCAGAAATCGGCGGCCATCGCGACCGCACGCGCTTGCGCGCGTTCGATGCTTTCGTGCGCTCTCGCATGCCACGTGTGTTCGACGGTCAGGCTTCTGACCTCGTCCACGCCGATGAACCTCAGCCAGAATTCGATGTAATCGGCCTGATGCCCGAAGCCGGGATGGCCCGCACGTCCCGCGCCGGCCGCCTCGCCCTGCCCGCGCACATGGATGGCCAGTGCGCGCGGAATCTCCAGCAACGGGCCGTAGGCAGTGCCATCGAACGTGAACAGCATGTTCCGCTGGCTGACGAGATCGATCAGTTGCTTGAGCTTGTACGGATAGCCGAAATTCCACATCGGCACGCCGACGACGATCCGGTCCGCTTCCTGAAAGCGCTTCACGAGGGACTGGATTCGTCGCCAGATCGACTGCTCCGCCTCGTCCATCGGCACGTTGGCGACGCCCTTGTATTTCGCGCCGATCGCGTCACCGTCAAAGTCCGGCAAATCCTCCTCCCAGACATTCAACGTATCGACGTCGACCGTGGCGCCCGTCTGCCGGTATGCATCGATAAAGGCATTGGCGACCGCGATCGAAGCCGACTTCGCGCCGCGGGGAGAAGACACGATATTCAAAAGCCGCATGATGTGTGACCCGGACAGGAATGCATGAACAAGGGGACGGCCATCGTGGCGGCCCCGGCTTCACTGCTGCGTCGCGGGGCGCCCGCGTCCGCCGTCACGGATCGGCCACCCATATAGTTGCAATTGCAATCGTAATGCAAAGCGCGCCCGCGTGGCAAACGAATCGTCACGCGCTCGCGGTGCAGGAAGGCATCGATAAGGGGAAGGTATGGCGGGAAAGGCCGGCGACGCACCCGGTCCGGCGCGCGCGGCTGCGTGCTGTCGTGCCGTTGTTGCGGCGAGGCTCGGGACGCTTGCCGCGTATCGCTAGACCGGCCAGCTGATCTCGAACCGCGCGCCGCCGAGCTCGACCGGATCGACGACCGCGATCCGGCCGTTGTGCGCGTGGAGCACCTGCCGCGTGATCGACAGGCCGAGCCCGTAACCGCCGGTGCGGCGGTCGAGGCGCACGAACGCGTCGAAGATCCGTTCGCGCTCGCTCTCGGGCACGCCGGGGCCGTCGTCCTCGACGAAGATCCCGATGTTGCCGTGCACGAGCGAGATCCCGACGACGATCCGCGATTTCGCGTACTTGCTCGCGTTGCGCAACAGGTTGCGCATCGCATACGACATCAGCCGCCGGTCCATCTTCACGCGCAAATCCGACGCGATCGCGATGCGCGACTCGATCGCACGCTCCGGATACAGCAGCTGCGCGTCGTTCACCTGATGCTCGAACCATGCGACGGGCGCGGTCGACTCGAGGTTCGACTGCAGCGAGCTGTATTCGAGCCGCGCATACGTGAGGCTCATGTCGATCAGTTCCTCGAGCTCGGTCACGTCCTGCGCGATGCTCTCGAGCGCGCCCTGGTATTCGGCCGCCGAGCCCGGTTCGCGCAGCATTTCGAGCGCGAAGCGCACGCGCGCGAGCGGCGTGCGCAGTTCGTGCGAGATGCCGTTCGTCAGATCGCGTTGCGCGGCGATCAGCCGCTCCATGCGCATCGCCAGCGCATTCAGCGTGCGCGCGAGCGGACCGATGATCACGCTGTGCGATTCGCGCGCGCGGGTGTTGAAGCGGCCGCCGGTGAAGTCGATCGCCCGCTCGCGCACCATCACGAGATCCGACCAGACCGGCCGCATCCACCGGTACGCGGCGAGCGCGGGCGCGGTGAACACGAACGCGAGCACGATCCAGATGTCGCCCGGCAACGAGTCGAACGCATGCCACACGACCTGCGGCGACAATTCGACGCACAGCGCGAGAGCGGGCACCAGTGCGGTGAGCAGCACGAGGCCGAGCAGATGCAGATAGGTGCGCACGTACAGGCGCGACCAGCTCGGAATGCGGTCGGCGCGCGTGTCGGTCCACGCGCGACGGAAATGCAGCCAGCGCCACTTGACGTAGCGCAGCGTCGGCAGCGGCGGCGCATCGGGGTGCGAACGGGTTCGTCGGATCATCGCGGCTCCCGGCCGGCAGGCGGAATGCCCGCGCGGAACGTGACGGCGTCGCGCGAGCGCGGCGTCATTCCCACGCGTGCTTGCTGAATTGATAACCCTTGCTGCGGATCGTCTTGATCCGCTGCGGGTTGCTCGCGTCGTCGCGCAGCTTGCGGCGCAGCTTCGAGATGCGCCCGTCGATCGTGCGGTCGAGGCCGTCGAATTCGACGCCGCGCAACTGCAGCATCAGGTCGTCGCGGCTGACGACTTCGCCCGCATGACACACGAGCGCCCACAGCAGGTCGAATTCGGCCGACGTCAGATCGGGCGTGCTGCCGTCGGGCAGCACGACGGTGCGGTCGGTGCGGTCGATCGAGAACTTGCCGAACGCGTAGCGCTCCGGCTGCGGCGCGGTGCTTTCGGCCGCGCGCGCGGGCGCGCGGCGCAGTTGCGCCTTGATCCGCGCGAGCAGGATGCGCGGCTCGACCGGCTTGTGCACGTAGTCGTCCGCGCCGAATTCGAGACCGAGCAGCTCGTCGAACGGTTCGTCGCGCGCCGTCACCATGATGATCACGCCGTCGTACTGCTTGCGCGCCTCGCGGCAGATTTCGAAGCCGTCCTTGCCCGGCAGGTTCACGTCGAGGATGACGAGATCGGGACGAATGGACAGGATCGCCGGCACCGCGGCGTCACCATGCAGCACAGTGTCGACTTCATAGTCGTTCTTGCGCAGGTAGCCGGCGATCAGCGTGGACAGGCGGGTGTCGTCTTCGACGAGCAGGATGCGAAAAGACATGGGCAGCGGTCGGATCATCGGGGAAGCCGCGGCGGCGCCGGCCGGTGCCGGACGCCGGCCATCGGCCGAAACGTACCGCATGATACTGCGCCCGCCGCTTGCCTGTTTGCCGGTCTTGAAAATAAGGGCGCGATTCCGCCCGCGCTTGACGAATCGGCGCCGGGACGGTTCCATACGGGCTCGCCGGAATCCGGCCGTGCCTCTACCCTGCCTGACGCGATGAATTACCAGACGACTCTCGAACGCATCCACACCGAACTCGCCCCCTGGATTGGCCAGGGCCGGGTGGCCGACTACATTCCCGAACTCGCAAAAGTGCCCGCCGACAAGTTCGGGATGGCGGTCGTGACGCTCGACGGAAACGTTTACACGGTCGGCGATGCGCACGAGCGCTTCTCGATCCAGAGCATCTCGAAGCTGTTCGCGTGCACGCTCGCGTTCCAGCTGCTGGGCGACGAACTGTGGGAACGGGTCGGCCGCGAGCCGTCCGGCACCGCGTTCAACTCGCTGGTCCAACTCGAAAGCGAGCGCGGCAAGCCGCGCAATCCGTTCATCAATGCGGGCGCGCTGGTGGTCACCGACGTGCTGTGCCGCCGCTTCGTGAAGGCCGAGACGGCGCTCGTCGAGTTCGTGCGGCGGCTGATCGGCTCGAACGATATCGACTACGACTCGCGCATCGCGTTGTCGGAGTTGCAGCACGCGGAACGCAACCGCGCGATGGCGCATTTCATGGCGAGCTTCGGCAACATGCAGATGCCGCCCGATACGGTGATCGATGCGTATTGCCGCCAATGTGCGATCGAGATGAACTGCGTCGAACTGGCCAGCGCCGCGCTGTTCCTCGCGAACGGCGGGGTCGCGCCGGTGACCGGCGAGCGGATCGTCGATTCGAGTTCCGCGAAGCGGCTGTCGGCGCTGATGCTGACCTGCGGCACCTACGATGCGGCCGGCGATTTCGTGTATCGGGTCGGGTTGCCGGCGAAGAGCGGCGTGGGGGGCGGGATCGTCGCGGTGCTGCCGGGGGAGATGGCGGTGTGCGTGTGGGCGCCGGGGCTCGATGCGAACGGGAACTCGTTGGCGGGGACGCTGGCGCTGGAGTGGTTGACGACTTATACGGGAAGGTCGATTTTTTGAGAAGTCTCAGTGGACACTCGCGTCGTCCGGTGCCGTGACACCGGATTGATGTCGACGCGCACCACGAAGTGACGCCATTACGTCGGCGAGATTGTCGACAATGTCGTCACAACGCCGCGCGGGACGGGCACGGGGAATGGACATCGTTGCTTTGCTCGACGACAACAAGGATCCAGCGTGATGCAGACCAAGAACAGAATTCACGTCGTTTCAACCGCTCATACCGGGCACGGCTTCGTCAACCCCTTGGCCGTCGTGACGGCATTGAGCCTGTGCCTGCCGTTCGGCGGCGCACATGGGCAATCGGCGGATGCCCCACCCGACGGCAGCGGGGCCGTCGAGTCGCGAAGCCCGGCGAACCTGACCGTCACGCAGGCGCTGCAAGGCATGCTGGAGCTGATTCGGATCAGCAATCAGGTTACCGACATGACACCCGACGCGGTGCACCGCAGCTTCGGCGTGCAGACCCACGCGATCGATCAAGACAGCTTCGGCTACGGCCAGCGCCTGCCCGGTAACTGGGCGGTCGGTATCCAGCGGTTCGTGGTCTATGGAAGAGGGACGCGCGTAGAACTGGGCCTTGATCCGATTCCCGGAATGCCGGCTGCGCCGCTGACGACATGCGAGCCGAATTTCGCGCAATTCACTGGAGCACTGGAGTCGATGGGGTTCAATCATCGTACCCACTACGGCGAGCACGGCCGCCGGATCTCCGAGATCTTCTGGCGCGAGCAGATGTCCGTGGAGGTCGTCCCCTACAGAGAGCGCGGCGATAACGGTGAGCCGCCGGCCCCGGCTTGCGTAAGAACGGTACGGGTGCGATAGATCGCTGTCGCCGCAACGCGCGATTCCGGCAAGCATCGCAACGAAACGCCGTGATCCCCTGCCGTCAAACCGCGCTGGAAATCGTTCGACTCGTTGATATCCTGAGGAAATATCCAACCGAGACTCCGCAACGCGCGAGCACGCTGGCGCCGCCGTGACCGACGATACGAAACAACCGACTTTCCCGACATTCCGCAGCGATTACTGGAGCCCCACGCATGAATCCGGACAACGCATCAAAAGTCGCAACGACGGCCCACGCGCACGCCGACAGCCATTCCTCCTCGCCGATCCCCCGCATCGCGCCATCCCGAACCGCGCTGCTCGTCATGCATTACCAGACCGACATCCTCGGCCTCTTTCCGTCGGTCGCCCCTGAATTGCTCTCGAATACGCGCCGTCTCTGCGACGCGGCGCGAGCGGCCGGCGTCGGCGTGTGGTTCGCGAATCTGCGCTTCAGTCCCGGCTATCCGGAAGTCAGTCCGCTCAACAAGAACGGCCAGGGCATCAAGCAGCTCGGCCTCTTCATCGACGATGCCCCCTGCCCGGAGCTGGCCAAACAGCCCGACGAGCCGCTGATCCTCGCCCACCGCGCGAGCGTGTTCTTCGGCACCGATCTGCAGGCGCGGCTCATCGCCCAAGGCGTCGATTCGCTGATCATGGTCGGCATCGCGTCGACCGGCGTGATGCTGTCGTCGATCGCCCATGCGAGCGACGCCGATTTCCGCCTCTACACGGTCAAGGATTGCTGCTACGACCCGGACCCGGTGGTCCACGAGCATCTGTTCGCCACCGCGTTCGAATCGCGCACGACGGTGCTGTCGCTCGCGGAGGCGCTGCGGCTGCTGGCGTAACGACGGCCGAGCCGCAGCATCCGCCTTACTTCGCGATGAACACGCCCGACGTCGGGCACGTGCCCTGCGTGTTGCCGTCCGTTACGAGCGACGCCGCGCTCGGAAACTGCGCGGTCGCGTTCGTCTTCACCGCGATCCACGCTTCGGTGAAGTAGCTCACGCCGTTCGTCTTCGTGCACTTCAGCGACACCGCGCTGCGCGTGTTGCTGCCGAACGCGCCTTCGAACGCCGACAGCAACTGGTTACGCGTGACCGTCTTGCCCGCGTTCGCCTGCAGGAACGTGTTGAACGACGTGTTGCCGAGCCGGCTGATCATGCCCGACGCCTGGTTCCAGTACGCATCGGGCGTCGCCGAGTTCGAACAGGTGCCGTGCTTGAACCACTCGTGCTTGTCGAGACAGGATGCGACGCCCGGCATGTACGTCGACAGCGTGTTGCGCGTCGCGCTGCTGATCGGGTACGCGTCCATGCTGCACCACTGGTGCGCGTTGTCGAGGTCGATGTCGTTCTGCGGCACGCCGCAGTAGAACGGCTGGTTGCCGTCGTAGCGGTTCGGCCACAGCCCGTGCAGCGACAGGCTCGTCGCCGCGTACGATCCGGCGAGGTTCGTGCATTCCGGTGTGTCGTGCGACGCGCAGAAACCCGGCTCCCACGATGCGGCGAGCAACAGGTAGTCGTAGCTGGTCTGCGCGGCGGCGTGCAGTGACACGGAAGCGACGGCGAGTGCGGCAGCGGCGCGGGCGAGCGTCTTGAGCATGGCGTGTTTCCTCGGAAAAGGCTTGCGGTCGCGGGATGCGCCGCAAGGTTGTCGAATGTCTGCCCGCGATTGTTGCTGCCGCAACGTGGCACGAATGTGAAGGTGCACGAAAGAATGCGCGGCGTACCGCCGAACCTGTTACAGCCGGTACCGGTACCGGCGATTGCCTTCCGCCGCATGCGCCCCCGGCATACGCTGTCGCCACTTTCATCCTGCAACGGAGCATCCCCATGGTGACGGCCACACGGCTGGGCAAGCCGTACTGCGTCGAGATCGGGAACGGGCGCAGCGTCGTGCGCTCGGACACCCACAAGGCAGGCAAAGGCGGCGACGCCGGCCTGCGGCCGCACGAGTTGCTCGAAAGTGCGCTGGCGGCCTGCGTCTGCATGTCGGTCGAACTGGCAGCGGAACGCGCGGGCGTGACGCTGCCGGCCTGTACGGTGGACGTCACCCTCGAACGCCGCGATGTCGAAACCGGTTTCGACATCGCCCTGCGCTTCGTGGTACCGCTGTCGCAGGCGCAGCACATACTCGTCCGCGACGCGGTACGGGCCTCGCCGGTCGCCCGAACGCTCGGCAAGCCGATACGGATCGGGCCGGACACGATCGCGCACGACTGAGCTGATCGTCACGGATGCCGCATGGTCGGCACCCGTGCGTCGACGGTCGAACGGCACGCACTTACCGCACGTGATCGCTCAGGTGCCGAGCTGCGTGCACGCGCGCGCCGACGCTTCGGGCCCCTCGAGCGCGAGAATCTGCCACACGCCGATACTGACGCGCCGGCGCGCCGCGGTCGACTCATCGGCCAGCAACGCCTCGACACGCGGTGCGACATCGGGCGCCTTCTGCTGCAGCGCCGCGTGGTGCCGCGCGCGCGACGCCGGCCCGGATTCGTACACGTCGCACAGGCGCACCATGCCGGCGAGGCCGGCCAGATCGTCGTCCTTGTCGATCGCACCGGGCTCCACGGGCGCAAGGCCCTTGCGCTCTTCCGGCGGCAGCTTGTTGCGCGCGCCTTCGTCGATCGCCGACGCGGAAGCCGGCGGCAGGCCGCCGATCGCCGCGACGATCCTGCTGCCCGCGGCGATCATGTCGCCCTGGCACATGATCTTCTCGTCGGCCGTGACGTTCGAGCAGAACGATACCGACATCCGGTACACGTCGTTGCTCATGCGCGGCACTTCGTCCATGCCCGCCTGCGCGAGGCCGGCGCTCGCCAGCGCCAGCGCGGCGGGAATCACGATGCGGAACGTTCTCGTCTTGTTCATTGTTGTCGTCCGTGGGTGCGGGTAGCGGGCAATATCGCCGGGCCGCGCCGGGCGCCCTTCGTGATGCCGGGCCCGCGTCCGGCATCACGCGTTTCACTTCATCGACGCCGCCTCCGAGCCGCCCGGCGACAACGCCGCGCTGTCCTGCTCGCGCCACGCACGCCGCGACGCCATGATCGCGCTCACCGCCGAGCGCGCCACCTTCCACCATGCGAACGGACGCGGATCGGCGAGCATGCTGAGCGCGCGCGCATAGTCGAGCGTGAGTCCGGGCGTCCACGCCATCGTCACCGCGCGCTTGCGGATCTGCGCGGCCACCCACAGCTCGGGCGTGAACAGCAGCCGCACGAACGCGCCCCACCCGGCCCGCGCGCCTTTCAGCCGCCACACCGCACCGTCGAGCGCCGCCTCGAGCGCGTTCGACACGGTGCTCGAGCAGTTGCGGTGCGTGAGGTTGTACGTGACGTTCTGCCGATACGACGACCAGAACGCCTCGAGCTTGGCCGGATCGTAGTTGCGGATGCGCACGCGCACGGTCGACGGGCACCACGCTTTCGACTCGGTCGCATAGTCGGGCTGAAACAGGCCGGGCACGTCGTTCTCGCGCGTCGCGCGCAGGATGCGCGTGAATTCGTCCGGAGAACGATCGATCTCGACAGCCGGATACAGGCTGATGTAGATGCCCTCCGGCGACTCCAGCGCCGCATGGCCGGTCGAGATCACGCCGTTGACGTCCACCGCCGCGATGTAGCGATCGATCACCGGATAGCGCTGCGCTTCGGCCTTCGACGTGCCGGTCGGGGTCCACACGTGCACGGTCAGCGCCCGCTCGCCGTCGGCCGGCGGCCCGTCCCATTCGGATTGCGCGAACTGCGGCGGGTACTGCGCATCGTCGAGATCCGGCGCCAGCGCCGGCGCGGGCGAGGTCGCGAACGCCGGATTGCGCGTCAGCCGCCGCACGCGCGCGGCGAGGCTCAGCATGTGCATTCCGCCGAATATCAGCAGCAGGCCGAGGCAGTACGGTACGGTGCCCGCGTAGTGCGTCGGGTACGGCTGGAAGAAGAAGACCGCCAGCAGGATCTCGACGACACCCCACGCGAACGCGACATTCCAGCGGCGATAGCGCACCATCCACGCGGACGTGCACTGCAGCAGTCCGTCGACGAGGAACAGCGTGCCGAAGATCATCGACAGCAGGAAGTGGCCGTGATGATGGCCGGCAAACACGAGCCCCGCGGCCATCACGACCGCGATGCCCTTCACGTAGCGCAGGATGCGCTGGCCGCCGACCCCGCTGCCGGCCACCGCGAGCGTCGCGAGCCCCTCGATCAGGAACAGCCATGCGAACAGCTCGATCGGGAAATGCAGCGCACCATCGAGCGCGTCGATGAAAATGCCGACGCCTGCCACCACCCACAGCCAGCCGAGCACGGTCAGCCCGCGCCAGCGGGTTCGCAGATATTCGATGCCCAGCAGCAGCAACACCAGTCGTACCATTGCGCCCTCGTATTTTTTCGGGATACGCGCGGCCTCGCGCCCCCTGTCGTTTCGACCGCGCGTCGGGCGACGTGCCGGCCGGAAGGCGGTCGTCGTGGCCGGCCCGTCATGTCGTCGACGTGATCGATGGCGGCCGGCACGCGCCGCTCTGGCCGAATAATAAGATATGGCGGAGCCGGTTGAAAGCCTGGCGAAAACGTTTTCGGCGGGGCGCGGACCGCCCCGGCCGCCCGCTGCCACGACAGGTTTCGGGTTCGACAACGGGCGGCGGATACGGGAGAATCCGGCTTCCGAGGGCGAAAGCCACCCAGCCGAACCGCACAGACGGGACGAGAGCACATGCATGGACCGATTACACGCCGGCACATGCTGGCCGCCACTCGCCAGGTTCCAGGCCGCCCCTGTCAGCCATGGCGCTGGCCGACGCATGAAACAGGAGCATCGACATGCCCCACCCGCCGCTTCATCCATCCTCGCTCGGCCCGCAACTCAAGCGCTGGCGCGCGCTGCACCGCGTAAAGCAAAGCCATGCAGCCGAACTGTTCCGCGTCGCGCAATCGACGATCTCCCGCTGGGAAGCCGGCCTTCAGCAGATGTCGCCCGCCGAGCGCGCGACGGCCGAACGGCTGCTCGCCGCGCGCCTCGATTCCGCGGGCGACCACGCGCTCGCGCGGCTGATCGCCGGCAGCACGGGCCGCATGCATCTCGTGTGCGACCTCACGCACCGCCTGCTGGCCAGCTCGCCGGCGCGCGCGGCCGAGTTCTCGCGGCCGCTTTCGACGCTGCTCGGCGCGTCGCTGTGGCGCTATGCGACGCCGGAAATCGCCCGCATGGAAGCCGCGCTCGACCCGCTCGGCTGGTACGACCGCGCGGGACCGCCGAGCGTCGAGTTCGATACCGGCGCGAACGCGTCGCGCGTCGTGCCGATTCGCGGCAGCCTGTGCCGATGGACGCGGATGACGCTGTCGGACGGCTCGGCCGTGCGGCTCGTGGAAACGCTGGACGCGCACTGACGCCCACGCATATTTCATGCGTGGACACCCCGCGGCCGGCCGGCGTACGCTTGGCGGTTCATCGCAAGGACGCCGACCATGAATCCCGATACGATCCGCGCGCGCCTCGATTTCCTGCGCGACGCCGAACGCCTGAAAGACGTGCTGCGCAGCGGCCACACGTCGGCCGGGCGCGCGGAAAGCACGGCCGAGCATAGCTGGCGGCTGTGCCTGATGGCGCTCGTGTTCGCCGACGCGCTGCCCGGCGTCGATACGCTGAAGCTGCTGAAACTGTGCGTCGTCCACGACCTCGGCGAGGCGCTGCACGGCGACATCCCCGCGATCGAGCAGGCCGCGCACCCCGACAAGAGCGCGCACGAACGCGACGATCTGCTGACGCTGACCGCGTCGCTCGACCGCGCGGCGCGCGACGAGATCGTCGCGCTGTGGGACGAATACGAGGCAGCCACCTCGCCGGAAGCCCGCGCGGCGAAGGCGCTCGACAAGCTCGAAACGATCCTGCAGCACAACCAGGGCAGCAATCCGCCCGATTTCGACTATGCGTTCAATCTCGGCTACGGCCGGCGCTATACCGACGCCGCGCCGCTGTTCAGCGCGATCCGCGAGATCGTCGATGTCGACACGCAGCGCAGGATCGACGCGGGTGGGCAGCGCGCGTAAGCTCGCGGGATCGGGCGTACCACCTTGCGCGCCCCACCCGCACCTGAGCCGACGCATGACGCAGAACATCTACGACGACCCGGCCTTCTTCGAAGGTTACAGCCGCCTGAACCGCTCGATTCACGGGCTCGACGGCGCGCCCGAATGGCCCGCGCTGCGCGCGCTGCTACCCGACCTGCACGGCCGTCACGTGCTCGATCTCGGTTGCGGCTACGGTTGGTTCAGCCGCTGGGCCGCCGACCAGGGCGCTGCCGGCGTGCTCGGCATCGACGTGTCCGAACGCATGCTCGAACGCGCGACATCGACCACCGCGCATCCGGCGATCACGTACCGTCGCGCCGACCTCGAAACGCTCGCGCTGCCGGATGCCGCGTTCGATCTCGCGTACAGCTCGCTCGCATTCCACTACGTCGTGCACCTCGACACGCTGCTGCGCACGATCCACCGCGCGCTCGTGCCGGGCGGCCGGCTCGTGTTCTCGATCGAGCATCCGATCTATACGGCGCCGCGCCGGCCAGGTTTCGTCGTCGATGCGCAGGGCAACCGCTCGTGGCCGCTCGACGGCTACCAGCGCGAAGGCGAACGCGTGACCGACTGGCTCGCGCCGGGCGTCGTCAAGCAGCATCGCACGCTCGGCACGCTCGTGAACCTGCTGATCCGCAGCGGCTTCACGCTCACGCACCTCGACGAATGGGCGCCGACGCCCGGGCAGGTCGACGCGCTGCCCGCTCTCGACGAGGAACGCGACCGGCCGATGATGGCGATCGTCGCCGCGCGGCGGTAGCGCGGTCGCGGCGGATCGCCGCCTTCACAGATCGAAACAATTGCACCGTCCGGCCCGCGCATCGATACGGCGTCCACACAATTCAGCACAATTTCCACACGATTTGGCGCGAATTCCTCGCTTACCATGAGCGCCTGATTCGATTCGGCACGCCCGCGCGATGCGTACGCGGAACCCGTCGCGGGCAACACGCCCGGCACGCGGCGCCGACCGGATCGTTCCGTTCGGCCGCACGCATCGCCGGCGCCCGCTTCATCCTCGCTGCATTCTCATGACCCAGAAGACCCATCGCCGCCGGCGCATCGTGCTGGCTACCCTTGCCGTCGTCGCAATCGCCGTCGGCGTCACGCTGAAGGCCTGCGCGCCCGACAAGCATCCGCAGTACCTGTCCGCGCCCGTCACGCGCGGCGATCTCGAGAACGCGGTGCTCGCGACCGGCGCGCTGCAGGCGTTCAGGCAAGTCGACGTCGGCGCGCAGGTGTCGGGGCAGTTGAAGACGCTGAAGGTCAAGCTCGGCGACAAGGTCACGAAGGGCCAGTGGCTCGCCGAGATCGACCCGGTGATCTCGGAAAACGCGCTGCGCCAGGCGCGCGCCAGCGAAGAAAGCCTGCGCGCGCAGCAACAATCGACCGCCGCGCAGTTGACCCAGGCCGAACTCGCGTTCCGCCGCCAGCAGGCGATGCTGCCCGACGACGCGACGTCGCGCGAATCGTTCGAGGCCGCGCGCGCTGCGCTCGACGTGCAGCGCGCGACGCTCGCGTCGCTCGCCGCGCAGATCCGTTCGGCCCGCATCCAGATCGAGACCGCGCAGGCCAACCTCGGCTACACGCGCATCGTCGCGCCGATCGACGGCGAGGTCGTCGCGATCGTCACGCAGGAAGGCCAGACCGTGATCGCGCAGCAACAGGCGCCGGTGATCCTGAAGCTCGCGAATCTCGACACGATGACCGTGAAAGCGCAGGTGTCGGAAGCGGACGTGATTCGCGTAAGCGCCGGCCAGACCGCGTATTTCACGATCCTCGGCGAACCGGACAAGCGTCACTACGGCAAGCTACGCGCGATCGAACCGGCGCCGCAGAACTACGCCGAAGCGCAAAGCCCGCTCGGCGGCGGCGCGGGTGGCGGCGCGAAATCGAACAGCGCGGTGTTCTACAACGCGCTGTTCGACGTGCCGAATCCCGAGCACCGGCTGCGCATCGCGATGACCGCGCAGGTCAACATCGTGCTCGGCAACGCGCGCAACGCGCTCAGCATTCCGGCCGCCGCGCTCGGCGAGAAGCGCAAGGACGGCACCGTGGCGGTGCGCGTGCTGCGCGCCGACGGCAGCACGGAAACGCGCCATATCCGCATCGGCATCAACAACAACGTGCGCGTCGAAGTGCTGGCCGGCCTGAAGGACGGCGAGCGCGTCGTGATCGGCGAAGCGTCGGCGGACGAGCGCGCGCCGCTGTCGGACGTGGTGTAACGATGCGCCAGCCCCTGCTGAAACTCGCCGCCGTCACGCGACGCTTTCCGGCCGGCGACAAGGACGTCGTCGTCCTGAACAACGTCAACCTGTCGATCGACGCGGGCGAGATCGTCGCGATCGTCGGCGCGTCGGGGTCCGGCAAGTCGACGCTGATGAACATCCTCGGCTGCCTCGATCATCCGAGCGAAGGCACCTACACGGTCGGCGGCCGCGACACGCACATGCTCGACAGCGACGAGCTCGCGCAGCTGCGCCGCGAGCACTTCGGCTTCGTATTCCAGCGCTATCACCTGCTGCCGCACGTCGACGCGGTCGCGAACCTCGAAATGCCGGCGATCTACGCGGGCACCCCGCGCGCCGAGCGGCATGCACGCGCCCGCGCGTTGCTCGCGCGCCTCGGGCTCGCGGATCGCGCGCATCACCGGCCCGGCCAACTGTCCGGCGGCCAGCAGCAGCGCGTGAGCATTGCGCGCGCGCTGATGAACGGCGGCCAGGTGATCCTCGCGGACGAACCGACCGGCGCACTCGACACGAAAAGCGGTCAGGACGTGATCCGCATCCTGCACGAGCTGAACGCGCTCGGCCATACGATCGTGATCGTCACGCACGACAAGGCGGTGGCGCGCCATGCGCGGCGCATCATCGAAATCAGCGACGGCGAGATCGTCGCCGACCGGCCGAACCGCCACTACGCGGAGGCGCTCGCGGAGGTCGGAATCGGCGCAGCCGACGTAGCCGAAACGGCAGCCGAGGCGGCTTCGTCGCCCGCGCCGCACGATGCCCCGCCGCCCGCCGACACCGATCCCGGCCCACGCGCCCCCCGCTTCGCCGCCGGCACCGGCCGCTTCGCCGAAGCGTGCCGGATGGCGTGGATCGCACTCGTGTCGCACCGGCTGCGCACGCTGCTGACGATGCTCGGCATCATCATCGGCATCACGTCGGTCGTGTCGATCGTCGCGGTCGGCGAAGGCGCGAAGCGCTACATGCTCGAGGAGATCGGCAGCATCGGCACCAATACGATCAGCCTCTATCCGGGCGCCGACTGGGGCGACAGCCGCGCGGACACAATCCAGACGCTCGTGCCCGCGGACGTCGTCGCGCTCGCGGAGCAACCGTACGTCGACAGCGCGACGCCCGAAACGTCGCGCACGCTGCTGCTGCGCTTCCGCAACGTCAATGTGAACGCGCTCGTGAGCGGCGTCGGCGAACGCTACTTCCAGGCGCGCGGAATGCGCTTCGCGCTCGGCGTCGCGTTCGACGACGATGCCGTGCGCCGTCAGGCGCAGGTGGCCGTGATCGACCAGAACACGCGCCGCAAGCTGTTCGGCGCGACGCGCAATCCGGTCGGCGAAGTGATCCTGGTCGACAACGTGCCGTGCGTCGTGATCGGCGTGACCGCCGACAAGAAGAGCGCATTCGGCAGCGTGAAAAGCCTGAACGTGTGGGTGCCGTACACGACCGCCAGCGGGCGTCTGTTCGGCCAGCGCTATCTCGACAGCATCACCGTGCGGGTGCGCGACGGGCAGCCGAGCGCCGCCGCCGAGAAAAGCCTCGAGAAGCTGATGATCCAGCGCCACGGCCGCAAGGACTTCTTCACGTACAACATGGACAGCGTGGTCAAGACCGTCGAGAAAACCGGCCAGTCGCTGACGCTGCTGCTGTCGCTGATCGCGGTGATCTCGCTCGTCGTCGGCGGGATCGGCGTGATGAACATCATGCTGGTGTCGGTGACCGAACGCACGCGCGAGATCGGCATCCGGATGGCGGTCGGCGCGCGCCAGTCCGACATCCTGCAGCAGTTCCTCGTCGAGGCCGTGCTCGTGTGCCTGCTCGGCGGCACGATCGGCATCGCGCTGTCGTTCGGGCTCGGCGCGCTGTTCTCGATGTTCGTCGCGCAGTGGAAGATGGTGTTCTCGGCCGGCGCGATCGTGACCGCATTCGTGTGCTCGACGCTCACCGGTGTGATTTTCGGGTTCATGCCCGCGCGCAACGCGTCGCGGCTCGATCCGATCGATGCGCTCGCGCGCGACTGACGAAACATGACCATCACGCATTCCTCCCCGCTTCGCCGCCTCGGCGCATTCGCCTGCGCGGCCGCTTTGCTCGCCGGCTGCGCGGGTACGCGCCACGATCCGCTGCCGCCCGTCGCGATGCCCGCGAACTGGGCCGCGCCGGTCACGGCCGACGCGCCGCCCGCCGCGCGCGACTGGTGGCGCAGCTTCGGCGATCCGCAACTCGACGCGCTGATCGACGACGCGCTGCGCGCCAACAACGACCTCGCGATCGCGGCGATCCGCGTGTATCGCGCGCAGTTGCAGGCCGGGCTCGTCGATACGAACCTCACGCCCAACGTGACGCTCGGCGCGAACGGCGCCGTGTCGCGCACGCTCGATACGCACCGGACGAGCCAGTCGAGCGGCCTCAACGGTTCGCTCAGCTACGAAATCGACCTGTGGGGCCGGCTGGCCGCGCTGCGCGATGCCGCGCACTGGGAAGCCGACGCGACGGCCGCCGATCTCGAAGCCGCGCGGCTGTCGCTGATCGGCACGACCGCGGCGCTGTACTGGCAGATCGGCTATCTGAACTGGCAGATCGCGCTCGGCGACGCGAACATCGCGTATGCGGTGCGCACGCTCGCGCTCGTCCGGTCGCGGCACGCGGCCGGCGCCGTGTCGGGGCTCGATCTCGCGCAGGCCGAACAGAGCCTCGCCGCGCAACGCGCGGCGCAGACGCAACTGATCCAGCAGCGCACCGAGAACCGCCACGCGCTCGCGATCCTGTTCGACCGGCCGCCGCAGCAACTGGCGGCCGAGCCGGCGGCACTGCCGGACGCCGCACCGCCCGACGTGGCGGCCGGCCTGCCCGCGAGCCTGCTCGGCCGGCGCCCCGATCTGCGGGCGGCGGAATTCCGGCTGCGCGAATCGCTCGCGCAGGTCGACGCGACGCGCACGAGCTTCTACCCGACCTTCACGCTGACCGGCAGCGCCGGCACGACGAGCACGAGCCTCGAGCGCGTGCTGACGAACCCGGTCGGCACGCTCGGGCTCGGCCTCGCGCTGCCGTTCATCCAGTGGAACACGATGCAGTTGCAGATCAAGGTGTCGAAGTCGCAGTACGCAGAAGCGGTCGTCGGGTTCCGCCAGCGGCTCTACACGGCGCTCGCGGAAGTCGAGAATGCGCTATCGGCGCGCGTGCAGCTCGAACGCGAGGCCGAACAGCGCGCGCTGTCGCTCGCGCAGGCGCAGCGTGCCGAACGGCTGGCCGCCGCGCGCTTCGCGGCCGGCGCGACCGCCGTGCAGCCGTGGCTCGACCAGCAACAGGTGCTGAGGAGCGCGCAGAGCGCCGACGAGCTGACGCGCCTGAACCGGCTCAACAACCAGATGAAGCTCTACCGCGCGCTCGGCGGCGGGACGTCCTGACCGGCCGTCACGCGCCGCACGCCGGCCGCGTCATTCGCACACGGCCGCCCCGCGCCGCGCCGGCGCGAACGCCACCGCGCTCGCCGTTGCGAGCAAGGCCACGCCTGCCGCGCCGTACACCATCACCCAGCCGAACCCGTGCACGAGCGCCGCGTGCAGCGCCGCGCCGCTCGGGTCGGCCTGCGCGAGCGCCGGCGCGATCGCCTGCAGCCCGTCGGTGCGGCCCGCCGCGATTTCCTGCGCGAGCCGGCGCAGCGCCGCGTCGCCGATTGCGCCGGCCGGCCCGCCCTTCAGGCTCGCGACGATCCCCGCCACCAGCACGAAGCCCATCGCCGCGATGTTCAGCGCGAGCGAGATCATCCGCGCGCTCATGTCGATGCCCGACGCCATCCCGGCCCGCGCACTCGGCACCGCGCCCGTCGTCGTGTTGGTGACGGGCGTGTTGGTCAGCCCGAGCCCGATGCCGGCGGTCACGCAACCCGGCAGCATCGTCAGCCAGCTCGCGTGATCGGCCGCGCTGCCGAGCCGCATCAGCACGAAGCCGGCCGCGATCGTGAACAGCCCGGCCGGAATCACGACGCCCGGCCCGTAGCGCAGCGCGAGCCGTTCGCCGAACGGCGGCGCGATCAGCGTCGGCAGCGTGTACGCGAGCAATGCGAGGCCGGCCGTCACGCTGTCGTAGCCGAGCGCGACCTGGAACCAGATCGGCAGGTAGATCATGAACGGCCAGAAGCTGAAGTTCATCCCCATCGAGCCGAAGATCGCGCCGGTGAACGCGCGGATCCGGAACACCGAGAAGTCGAACATCGGCCGCGCGCTGGCGCGCTCCGCGATGAAGAAGCCGATCACCGCGACCACGGTCGCACCGAGCACGCCGAGGCCGGCCGCGCTCGTCAGCCCGAGTTCGGCGCTTTGCGTGATGTAAAAGGCGACACCGAGCACCGCGAGCGACAGCGTGACGATACCCGCGACGTCGAGCGCGCCCGCATGCGGATCGCGCGATTCCTGCACCGCGCCGCCGATCAGCACGAGCGCGACGGCCGCGAGCGGCGCATGGACGAGGAACACCCACGGCCAGCTCGCCAGCGCGACGATCGCGCCGCCGACGATCGGCCCGAAGCCGAGCCCGATGCCGAACACGATCCCCCAGATCCCGAATGCGCGGCCGCGCTCGCGCCCTTCGCGGAACTGGTGCGACAGCACGGCGATCTGGCAGATCAGCATCGCGCCGCCGCTCGCGCCCTGCAGCAGCCGGCCCGCGACGAGCACCGGCACGTTCGGCGCGAGCCCGCACAGCAGCGACGTCGCGCCGAACAGCACGGTGCCGATCACGTACACGCGCTTGCGGCCGAACCGGTCCGCGAGCGTGCCGGCCGCCATCAGCACCGTCGTACACGCGATCGTGTACGCGTTCATGATCCACTGCATGCCGTTGAAATCGCCATGCAGCACGTGTTCGAGCGTCGGCAGGATCACCGGCACGCTCGAGATTTCGAGGCCGAACATCAGCGACGTGAGACAGACGGCCGCGAGCGCGACCGCATTCCTGCGGGAGTCGGATAGCGTCATGCGTATTGCGCGGCGGCCCGGCGACAGGCCGCGCGCCTCCAGGTGAGTAGGATTCGCCGCGCGCGGCCGGCGACGCACGCTGGGCGGGAATCGGTACTATAGTGAGAATTTCCCTCCCCATTGACGCATCCATTTCTACGAACTGGGGAATCACAGGACGCAATCCGCGCAACCCGCTATGACCGACAGACTCGATGGCGTGACGACCTTCGTCCAGGTGGTGGAATCCGGCAGCTTCGCGCTCGCCGCGGAACGGCTCGACATGACGCGCTCGGCCGTCGGCAAGGCGATCGCGCGGCTCGAAAAGCGGCTCGGCGCGCGGCTGCTGCAGCGCACGACGCGCAGCCAGAGCCTGACCGACGACGGCCAGGCGTACTACGACCGCTGCGTACGCGCGCTGGCGGAACTGGAAGCGGCGGAAGCCGATCTCGACTGCGGTCGCAACGAGGCGCGCGGCAAGCTGCGGCTGAGCGTGCCGCTCGCGTTCGGGCACCACTGCGTGACGCCGATCGTGCTCGACCTCGCGCGCACTTACCCGCACCTGCGGATCGACGTGTCGATCACCGACCGTTTCGTCGATCTCGTCGAGGAAGGCATCGATCTCGCGGTGCGGATCGGCCCGCTCGCGGACAGCACGAGCCTCGCGGTGCGGCGGCTCGGCACGCAATACGGGAGCCTCGGCGCGGCGCCATCGTATCTCGCGCGTTACGGCACCCCGCAATCGCTCGACGACCTGAAGAACCACCGCACGATCGCGTATTCACGCTCGGGCGTCGTGCAACCGTGGTACCTGCGTGCGCCGGACGGCTCGAGCGTCCACATCGACATGCCGCACCAGCTCAGTTTCGACGACGTGCAGGCGATCGCGGCGGCCGGTGCGTCGGGGTTCGGGATCGCATGGCTGCCGAGCTGGCTGCTCGATCACTACGTGAAGCGCGGGGAGATGGTGGTCGTGCTCGATCGCTGCTTCGTCTGCGAAGGCGACATTCATGCGATCTGGCCGAAGACGCGCTACCTGCCGCGCAAGACGCGCTGCGTGATCGATGCGCTCGTGGAGGCGGTGCCGCCGATGATCGAGCGCTGAGCGCGAAAGAACCGCAACGAAATACGCGGCAACCGACGCGCCGCGCGGGCGCGTCGGCTCATCGCATCACGCCGCGCCGAGATCGGCGAGCGGATGCGCGAACAGCTTCCACGGCGACGTCAGGAAATGCCGCACGCGTTCGGCGCGCAGCTCGACGAGCGATGCGGGCGCCCAGCGCGGCTTGCGATCCTTGTCGACGAGATGTGCGCGCACGCCTTCGCAGAAATCGCCTTCCTCGATCGCGCGCGCGACGATGCCGAGCTCCATCCGGAACGATTCCGCGAGCGTCATCTGCCGGCCGCGCAGCAGCGCCTCGCGCGTCACGGCGAGCATCGTCGGCGAATGGCTCGCGAGCGCGTCGAGCGTCGCCTGCAGCCACTGGCGGTGCTCGCGCGCCAGCTCGTCGCGCGCCAGCTCCTGCGTGAGCGTCGCGACGATCCGCTCGACGGTCGAACGCTTGTCGAAGTGGCGAACGATCCACGGCATCTGGCCGTCGAGCGCCGCATGCGGCACCACGTTGCACGGCGGCTCGAACACCTTGCGCAGCAACGGCAGCGCGTCGCCGTCCCACTTGACGCTTTCGATGCGCGTCTCGAACGTGTCGAGCCACGCGGACGGCACGCACAGGTCCGCGAGCTTCGCGGTCAGCGCGTCGGCGCCCGACAGCATCGCACCGGTCAACCCGACGTACAGTTCGAGTTCGGCCGGCATGCCCGACAGGAAATGCGTGGCGCCGACGTCGGGCACGAGGCCGATGCGCGTTTCCGGCATCGCGATCTTGCTGCGCTCGGTCGCGACGCGCAGCGCCGCGCCCTGCGCGAGGCCCATGCCGCCGCCCATCGTCACGCCGTCCATCAGCGCGACGACCGGCTTCGGGAACGTGTGGATCGCGTAATCGAGCCGGTACTCGTCGACGAAGAACGGCAGCCAGGTCTCGCGCTGCGCGACCATCCGGTACAGCTCGCGGACGTCACCGCCCGCGCAGAAGCCCTTCTCGCCCGCGCCGCGCAGCACGAGCGCGACGATCTGGTCGTCGTGGCGGCAGCGCTCGAACAGCGCGGTCAGCTCGCCGATCATCGCGTACGACAGCGCGTTGAGCGCGGCCGGCCGGTTCAGCGTGATCAGCGCCACGCGGTTCACCACGCGGAACAGCACCTCGGGCGCATGTTCCGCGAACGTGTCGTGATTCGTCACCGGCGTGCTCATCGTTGCGGCTCTCCATCGGTGCGCCACTGCGGCGCGCGCTTGCCCAGGAACGCCGCCACGCCTTCGCGCGGATCGGCCGTGTCGAACAGGTCGACGAAGCGTTCGCGTTCGACCGCGAGCGCCGCGCCGCGCGGCACGCCGCGTCGGGCGAGGCCGATCAGCTCCTTGCTGTAGGCCACCGCATGCGGGCTTTGCCGCGCGACGTTGCGTGCCAGCGCGAGTGCCGCGTCGCGCGCGGCGCCGCTGTCCACCACGTCCTCGACGAGGCCGATCCGCAGTGCGGTCGCCGCGTCGACGCGCGCGCCGGTCAGGATGATCTTCTTCGCCCAGCCCTCGCCGACGAGCCAGGGCAGCGTCTGCGTGCCGAGCCCGCACGGCAGCAGCCCGACCGACGGTTCGGGCAGCGCCATCTGCGCATGCGTCTCCGCGATCCGCAGGTCGCATGCGAGCGCGCATTCGAGGCCACCGCCCATCGCATAGCCGTTGATCGCCGCGATCGTCACGACGCGCGCGTCGTGCAGCGCCTCGAACGCCGCGCCGAAGCGCGCCGCCATCGTGCGCGCGACCGCGCGATCGCCGTCGGCGAACGTGTTGAGATCGGCGCCCGCGCTGAAGAACTTCGGACCGTCGCCGGTGATCACCAGCGCGCGCACGCGCGGGTTCGCATTCAGTTCGGCGACGGTTTGCTGCAATTGCTGCAGCCCGTCGGCGGTAAAGGCGTTCGCGGGCGGACGCTTGAGCGTCACGCACGCGATCGCGCCGTCGTCGACGTAGTCGAGTTCGATCATCACGCGTCCTTCTTCGTGGCCGGTTGATACAGGCGGATCACCGCCGAGAAATCGAGCTGGCCGTCGCCGCGGCTGCTCATCGTCTGGTACAGCTGCTGCGCGAGCGCGCCGAGATAGACGGGCTGGCGCGCCTGCTTCGCCGCATCGTTCGCGAGGCCGAGATCCTTCAGCATCAGGTCGGTGCCGAAGCCGCCCGAGTAGCCGCGCGACGACGGCGCGGTCTCGATCACGCCCGGATACGGGTTGTAGGTGTCCGAGCTCCAGCAGCGGCCGGTCGACGTGTTGACGATGCCGGCCAGCACCTTTGGGTCGATGCCGAGCGCGACGCCGAGCGACATCGCCTCCGACACCGCCGCCATCGAGATGCCGAGCACGAGGTTGTTGCAGACCTTCGCGACCTGCCCCATGCCCGTCGCGCCGCAGTGGACGATGTTCTTGCCCATGCCGGCGAGCACCGGCTTCACGCGCTCGAAATCCGCGTCGCTGCCGCCGACCATGAAGGTCAGCGTGCCGGCCGCCGCGCCGCCGGTGCCGCCCGACACCGGCGCATCGACGAACGCGCCGCCGTGCTCGCGCACCAGCGCGCCGAACGCCTGCGCGCTCGCCGGGTCGATCGTGCTCGAATCGATCACGGTCGCGCCCGCGCCGAGGCCGGCCAGCACGCCGTTCTCGCCGGACAGCACCGAGCGCACGTGCGGCGCGGCCGGCAGCATCGTGATCACGAACGTCGCGCCCGATGCCGCGTCGCGCGGGGAAGCTGCCACCTGCGCGCCGGCGTCCTGCAGCGCGCGCAACGCGTCGGCGCTCAGGTCGAACGCGTGCACGTCGTGGCCGGCTTTCAGCAGGTTCAGCGCCATCGGCGCGCCCATGTGGCCGAGGCCGATAAATCCGATTTTCATGTTGGTGTCCTCCGCCGCTCAGTGCAGCCGGATCGTCGTATTCACCGGGCCGGCCGTCGTGTCGTCGTCGAACCAGCGCGCGGTGACCGTCTTGGTCTGCGTGTAGAACTGCACGACCTGCTTGCCGTACGGGCCGAGATCGCCGAGCTTCGAGCCGCGCGAACCCGTGAAGCTGAAGAACGGCACGGGTACCGGAATCGGGATGTTGATGCCGACCTGACCGACGTCGATCTCGCTCTGGAACTTGCGTGCCGCCGCGCCGCTCTGCGTGAAGATGCCCACGCCGTTGCCCATCGGGTTCGCGTTGACCAGCGCGATCGCGTCGTCGAGCGTGTCGACTTCCATCACGACCAGCACCGGTCCGAAGATTTCATGCGTGTAGACCGTCATGTCGGTCGTCACGCCGGAAAAGATCGTCGGGCCGATGAAGTTGCCTTCCTCGAAGCCGGCGACCTTCACGTCGCGGCCGTCGAGTTCGAGCTTCGCGCCTTCCTTGATGCCCATGTCGATCAGCGACAGAATCCGCGCCTTCGCGCCGCGCGACACGACCGGCCCGACGTCGGTGCCCGCTTCCGAGCCCGCGTTGACCTTCAGCGTCTTCGCCTTCGCGACGATGTCGGGCAGCCATTCGCGCGCGTTGCCCACCAGCACCGCGACGGAAGTCGCCATGCAGCGCTGGCCGGCCGCGCCGAAGCCCGCGCCGACGAGCGCGTTGATCGTCTGCTCGCGGTTCGCGTCGGGCAGCACGATCGCGTGGTTCTTCGCGCCCATCATCGACTGCACGCGCTTGCCGTGCTGGCTGCCGAGGTTGTACACGTGCGTGCCGACGGCGGTCGAGCCGACGAACGAGATCGCCTTCACGAGCGGATGCGTGCAGATCGCATCGACGACTTCCTTGCCGCCGTGAACGACGTTCAGCACGCCTTTCGGTACACCGGCTTCCAGCGCGAGCTCGACGAGCTCCATCGTCGACATCGGGTCCTGCTCGGACGGCTTCAGCACGAACGTGTTGCCGCACACGATCGCCATCGGGAACATCCACAGCGGAATCATCGCGGGAAAATTGAACGGCGTGATGCCCGCGCACACGCCGAGCGGCTGGCGCAGCGTGTAGGTGTCGACGCCGCCCGCGACGTTCTCCGCGAATTCGCCGAGCTGCAGCGTGCCGATCGAGCATGCGTGCTCGACCACTTCGAGGCCGCGGAAGATGTCGCCTTCGGCATCGGGAATCGTCTTGCCCTGCTCGGCCGTCAGCGTCTTCGCGATGCGCTGCTGGTTCGCGCGCACCAGATCCTGGAACTTCAGCATGATGCGCATGCGCGCGGCGATCGGCGTGTTCTTCCACGTCGCATACGCGGCGTGCGCGGCCTGCACGGCCGCGTCGACTTCCGCGACGGTCGCGAACGGCACGCGTGCGAGCACCTGCTGCGTCGCCGGGTTGACGATGTCGCGCCACTCGTTCGTGGCGGACTCGACGAAGGCGCCGTCGATCAGCAGCTTGACCGTCGGCACGTCTTGCCCCGTGCGGGGCGTCGGATTCGCGTTCATCAGAGCACTCTCCTTGCAGTGGGCCGCGCGGCGTCGTGCGACGCGCGGCCGGTTCGGTTCAGCGAGGCGGCGGGCGACGCGCGGAAAAAAGCAGCACGCGCGACCCGCGGCCGGTCATTTCAGTTCGGCGGCGAAATCTTCTTCCCAGTATTCGCCGGGCATACGCTCGGTCGCGTCGTCGCCGCGCTCGATCTCGCGGCGGCGCAGCTCGACGCGGCGAATCTTCCCGGAGATCGTCTTCGGCAGTTCCGCGAATTGCAGGCGACGGATACGCTTGTACGGCGCGAGCTTCTCGCGCGAGAAGCGGAAGATCTCCAGCGCGAGCGCGGGGCTTTCTTCATAGCCCTGGCGCAGCGTGATGAAGGTCTTCGGCACCGACAGCCGCACCGGGTCCGGGCTCGGCACGACGGCCGCTTCCGCGATCGCCGGATGCTCGATCAGCACGCTTTCCAGTTCGAACGGGCTCAGCCGGTAGTCGGACGACTTGAACACGTCGTCCGCGCGGCCGATGTACACGTAGTAGCCGTCGTCGCGACGCATCGCGATGTCCGACGTGCGGTAGTGGCCGTCGCGCATCGCATGGGCCGTCGCATCGGGATTGTTCGCGTAGCCCTTCATCAGCCCGACCGGGCGCGTGACGTCGCCACCGATCGGCAGCGCGACCTCGCCTTCGGTCACCGGCGCGCCGTCCGGATCGAGCAGCGCGATCCGGTAGCCGGGCAGCGGCCGGCCCATCGAGCCCGCGACCACCGGCTGGCCCGGCGAGTTGCCGATCAGGCAGGTCGTCTCGGTCTGGCCGTAGCCGTCGCGAATCGAGATGTTCCACGCCTTCTTCACGCGCTCGATGATCTCGGGATTCAGCGGCTCGCCCGCGCCGACGATCTCGCGCAGCTTCACGTCGAACGACGCGAGCGGCTGCTGCACGAGCATGCGCCACACGGTCGGCGGCGCGCACAGCGTCGTCACGCGATACTTGACGAGCGCATCGAGCACGACCTTCGGCTCGAAGCGCGCATAGTTGAACGCGAACACGCACGCCTGCGCATTCCACGGCGCGAAGAAGCAGCTCCACGCGTGCTTCGCCCAGCCCGGGGAGCTGATGTTCCAGTGGATGTCGCCCGGCTGCAGGCCGACCCAGTACATCGTCGACAGATGGCCGACCGGATAGGTGCGGTGCGTGTGCTCGACGAGCTTCGGCTTCGACGTCGTGCCGGACGTGAAGTACAGCAGCATCGGATCGTTCGCGTGCGTGACGGCGTCCGGCTCGAACGCGGCGCTCGCCGCATAGCCGTCGTTCATCGCGAGCCAGCCCGCGCGCGGCGCGCCGGCGACGATCTGCTGCGCGAGGCCGAGATCGGGCTGTTCGAATTTCGCGGCTTCGTTCTCGTCGACGATCGCGTATTTCGCGCCGCCGATCTGCACGCGGTCGCGCACGTCGTCGGGCGACAGTTGCGTGGTGGCGGGCAGCACGATCGCGCCGAGCTTCATCGCGGCCAGCATCGCGTCCCACAGCTCGACCCGGTTCGGCAGCATCAGCAGGATGCGGTCGCCGCGCACGACGCCGATCGCGCGCAGCCAGTTCGCGATCCGCGACGAACGCTCGGACATCTGCGCGAACGAATACGGATCGCCCGTGCCGGTCGCCGCGTCGACGATCCACAGCGCGGGCTGGTCGTTGCCGCGCGCCATCGGGTCGAAGTAGTCGAGCGCCCAGTTGAACGCATCGAGCACCGGCCATTCGAAATCGCGGTATGCGGTGTCGTAGTCGGTGCGATGGCGCAGCAGAAAGTCGCGTGCGTCCAGGAATGCCTGTACCGTCATGTGTCGTCTCCGTCCAGTCTCCATGCCCAGCGCTCAACCGGTGCAGGTGCTGCAGCACATGCCCGGTTCCGTGTTGCACGGCGCACGGTCACGTCGTTGCGTGCCGCGTTCACCGCGCTGCCCTCGTGCCCTGCGTGATGCTGTCGTCCCGGTGCGACCGTCGCGGCTCAAAGCTGCCGCGCGATCACCATCCGTTGCACTTCGCTGGTGCCTTCGTAAATCTGCGTGATGCGCGCGTCGCGATAGTGACGCTCGACTTCGTAATCGACCAGGTAGCCGTAGCCGCCGTGAATCTGGATCGCATCCGAACACACGCGCTCGGCCATCTCGGACGCGAACAGCTTCGCCTGCGACGCTTCCGACAGGCACGGCAGCCCGGCCGTGCGCAGCTTCGCCGCATGATGCACGAGCAGGCGCGCGGCGTTGATCTGCACGGCCATGTCGGCGAGCTTCTGCTGGATCGCCTGATGCTCGGCGATCGGCTTGCCGAACTGCACGCGCTCGCCCGCATAGCGGCGCGCCTTGTCGAACGCGGCGCGCGCGATGCCGAGCGCCTGCGCGGCGATGCCGATGCGGCCGCCTTCGAGGTTCGACAGCGCGATCTTCAGCCCTTCGCCGCGATTGCCGAGCAGGTTGTCTTCCGGAATCGCGCAGTTCTCGAACGTGATCGGGCACGTATCCGACGCGCGGATGCCCATCTTCTTCTCGGGCTTGCCGACGATGAAGCCCGGCGTGTCGGTCGGCACCAGGAACGCGGAAATGCCGCGCTTGCCGGCTTCCGGGTCGGTCATGGCAAAAACGATCGCGACACCGGCGCGCTGGCCGTTGGTCACGAACTGCTTCGCGCCGTTCAGCACCCATTGGCCGTCGCGCAGCTCGGCCCGCGTGCGCAGGTTGTTCGCTTCGGAACCGGCATGCGGCTCGGTCAGGCAGAACGCGCCGATCACGCGACCGGCCGCCATGTCGGCCAGCCAGCGGTCCTTCTGCGCGGGCGTGCCGAAGCCGAGGATCGGCCCGCAGCCGACCGAGTTGTGCACGCTCATCATCGTCGCGCACGCGGCGTCGCCGGCCGCCACTTCCTCCATCGCCAGCGCATAGGCCACGTAGTCCGTATACGAGCCGCCCAGCTCCTGCGGCACGATCATCCCGAGCAGGCCGAGCTCGCCGAGCTGCGCGACGATCGCGTCGGGCAGGTGCGCGTCGTGGTCCCACTGCGCGGCGTTCGGCGCCAGCATCTCGGTGGCAAAAGCGCGCGCCGCATCGCGGATCATCCGCTGGTCTTCGGTGTAAAGCTCGTCCATGGTGCTGCTGTCTCCCGCGGCCGCCGGGCGCGACCGTCCTTGCGTTTCGATGCAACAAGTGTAGGCAAGCACGCGCGACTGTTCGATGCTCGCGTCGCTCATTTACACTGAGCGTTTTTGCCACACCGGCGACACCGATGAAGCAGGAAGACAAGGGAACCGTCGCGATCAGCCTCGTCGCGTACAGCGTCGCGCTGGCCACGCGGCGCGGCGTCGCGGCCGAGCCGCTGCTCGCGCAGGCCGGCATCGCGCCCGCGCTGCTCGGGCAGCCGCGCGCACGCGTGTCCGCGCAGCAATACGGCGCGCTGTGGAACGCCATCGCGCGCACGCTCGACGACGAGTTTTTCGGGCAGGATCACCACCCGATGCGCAGCGGCAGCTTCATCGCGATGAGCCAGGCCGCGCTGTCGGCGCGCGACGGGCTGCACGCGATGGCGCGCGCGGTGAACTTCATGCACTGCGTGCTCGACGACCTCCACGCGGAGCTCGACGCGAACCCGCAGCGCGTGCGGCTGCGTTTCGTGCACCGCAACAACGGCGCGACGCCCGCGATGTTCACGTACGCGACCTATTTCATCATCGTGTACGGCCTCACCTGCTGGCTGATCGGGCGGCGCATTCCGCTGCTGCATGCGAGCTTCCGCTGCGACACGCCACCGGCCGATCACGAATACCCGTCGATGTTCTGCGACGACATGCGCTTCAACGAGCCCGAGTCGTATGTCGATTTCGATCCCGAATTCGCGACGCTGCCGGTCGTGCAGAACGCGAAGACGCTGAAAACGTTTCTGCGCAACGCGCCGGCCAGCTTCATCGTCAAGTACCGCAACCCGAACGCGCTCGCGCAGCGCGTGCGTGCGGTGCTGCGCGGGATGCCGCCCGCCGCGTGGCCGGGCGCGGGCGGGATGGCCGCGCGGCTGCACGTGGCCGAGGCCACGCTGCGCCGCAAGCTGCATCAGGAAGGCCACGCGTACCAGTCGATCAAGGACACGCTGCGGCGCGATCTCGCGTTCGAGGCGCTGGCCGACCCCGCCCGCACGATCGCCGACGTCGCGGCCGCGACCGGTTTCGCGGAACCGAGCGCGTTCTACCGCGCGTTCCGCAAATGGAGCGGGCGCAGCCCGGCCGAGTTTCGGGAAGAAGCGCTCGCGCGCGGCGGCGGCGCCGGCTGAAGGCGCGGCCGGCCCGCCTCGCCTTCGCGCTTTGCGCCGAAACCGCCTAATCTTCAAGCATCGGGCCTACGCCCTTTCCGCCAGCCGGACGGCACGCGGCCGTGCGCCGCCCGGACGTCCCGATGCGCTTTCACCGTCATGGCCCGCCGCCGGCGCCTGCCGCGCCCGACGGCCGCCCCCGTCACCCGCTGTCCGCGCGGGTCGCGCGCGCCGCGCTGTTCGCGGCGCTGCTCGTCGTGTGCGCCGCGCTCGCCGCGCCGCCATCGGCCGACGCGCCCGCCGCGCATCCGGTCGTCGTGATTCCCGTCAACGGCGCGATCGGCCCGGCCAGCGCCGATTTCATCGTGCGTTCGCTCGACCGCGCGGCCCGCGAGCATGCGCCGCTCGCGATCCTGCAACTCGACACGCCCGGCGGCCTCGATACGTCGATGCGGCAGATCATCAAGGCCGTCCTCCGCTCGCCGGTGCCGGTCGCCGCCTTCGTCGCGCCGGGCGGCGCGCGGGCGGCGAGCGCGGGCACCTACATCGTCTATGCGAGCCACTTCGCGGCGATGGCGCCCGGCACCAACCTCGGCGCGGCGTCGCCCGTGCAGTTCGGCATCGGCGGCGCGGCGCCGCCAGGCGCGAATCCCGCCGCGCCGCGACCGACCGGTGCATCGGGTGCGTCTGGCGTGTCGGACGCGGCTGCCGTGCTGCCGACCGATACGCAATCGACCGAGATCCGCAAGGCGATCCAGGACGCTTCCGCATACATCCGCGGCCTCGCGCAATTGCGCGGACGCAATGTCGAATGGGCCGAGCGCGCGGTGCGCGAGGCCGTGAGCCTGTCGGCGAACGAAGCGCGCGCGCAGCACGTCGTCGACGTGATCGCGCCGGACCCGGCCGACCTCGCGCGCCAGCTCGACGGCCGCACGGTGACGACGACTGCCGGCACGCTGCATCTCGCGACCGCGCACGCGCCGCTCGTCGTGCTCGCGCCCGACTGGCGCAGCCGGTTCCTCGCGATCATCGCCGATCCGAACGTCGCGCTGATCCTGCTGACGATCGGCATCTACGGCCTCTTCTTCGAATTCGCGAACCCCGGTTTCGTGCTGCCGGGCGTCGCCGGCACGATCTGCCTGCTGGTCGGACTGTTCGCGATGCAGTTGCTGCCGATCAGCTATGCGGGCCTCGGCCTCGTGCTGCTCGGGCTCGGCTGCCTCGTCGCGGAGGCGTTCCTGCCGACCTTCGGCGTGCTCGGGTTCGGCGGGATCGTCGCGTTCACGATCGGCGCGCTGATGCTGATCGACACCGACGTGCCCGGCTACGGGATTCCGTGGCCCGTGATCGCGAGCCTGGCGCTCGGCGGCGCGCTGCTCGTCGCGGGCGTGTCGAGCGTCGCGCTGCGCGCGCGGCGCCGCCCGGTCGTGACGGGCGCCGAGGCGATGCTCGGCAGCATCGGCGAAGTGCTCGACGACGGCCTGCAGCCGGACCAGCCACATGGCGCGACCGACGCCGCGCCGTCGGCCGCCGGCTGGGCGCGCGTGCACGGCGAGCGCTGGCGCGTGGCGAGCAGCACGCCGCTGGCCGCCGGCTGCCGCGTGCGCGTCACCGGCCGCCACGGGCTGACGCTGACGGTCGCGCCGCTCTACGACGTGCCCGCCCCCGCCCATCCCCAGGGAGAACCTTCATGATCGGTTACACGTTCGGCTTCAGCAGCGTCCTGGTCGTCTTCGTCGTGGTCCTCGTCGCATCGTCGATCCGCATCTTTCGCGAGTACGAGCGCGGTGTCGTGTTCATGCTCGGCCGGTTCTGGAAAGTGAAGGGGCCGGGGCTCGTGCTGATCATCCCGATCGTCCAGCAGGTCGTGCGGATCGACCTGCGCACCGTCGTGTTCGACGTGCCGGCGCAGGACGTGATCACGCGCGACAACGTGTCGGTGAAGGTCAATGCGGTCGTGTATTTCCGCGTCGTCGATCCGGAGAAGGCCGTGATCCAGGTCGCGCGCTTCTTCGAGGCGACCAGCCAGCTCGCGCAGACGACGCTGCGCGCGGTGCTCGGCAAGCACGAACTCGACGCGCTGCTCGCCGAGCGCGAGCAATTGAACGCAGACATCCAGAAGACGCTCGATGCGCAGACCGATGCGTGGGGGATCAAGGTGTCAACGGTCGAGATCAAGCACGTCGACCTGAACGAGACGATGATCCGCGCGATCGCGCGGCAGGCCGAAGCCGAACGCGAACGGCGCGCGAAGGTGATTCATGCGGAAGGCGAGCTTCAGGCGTCGGAGAAGCTGCTGCAGGCCGCGCAGCGGCTCGCGCTGCAGCCGCAGGCGATGCAGTTGCGCTACCTGCAGACGCTGACGACGATCGCGGCGGACAAGAATTCGACGATCGTGTTTCCGTTGCCGGTCGATCTGCTGGGGGCGTTGCTGGATCGGCTGGGCCCGCCGCGCGAGCGTTGAGACGCGCATGCGCCGGCCGCACGACGCCGCGGGCCGATGCCGATGGGCGCGGGAGCCGCGGCGGCCAGCGCCCGGCGGCCCAGCGGCCCGCCCGCGTCAGGCCAGCAGCTTGCGCTCGGCCTTGCCGTACTTGATCGACTTCTCGTCCGGGATCATCAGGCCCGTGTGCTCGTCGCGGCCCTGCAGCAGGAAGCGCGCGTCCGGGTTGCCGATCTGCTCTGCTGCGAGCTTGCTGTCCGCGCCGATCTCGCCCTTTTTCATCCGGTTGACGATCACGCCGGCCGCGGTGTCCTTGAAATCGCGCAGCATCCACGCGTCGCCGTCGCTGTCGCCGAACACCAGCAGCGGGCCGTAGCCCTTCTTCGACGCGAGCACGTTGCGGATGCCCACCGTCTTGCCGGGCCCCCAGTTGAAATGCCAGCCGGCCGGATAGGTGCTCGTGTACTTGCCGTCCTGCATGTCCAGCCGCAGGCCGATCACGTTCTCCGGCGGCACGCCGTAGCCATAGTTCGGATTGCCGGCGAACACGCGCACGACGTCGTCGAGCGACGCGGTGCTCACGTACACGTCGATGCCGTTCGCCCGCAGCGTGTGCATCACCGCGCGGATTTCCTCGTGAATGCGGATGCCGTGGAAATGCGTATCGGCCACCACGCCGGCCTTGCCCGGCAGCGCCTTGGGGCTTTCGTAGCGGACCTTGCGCAGCGCGTCGCCGATCCCGTAGTTGTTCGACGCTTGCGCCATCGCCTGCAGCTCGGCGGTCGTCATGTTCTGGTAGAAGTAGATGATCCACTTGTAGCCGACTTCGAGCGGATGCGTGTCGCAGATCGCGTCGTACATGAAGTACAGCTTCGCGTGGAAATCCTTGAACTGATCGGTCTCGCGAATCTCGTCGAGGCTCTTGTCGCCGCCGAGGCCCTTGTAGTTCGCATGGAGCCAGCGGTAGTCGGATTCGACGTCGGCCGCGAGGTCCTCCATCGTCACCGGCTTGCCGTCGACGGTCGTGTAGTCCTTCATGAACGCGCCCTTCGGCACGTCCTTCCACATCACGGCGACGAATTCGTCCGGCGTCAGCTTGTACTGCAGATGGTTGATCTGGTACATCAGCAACGCCTCTTCGCAGTCGTTCATGATGCACGTGTTGTCCCAGTCGAACACCGCGTACGGGCGGCGCTTTCCGTCGTAGCGGGCGCTCGCGACGCCATGCTGGTCGAGCACCGCCTGCAGGCGCGCGGCGTTGAACGGCGACCAGCGGCCGGGGTCCAGCGCGTCCGGGGCGGTGGCGCTCTTCGCGCCGGCGAGGCCGGCCTTGAGCATCAGCGGCGTCGCAGCGGTCGCCGCGGCAAGGGTGTTCATGAACTGGCGGCGTTGCATGGTCTCTCCGTTGATATGCCGAATCGGCCTCGGTCGCGGCCCCGCGCGACGCGCGACACACCGGCCTCGCGAAGCCGCAAAGGCTTCGAATCGGGGCGGATGATGTGACGAAATTATTTCGGCAATTTGACAGCGTCCCGCCGCGACACGACGGCGAGTTGATCCGGCGCGACATGCCGGACCGTGCGGAAGCCTTGCATGGGGTGCCCCGACCGGTTTCCCCGTTCGGCAAGCATGAACAAGCAACGGCCATCCGGCCCCGCTCGCCGGAAATCTAGAGCTTCCCCTCCATTTCGGCCCTTCATTAGGAGAAGCCCTCATCTCCGGGGGCTGGCGCGCGACGTCGAACCGGCTATGATCATTACATTGCCCAATGACACATTAAGTGCTGACTGAATAACCGTGTGGCGATGGACGCCGGCGGACGCATTCCGGATCAGCACCCCAGCCTTGCCCAGGACCCGCGTTGCGCCGAGACGCAAACGCGGGCCGACACATGGAGACGCATCATGGCCGACCACCATCCGCTGCCGGAAGTCCACCTCGACGAGCTGCCGCAATTCCGCGCGGTCCAGCAACTGGCGTACCGCTGCGTCGAAACCGTCGGCGCGATGCTCTACCCCGGCATCACCGAGAAGGAAGCCGCGCGCCTCCTGACCGAATGGCTGCAGGACAACGGCGTGCACGACTGGCTGCACAAGCCGTTCGCGTGGTTCGGCGACCGCACCGCGTTCGAAGGCTTCTCGGGCCTCAAGCACATGGGCGGCTTCAATCTCGCGTTCTTTCCGAGCAACCGGCAACTCGAAACCGACATGCCGGTGATCCTCGACGTCGCACCGGTGCTCGACGGCATCGTCGCCGACGTCGGCTACGCGCACTGCCTGGGCCACAACCCGATCCTCGAGCAGCTGCAGGACGACCTGATGGACCATCGCGACATGATCGTGCGGCTCGTGAAGGAGCGCCGGTCGATGGCGGAAGTCGCGCAGGAAGTCGACGCGCTGTGCCGCCGCCAGGGCGTCGAGCCGCGCCACAAGGCCTATCCGTTCAAGGTGCTCGCGCATCGCGTCGCGAAGATCCACAAGCTGTCGAAGCCGCGCTTCGTCGCGCGCTTCGGGCTGAACGCGACGCGCAACCTGCTGCTCGACCAGGGCCGCGCGGCGAAGCAGCAAGGCTGGTCGCCGCTGTGGTCGATCGACCGCCGCTCCGAGCATGCGCCCGTGCCGGGCCTGTGGGCCGTCGAGCCGCATCTCGGCTTCGCCGGCGTCGGCGCGAAATTCGAGGAACTGCTGGTGATCACCGACGACGACGCGTACTGGCTCGACGAGGACCTGCCGCACGTGCGCCGCTGGCAGCGCCGCCAGGCCGAACGCGCGCAGGCGGCGTCGACCGTGCCGGCCGCCGCCTGACGCGCCCCTTCCTCACGACTCCCTGAACGACGGACTCACGATGCAGCCTCTTTCCGACGAAGCGCCGCTGGCCCTGTTCGAATCGGTTCACAACGAAACGGCGGTCGCCTCCGGCGACCTGACGCTCGCGGTCCGGACCTGGGGCGACCCGGCCCGCTCGCCGGTCGTGCTGGTGCACGGCTATCCCGACGACAGCAGCGTCTGGCAGCATGTCGCGCCGCTGCTCGCGCGCCGGCACTACGTGATCGCGTACGACGTGCGCGGCGCGGGCCTGTCCGGCGTGCCGACGCGCACGGCCGACTACCATCTCGCGAAGCTGACCGACGATTTCGTCGCGGTGATCGATGCGCTCTGCCCCGGCCGCGCCGTGCACCTCGTCGCACACGACTGGGGTTCGATCCAGGGCTGGGAATTCGTCACCGATCCGCGCCTGGCCGGCCGCATCGCGTCGTACACGTCGTGCTCGGGGCCGTGCCTCGACCACGTCGGCTTCTGGCTGCGCGAACGCGTGCTGCGGCCGACGCCCGCGTCGCTCGCCAAGCTCGGCGGCCAGCTCGTGCGCTCGTGGTACGTGTACCTGTTCCACCTGCCGTTCCTCCCCGAACTCGGCTGGCGGCTGTGGCTCGGCCGCGCGTGGCCGGGCCTGCTGCGCCGGCTCGAGAAAACGCCCGCCGCGCCGCGCCCGACGCAGGCCGACGACGGCGCGCGCGGCGTGCGCCTGTATCGCGCGAACTTCATCCGCTGCCTGTTCGCGCCGCGCGAACGCTACGCGCACGCACCGGTGCAGACGATCGTGCCGCTCGGCGACAAGTACGTGAGCCCCGCGCTGTCCGAAAACCTGTCGCGCTGGGTGCCGCAGTACTACCGCCGCGAAGTCGCGGCCGGTCACTGGCTGCCGCTCGCCGATCCCGCGCGCTTCGCGGATCTCGCCGGGCAATTGATCGACGCAGTCGAATCCGGCAACGAACCGCCCGCGCTCGCGAACGCGCGCCGCCGCGCCACCAGCGGGCGCTTCAGCGGCAAGGTCGCGGTCGTCACCGGCGCGGGCAGCGGCATCGGCCGCTGCGCGGCGCTGGCCTTCGCACGCGAGGGCGCGACGGTCGTCGCATGCGACATCGATCTCGCGAGCGCCGAGCGCACCGCGCTGCTGATCGGGCTGACCGGCGCGCAGGCCCACGCGAAACGCGTCGACGTCGGGTCCGCCGACGAGATGGAAGCGCTCGCGGCATGGGTCGGCAGCGAACTCGGCGGCGCGGACGTCGTGATCAACAACGCGGGCATCGGCATGGCCGGCGGCATCCTCGACACGAGCGCGCGGCACTGGGAGCGGATCCTGCACGTGAACCTGTGGGGCGTGATCCACGGCTCGCGGCTGTTCGCGCAGCAGATGGCCGCGCGCGGCACCGGCGGGCATATCGTCAATACCGCATCGGCAGCCGCATTCGGCCCGTCGCGGGACCTGCCCGCCTATGCGACGACCAAGGCCGCGGTGCTGATGCTCAGCGAATGCATGCGCGCGGAACTCGCGGAGAAAGGCATCGGCGTGACGGCCGTGTGCCCCGGTTTCGCGGAGACGGGAATCATGGCGTCGACGCACTATGCGGGCGCCAACGCGCAGGACGAAGCGCGGCTGCGCAAGCGCGCGACGAAGCTGTACCAGATGCGCGGCCTGAAACCGGAAACCGTCGCGCAGGCGATGGTCGACGGCGTGCTGCGCAACCGCCCCGTCGTCGCGGTCGGCGGCGAAGCGCACGCGCTGCGCTTCGTCGGCCGCTTCATGCCGTGGCTCGGCCGGAGGATCGCCCGCGTCAGCATGGCATCGCATTGACGGCGCACGACGCCGCACAGGGAGACAACATGACCGATACCGCCGACTATCACAAGATCAAGGCCCGGCACGTGAAGTTCGACTTCAGCGACACGCCGGTCACCTGGGTGCCGAACGATCCGGGCAGCACGCACATCATCAACACGCTGAACCTGCTGTTCCCGGAAGGCGAGCTGTGGTTCTGCCGCGTGTACAACAAGGCGCTGCCGCTGATCACCGATGCACGCCTGCGCGACGAAGCCGAAGGCTTCCTGCGGCAGGAAGCCGTGCATTCGCGCTCGCACGGCGGCGTGCTGAAGCACTACTACGACCGCCACGGCATCGACACGAAGCCGTTCACGCAGAAGCTCAACCGTTTGTTCACGCGCGTGCTGGGCGAAGCCCCGTTCGGGCTGAAGATCGGCCATACGCGCTTCTGGCTGCGGCAGCAACTGGCCGTGATCGCGTCGCTCGAGCATTTCTTCGGCTATCTCGGCAACTGGGTGCTCAACGCGCACGGACTCGACGAAGGCCGCGCCGACCCGACGATGGTCGACCTGCTGCGCTGGCACGGCGCCGAGGAAGTCGAGCACCGCACCGTCGCGTTCGACATCTACCGGCATATGGGCGGCACCTATCCGGAGCGGTGCGTGCACATGGCGTTCGTGATCCTGCTGCTGCTCTACTACATCACGACCGGCGCGAAATTCATGTACCGGCGCGATCCGGACGCCGGCCGCTACCCGGGCTTCGTGCTCGCGTGGTGGCAGGGTTCGCGGCGCGGGCACCTGCCGTCGTTCTGGAAGGTGATCGGCGCGGCGCTGCGCTATTTCAAGCCGGGCTATACGCCGCATCACGAAGGCTCGACCGAGCAGGCGCTCGCGTACCTCGCCCGCTCGCCGGCCGCACAGGCGGCCGCGCACGGCGGCAACTGGGGCACGACGAAAGGCGCGTGACCGGGTTTTCGGCCGGCCCGGCAGGCGGCGCCCGCCGAAATGCGTACAATCGCGGCTTCATTTCCCGGAGGTGCCGCGATGGCCATGAAGAAAACCGATCTCGAAAAGAACAAGGCGCTCAAACTGACGCACGCGATGAAGCAGTCGAGCTCCGCGCGTTTCGGCAAGGGCGCCGACGAAGCGGCCAAGCTGGACCGCCGCGCGCAGCGCAAGCTCGACCAGGAACAGGGCCTCGTGCCGTTCGCGTGCAAGCTCAACGCCGCGCTCGTCGAACAGCTGAAGGCACGCGCGGCCACGCACCCGGAAGGGATGACGGGCCTGCTGTCGGAACTGCTCGTGAACGGCCTCGCGCAACGCGACGCGTAACCGCCACGTATCTCGAAATTGCTGTTGACACGGCAGCGCGGCCACGACACACTCGTTCGCATGCCTATGCTCAAGCCCGTCGCCATCGCGCATGAAAACCGAGTGAACGCCCATACGCGGCGATCACCGGAGGCACTTGTGCGTTAGCATCGAAATTCAGTCACGCATGTCACGAGGCCTCGCCGGAAACGGATGAGGCCTTTTTGTTTGGGTGCGCGTCATCCCGCCCGGCTCAACGGATGGAGATGACGATGGACCACGCAAGCCGGCTGGTTGTCTGCCCCGATCGGGGCCGCGCCGATACGATCGCATTGCCGAGCGTCGAGCTGCATTTCATGGTCGCGCCCGGCAAGACGCTCACGTGGCGCGCGCAGCACGACGCCGAGATTCGCGTACACAACGCAACGCTGTGGATCACGCGGCTCGGCAGCATCGACGATTACCGGCTGCGCGCCGGCGACGTGCTGCGCGTACGGCGCGGTGACCGCATCTGGATCGGCACCGGCGACGCCCAGCCCGCCGAAGCGTCGATCGCGACCGTGTACGTGATGCGGCGCGATACGTCGCTGGGGCGGGCGATCGCACGAATGCGCGACATGCTGGGCAGACGAGGTCGAAGAACGCGCGAGTGACGCATCCTGTATCGCCCGCGCATATCCCGAAAATAGTCGTTGACAACGCCGCACGCCGACAACAAAATCGTTCGCATGCCTACGTTCAAGCTCATCGCCATCACGATGCATTGCCCGGTGAACATTCGAAAGAATGGATCACGGGAGGCGCTTGTGCGTTAGCAATCGGGCAGTACCGCATGTCACACAAGGCCTCGCCGGAAACGGATGAGGCCTTTTTGTTCTGGTGCACGTCATCCGTCCGGCTCACTGAATGGAGAAGACGATGGACCAGGCAAGCCCGCTGTTTGAACGCCGCGATCGGCGCCACGCCGGCACGATCGCATTACCGACCGTCGTGATCCGTTTCGCGGTCGCGCCACGCACGACGATGACCTGGCGCGCGCCGCAGGATGCGGAGATCCGCGCGCACGGCGCGGCGCTGTGGATCACGCGGCCGCCGAGCGTCGACGATCACTGGGTGCGGCCCGGCGAGGTGCTGCGTATCGCGCGCGGCGAGCGCATCTGGCTCGGCACCGATGCCGACCGGTCGGCCGAAGCGACGATCACGACCGCGTACGTGCGGCGCGGCGAGCGCGTCAAGCGCATGCTCGCGCAAGTGCAACGTTTGCTCGTCGGGATAGGGAGAAGGAGCGGATGAGCGACGTGCCGTGTCGCACGCGTCACGCGCGCGACACGCGGAGCGGCCGCGACCGGAAACGAACGCACCCGCGGCGCAACGCGCCGCAGGTGCGCATCGAAGGACGCGGCACGCCGGTGCATGCCGCGAGCGATCGCGCGCCGTGCGCAGCGACGGGATGCAGCAGAGGCATCAGGTGCTGGCGGCGAGACGCGGGCCCGTGCTTCGTGGAGTGGAATCGAGGTCGGGACGTTGCGCGGCCTGCGAGGTCACCCACGGATCGATGCCCTGCTTCTGCACCTCTTCGAGGAATGACACACGTGTGCGCCAGTAATCCGCCTGTAATTTCGCATCGATGACGCGCTGTTCGGCTGCGAACAGTTCCATGCGCGCCGTCACGAGCATCGACGCAGCGGTTTTTTCCGGCGTGGGGGCGTGTCGCATCGCCCAGCGGCTGATCCAGTTCAACATGCTGACCTCCGTGATTACGGACGAACCCGCATCGGGCAATCGCAACCGGCCGTGCCTGCCCAAACGCGCAACGGCCTTGACCGCCATTCACCGCCTGGCCTGCACGGACTGCGACTCCCCCGCGTCGGCAATGACCGGCCGGCGTGTGCATGCGCGGTGTATCTATCGTAGAAAGACTTGCCGGTTTACGCGATGGGGTCTTGCAATCTTTTACACAGAAACCACAGTCGCCCCCGCATCGCGAAATGACTGTTGCGCACGGGACGGCTTCGGCGCAGGATAGCCTGATACCTGCAACTGCCTGGACTGACGAATGGCCGCCGCACGCCGCGGCCGCGCATCCGCATCGGCCGCGCACGCGCGTTCGCGCGCACCGCCGCCTGCACCGCGTTCGTGCAGCATGCGGGCGCTCCGTTTCAGTCGCATGTCATCGCGCACCGGCCGCGTCCGATGCCGCCGGCGTGCCGTTGCGCACGCATCGGCCCGTCTCGCCCGCCTGCGCCGCGCCGCTTTCCGCCGCTTCCCGTCGTTTCCACCGCTCCCGCCGTTTCAGCCATTTCTGCCGGCCCTCACCGCGCGAACCGGTAAAATGCGCGCCTTCGTCGCGCGGGCGGGCTGCCAGACCGTTCGCGCGCAGGCAACCGATCGTGCCCCCAACTATATCGTCCGAGCTATCCACGCTATTACAATCCGCCGATAGCCGGACAATAGTGGCTGGTTACAGTTAGCCGGCCGCGCGCTGCCTTTACAACAATTCGGCACAACAATCAACACGACAACCCGACCGGAGAAACGCCTTCATGGAATCCATCAAGCGGTATTTCGGCTTCGCTGAAGCCGGCACCGACTTCCGCACCGAAATACTCGCGGGCGTCACCACGTTCCTGACGATGGCCTACATCATCTTCGTCAACCCCGCGATTCTCGGCGACGCCGGCATGCCGAAGGAATCCGTGTTCGTCGCGACCTGCCTCGTCGCGGCGCTGGCGTCGATCATCATGGGGCTGTACGCGAACTACCCGATCGCCTGCGCGCCCGGCATGGGCCTGAACGCGTATTTCGCGTACACGGTCGTCAAGGGGATGGGTTTCACGTGGCAGGCGGCGCTCGGCGCGGTGTTCATCTCCGGCTGCCTGTTCCTGCTCGTCACGCTGTTCCGCGTGCGCGAGGCGATCGTCAACGGCATTCCGAAATCGCTGCGAATTTCCATCACCGCCGGCATCGGCCTGTTCCTCGGCATCATCTCGCTGAAGACGTCGGGCGTGATCGTCGGCAACCCGGCCACGCTCGTCACGCTCGGCGACCTGCACAAGCACGAGACGATCCTCGCGATCGTCGGCTTCTTCACGATCGTCACGCTCGACCACCTGCGCGTGCGCGGCGCGATCCTGATCGGCATCATCGGCGTGACGATCCTGTCGTTCTTCTTCGCCGGCAACCAGTTCCACGGCGTGTTCTCCGCGCCGCCGTCGATCGACGCGACGCTGTTCAAGCTCGACATCGGCGCCGCGTTGTCGACCGGCATCATCAACGTGATCCTCGTGTTCTTCCTCGTCGAGCTGTTCGACGCGACGGGCACGCTGATGGGCGTCGCGAATCGCGCGGGCCTGCTCGTCGAAGGCAAGATGAACCGCCTGAACAAGGCGCTGCTCGCCGACAGCACGGCGATCGTCGCGGGCTCGGTGCTCGGCACGTCGTCGACCACCGCGTACATCGAAAGCGCGTCGGGCGTGCAGGCCGGCGGCCGCACCGGCGTGACGGCGATCACCGTCGCGGTGCTGTTCCTCGCGTGCCTGTTCATCGCGCCGCTCGCCGGCGTCGTGCCGGCCTACGCAACGGCGCCCGCGCTGCTGTACGTGTCGTGCCTGATGCTGCGCGAGATGGTCGAGGTGCCGTGGGACGACGCGACGGAAGCCGTGCCGGCCGCGCTGACCGCGCTGCTGATGCCGTTCACGTATTCGATCGCGAACGGCGTCGCGTTCGGCTTCATCGCGTACGGCGGCCTCAAGCTGCTGACGGGCCAGGGCCGCACGGTCAAGCCGATCGTCTGGATCATCGCGGCCGTGTTCCTGTTCCGCTTCTTCTATCTCGGCAGCGAGTAAGCGAAGCACATCGCCGCGCCACACGATGCAACGAAAAAACGCCACCTTCGGGTGGCGTTTTCGTTTTCGCACGATTCATCCGCGATCCTGACGAATCGACGCGCACGCCCCTATCGATGGTCGACCATCCCGCCCGGCGCGCATACGAAAATGCCGCCCGGCCCCACCGAACGGCATTGCGTGAAAGGCAACGTCTTCGTGCGCCGCGCTCGATCGCGCGCGCCGCCGGACGAGCGTCGTGTCGTCAGCGCCAGTTGGCCTCGTAGAAACGCACGTAGCCGCTACGCAGCGTCACGCACTGCGCGCGCGTTTCCGACAGCAGGCGCCGTGCGGCCGCCTCGATGCGCTCGCGGTGCTGGTCGAATGCGCCGACCATGTCCTCGAAGCGCGGCGACGCCGCACCGAAGTGGTCTTCCAGCGCCTCGGCGGTGATCTGACATTGGACGCGCTCGCCATTGACCAGTGCCGTGAACCCCAGCATCAGGTCACGCCCCGAATACTCAGGCTTCTCGTTCGTGAAATGGATCTGCATGGGCGCCGCCTCGACCGGTAGAAAACGAATGACCGCGTCCGTCGTCCGCTACCGGCCGGACGAAATGTACGCGGGCTCGCCGGCGGAGGCCCCGACCGCGGGGTGTGGCGCGGTCGATGCATGCCGGTTGAATTCCACTTTAGACGGTTTCGCGCGGGACACAAAAATTTCGGTGTGCGTCGTTCCGACGCGCATTTCGTCTGATCTGCGCGGCATCCGGCACCGTTTCAGCAACGGACGTCAGTGCGGATCGGTCGGCCAGATGTTGAGCGCGATCGCGGCGGTCGTGACGCCCACCGCAATCGCGGCCGCCCCGTATCTCACCGCATCGGTCAGATCGAACAGCAATCCGTGGATCGCCACGGCAATGCCGCCCAGCATGATGAAAGTGGCGATGGCCGCCAGCACGACTCTCAGTTCCGCCCGAACCATGATGCGTCTCCCGAACGGATGCATGTCGCGTCGCATGCATGTTGCACTGCGGAACACGGCGCGTGCGTGTTCCATTTCCATCATTGCAGGCGGGCGCTTAAAAGCAAGGGGATTTTGTTCGCGGTCGCGCATCGCACGTGGCGCTTGTATGATGATGCGTACCCGGACGGTCGGCCGTCGCGCCGAATGGTGCACCGCGAGCGGAGCCGCACTCCGCCGCCGATTCCGATCCGGTCGGCCCCGGCGGCCCCGGGAACAGGAGACACATCATGCCGCAACCCTTCGTGCTGCCCGCCACCGCGGGGCGTACCGACCTGCTCGCGCAGGCGCATGCGCGTTCGACCGCGGTCGGCCTGCGCGCGCATGAACGCCCCGATTTCTCGCCGCTGTCGCGCGTCGCGCTGCGCGAACTGCTCGACACGAACCACACGCTGTTCTCGCACGCCCGCCCGGTGATGGAGGACCTCCACGCGCAGATCGCCGAGACGCAAAGCCTCGTGCTGCTGACCGATGCCGACGGCGTGATCCTGCACAGCATCGGCGACGCGGACTTCATCGAGAAAGCGAACCGCGTCGCGTTGTGCAACGGCGTGTCGTGGGCCGAAGGCGCGCGCGGCACCAACGCGATCGGCACCGCGCTCGCGTCGGGCCAGGCCGTGGTCGTGCACGGCTCCGAACATTTCCTGCGCGCGAACCACATCCTCACCTGCGCATGCGCGCCGATCGTCGATCCGTTCGGCCGCACGCTCGGCACGCTCGACGTGAGCGGCGACCCGCGCGGCTCCAGCCCGCATACGCTCGCGCTGGTGCGGATGTCCGCGCAACTGATCGAGAACCACCTGTTCGCGAACCAGTGCGGCGAAGCGCTGCGGCTGCGCTTTCACGCGCACGAGGATTGCGTCGATTCGCTGTTCGCCGGGCTCGTCGCCTTCGGCCCCGACGGCGGGCTGATCGCCGCGAACCGCAGCGCCCAGTTCCAGCTCGGCGCGTCGTTCGACGCACTGCAGCATCAGGCGAGCGACGCGTTGTTCGGCATGCGCTTCGCCCAGCTCGCGCAGCAGGCCGCGCGCGCGCCGGGCGCCACGTTCCGCCTCACGCTGTCGACCGGCGTGCGCGTGCTCGCCCGCTGCGAATTCCCGGAAGCGCAGAAAACGACCGTCGCGGTCACGCCGCCGGCGCCGGCCGCGCGCGTGCGAGCACCGGACCCGGACGCGATCACGTTCGCGACGCTCGACACCGGCGACGCGCGCATGGCCGCCGTACTCGAACGCGTCGCGAAGATCCGCGGGCGCGACCTGCCGCTGCTGATCCTCGGCCAGACGGGCACCGGCAAGGAATGGCTCGCCCGCGCGCTGCACCAGGCGTCGCCGCGCGCGGACGGCCCGTTCGTCGCGGTCAACTGCGCGGCGCTGCCCGATTCGCTGATCGAGGCCGAGCTGTTCGGCTACGAAGACGGCGCGTTCACGGGCGCACGCAAGCGCGGCAGCCCCGGCAAGATCGCGCAGGCCGACGGCGGCACGCTGTTTCTCGATGAAATCGGCGACATGCCGCTCGCGCAGCAGGTGCGGCTGATGCGCGTGCTGCAGGAGCGCGCGGTGATGCCGCTCGGCGGCGCACGCGCGGTGCCGGTCGACGTGCGGGTGGTCTGCGCGACTCACCGCGACCTGCGCGCGATGATCGCGGAAGGCACGTTCCGCGAGGATCTGTTCTACCGGATCAACGGGCTCGCGGTCACGCTGCCGGCGCTTGCCGCCCGCACCGACCTTCCGGCGCTCGTCGAGCGCATCCTCGCGCGGCTCGCGCGCAGCGAGCCGATGCCGCGCCGTCTCGCGGCCGACGTGCTCGATGCGTTCGCGCGCCATCGCTGGCCCGGCAACCTGCGGCAGATGACCAACGTGCTGCGCACGGCCGGCATGCTCGCCGAAGACGAAGCCGAAATCACGCTCGCGCATTTGCCCGACGATTTCTGGCTCGACTGCGACGATGCGCCGGCTGGGCCAGCGGCGGCCACCCCGGCCACCCCGGCCGCATCGGCCCCATCGGCCCCATCGGCCCCATCGGCCCCATCGGCCGGCAAGCACGAAGGCACGACGCTGCAAAGCCACCAGGCCGCGATGATCGACGCGGTGCTCGCGCGGCACGGCGGCAACGTGTCGGCGGCCGCGCGCGAACTCGGCCTCGCCCGCAATACCGTGTACCGGTATCTGCGGCGGCACTGATGCACACGGCCGGCGGCCGGCGCGTTCGGGTATGCTTGGCGCGTTGCCGCCGAACCGCCGCCCGCTTCAGTCATGACCGATCCAGAACACCCGCCCGTCGTGCGCATCGAGCCGCTCGGCGCCACCTTCGACGCGCCCGATGCGCTGACCGTGCTCGAAGCCGCCGCATTCGCGCGCGTATCGCTGCCGCGCTCGTGCCGCAACGGCACGTGCCGAAGCTGCCTTTGCCGGATCGTCAGCGGCAGCGTACGCTACACGATCGAATGGCCGGGGCTCTCCCGCGAGGAAAAGGCCGACGGCTATACGCTGCCGTGCGTGGCCGTCGCGACGTCGGACCTCGTGCTCGACGTGCCCGACGCGGTCATGCTCGACTAGACGCGGCGCGCGACCGCGCGCGTCGTCCTGCAACGCTCGATCCTGCATGGAGAACGTGATGGTCCAGCCAACCGATCGCATCGAAAAACAGACGCTGCTCGCCGCATCGCCCGACCGCGTCTGGGCAGCCGTGAGCAATTCCGGCGAATTCGGCCAGTGGTTCGGCGTGTCGTTCGACGGCCCGTTCGAGGCCGGCCAGTCGCTGTTCGGCCGCATCACCCCCACCCGCGTCGACGACGACGTCGCCAAGGCACAGGAGCCCTATGCGGGCACTGTGTTCGAAATCGTCGTCGACCGTATCGAACCCAAGCAACTGTTCTCGTTTCGCTGGCATCCGTTCGCGATCGATCCGAATGTCGATTACGCGTCCGAGCCGATGACGCTCGTCACGTTCACGCTCGCGGCGCAGGCGGGCGGCACGCTGCTCACCGTCACCGAAACGGGTTTCGACCAGTTGATCGAAGCGCGTCGCGCGACCGCGCGCGACATGAACGACCAGGGCTGGGCCGCGCAGATGACGCTGATCGCAAAGTATCTGGCGCTGCACGCGTAGCGCGCCGCTACGCCGCACGTCCGCGCCGACCGGCGCATCGACGTGCGTGGCATAATCGGCGGCATCGTCGTCCACCCGCCGCCGCACATCGCATGCTGAGTCGTCGTCTCCGGAAGATCGGCAGTCTGATCGGGATGCTCGCCATCCTGATGACGGCGCTCGCGCCGACGATCTCGCAGGCGCTGACCACGCAAGGGCGCGTCGACGCGCTGCTGGCCGGCTACTGTTCGTCCGCGCCGGCCGCCGGCACGCCGTCCGCCGATGCGGCGACGAAAAGCCTGCAGGCCCATCTCCAGGCATGCGGCTACTGCAGCCTGCTTGCCCATACCCCCGCGCTGCCCGCGCCCGAACTGACGTTCGCGGCTCACGTGCACGCAATCGAGCATCGCGCGGCCACCCGCTTCGAAAGCCTGCGCCGCGCGCTACCGCTCACGTCCGCGCAACCGCGCGCCCCTCCGTTCACGTCCTGATCCGTCGTCATTGCGCGTGATGCCGTCGTGCATCGCGCCGTCCGCGCACGCCGCCGGCGTGCGCGACGTGTCACGTTTCGAAGGACGATCATGTCTCACCCTGCTGCGCACGGCGTCGTGCCGGGCATGTGGTTGGCCGCCGCCGGTTCGGATTGCCGCGCCCGCATTCGCCCGCATGCGAATGCCTGGCCGCGCAGGTCCGCGCCGACCGGCGTCGGCATCGATGCCGCTCCGCGCAGCCGTCCGTCGAATCCGTTTTTTCATCCGATTCGTCATTCGCTCATCCAGCCATGAAAACCACCCTTTTCGTTCGCGGCGCACTCGCCGCACTCGGCTTCGTCGTCATCCAGGCCGCCCACGCGCATGCGCTCCCGAAAACGCAGGACCCGGCTCCCGACGCCACGCTGTCCACCGCGCCGCACGCGGTCACGATCGATTTCGGCGAGGCGCTCGAGCCGGCGTTCAGCTCGATCGCCGTGACCGACAGCCAAGGGCAATCGGTCGTCGACGGGAAATCGGCCGTCGACGCCGGCAACCGGAAGCGAATGCACGTCCCACTCGCGAACCTGAAGCCCGGCACCTACACGGTCGCGTGGATCGCGGTGGCCAGCGACGGCCATCGCACGCACGGCCGCTACACGTTCACGCTGAAGTAACGCATGGCACGCACGCGGTGCGCATCGGCGCTTCGTGCCGAGCGCATTCGTATCGATGCCCGCGGCATCGCACCCAATAAGGAGAACACATGATGAAACGCCCGATTCCGACCGGCCTGCTCATGGCACTGACGCTGCACGCCACCGCCACGTTCGCCGCGCCGGCCATCCAGGCCGATGCGTGCTGGATCCGTACGATGCCGGCGACGGTGCCGTCGTCCGGCTACTTCACGCTGAAGAACCACGGCGACGCGCCCGCGACGCTGACCGGTATCGACACGCCCGCCTACGGGATGGCGATGGTGCATGAAACGCAGACGAGCGGCAGCACCGCGAAGATGGTGCACGTCGATTCGGTCGTCGTGCCGGCGCATGGCGCGGTGACGTTCAAGCCGAAAAGCTATCACGTGATGCTGGAGGAGCCGCGCCAGGCCGTCGCGCCCGGCGCGAAGGTGCCGTTCCGGCTGCACTTCGCGGACGGCTCGACCGTGTCCGTGACCTGCGACGCGAAGGCGCCGACCTACGCCGGCCAGTAACGCCGCCCGCCTCACGATCGAAGGAGACGTACATGAAAGACCGCCTGCCGCTGGCCGACCTGATCGTTCGCTACCGGACGCCGCTGAATGTCGCGGTACTGATCGTCTGCGGGTTGTGGGCCGCATGGATCGCGTGGATGACGCGGCCTGCCGCCATCGATACACCGCCGTCGATTCCCGCGTACTGCATGCGCGACGCGCGCTGACACGCCGGACGGCACGGTTCCGGCGGCGGCCCGCGCCATTATTGGCGTGGCATCATCGCGTCATCCCGACCGCCGGAACCGCCTCTCGGAGCGCCGCATGTCCATTCAGACCTGGATGCTGTTTGCCGCCGCCTATCTCGCGACGACGCTGTCGCCGGGGCCCAACGTGCTGCTCGTGATCCGCAACACGGTGCGCTACGGCGCGCACGGCACCGCGGCGACGATCGCCGGCAACCTCGTCGCGCAGGGTGTGATCGTGCTGCTGGTCGCGCTCGGCGTCGGCGCGGTGCTGGCCGCGATGCCGCCGCTGTTCGTCGCGATGAAGGTGATCGGCGCCGCGTACCTGATGGTCCTGGGTGTCCGGCAGTTGCGCGGCGATCGCAAGGCCGCCGCATCGAGCGGCCCAACGGAAATCGCCGTGCCCGATCGCCGCAAGCTGTTCCGCGAAGCGCTGTTCGTATCGGGCAGCAATCCGAAGACGATGATCTTCCTGTCCGCGTTCATGCCGCAGTTCGTCGTGCACGACCGGCCGCTCGCGCTGCAGTTCGTCGTGATGTACGCGACGATCGCGTGCACGGTCGTCGTCGTTCACAGCGTCTATTCGGCCGGCGTGCGCCGCCTGCATCGCGGCTTCGGCATGAGCCGCGCGGTGTGCGCGCTCAAGCGTGCGAGCGGGCTGCTGTTCGTCGGGCTCGGCATCAAGCTGCTGAGTGCGCGGCAGGCATGAGACGACCTCTTCCCGTCAGCGCAGGCGAGCGGCCAGTGCGGCGGTGATCTCGTCGAACGACGGCCGCGCATCGACGTCCTCGTTCACACAGGCCGCCGCCAGCGCATCGAGCGCGTCGGCGTGCGATCCACAGCGCTCGAGCAATTCGCCGAGCAGATAGCCGAACGCGCGCACTTCGAGCCGCTCGAACCGGGCGCCCCACGTATGCTCGTTTCGGTCGTACAGCGACGCCGCGCCGAAATCCCCGAGCAACGCGCCGCCTGCGCCGTCGTGCAGGATGTTGTGCGCATACAGGTCGCCATGCATGATGCCGCGCGCGTGCAGATGACCGGCGACCGACGCGATGCCGTGCGCGATTCGCACCGCTTGCGCCGGATCGAACCTCGCATCGGCGGCGTAGACGTCGCGCGTGCAGGACGCGAAGCTCGGCGGCCCGGCGAGGTTCGTCAGCGCCGGATCGACCAACGCCATCACCAGGCCGTGCGTGCCGTCCGGATGCCCGCGCACCTTGCCGATCACGGGAATCAGGTTTGGGTGACCGCCGGCATGCAGGCACGCGGCCATTTCGCAATCGGGCAGGCCGTCGCTCGTCACCGCGCCCTTGAACAGCTTGACCGCGACCGTGCGCGGCGGGTGGCCGTCCGCGCGCCACTGCGCACGGTAAATGACGCCCGACGCGCCCTCGCCCAGCTTCTGTTCGCATGACAGCGCCGCCCAGTCGATCTCCGCGACGTCCGGCCCGGCGGACGCCGCGGCCTCCGGCACCGCGCCGAGCGGATTGCCGGCAACGGCAAGCCATGCGAGACGCGGCAGGCGCAGCAGCCAGTCGGGCAACGCCCCCAGCCGGTTCGCGGACAGGCGCACCAGTTCCAGCGCGCGGCACGCGGCCAGTTCCGCGGGCAGCGCGCGCAGCTGGTTGCCGGCGAGCATCAGCTTCTGCAACCGCGCACAGTCGCCGATGTCGGCCGGCAGTTCGTCGATCGCGTTGTCGGTCAGGATCAGCCAGCGCAGCGCACGCGGCAGCGCGCCGCGCGGCACGGTGCGGATCCGGTTCGCCTTGAAGCCGATCATGTCGAGCTGCTCGCACGCGCCGAGCACGCCAGGGAAAGCGGTGAAGCGGTTGCCCGACGCGAACAGGATGCGCAGGCGATGCAGCCGCGGCAGATCGTCCGGCAGCGCGGACAGCGCATTACCGGTCAGGTCGAGCACTTCGAGCGTGTCGGCCAGATCGAAGATCTCGCGCGGAAATTCGGTCAGCCCGCACGCGAGCTTGAGTTGCCGCGCGCCCGCCAGTTGGCCGGCCTGCAGGTGTTCGAGGGTGTGGGTCACGGGAAGAAGACGGGTGGCGGTTGCGTTGATCGTCGGGTCGATCGGACGAATTCTACCGGGATCGATCGGGTGCCCGTGCACGACCTTGTCATACCCTCTTCACAAACGCGCGATGTGACGTTAGAATTGCGCCCCTTGCAGTGCCGACGTGGTGAAATTGGTAGACACGCTATCTTGAGGGGGTAGTGGCGAAAGCTGTGCGAGTTCGAGTCTCGCCGTCGGCACCAGATGCGTTTTCCCCGCATTCCAGCATTCTCTGAAACCCGCGACAGCACCTGGCTTCGCGGGTTTTTTGTTTTCCGCTACGCCAACAACAAAAAATTCCGCACCACCGCGGACGGCTCGTCGCAGCGCGACGCAATCGCCAGCCTGGCGCGAAACCGGTTACCCGCGAACGGCCGGTACACGACCCCGGGAACCTGCACCTGCGTAATCGCCTTCGGCACGACCGACACGCCGAGCCCGGCCGCCACCAGCGTCACCGCGGACGCGATCTGCGGCGCCGGTTGCGCCATGCGCGGCTCGAACCCGGCGGCCCGGCACGCGGCGACGATGTCGTCGAACAGCGCGCCGCCGGCCGCGCGCGGCACCTGCACGAACGACTCGTCGGCCAGTTCCGCCAGCTCGATGCGCCGCCGCTGCGCGAGCCGGTGCGCGACGGGCAGCGCGACGAACATCGGCTCCTCGTCCCAGTCCGACACCCGCAGCGTCGCGGCGACGCGACGCTCGGGCCGCACGATCGCGACATCGACGCGCCCGGCCTCGAGCGCCTCCAGCAAAACCCCCGACGTCGCTTCCTGCAACGTCAGCTCGGCCTCCGGAAACGCCTCCCGAAAGCGGCGAATCAGATCCGACACCTTCGGATTGAACGCGGCCGTGCCGGTGAAGCCGACCCGCAAATGGCCGGTTTCCCCGCGCGCGGCGCGCCTGGCCGCCCGTGCCGCGCGCTCGGCATCGTCGAGCACGCGCCGCGCCTCTTCCGCGAACACCTCGCCCGCCAGCGTCAGCTCGGCGCCGCGCGCGGTCCGCTTGAACAGCTCCACGCCGAGCTCGTTCTCGAGCACCTTGATCTGCTGGCTCAACGGCGGCTGGCCGATGCCGAGCGTTTCGGCGGCCTTCGTGAAATTCGACGCGGCCGCGACGGCCAGAAAGTAGCGGAGATGCCGGAGTTCCATGCGTGACGTGACCTCGCGGTGAGTCGGATTAATCCGTCAGCCAGTGTTAAAAGATATGGCTTCGGTTCATTTCATATATTGGACATATACATGACCGTGCGCAAGAATTCGTGTATTCCGTCGCACAACGAGTGCCTTCATGTCCTCCGCTTCGATTTCCCGTTCCCTGCCCGGCACGCAGAACACCGCACCCGATGCGCTGCCGGCCGGTGTGTCCCCGCGCTCGGCCGCGTACAAGCGCATCGCGTTCGCGCTGTTCCTCGCCGGCTTTTCCACTTTCTCGCTGCTGTACTGCGTACAGCCGCTGCTGCCCGCGTTCGCCCGCGAGTTCAACGTCGGCGCGGCGTCGAGTTCGCTCTCGCTGTCGCTGTCGACCGGGATGCTCGCGGTGTCGATCCTGTGCGCCGGCGCGCTGTCCGAACGCGTCGGGCGGCGCGGGCTGATGTTCGCGTCGATGACGCTGGCCGCGCTGTTCAACCTGCTCGCCGCGTGGTCGCCGAACTGGCACCTGCTGCTGGTCTGGCGTGCGCTCGAAGGCTTCGCGCTGGGCGGCGTGCCGGCGGTGGCGATGGCGTATCTCGCGGAAGAAATCGCGGCGGACGGCCTCGGCTTCTCGATGGGGCTCTATGTCGGCGGGACCGCGTTCGGCGGCATGATCGGACGGATCGGGATGAGCGCGCTCGAAGAGCACTTCTCGTGGCGAACCGCGATGCTGTCGATCGGCGTCGTCGACCTGCTCGCGGCGATCGCGTTCGTGATGCTGCTGCCGCCGTCGCGACGCTTCGTGAAGCGCACCGACCTGACGCTGCGTCACCACCTGCGGCTGTGGCACGCGCAATTGCAGCACGCGCGCCTGCCGTTCGTATTCGCGATCGGCTTCCTCGTGATGGGCGCGTTCGTGACGATCTACAACTACGCCGGGTTCCGGCTCATGGCCGCGCCGTTCAACCTGAGCCCGACCGCGTGCGGGCTGATCTTCGGCGCGTACCTGTTCGGGATGGTGTCGTCGTCGAGCGCCGGCGCGCTCGCCGATCGTCTCGGGCGGGCACCGGTCCTCGTCAGCGGCATCGTCGTGTTCGCGGCGGGCCTCGCGCTGACGCTGTCGCACTCGCTCGCCGCGATCGTCGTCGGCATCGTGCTCGTGACGATCGGCTTCTTCGTCGCCCATTCGGTCGCGAGCGGCTGGGTCGGCGCGCTCGCGGGCGCCGCGAAGGGGCATGCGGCTTCGCTGTATCTGCTCGCCTACTACGTCGGGTCGAGCGTGCTCGGCTCGGTCGGCGGCGCGTTCTGGCAACGCGGCGCGTGGACGAGCGTCGCCGCGTACGTCGCGGTGCTGCTCGTCATCGCATTGCTGGCGGCGCGGCGGTTGAGCCGCGCTTGAGCCACGCTCAGCCACGCGTGGCCAGACGCAGCGCGGCGCGATGCGCACCCTGCATCGCACGCCGGCCGCGCAGCCGTCACGACACCAGCGCATCGTCCCCCTTCACCGCATACGCCGCCTCGCGCCGCCGCAGCTTCATCGCGATCAGCGCCGCCAGCACCGCGAGCGCGACGCCGGTGAGAAACCCGCCCGTGTAACCGACCTTCGCGGTCAGCGACAGGATCGTCGACGACGCGATCAGCTCGCCGAGATCGCGCGTGCTCTGCACGGCCGTCACGTCGGTGCCGGCCTGATCGCTGCCGCCGGCGAAACGCATGCCGGCCGTCATGATCGACACGGACGTGATGCCGGTCGCCAGCGAGCCGAGCACCGTGCACAGCCACGCCCACGACGGCGACACCGGCAGCCACCCATTCGCCTGCGCGAACCACAGCAGCGCGGCCGCGCCCGCGCAACTCACGCCGGCCGTAAACGCGCGCCACAGCCCGAGCGCCCTCACGAGCCACGCGCCGCCGCCGCAACCGAGCACGACCGTCACGACGCCGCCCGCCATCCCGAGTTTGCCGATCGCGTCGAGCGACCAGCCCGCGTCGTTGAGGAACAGCTTCGACAGGCCGAAGCCCGATACGGCGGTCATCGCCGACAGCAATGCGAGCGACAGCAGCGACCACGAACGCGGCCGCTTCGCGAAGCGCACGAGGCTCGCATCGTGTTCGGGCCGGACGCGCGCGCGATCCGCGTCGCGCGGCAGCACCCACAGCACGCAGACGAGGCTCGCGAGCGGGACGGCGGCCAGCGCGAGAAACGCGGTAGGCTGGCCGAACAGGCCGATCAGCGTCAACGTGCCGGCGCCGCCGCCAAAGAAGCCGATCATCACGCCCGCGATCTGGATCGCGTTGATCTTCGCGAGCGTGTCGCCGCTGAAATGCTCGGCGGCCATCCCGTCGTTCGCGATGTCCTGCGTCGCGCTCGCGAGCGACGCGACGGCCAGCAGCCCGACCGCCCAGCCGGCCGTCGCGACCGTCATCCCGATCTGCGCGAGGCTGACCAGGCACAGCACGACGATCGTCTGCATCGGCAACATCCAGCTGCGCCGCCGGCCGATGCGGGGCGACCAGCGGTTGTCGACGACGGGCGCCCACAGGAATTTCACGACCCACGGCAGCCCGACGAGCGGCAGGAACGCGAGCGCGTGAAGCGGCGCGCCGTCGTGGCGCAGCAGCGTCGGCATCGCGTCCATCGCGATGCCGATCGGGATTCCCTGTGACAGGTAAAGCAGCGTGATCGTGATGACCAGGCGGCGATGTTCGAGCAGGTCGCGCATCGAAGTCTCCAGTTGCATGAGGTTAAAAAGGTTCGGCGCCGGCCGGCACGCGCGCAGGCTGCATCGCGTCGCGTCGCGCCGCGGACGGCGCGCCGCACGCAGCAGCAATGCGCCGAAGGCGACGAGCGCCACGTCGATCGGCCAGTACACGGGCTGGCCCGCGCCCCGCAGCGCGAGCGCGCAATGGGTCGCGCCGGCCAGCCCGTACGCGATGCCGGCCGCACGCATCAGCACGCGCAGCCATGCCGCGCGATCGGCGACACAGGCCGCGAGCGCGATCGCGCCGCCCCACACGGCCCAGAACAGCATCGCGAGCGCATGGTCGACGTGCACGCCGTCCGGCAGCGCACGGCCGGCGAACAGCAGGGCGCCGCCCGCGAGCACGAGCCCGCCGCACACGCCGACCGCGGCGGCGGCCAGCACGTCCGCCGAACGCTCGCGCTGTGCACGCCGCCGCTCGATCCACAGGTGCAGCCCCGTCGCGCACAACGCGCACGCGGCGAGCCCCATCAGGAAATGCAGCACGCGCAGCCCATCACCGGCCGCCCCCACCCAGCCGTATTGCGCGAAATGCAGCGGCTGCACCGCGATGAACGCGCGCAGCCAGAAGCCGCGGCCGCGCGACGTCGCATTGGCGAGCCATTGCCCGTCCGTCGCACGGTACAGGTGGCGTTCGAACACGGCGGTGCTCGGCAGGCCCGCGGTCGTGCCGGCAATCTCGACGCGCGCATTCACATCGCCCCAGCGATGCAGCACGACGGTTTCGGGCCGGAAATCCGGCCTGCGCACCGCGTCGCGCCGCAGCAGCGCATCGAGATCGGGCGCATGTCGCCACGGGCCGCCGGCTTCCACGGGCGGCGGCCCGCCCAGCAGTTCGGCGAACGCACGCTGCGGCTGCCCCGGATACGCGACGCCCGCGAGCGACACCGTGCCGAGCGCGCCGAGCCCCGACAACGCGCCGGTGAACGCGAACAGCACGAGCCACGGCGTGCCCCATAGGCCGATCCATGCGTGCAGGTCGAACAGCGCGACGCGCAAGCCGTGGCCGCGCCGGATGCGCGCCGCATCGGGCCAGCGCTTGCGATGCACGACGATGCCCGCGACGATGAGCACGAGCAGCACGATGCCCCACAGGCTGACGAAGATGCGCCCGGGGAAGCCGGCGAACAGCGTCTTGTGCAGCGTGACGATCAAGGTCGCCCGCCCTGCGTCGGGCAGCGGCGCGCCGGTTGCCGGATCGAGCGCGAGCGTGCATGTCTGGCGCGCGTCGCAGAAACGGATGGCCGGATCGTCCGGCCGCGGCAGCACGATGCGCGCGTCGCGCAACGCCACCCCGAGCGACGCCGCGCGCGTGACGAGCGCATCGAGCGACAACGTCGGCCGCGCGACGGCCACCGCCGGCGGCCGCCACCAGCCCTGCATCGAATCGAATGCGAGACTCCAGGCGCCGCTGAACAGCACGACGAACAGCACCACGCCGAACAGCGCACCGGCGCCGCGATGCAGCGCGCGCCAGCGCGAACGCGACGAAGCATCCATGTCAGCGCCCTCCCCAGAACATCGCGCACGGCACGAGCACCGCGAGCCACACACCCGCGCGCCACGCGGCCTGCCGCCAGCCGGGCGCGACGAGCACCCACAGCAGCGCGGCGACGCTCGCGGCGAGCGTCAGCAACACGGCCGCATAGAGCCGGTTCAGGCCGTCGTCGGGGTAATGACGGGCCAGCGTGAGCGCGAGCGCGACCGCACCCGGCAGCACGCCGCCGATCGCGATCGCCGCCCGCGCCCCCCAGCCGGACGCCATCAGAATTGCCCGCGCACGGTCAGCATCACGTTGCGCGGTTCCCCGTAACGGTTGTTCCAGCCCGGCTGGCTCAGGCTCAGGTAGTAGTGGCGGTCGAACAGGTTGTTGACGTTGAGCGCGGCGCTCCAGTGCTTGTCGTAGCGGTAGCCGAGCCGCACGCTCGCGAGCGCGTAGCCGCCCTGGCTCATCGTGACGCCGTTCGCCTGCGCCGAGTAGCTGCTCTGCACCTGCACGCCGCCGCCGATGCTCCAGCGCCGCTCCTGCCACGGCAGGTCGTAGTTGGTCCACAGCCGGAACAGGTGGCGCGGATTCAGCAGCGGCGCGAACGTGCCCGCGTTCGCGAGGTTGTCCGCATAGCGCATCGTGTCGTACGTGTAGCTCGCCCACACGCTCCACCACGGCGTGATGCGGCCGTTCGCCTCGAACTCGAAACCCTGGCTGCGCACGCTGCCGCCGTTCACGTAGTAGCAGCTCGGCCCCGCGCACGGATGCGCGAGGTCGACCTGCGGGTTGTTGTCGAGATCGATGCGGAACGCCGCGAGCGACACGTTGAGCTTGCCGCCCGCCAGTTCGCCCTTCACGCCCGTTTCGTAGGTGCGCCCCTTCACCGGCGTCAGGATGCCACCGCCCCACATCGACTTGGTCTGCGGCTGGAACACCTCCGCATAGCTCGCGTACCACGACCAGTCGCGCGCGAAATCCCAGATCAGCCCGCCGTATGGCGTGAACTGGTGTCCGGTGTTGTAGTGCGCGGCGAGGCTGTCCTGGTTCCACCAGCTCATCCGGCCGCCGAGCACGAGCGTCAGCGGTTCCGCGAGCTTGATGCGGCCGAGCCCGTAGACGCCCTTCTGCGAAATGTCGTTCTGCTGCGATTGCTGGTACGGCCCGATGCCGGGCTCGGGCACGCTGCTCGGGTTCCAGCGATACACGTTCACCGGCGTGCCGGCCACGTCGCCGAGCAGCGGCGCCGTCATCTGCCCGCTGCTGCTGTTCGCGTAGGTGACGCCGAACAGCAGGTCGTGCGTGAGCCCGAACGCATGCACGGGGCCCTGCACGTTCGCATCGAGGCTGCGGCTGTAGCTGCTGAACTGGTACGCGGCGCCGGTCAGCCGGCCGCCGGCGCCCGTCGCCGGATCGATCGCGCCGAACGAACCCGCGTACTTCAGGTCCGAGCGCACGCTCTGGTATTCGCCGCTGACCTTTGCTTTCCAGCCGGCGCCGAGCTTCTGCTCGACCGACGCGAACGCACGCGTCGTGTCCCAGTTGAAGCGGCCCCACGCGGTGTCGAGGAACGTCGAGCGCGACAGGCCGAGGCTCGACCCGTCGCGCGCCATCGGCACGCCGGACATGTCGGGCACCGACGACGTGGTCTGGTACTGCGCGCCGAACGTGAGCAGCGTGTCGCGCGTCACGTCGACTTCCGTGACGCTGTAGATCGAACGCGTGTCCTGCTTCGCATGGTCGTAGAAGAAGTGGCGATCCTCGTACGCGGCGACGAGCCGGCTGCGCACGGTGCCGGCCGCATTGAGCGGGCCGCCGATGTCGGCTTCCGCGCGATAGCGGTCCCAGCTGCCGACGCTTGCGGTCGCATGCGCGGAAAACTGGTATTGCGGGCGCTTGCGCACGAGGTTGACGGTCGCGGCCGGATTGCCGGAGCCGTGCAGCAGCCCGTTCGCGCCGCGCAGGATTTCCACGCGCTCGTACACCGAGATGTCCTGCGGCGCGCTCGCCATGTCGCCGATCACGACCGGCACGCCGTCGAATTCGAACGAATCGACCTTGAAGCCGCGCACGAAGTACGCGGTGGTGAGCAGCACGTAAGGCTGGACCGTCACGCCGGCCGACTGCTGCATCACCTCGTCGAGCGAGAACAGGTTCTGCTGGTCGATCCGCTCGCGCGTCGTCACGCTGACCGACTGCGGAATCTCGCGCAACGCGAGCGACATCTTGCCGACCGTCGCCACCGACGGATCGTCGGCCACGCTGCGCGACGCATTCACCGCAATCGCCTTCAACTCGCCCCCGGCAGGCTGCGCGGCGGCCGCCTCTTCCTTGCGGACTTCCGCGCCGCCCGCCGGCGCCGCATCGGCGAACGCCGCCGCCGGATGCGCGGCGATCAGCAGGCCGAGGTACAGCGACGGACGCCAGCGCCCGAAACGGGCGACGCGCGCGCCCTGCATCATCGATCTCTCAGGTTCCCGTACCTCGTACCGCATTCACGCCCCCGTATTTGATAATCATTCTCATTATCAATTAGAACCGGCAGGCGATTTTTCGATCGAGGGGCTTTTCCTATCGATTCCGGGCACGGCGGCCCGTATTGTTCACGTCACTGTTCGGATTCGGCCGGGCGGAATTCCGCGTCCGCGCCGGCGGGCGGCGCCCCGTCGGGTGGCCGTCCGGCGCGGGCGAACGTCGCGTACCACGCATCGGTCTCGATCAGTTGCGCGTGCGTGCCGGTCGCCCGCACGCGGCCCGCGTCGAGCACGACGATCGTGTCGGCGGCCGCCGCCAGCGCCGGCTGGTGCGTGACGACGATGCGCGTGCGCTGCCCGCGCAGCGCGACGAGACTGTCGCGCACGCGCCGCGCGCTCAGTTCGTCGAGGCTCGCGGTCGGTTCGTCGAACATCAGCACCGGCGCCCGCGCGAGCAGCGCACGCGCCAGGCACGCCCGCTGGCGCTGCCCGCCCGACAGCAACTGCCCGCCCGGCCCCACGTCGGTGTCGAGACCGTCCGGCAGGCGCTCGGCGTCGCGCAGCAGGCCGACCGCGTCCAGCGCGGCGCGCAGCTCGGCATCGGTCGCGTCCGGTCGCCCCATCCGCACGTTCCACGCGAGGCTGCCGCGAAACAGCCCGTTGTCCTGGAACACGAGGTTGCGCGTCGCGGCGAGCGTCGCCTCGCTCAGGTGCCGCACGTCGGCGCGGCCGAGCAGCACGCGCCCGGCGCACGGATCGTCGAGCCGCGCGAGCAGGCCGAGCAGCGTGCTCTTGCCCGCGCCCGTGGGGCCGACGATCGCGACGAAGCCGCCCGCCGGACAGTGCAGGTCGATCCCGTCGAGCAGCGTCGCGCCGCCGGCCGACCGATAGCCGACGCGCAGCGCGTCGACGCTCGCGTCATGTACCGGCGTGCCGCGCTCGGGGCTGTCGAAGCGCGGCGCGTGCAGCACCGCGAGCACCGTGTCGAGCGCGCGCCAGCCGCCGCGCAGCGCCTGATCGAGCTGCGTGAGTTGCGCGAGCGGCTCGATGAAGCGCACGAGCAGCACGAGCACCGCGACGGCCGTCGCCGCGTCGAGTCGGCCAGCCGCGACGGCCCACGCGCCGCCGATCAGCATCGCGACGAACACGCCCTGCACCGCGGCCGCGAATCCGAGCTCGAGCGGCAGCGAGCGCCGCATCAGCGCCCGCGTGCGGCGATGCTGTTCGTCGCACGCGCGCTGCAACGCCGCGCGTGCTTCGCCGTCCCGGCCCGCGAAGCGCAGCAGCCCCTGATGCGCGGCGAAGGTCTGAAGCTGCACGGCCATCTCGCGATCGCCCGCGGCGCGCGCCTGTTCGAACCCGAGCGTGCGGGCGCCGCCGCGCTGCAGCAGCGCGAACAGCAGCACGGCCGCCGCCGCGAGGCACAGCGCGATGCGCCAGTCGATCCATGCAAGGCCCGCGACCACCGCGAGCGGCGTGACGACCGCGCCGATCAACGGCCCGAGCAGGTGCGCGGGAATCCCCATCGCCTGCATCACCGGCCCGCGCAGCAACCCGGCCGGATGACTGTCGCGCACGGTCTGCCACGACGCGATGCGCGGCAGGTGTTGCACGAGGCGTTCGACGAGGCCCACGGCCAGCGCGCCGCCCGCGCGATAGCCGCCGCGTTGCGCGACGTACAGCACGAGCGCATGACCCAGCGTCAGCGCGCCGAGCACGATCGTCCAGTGCAGCGCGGCCGTATGCGCGCCGGCGAACCATGCGCGGATCAACGGCACGAGCAGCAGCCCGCACGCGCCGTCGAGCAACGCGGCGGCCACCGCCCAGCCCAGCCCGCGCCACAGCGCGCGGCGCGTGTCGCGCGGCAGGCACTGCAAACGTTTGAGCGATTTCGTCATCATGCGGCCTCCCCGCCTGCGGCGCCGCGTTCGCGCCAGAGCCGCGCATACAGCCCACCCGCGGCCAGCAGCGCCGCATGCGTGCCGCGTTCGACGATGCGGCCGCGTTCCATCACGAGAATCTGGTCCGCGTGCCGGATCGCGTCGAGATCGTGGCTGACGATCACACGGGTACGCGTGTCGGCGCGCAGCGCGTTGCGCAACGCGCGCCCGGTTTGCGGATCGAGCGCCGACGCCGGTTCGTCGAGCAGCAGCAACGGCGCACGCGACAGCAGCGCACGCGCGATCGACAGCCGCTGCAGTTCGCCGCCGGACAGGCGCACGTCGCGCCCGCATACGCAGTCGTAACCGCCCGGCAATGCGTCGATGCGTGCGTCGAGACACGCCGCACGCGCGGCGGCGCGAATCGCGTCGCGATCGGCGTCGGGCCGATAAAGCGCGATGTTCGCGGCAATCGACACGTCGAGCGCGCTCGCCTGCTGGAACACCATCGCGATCTGTTCGCGGCGCGTCTGCGAACTGACCAATCGCAGATCGGCGCCGCCGAGCCGCACCGTGCCGCGATCCGGGTCCATGAAGCGCGCGAGCAGCATCAGCAGCGTGCTCTTGCCCGCGCCGGACGGCCCGACGATCGCGGTGGTCGTGCCGGCCGCGAGCGTCGCGTCGATGTCGCGCAGGATCGGCTCGCCGTCGATGTCGACCTGCACGCCGCGCAGTTCGATCGACGCATCGCGCGGCGCCTGTGCCGCGCCGTCGGCGGGTTCCTGCAGGCCGGGCTGCGCAAGCAACGCATCGAGCCGCGCGGCGGCCGCGCGCGCGTCGCGCAGCGCATCGGCGCCATGACCGAGCGCACGCACCGGCGCCGCGACCGCCCAGATCAGCAGCGCGAACGCGCACAGCGTGCCGACCGGCAACTGTCCGGCCGTCAGCCACGTCGCGCCGAACACGACCCACGCGAGCAGCAACGGCGTGCCGAGCAGCACCTGCGTGCACGCGCCGAGGCCGCCGATGCGGCCGACCCACGCCGAGAACGCCCGCGAGAACTGCCCGCTCGACGCGAGCGCGGCCGCCTCGATGCCGGCGCCCGGATACTGCCGCACCAGCGCCGGGTTCTGCGCGAGCTGCGCGTAGTCGCCCATCAACCGTTCGAGCGCCGCGTTGCGTGCGGCGAAGGCCGGCGCGAAGCGTGCCGAGCGCATCCAGCGGAACAGCGCCGCGCCGGCGACGAGCGGCACGAGCGCGAACGCGAGCAGCGCGGGATTCAGGTAAAGCAGGCACGCGAGCGCCGCGCACGGCACGACCACGAGCTGCGTGAGATCGGCCGGCGCATGCGCGACGAGCTGGTGCAGCGCGCGCACGTCCTGGTCGACGTGGCGCGCGACGCGGTCGCTGCCCGCGCGCGCGAACCAGCCGAGCGGCAAACGCTGCAGATGATCGGCGAGGCGCTTGCGCAGGCGATCGCCGAGATCGGCGTCGACGCGGTGCGTCAGGTGCAGCGCGACCGTCTGGCCGGCCAGCCAGAACGCACCGGCCGCCACGGCCGCGACGAGCCAGCCGCGCGCCGCCGTGTCGAGCTGCGCGCTCGCGCGCCATGCGTCGGCGAGATGCGCGAGCGCGAGCCACGGCACGAGCGACGCGATGCCGGCCAGCGCCTGCAACGCCACCGCCGCGACGAGCGGCACCGCGAACGGTCGCAACATCGAAAGCAACGGCCCCTTCATGCAGCACGCTCCAGCAGCATGCCGAGCGTCGCGGCGCGCGCATCGCCCGGCGGCTGCGCCGGAAAACCGAGTTGCGCGGTCAACTGCTGCCACACGCGCGCCACGTCGATGCTGCGCTGGTTGCACGCGTGCAGCCCTTCGCCGGACACGAGGCGATCGACGGCGCGCACGGCCGCCTGCGGCCAGCTGCGCGCATGAATCTCGCCCCACGTGTCCTGCGCGTCGTCGCAGATCTGGAGGCTCGGCAGGTCGTCGCCGGCCGGCTCGCCGAAGATCGGGAACAGGCCGTCCTCGTCCTGCGCCGGCTCGCGCAGCGCGGGCGCCCACCACAGCGGGCCGTGCGGCGACGCGAGCGTCCAGGTGCCGGCGTCGGTCGTCAGCGTGATGCCGAACAGCATGCTCATCCGGCCGTCGTCGGCCGCCGCCATCTCGTTGTGCACGCGCAGCGACACCGGCGTTTCGGCGAGCACCATCGCGCATTCGCGCATCGACGACAACGCCGGCCCGATCGGTTCGACCGACCACGGCCCGACGCCCTGCAACGCGGCCGCGAGCACGTCGAGCGCCGCGTAGCTCGCCTGCACCGAGCACACCACGTCCGCATGCACCGGCGCGCTCGTCTCGCGCAGTCGCCGCGCGACCGCGATGAAACGCGCGACGACCGGCAGGTTCGGATAGAAGCTGTTGAGCAGGCAACGGCGGCCCTGGCGCGACGCGGTACGCAGCACGCCGGCCCATTCGTCGGGCAGCAGCGGATGCTCGATCACGACGTCGATCCCGCGTTCGAGCAGCCGGCAGGCCAGCGCGGCGCCCTCCGCGCCGCGGGCCGCGCCGCCGACGGCGACGCACGCGATGCGCACGTCGTCCGGCAACGCGTCGACGCGGTCGAACACCGGCGCCCCGACGCGCGCGGCCAATGCGGCCGTGCGCGCGCTGCCCTGGCCGAGGATGCCGGCGACGTGATACGAACCGGACGCCGCGAGGCCCGCCGCATAGAACTGACCGAAACGGGAGCCGGCCACGACGACCGGCAGCGGATGGACCTTCATCGTGCCTCCTTCAGGCGGGTGTCGACGAACGCGGCGTTCAGGCAGTCGAAATGACCGCCGGGGATATCGACGGCCGTGATGCCGCCGAGCGCCTGCGCCGTCCAGTAGTCCGTGAGCGCCGCGCGCTGCTGCGGAATCAGCGGATTGCAGCGCTCCGGCACGAACAGCCGCAGCGCGCCCGCATACGGCGCATCGCCGGCCCAGTGGCACGCCTGCACCGAATGCATGAAGAGCCGGTAGAGCCGCTCGCGCTCGTCGAGCAGCGGATGCGCGACCGCGTCCTGCATCGACAGGCCGGCCGCCGCGCGCAACACGCGGCCGCGCAGCACGTCGAGCGGCTCGCAGCGATCGCCGAAGATCTCGAGCTGCGCCTGCAGGCTGCCCGGCGCGAGCCGCGTGGAGTCGGCCTTCAATGCGTCGGCGAGCGCGTCGGCCAGCACGTACGTTTCCGGAAACCCGAGTGCGTCGAGCGCCAGCCCGAGCGTCGCCGCGAAGTTGAACAGCACGAGCCGTTCATCCTCGATCAGGTACGGAATCCGGTAGCTCGACACGATGTCGAGCGTGCGCACCGTGACGCCCAACTGCACCAGCGACTTCGCCATTTCGAGCGCGACCAGCCCGCCCGAGCAGTAGCCGAGCACGTCGACCTCGCGCACGCCGCTGCGCCACAGCGCATCCGCGTAACGCCGGCCCAGCGTCGCGTTCAGGTGACGCGCCGGCAGGTCGAGATAATCCTGCGCGTCGCGCACCGCGAAGCCGAGCACCGGGCCGAGCCGCGCGAGCGCGGGAAGCACCGGACGATACGCATGCACGGTGCCGAGCCCTTCGTGCACGATCACGCGCGGCACGCCGTCGCCGGGCGCGAGCGGAATCGGCCGCACGCCGGTGCGCACGCGCGGCGCCGGCGCATGGACGACCGCCGACCCATGCGCCGTGCGCGACGCGGCGGGCGCGGCCGTCGGCGTCGCGCTCGCCGGCTGTTCGCCCGCGTCGCGCAGGCATTGCGCGAACGCGGCGGGCGTCGGCTGCGCGAGCACCCAGCGCAACAGCCGGTCGAACGGATGCGCGTGCGCGAGCGGTTCCTCGCCGCGCAGCCGCGACACGAGTTGCGCGATCAGCAGCGAATCGCCGCCCGCGGCGAAGAAGTCCTGGTCCGGCGAGACGTTGCGCGTATCGAGCACGGTCTCCCACAAGCCGATCAGCCGCGCCAGCAACGGATCGGCTGCCGGTGCGGGCACCGCTCGCACCACGGCCGGCGCCGGCTCGCGGATATCGGCGATGCCGGCCAGCGTACGGCGGTCGATCTTGCCGTTCGCGGTCACCGGCAAACGTTCGAGCACGCGCAGTTGCGACGGCACCATGTAGCCCGGCACACGCTCGGCCACGAACGCCAGCAGCGTATCCGGCGCGATGCGCGCCGCGCCGCGCTTCACGTGGGCGAGCAAGATGTCGTAGCCGAGCGCGGCGAGCGGCGTGTCGGGCGCGACGCACCCGAGCGCGCGATCGCCCGCTTCCGCCTGCAGCCAGTCGAGCCACTGCGCATGCGGCACGAACAACCGCGCCGATGCGGCCCGCGCATCGTCCGGCGTCTCCATCATCAGCCCCTGGCTGATGCTGATTTCCGGATGCTCGGCCGTCAGTTCCTGGATCACCCACCACGCGTCGGGCGCCGACAGTGCGCGCAAGCCGGCAATCAGCGCGACCGTGTCGCGCGCATTGTTCAGCGCGCCGGAGCTGATCGTCATGTCGACCGAATGCGGCGCAATGCCCTGCGCGTCGCACGCCGCATTCATGTCGAAACGCACGAAGCGCATCCACGGATACGCAGCGAAACGCTCGCGCGCGGCCGCGAGGAAGTAGCTCGACACGTCGCTGAACAGGTAATCGATGCGCGTCCCGGCTTCCACCAGCGGCGCGAGCACCTCGACGATCGCCCGCGTCGCGGCGGCCGTGCCCGCGCCGATTTCGAGGATGCGCCACGCGCGCCGCGGTTCGCGTGCGACGACGGCGTGCACGGCCTGCGCCATCCCGCGATGCAGCGCGCGGGCGTGTTCGCCGTCGCTGTACATCGCTTCGGCGATATGCGAAGCCCCTTCCGGGAACATCAGGCCGGCCGGCGATACGCGGCCGTCGATCTGCGCGTCGAGGCATCCGGCGCTGGCGCGGAAGTAATCGACGAGGACGGCCGGCCACAGCGCGGGCGATGCGTGCTGCGCGAATGCGTCCCAGCATGCACGCGCGTCGACGACGCTGGCATCGGGCCGCCTGCGCCAGCCGTCGTCCGCGTCCGCGTCCAGCACGCCATGTGTGACCAGCATCGCGAGCCAGTGGCGCAGCAGATGTCGTCGCGCCGCCGGCACACGCAGCCGCTCGCACAGCGTCGCGAAACCGGTCACGCCATCGGTCGTCAAGCCGCCGGCCGGCACGATCCACGCGGCGAGCGACGCCACGCACGCTGCGTCGAGCTGCGCGACCGAACGCGACACGTCCGCCTGCGCGGGCCAGCGCGCGGCGTCGAACGCCGTGCGCACGTGCGTCGCGATCTCGTGCAGCGCGTCGTCCTGCGCCGGCGGGGGCGCTTCCGCGCCCTGCAGCGACACGAAGCTCGCAAGCCGGCGCTCCGCGCCCTCGCCGAGCACGATCGTGGCCGCCGCGCCGACGAGCGGATGCGCGGTCAGCGCCGCATCGATCTCGGCCAGCTCGATCCGGTAGCCGCGAATCTTCACCTGATCGTCCTGCCGCCCGAGGAATTCGAGCGAGCCGTCGGCGCGCACGCGCCCGAGATCGCCGGTGCGATAAAGCCTGCGCCCGTCCGGATGACGAATGAAACGCTCCTCCGTCCGCACGGGATCGTTCGCGTAGCCCGTCGCAAGCCCGACGCCGCCGATATGGATCTCGCCGCGCACGCCCGGCGGGCACGGCCGGCCGAGTGCGTCGAGCACTTCCATCGTCTGCCCGGTCAGCGCGCGGCCGTACGGAATGCTCGCGAGCTGCGTATCTTCCGGACGGATCGGATGTTCGATCGACCAGATCGACGCTTCGGTCGCGCCGCCGAGGCTGAATAGCGCGCTGTCGGGCCAGCGACGCCACCAGCGGGCCGGCAGCGTCACCGGAATCCAGTCGCCCGACCACAGCACGCGGCGCGGGCCCGGCACGTCGAGCGCCGGTTCGCCTTCGAGGTAGTCGATCAGCATCTGCCCCTGTGCGGGCACCGAATTCCACAGCGTCACGCGATGGCGCGCCATCAGTTCGGCCCAGTGCGACGGATCGTTGCCGCGCGCCGGATCGGGCAGCACGATGCACGCGCCGCGCGCGGTCGCCCCGAAAAAATCGTAGACGGACAGGTCGAAGCTCAGTTCGGCCAGGCCCAGCACCACGTCGCCCGCGCCGACCGCATGCCGCGCGCTGATGTCGGCGAGCGTGTTGCACACCGCCGCGTGGCTCAGCATCACGCCCTTCGGCTCGCCGGTGGAGCCCGACGTATAGATCACGTAAGCCAATGCATCTGGAGCGATGTCGCATGCGGCGCGCGGCGGCCATTGCGGATCGATCGGCACCGCATCGATATCGATGCGCACGCAACCATCATGGTCGAATGCGAGCGCCTGCACGCTGACGACCGCACGCACTCGCGCATTGCGCAGAATGGCCTGCTGCCGCAGCGCCGGCTGGCGGCTGTCGACCGGCACGTACGCGGCGCCCGCCTGGACGATCGCGAGCACGGCCGCGAGCTGGTGCGCGCACTTCGGCATCAGTACGGCGACGGTATCGCCCACGCCGACGCCCGCCTGTTCGAGCGCGGTACGCAGCGCCGCCGCCTGTTGCGCGACCTCGCGGTACGTGCGCGGCCCCCGTGCATCGATCACGACCGGCGCATCGGGCGTGCGCAGCGCCTGCGCGGCGAAACCGGCCGCGATATGCGTATCGGCATCCGGATGCACGTCGGCGACGGGCGCCGCGGACGGCAGCACGATGTCACCCTCACGCGACCACCATGCGGCATCGTCGGCCAGACGACCCAGCAGCGCGACATACGCGTCGAACATCGCGGCCGGCATGCCGTCCGGAAACAGGTCGTCGCGCACGTCCCAGCCGATTTCCAGCCCGCCGAACTGGTCGGTCACCTGGCAGTCGAGCCACACCTGCGGCGTCTGGCTGATCATGGTGCGCGGCGGCGCGGCGCGCGCCGCGTGCCCCGCGTGCTCGCCGAGCAGGCGCTCGACACTGCCGATCCCGCTCGTGAACACCACCGGCATCAGCGCCGCATCCTTGCCGCGCCGCCGTGCGAGTTCGCGCATCACGTCGACGCCGGTGAACGCGCGATGGTCGAGATCGTCGAACATCCGCGCGCCGATCGTGCGGGCACGCTCGACGAAATCGCGCCCGTGCGTCGCGTCGACGGCGAGCAGGCTCAGCGCGGTGAAATCGCCGAGCACCGCATCGATGCGCGGATGCACGGGCGGACGGTTCAGCACCGTCAGGTTCAGGCAGAACGCCGGCGTCTGGCTCCAGCGGCCGACGACCTCGGCGAACGCGGCCAGCGCGACGCTCGCCGCGCTCAGCCCGAAACGGCTCGCCTGGCCGCTCAGCGCGGCCCATTGCGCGCGATCGAGCCGCGCATGCCGATGCGTGAAGCGCGGCCGCCCGTCGGTGCGCCTCGCGGGCACGACCGGCAGATCGGGACGCGCGGGCAACCCGTCGAGTCGAGCGAGCCACCATGCCTTGTCGCGCGCATGGTCCGCACGCGTGCCGGCCTGCGCTTCATGCAGCACATAGTCGCGAAACGTCGCGTCGAGCGGCGCGGGCTGCCATTGCGGATCGTCGTAACGGCGCCGCCATTCGGCGAGCAGCAATTGCAGGCTCGCGTAGTCGATCAGCGTGAAATCCACGGACAGGTGCAGCACCGCCGCCTCCTGGCCGAGGCTCACTTCCGGCTGCAGCACCGGCCAGCGGTCGAGCGCATGCACCGCATGGTCGAGGCGTTCGCGCACGCGGTTCAGGTGCGCGTCGAAGGCGTTCGCGTCGGCCTCGCGCAGGTCGTGCACGGTGAGCGGCTGCCACGGCACGTCGGGCAGCACGCGTTGCCATGCGTTGTCCTCGACGATCGCGCGCAGCATCGGATGGCGCGCGACGCACGCATTCCACGCGGCTTCGAAGCGCACGCAGTCGAGATCCTGCGGTTCGTCGTATTCGACGTACAGGTGGCATGCGCTGCCGCCGAACTCGAACGATTCGTGGCGACCGAGCACATACGCGGCCTGCACCGGCGTCAGCGCGAACCGTTCGTGCCGGTGCGCCGGATCGTCGCGCCATGCGCCGTTCTGAAGGAAGCGGACGAACGCATCGCGTTCGGCCTTGATGCGCGCGGCGAGATCCGCATCGAGCGCGCCGGCCGGCGCGCGATAGCGCAACTGGCCGCCGTCGTCGCACCACAGTTCGATCCGCCGTTCGCGGCAGAGGTCGAGCACGTCGTCGAAACTCACAGCACGCCCTCCTCGATCGTCGCGACCGCTGCGTCGCCGTCGGCCGGCGCCGCCGGCGTCAGTTCGTCGAGCTGCGCCGCGAGACCGGCGAGCGTCGGCTGCCGGTAGAACGCGGCCATCCCGATCCGCACGCCGAGCCGCTCGCGCAGTTGCGCGAGCAGGCGCGTCGCGAGCAGGCTGTCGCCGCCGAGCGCGAAGAACGTCGCGTCGCGCGCGTTCGCCGCGCGGCCGAGCGCCTGTTCCCAGCAGGCGAGCAATATCGCGTGCCGCTCGCCGGCCGGCACGAATGCGTCGTGCGCGGCCGGCGTGTCGCCGAGTGCGCGCGCGAGCGCCTCCCCGACTGTCCGGCGATCGATCTTGCCGTTCGCGTTGAGCGGCCAGCGCGGCACGCACCACAGCGCATCGGGACGCATCGCGTCGGGCAAGCGGTCGCGCAACCAGTCGGCCAGCGCCGCCTGCGCGATCGGCTCGCCGACCCGGCGCGCGTCGAGGCAGGCGAACGCCGTCGAGCGCCAGCTGCGCGCATCGAGCGCAAAGCCGCACGCGTGGGCGGCCGCCGCGAGCGCGTCGTCGACGAACGGCCGCGGCGGCGACGTATCGCCCGCGACGCTCGCGACGAGTTCACGCAGCGGCGAATCGCGCAGCACGTCGGCGAGCAGCAGGCGGCCGTCCCGCGCGAGCAGCGCGGCCGCGATCCGGAACGTGTCGCGCGGATCGTCGCGCAGGTGCGCGGCCGCGAAACTGATCACGCAATCGAATGCGCCGAGATGACGTGCGGGCAGCAAGCCGTCCTGCATCGTCTGCAATGCGGGCAGCGTTCGCGTGAAGCGTGCCTGCGCGTTGTGCAGCAGGCCCGGCGACACGTCGAACAGCGTGACGTCGAAGCGCGGATCGTCGAGCACGCCGAGCCCCGCATCGAGCGCCTGGCCCGCGCGCGCATCGAGCACCGCGACGCGCAGCGCACCCGTGTGCGCCGCGGCCTGCGCGTCCAGCGCGACGGCGAACTCGCGCAGCGCACGAACGCCGTCCGGCAAGCGCGTCGCGAACGCGAGCGGCGCCACGCACGGGTCCAGCGGCACGCGTTGCGCGGCGGTCTCCGGATCGGCGGCGAGCGCGCGCAGCGCGGCCGTCAGAGCGTCGAGATCGGTTGCCTGCCAGGCGAGCCGGTCGAGCGCGTCGTCGATCGGGATCGATGCGGCGCCCTTTGCGCGCCAGTGCGCGAGCGGCGGCAGGCCCGCGTCGCCGTCGAGCAGCCGGGCGGCGACGGCGTGCGCGACGGCCGTTTCCGCCGGCATCGTGTCGACCATGTCGACTGCCGCGAGCAACGATGGCGCGGTGTCCGCCGCCGCGCAGTCGGCCGGCACGAACGCCGCGACGATGCGCGCGGCCTCGCCGTGGACGACGCTCGCACATGCGCCGTCGATCAACGGATGCGCGGCGAGCGCCGCTTCGATCTCGCCGAGTTCGATCCGGTGCCCGCGCACCTTCACCTGTCGATCCTCGCGGCCGAGGAATTCGAGCGTCCCGTCCGGCCAGTAGCGGCCGCGGTCGCCGGTGCGATACCAGCGGCCCGACGCGTGCTGCACGAAACGCTGCGCGGTCAGCTCGGGATCGTTCCGGTAGCCGCGCGCGAGACTGTCGCCACCGATCAGCAATTCGCCCGGCACGTAATCGGGCACATCGCGTCCGTCGCCATCGACGACGCGATACGCCTGCCCCGGCAACGGCCGGCCGTACGGAATCGAACGCCAGTGCGGCGGCACGTCGCGCACCGTCTGCACGTTCGACCAGATGCCGGCCTCGGTCGCGCCGCCGAGCGCGTGGAACGCACAGGCGTCGCCGCAGCGCTCGCGCAGGCGCGCCGGCAGGTCGAGCGCGATCCAGTCGCCGGACAGCAGCGCCGCGCGCACGCTGCGGCACGCGTCGCGCGCCGCCGGCACGGCCAGCGCCATTTCCAGCAGCGCGGGCGCCGAGTTCCACAGCGTCACGCGGTGCTGCGCGATCAGTTCGATCCAGCGTGCCGCATCGCGCGCTTCGTCCTGCGTCGGCAGCACGAGCTGCGCACCGGCGCCCAGCGCGCCGAACAGGTCGTACACCGACAGATCGAAATCGAGCGCCGACACCGCCAGCAGCCGGTCGTCCGCGCGCACGCCGAGCAGCGCATCGATCGCATCGATCGTGTTGACGGCCGCCGCGTGCGTCATCTCGACGCCCTTCGGCACGCCCGTCGAACCGGACGTGTAGATCACGTAAGCCGTCGCCTGCGGCGCGACCTCGAGCGGCGCAGCCAGCGGCGCATGCCGCAGCAGCGCGGCGATGCCGACATGCGGCAGCGGCCCGTCCGCGCAGGCGGTGTCGACGATCGCAGCCTTCACGCCCGCCGCGCGCTCGATCAGCGCCTTGCGCGCGACCGGCTGCGCGATGTCGAGCGGCACGTAGCACGCGCCGGCCGCCAGCACGCCGAATACGGCCGCGACCTGCTCGGGCCCGCGCGGCAAGCTGATCTCGACGGCATCGCCGTGCCCGATCCCGGCCGCGCGCAACCCGCCCGCGATCGCGAGCGCCTGCGCGGCCAGTTCGCCGCGCGTCACCGCGCGATCGCCGCACCGCACGGCGACGGCGGCCGGCTCGCGTGCGGCCAGCGCGAAGAAATCGTGATGCAGCGTGCGCGCACGGCCGGGGGCCGGCAACGCGTTGAGCGCATCGCGCACGCGCCGCTGCGCGGACGGCAACTCGACCGCGATCGGCAGCCGCCAGTCGCGATCGCACAGCGCCTGCACGAACGCGACATACGCGCCGAACATCGCGTCGATCATCCCGTCCGGAAACAGGCCGTCGACGCTGTCCCACGCAAGCAGCGCGCCGCCCGGCACGCGATAGAGCTGATGATCGAGCCATACCTGCGGCGTCTGCGAAATCATGTCGTGCAGATCGCCGAACACCTGCGCGAACGCAGCGGGCACGAACGGCTCGTCGCCGAGATTGCACGAGAACACGACCGGCGCCGCGCGCGGCGTGCCCTGCCGACGCGCATCGCGCAGCACGTCGAGCGCCGGATACGCGGCCTGCGCGATCGCACCGTGCAGCCGCTGCTGGAACGCGCGCACCGTGTCGGCCGCGCTCGCATCGGCGTGCACGTCGCATTCGACGAGCAACAGCGTCGTGAAATCGGCGATCACGCGGCCCAGATCGGGCGCATCGCCGTGCCGGTCGAACAGCGGCACGTTGAGCAGGAACGCCTGCCGGCCGCTCCAGCGCGCGAGCACCGCCGCGAATGCCGCACCGAACACCGACGACAACGTGACGCCATGCTGCGCGGCCCGCGCCTGCAGGCGCGTCAACTCGTCCGTGCTCAGCGTATGCGCGACGCGGCTGAAACGCGGCGCACGGATCGTTTCCGGCGCACGGGCGAGCGGCAGCGCCGGCCCTTCCGGCAGCGTCGCGAGCCGCGCCTGCCATGCGTCGCGCGCCGCGGCCCGCGCATCGCGCGTATCGGCCGCGCGACGCGCGAGCCAGGCCGGGAACCACGTCGACGGCGCAGCCGGCAGCGCCGACGGCTCGGCATAGGCGACGCCGATCTCCTGCATCAGCAGCCGCACGCTGTCCACGTCGGCCGCGAGCAGGTCGACGCTCAGCCACACGCGATCCTCGCCGCCGGGCATCTGCACCAGCCCCATCATGAACACTTGCGCGTGCTCGACGTCGAGACATTCGTGCGAGCGGAATGCGCGCAGCGACGCCCATTCGGCTTCCGCTTCGGCCGCCGTCCGGTCGCGCCAGTCCGCGTGCGCGAACACCGGCGAGTCCGGCGCCGCGACGATCTGCTGGCGGCCGCCGTCGAAGCGCGCGCGCAGCATCGGATGACGCTCACGCACGCGCCGGCACGCGGTGTCCAGCCGAACCGGATCGATCGCGCGGCTGCGGAATTCGAGAAACGCGTGGCAACTCACGTTGCCGAGCACCTCGCCGTCGCCGCGGCCGAGCCAGTACGCCTGCTGCACCGCGGACAACTCGAACGGCGCGTGCACGTCGACGGCTTCGGCCGCGACGACGGCTTCCGCCCGCGCGATGCGCGGCGCAGTCGCGAGCAACGCGGTCCACGCGCCGAGCGTCGGCGTACGCGCGAGCGCGTCGAAGGTCAGCGCATGACCGAGCCGGTTCAAGCGCGTCTGCAGATACATCAACCGGATCGAATCGAGGCCGCAGCTCAGCAGGTCCTCGTCATCGTCGAGCGACGCGATCTCGTCGACGGCTTCGTCGAGCAGCTCGGCGATCAGCGCAACGAGCTGCGCGCGACAGTCAGTGGGAGAACAACAGGAAGGATCGGAATGGTCGGTAGTGGAATCGACAACGGTCTGGCTCATGGGCACGCCTTGTATGGGTCGTTCGACGGCGGGTCCGCGCGGCGGCGGCCACCTGTGAATGAGAATCTATCTCATTAACACCCATGAGCCCGGTCGATTCCTTTAGGCGGCCGGTCAGTTGTTTTAGATCGCCGCGCCCGTCAATTCCTCATGATCCATTGCGTTGGGCGACACGCGAATATCGCTCGGCGAAATGCCGTAGCGCTTGCGGAACGCGATCGAAAAATGCGCGGGGCTGTAGCCGACGCGGTACGCGACGGTCGACACGTTCGCATCCTCCGCGCACAGCATCGCGTGCGCGGTCCGCAGCCGGTATTCCTGCAGATACGCGTACACGCTCGTGCCGAACACCTTGCGGAAGCCGGCCGTCAGCTTGCGCGAATTCATCCCGACGCGGCCCGCGAGCGCGTCGAGCGTCGGCGGGTGCTGGAGCTCGCGCGTCAGGATGTCGCTCGCCGCATACACGCGCTCGACATCCGACGACGTGACCCGCACGTCGGCCGGCGCGGACTGCCGCTGCGTGGCCAGCAACTGCGCGCTCAGCGCGGTCAGCTCGAACGCCTTCGCCTTCAGGTAGTACTCGCGCACCGCGCCCTCGAACGGGCAGGTGGCGATCTGCACGGCGAGCGCCTGCAGCGCCTTCGACGCCGGGCAACTGACGATGCGCGGATCGCCGCCCGTCGGCGCGAGCATCTTCTCCGGCAGCAGGCTCAGGTTGCGGTCGAGCGCATCGAGGCCGAGCTGCACGATCGTGTAGCGCAGCGGCACGTCGCGGTCGTAGATCTGGTGGGTCGTGAATTCGCCGTCGTTGGCGATCACGCACAGGCCCGGCCCCTTGATGCATTGCTCGGGCTGGCCCGGCACGCGGCAGCGCAACTGCCCGCTCTGCACGAGGACGAGCTTCAGCCCTTTTTCGAGCGGCTCCTCGTACCAGTCGCGGCTATCCGAGCACAGCGTGCCGCTCATGAGTTTCATGCCCGTGTCGATGTGCACCACACCCGGATGATTGCCGGGCACGAGCACCGGCGGGTGACGTCGTGACGAAGCGAAGGAGGTCGATCTCATCGGAGGTCCGTTGGTTAGGCGGCACGCGCGGACCGGCGCGCGCCGGCGGCAACCGGCCGATTGTCCGGCCGGACCGGGCGGGTGCCGCGCGACCGGCGCCCGATCGAACGAAATTGCCGCGATATCGAAAGAAACGGCGCTATCGCAGCACCTGTTACAAATGATAATACCTCTCATTTACATTTTCTGACAACTTGCCGGAACCCAAGGTCAGCGCATGCAATCCTCCCCTTCCTCCCTGGCGGCGGCCGTGCCGGCCGACGCGCCCGACTGGCCCGACGACTTCGCGCGCCGCTACCGCGACGCCGGCTACTGGCAGGACACGACGTTCTTCGACGCGCTCGATGCCTGCGCGCAGCGCCATCCCGACGCGCTCGCCGTCGTCGACGGCGCGCTGCGGCTGTGCTATCGCGATCTGCTCGCGCGCATTCGCCGCCTCGCGGGCGGCCTCGCGCGCCTCGGCCTGGTACGCGGCGACGCGGTCGTCGTCCAGTTGCCGAACGGCGCGCGCTTCATCGAGACGTGCTTCGCGCTGTTCCAGCTCGGCGTGCGGCCGGTGCTCGCGCTGCCCGCGCACCGTCACTACGAGATCGGCGCGTTCTGCCGCTTCGCCGGCGCGCGTGCTTATCTCGGCGCGTCGCAGCTCGGCGATTTCGACTGCCGGCCGCTCGCGGCCGCGTTACAGGGCGACTGCCCGACGCTCGAGCACATCGTGATGGCCGGCGACGATCACGCGTTCACGTCGTTCGACGCGCTGTACGACGCGCCGCCCGTGCTCGACTGCTCGGCACGCACCGACGACATCGCATGCTTCCAGCTGTCGGGCGGCACGACCGGCACGCCGAAGCTGATTCCCCGCCGCCATCGCGAATACCTGTACAACGTGCGCGCGTGCAGCGCCGCGAGCGGTTTCGACGCCGACACCGTCTATCTCGCCGCGCTGCCGATGGCGCACAACTTCACGCTGTGCTGCCCCGGCACGATCGGCGCATTGCTCGCGGGCGGCCGGGTGGTGACGACCGCGCGGCCCGAGCCCGACCAGAGCTTCGCGCTGATTGCGCAGGAACGTGTCACGCATACCGCGCTCGTGCCGCCGCTCGCGCTGCTGTGGCTCGACGAGCAGCCGCAACGGCAGGCCGACCTGTCGAGCCTGCGCGTGCTGCAGGTCGGCGGCGCGCGGCTGATGGACCACGCGGCCGAACGCGTGACGCCCGTGCTCGGCTGCCGGTTGCAGCAGGTGTTCGGCATGGCCGAAGGGCTGATCTGCTGCACGCGGCTCGACGACGCGCCCGAACGGATCGCGCACACGCAGGGCCGCCCGGTCTCGGACGGCGACGAAGTGCGCATCGTCGACGCAACCGGCGCACCGGTCGCGCCCGGCGAGATCGGCGAACTGCAGGTACGCGGCCCGTACACGATTCGCGGCTACTACCGGCTCGCGGCGCACGATGCGACGGCATTCACGGCCGATGGCTTCTATCGCAGCGGCGACCGCGTGCGGCGCACCGCGGACGGCGACCTGGTCGTCGAAGGCCGCGACAAGGATCAGATCAACCGCGGCGGCGAGAAAGTCTCGGCCGAGGAAGTGGAAAACCTGCTGCTCGCGCATCCGCAGGTGCACGACGCGGCGGTCGTCGCGATGCCCGATCCGATGCTCGGCGAACGGACCTGCGCGTTCGTCGTCGCGCGCGCGCCTGCCCCGTCCCGACTCGTGCTGAAACGCTACCTGCGCGACTGCGGGCTCGCGGCGTTCAAGATCCCCGACCGCATCGAATTCATGCCGCGCTTTCCCGAAACCGGCATCGGCAAGACCAGCAAGAAATCGCTGCGCGACCTGTTGCGCCGCCAGTTGCAGGCGGCCGCATGAGCGCGCACCCGACCGATTCGAACTGGATTCGCGAGTTACGGCTGTCGCCGTGCCCGCGTGCGCAGCTCGTCTGCCTCCCGCACGCGGGCGGCACCGCGAATTTCTTTCGCGGCTGGAGCCGTGCGCTGCCGTGGGACGTCGATCTGCTCGCGCTGCAGTATCCGGGCCGCGAGGAACGCTTCGGCGAGCCGTGCCTGCCCTCGATCGAAGCGCTCGCCGGCCCCGCCGCCGACGCGCTGCAACGCTATGCGCACGCGCCGCTCGTGCTGTTCGGGCACAGCCTCGGCGCGGCGCTCGCGTACGAGGTCGCGGTACGGCTCGAGGCGCGCGGCGCCGCGCCGCTTTACGTGGCGGTGTCCGCACTGCCGCCGCCGCATCGCCAGCGCCCGTCGGATCTGCACCTGCAATCCGACGACGCGCTCGTCGGCGACGTCGCCCGGCTGTCCGGCGAGCACGCCGCGCTGCTCGCCGATCCGGAAATGCGCTCAATCTACCTGCCGATGATCCGCCACGACTACCGCGCGATCGAAACGTATCGGCGCGAGCGGCCGCCGCGCATCGATGCGCCGCTCGGCGTGATGCTGCCGCTCGCCGATACCGAGCTCGACAGCGACGAGGCGCATGCGTGGCAGGACGTCGCGGCGCGGCCGATCCGCGTCGAGACGTTCAACGGCGACCACTTCTACCTGCGACACCAATACCCGGCGGTGATCGCACATCTGGTCGAACGGATCGACCAATCCCTTCGTTACGGAAAGGAGTACACATGAAAACACCGGACGCCTGCACGGGGCTTCCCGACATTCGCGAAGCCATCGATCGTCTGGACGCCGACATCATCGACGCGCTCGGCCGGCGCATGCAGTACGTGAAAGCCGCGTCGCGCTTCAAGCCGGACGAAGCGAGCATCGCCGCGCCGGAACGGGTGGCCGCGATGCTGCCCGACCGGCGCCGCTGGGCCGAGCAGGCCGGCCTCGACGCCGACTACGTCGAGACGCTGTTCGCCCAGCTCATCGCGTGGTACATCGCGCAGCAAACGCAATACTGGCGACAACAGCGGGGGCTCGCATGAACGCCGGCCTTCCGCTGCTGCACGACACGTTCGCGCGTGCGGCCCGCCGCGCCGCCGCCACCGGCACGCCGACGCTCGCGTCGGTCTCGGTGCCGCTGCGCCCGCTCGACTTCTGCGACCTGATCGCCGCGTGGGACGACGGCGCGACGCCGTGGTGCTTCCACGAAGCCGGCGATGCGTCCGTCACGCTCTACGGCTGGGACTGCGCGGCCGAACTGAGCGCCACCGGCGACACGCGCTTTGCGCAGATCGATGCGCGTTGGCGCGCCCTCGTGCGCGACGCGGTCACGGCAGGCCCGCAGCCGCCGCGGCTGGTCGGCGGCTTCCGGTTCGATGCGCAAGGCCCGCGCAGCGCGCACTGGGCATCGTTTCCCGATGCGAGCATGACGTTGGCGAAACTGCTGATCGTGCGCGAAGGCGATGCGCACTGGGCCGTCTGCCAGCAGGTCGTCGCCGCTCACGACGATCCGGCCGCGCTCGCGCATGCGTGCCTCGCGCGGATCGAGTCGCTCGGCACGCTTGCGCCGGCCGCGGAAGACGACGCGCCGCAACTGCTGCACACGCAGGCGCTGCAGGCCAGCGAATGGCAGCACGAAGTCCGCCGCGCGGTGGATGCGATCCACGACGGCGCGTTCGGCAAGGTCGTGCTCGCCCGCGACGTGCTCGAACAGTACGCGCGGCCCGTCGCGATCGCGCCGCTGCTGCGCCGGTTGCGACGGCGCGACGCGCATGCGCACCTGTTCGCGGTCCGTCGCGACGGGGCGTGCTTCGTCGGCGCGACGCCGGAACGGCTCGCGCGTGTCGCGGCCGGCGACGTGCGCACGCATGCGCTGGCCGGTACGATCCGGCGCGGCGCCACGCCCGACGACGATCGCGCACTCGGCGCCGCGCTCATGGCGTCCGCGAAGGAACGGCTCGAGCATGCGCTCGTCGTCGACGCCATCCGTGCCGCGCTCGCGCCGCTGTCGCGTGAGCTCGACGTGCCCGATCAACCGTCGCTGCACCGCTTGCCGAAGCTTCAGCACCTGAGCACGCCGATTCGCGCGACGCTGAATGCGGAGGCGACGCTGTTGCAGGTCGTCGCGGCGCTGCACCCGACGCCGGCGGTCGCCGGCCATCCGCGCGCGCCGGCGCTCGACCATATCCGTGCGCACGAAGGCTTCGATCGCGGCTGGTATGCGGCGCCGATCGGCTGGATCGACGCGCACGGCAACGGCGATTTCATCGTCGCGCTGCGTTCGGCGCTGATCGCGGGCGGCGCGTGCCGGCTGTTCGCGGGCTGCGGCATCGTCGCCGATTCCGAGCCGGTCAACGAATATCAGGAAACCGAACTGAAGCTGTCCGGCATGCGGGCGGCGATCCGCGTGCGCGAGGCGGCGGCGGAGCGTCCGGGCCGCACGCAGGCGTCGGCTTCGTCGATGGTCGACTGATCGCGTCGACGATCAAAGCAATGGCAGCGTTTGCCGGATATGCTCGGCGAATGCTGCCGTCAGATGCGACGGCCGCTTCCGGTCGAACCTCAGCGTAATGCCCACCGCCGGCAACGGCGGCAAGCGCGGATCACCGTGGACGATCGCGAGGTCGGCCGGCACGGCCGTCTGCGTCATCACCGCGAACGCCTGCCCCGAGCGCACCAGCGCGATCAGCCCGGCGAGACTGCTGCTCGCATACGCGACGCGGTAGTCGCGGCCGGCGCGATTCAACGCGTCGCAGGCCGCGAGGTGATCGAGCGTGTCGCGATCGGACAGCGCGAGCGGCAACGGATCGAAATGCGCGGGTTCGAGCCCCGGATAACCGATCCAGACCAGTGGCTCGCGGCGAATGACGTCGTCGGTCGCGCCGTCGTCCGGCACGGAAATCATCGCCAGATCGACCGCGCGCTTCTCCAGGTGTTCGACGAGCCGCGGCGTCGGCCCGCAGACGACTTCGACGATCGCCTGCGGATGCTGGCTCGAAAACTGCCGCAGCAGCGACGGCAGCCACACTTCGGCGTAATCGTCGGGGCACCCGAACCGGATCGTCCCCGACAGCCCCGTGCCGCACAGGTCGGCCATCGCCTCGTCGTGCAGCCGCAGGATGCGCTGCGCGTGCACGAGCAGCCGCTCACCCGGATGCGTCAGCACGACGCCACGGCCGGTGCGCTGGAACAACGGCTGGTCGACCGCTTCCTCGAGCCGCTTCATCTGCTGGCTGAGCGCGGATTGCGTGCGGCCGACGCGCGCGGCCGCGCGGCTCAGCGCGCGCACCTCGGCGATCACGACGAACGAGCGCAGCAGGTCGATGTCGAGCGAAAGCGCCAAGGTATTAGCTCCTTTTCTACCTTGCATTAGGACTATTCGTTTCCATCAAACCAGACCCGCGCCTAGACTGCAAGCGATCCCTGCCCTTTTGCCGGAGCCGCCCGATGTCCCTGAACGACGATGCAACCTTCTGGCGCAACGCCAGGCAGCACCTGGTCCGCTACGGCGGCACGTTCGAACCGGTGATCATCGAGCGCGCGAAAGGCAGCTTCGTCTACGACGCCGACGGCCGCGCGATCCTCGATTTCACGTCGGGCCAGATGAGCGCGGTGCTCGGCCACAGCCATCCGGAGATCGTCTCCGTGATCGGCGAATACGCGGGCAAGCTCGACCATCTGTTCAGCGGGATGCTGTCGCGGCCGGTCGTCGATCTCGCGACGCGCCTCGCCGACCTCACGCCCGCCGGCCTCGACCGCGCGCTGCTGCTCAGCACCGGCGCGGAATCGAACGAGGCGGCGATCCGGATGGCGAAGCTCGTCACCGGCAAGTACGAGATCGTCGGCTTCGCGCAGTCGTGGCACGGGATGACGGGCGCCGCCGCGTCGGCCACGTACAGCGCCGGCCGCAAGGGCGTCGGCCCCGCGTCGGTCGGCTCGTTCGCGATTCCGGCGCCGTTCGCGTACCGGCCGCGCTTCGAGCGCAACGGTGCGTACGATCCGCTCGCCGAACTCGACTACGCGTTCGACCTGATCGACCGCCAGTCGAGCGGCAACCTCGCCGCGTTCATCGCGGAGCCGATCCTCAGTTCGGGCGGAATCATCGAATTGCCGGAAGGCTATATGGCCGCGCTCAAGCGCAAGTGCGAGGAACGCGGGATGCTGCTGATCCTCGACGAGGCGCAGACGGGCGTCGGCCGCACCGGCACGATGTTCGCGTGCCAGAGCGACGGCGTGACGCCCGACATCCTGACGCTGTCGAAGACGCTCGGCGCGGGGCTGCCGCTCGCGGCGATGGTCACGTCCGCGGCCATCGAGGAGCGCGCGCACGCGCTCGGTTACCTGTTCTACACGACGCACGTGTCCGACCCGCTGCCGGCGGCGGTCGGCCTGCGCGTGCTCGACGTCGTGCAGCGCGACGGTCTCGTCGCGCGCGCCAACACGATGGGCGAGCGGCTGCGGCGCGGCCTGCTCGACCTGATGGAGCGCTTCGACTGCATCGGCGACGTACGCGGGCGCGGGCTGCTGCTCGGCGTCGAGATCGTCAAGGATCGCCGCACCAGGGAGCCGGCGGACGGGCTCGGCGCGAAGATCACGCGCGAGTGCATGAACCTCGGGCTCAGCATGAACATCGTGCAGTTGCCCGGCATGGGCGGCGTGTTCCGGATCGCGCCGCCGCTGACCGTCAGCGACGAAGAGATCGACCTCGGGCTGTCGCTGCTGGAGCAGGCGATCACGCGCGCGCTGTAACGCCCGCCGCCCCCCAGCCTCACACGCGCCGTCGCACCGGCTCAACCGACCGGTGCGACGGACTCCCGATCGATCACGCCGCTTGCGCCGCCCATGCTTCGGCGTCGGCGCCGGCCGGCAGCCGCAGCGGGCTCGACGGATCGGTCGCCGCGCGCCACACGGCTTCGGCAACATCCTGCGCATGGGTGATCGGCCCCGATGCATCGAGCATCCGCGCGACGGCCTGGCCGACGAATTCCGCATACGCTTCGTGGTCGAAGCCGTGCATGTTGGCCCGCGCGTTGTCCGCGAAACGCGTGTCGGGCGCGCGGCCCGGCAGCACCAGATGCGCGCGCACGCCGAACGGCTCGAGTTCGACCGCCATCGATTCGGTGAACGCATTCACCGCCGCCTTGCTCGCGCGGTACGCGCTGACGAGCGGCAATGCCTTCAGCGTGACGCTCGACGTGACGTTCACGACCACGCCGGCGCCGCGCGCGCGAAACTGCGGCAGCAGCGCCTGCGTCATCGCGATCGTGCCGATCGTGTTGGTGTCGAACAGCGCGCGCACCGTGTCGAGCGGCGTGAGCTCGGCCGGGGCGGCCGCGCCGAAGCCCGCGTTGTTGACGAGCACGTCGATCGGGCCAGCGGCCTCGATCGCGGTGCGAATGCTGTCCGCGTTCGTCACGTCGAGCGGCAGCACGCGCAAGCGCTCCGACGGCGGCAGCACGTCGTCGCCCGGCTTGCGCATCGTCGCGACGACCCGCCAGTCGCGGGCGAGGAAATGGCGCGCGATTTCGAGGCCGAAGCCGGAAGAACAGCCGGTAATCAGTACGGTCTTCATGCGAACTCCTGGGGTGTGTTGAGCATGTGTCCGTACGATAGATGGCCGGAACCGTATTCGCTACAATCGAAAATCCGCTTTTCTTTTGCGAGAGTCCGGCAATGAGCGACCCGCTGACCGAAGTCGTGACGCTGCTGCAACCCGGCGCGCGGCACGCCAAGTACGTGCGCGGCGCGAGCCCGTGGGCGATCAATCGCGTGGTCGCCGGCGAGCCGTTCTACTGTGCGGTCCTCGACGGCGGGTGCCGGATCGCGATCGACGGGCACGCGCCGATCGAGCTGCTGCCCGGCGATTTCGTGCTGATTCCGGCGGCCTACGGCGTGGCGCTGTCGAGCCTCGACGCGCCGGCGCCGGGCGTCGAAACCGCGCCGCCCGTCCCGCTCGCCCCTGGCGAGTACCGGATCGGCGACCCGACCAACCCGATCGATACGCGGATGATGGTCGGCAACTGCAGTTTCGGTTCGCCCGATGCATCGCTGCTGGTGTCGTTGCTGCCCCGCTTCGTGCACGTACGCGGCGAGCCGCGGCTGACCACGCTCGTGCAACTGGTGCGCGACGAGTCGCACGCACAGCGGCCGGCCCGCGAGATCGTGCTCGCGCGCCTGCTGGAAGTGCTGCTGATCGAGGCGCTGCGGTTCACGACCGGCACCCACGCATCTCCCGGCCTCGTGCGCGGGCTCGCCGACAGCCGCCTCGCGGCCGCGCTCCGCCGGATGCACGAACGCCCCGCGCACCCGTGGACGATCGTCGAGCTCGCGAAGGAGGCCGCGTTGTCGCGCTCGACGTTCTTCGAGCGCTTCAGCCGCGCGGTCGGCGTCGCGCCGATGGAGTACCTGCTGACGTGGCGCATGGCGCTCGCGAAGGATCTGCTCCGCCGCAACGAAGGCCGCATCGCGGAAATCGCGGCGCGCGTCGGCTACCGCTCCGCGAGCACCTTCAGCGTCGCGTTCACGCGGCATGTCGGCCGCCCGCCCGCGCAATACGCGCGCGACGAACAGATAGCGATCGAACCATGAACCGCACCGCCCGCCCCCGTCGCCTCGCCGGCTGCGGATCCATCCCGTCACGCGATGACGACGTGCGAGGAACCCGATGACGACCGCGACGAACCGAACCGGCACGACCGACCACTGGCTCGTCGCGCGCCGCGATGCGGACACCGGCATCGAAAGCCTGCACGCGCATTTCACCGGCCATGCGTACGATGCGCACGACCACGACGACATGCTGGTGGGCTTCACCGAACAGGGCGTGCAGCGCTTCCAGTGCCACCGCTCGCTGCATACCAGCGTGCCGGGCCGCGCGATCCTGATCGAGCCGGGCGCGATGCACGATGGCCACGCGCCCGAAGCCGGCGGCTTCACGTACGGGATGCTGTACCTGCCGCAGGCATGGGTCGAGCGCGCCGCGCGCCGGCTCGACCTGCCGGGCCTCGGCAGCGTCGAAGCGACGTTCGGCCATACGCTCGTCGACGATCGCGGCCTCGTCGACGCGATCCGGAACGCGTTCTTCGCGATCCACGACAACGAAGGCCGGCTCGCACGCGACCAGACGCTCGACCGCTTGCTGATGCGGCTCGGCAGCCAGCTGGGCGGCCCGCTCGCGCTGGAAAGCGCCGTCGTGCCGCCCGCGATCGCGCGCGTGCGCGACCTGCTGCACGCACACATGGACGGCAACCTCGGCCTCGACGAACTCGCGAGCGTCGCCGGCATCGACCGGTTCCGGCTGACGCGGATGTTCCAGCGTGCGTTCGGCACGTCGCCGCACGCGTATCTCGTGCGCCTGCGGCTGCGTGCCGCGCGCAAGCTGCTCGCCGCCGGCCGCACGCCCGCGCAGGCGGCCGCCGACGTCGGCTTCGCCGACCAGAGCCACCTCGGCCGCTGGTTCCGCCGCGCGTACCGGATCACGCCGGCCGCGTACCGGCAACTTTGCACAAACGTTCCAGACTGATCGCGCGCGCCGTCCGATCATGAGCGCTCCAACCAGGAGCAAGCATGTTCGATACCAAAGTAGCGCTGATCGTGCGCGACGATCTAGCGGCGTGGCAGAAACTCAACGTGGTCGCGTTTCTCGCGACGGGTGTCGCGGCCGGTGCGCCGGACGCCCTCGGCGAGCCTTACGAGGATGCGGCCGGGCGCCGTTACAGCCGGATGCTGGGCCAGCCGATGCTGGTGTTCGCGGCCGACCTGAACGGCTTGCAGGCCGCGCATCGGCAGGCGCTGTCGCGCGAACTGACGATCGTGCCCTACGTGCGCGCGATGTTTTCGACCGGGCACGACGCGGCCAACCGCGCGGCGTTCCGCGCCGAGGATGCGGACAATCCCGATCTGGTCGGCCTGGCGCTGCACGGGCCGAAGAAGGCCGTCGACAAGGCGGTGAAGGGGCTGGCGCTGCATGCGTGAACGCCGGCGTACCCGACTCCCGTCGCCGGCTCAGCGATGCGCGAGCACGTTGACGAGCTTGCCGAACGGGTCGCGCACGTAAAACCGCCGTACGCCCCACGGTTCGTCGGCCGGCCCGTATTCGACGGACATGCCGGCCGCCCGAACCCGCGCGAGCGCTTCATCGACATCGTCGACCTCGATCGACAGATCGGGCGTCGGCGTGCCCGATCCGCCGTGCGACGCGAAGCTGATCTGCACGTCCATCTGCTCGGCGTTGCCGTAGGTCGCGATCCAGCCGTGGTCCATCAGCAGGTCGAGACCGAAGATCCGTTGGTAGAAGCGCCTGGCGTCGTCGATCGAGCGCGTATCGACGTTGGCGACGATCCGTTTGACTTTCATCGGGTTCCTTCACGAGTCGGGCAGTCTCGCGAAGCTACACCGGAATCGCGCGCGCAACCAGTGCGTCAGCGGCCGGCCGTCTCCATGTCCGCGCAGCGCGGCCGCGCGGGCCGCGCGCCGTGCTTGCCGGCCAGCCAGACGCCGATCGCGACGACGACGATGCCGACGTAGGTCGTCACCTCGATCCGGTCGCCGAACATCCATGCGGCCCACAGCAGCGTCACCGGCGGTTCGAGATAGACGAGCGTCGCCACGCGCGTCGCGGGCATGCGTTTGAGGAGCGCCCACAGCGACAGGTAAGCGATGAAAGTCGAGAACACCGTCAGCCACACGACCGACACCCACACGTTCGGCTGCGTCGGCACATGCAGGTCGCCGGTGACGAGCCCGCACGCCGCGAACAGCACGAGGCTCACGCAACCCTGCACGAACAGCGGCAGGAACAGCCCGTCCTCGTTGCTGCGCGCGGCCGTCAGCGCGCGGCGGCGCTGATAGATCGTCGCGATCGACAGTCCGAACGCGGACACCAGCGGCAGCAGGTACATCACGATCCCGACCGACCCGGCCGGCAGCGCATATTGCCCGCCGATCACGATGCCTACGCCGACGAACCCGACGACGAGCCCGGCCCACTGGCGCGCCCCGCTGCGCTCGCTGCCGCCGAACGACGTCATCGCCGCCGTGATGAGCGGCTGCAACGCCGCGACGATCGCGGCGATGCCCGGCGGCAGGCCATGCTGGATCGCGACGTACACACAGGCCAGATAGAGGAACTGCGACAGGAAGCCGATCACCGCGTGATAGCGGATTTTTTCGAGCGTCAGACGCGCGAGCTGGCGATTGAGGACGATCGCAAGGCACAGCGTGACGAGCAGGAACCGCCAGAACAGCAGATTGAACGCGCCGGCCGTCTCCGCGCCGAGCTTGGCGCCGATGAACCCGGAACTCCACGACAGGACGAAAACGAGTTGGAGCAGGAAAAGCTGCATGGCGCGACGGTTCTCAGAAAGTGGCCGGAGCCAGACGCTGGTCGCCCAGGTCTTCCGGCCGGATCGGTTCGAGCCCCAGGCGCAGGTACTGCAATTCGGCGTCGTCCCGAAGGGCACGCTGCAGCGCCAGCCAGTTGACGACGGTGCGCGGAATACCGTCGTCCGACGCGAGATGCCAGAACCCGTTGTCGTCCTCGCGCGTGGTCGGGCAATGAAACGACAGCACCAGCGACATGCGACGCCCGCCCTGAACCGGTTCGACGCCATGAAACAGCTTGCTGCCGTAGATCAGCAGCGCATCGCCCGCGTTGTCCAGATTCGCGGTCTTGACGTGTCGGCGCGCCCGATCGTGGCGATCGAACGTCTCCGCCATCGATTCGTAGAACAGAAAGTTGCCGCCTTCGTACTCGGCGCGATCCGACAACACGATGTTCAGCACGAAACTGGTGCCGTCGGTATGCCACATGCCCAGTTGTTCCTTGCCGTCGCGCTGGTCCGTCGGATAGTAGTAATTGAACTGCGAGCGCGCATTGGCCATCGGGTACGGAATCAACGGCACGCCGGCGAGGCGCGACACCCGCAGCAGGAACACGCGATCGTGCATCATGTCGTCGATGAACCGCGAGCGGCTCGTCACCGCCCGCACGCGCTTCGAGATGATCCAGTTGCTGCTCGACGCACTGCCCTCCAGCGCGCGGCCGATCTCGCGCAACGCGTCGACCGCTTCGTCGGAAAACAAGCCGCGCAGGTGACACACCGCGTTCAGCGCATCCGAACGCGTACCGCGCATCGGCACGTCGCGATAGCCGAGATCGTCGAGGTTGCGGCGGTAGCGCACCTCGTAGCCGTCGCGCAGGCACGCGCTGGACCAGCGCATCGGTTCCGTCGATGCGTCGAGCCTGCCGCCGACGTTCGCGCCGACGGACAGCGACGTCCGCAGCGCCAGCCTCACCCGGCCGAACCCGCGCGCAAACACCGGCAATGCATTTCCCTTGTTCATCGCGTGCCTCGCTGTCGACGTTTCGCCATTCAGCCCTTGAACTGCGCAATCTGGTACACGACGCTGCCATCCCCGCTGCGCAGCTCGTCGATCACGCGGCAATTGCCGTGGCTCAGGCGAACGTGGCGGAATTGCTCCGGCGTGTATTTCAGGCAGACGTTGGTGATCAGATGCCCGTCGGCCCCCGCTTTCGACACCGGCTGCAGCGTGACCGCCACGTGGAACTGATCGCCCAGCAGATTGAGCCGCACGATCGACACGTGATGCTTGCCGAGCGGCTCGAAACCCTGCTGCCGGCTGACGATTTCGGAGAACCGCACCATGTTCTCGTTCTGGTAGAAGTTGTAGATGGGCTCTTCGCGCCCTTCCACGAGCAACTGCATCTCCGACACGACGTAAGTCGACTTGCCGCCGAGATTGCGAATCAGCCGGCCGATCGTCACCGGCAGCTCGTTGCCTTCCTGGAATCCGAGCATCGTGATGAACGTCACGTCCTGGCCCAGGTCGATATGGTTCCACTGCACGTTCCGGTAATCGTCGGCGATGTAGTTGAAACAGCCCGGCGTTTTCAGGAACGGCATGATCGCGTGCCGCATCGCGTCTTCCGACGACTCGTTGATGTCGACGGCCGTGTAACGCAGATGGTTCGGGCCGCCGCCGCTGACCGCCTTCATCAGCTCGGTCGTCTTGACCGGCTCGGGCCCGAGCTCGATGTAATGCACATGGCGGCCGCGCGACAACGTTGCGAGCCGCTCGCTCAATGCGCCGATCGCTTCGCGTAACGACCCGTTACCGTCGCGATCCGCGCACAACGCCGGGCTTCGCACGCCCAGCTCGTTCAGGTTGCGCATCAGCGCAAAGACTTCGCGCCCCGCTTCCCGCCGCCGCGCGTCATCGTCCGTGCGATGCAACGTCGAATATTTTTCGTGATTCTCGACCGTCCATACCGACTCCGCCTTCAGCTTCCTGTCCCGCACCAATGCATCTACGACAAAATCATTGATCGACATGAATCGTTCCCCGGATGCGTGCAACGCCCGACCGGCTGCCTGCCGTTGTCTGCCTGTTGACCCGAGAATATGGGATGCCCAATAATTCCGTCAATCGACATTACCTGAATCACTGATTCGGAAAAACCAAATCATGCCGCGTACCCTGGACGTCGACCTGCTGCGTACCTTCCACGCCGTCGCGAAGCTCGGCCGCTTCAAGGATGCGGCCGTTCATGTAAACCGCAGCCCGTCGTCGGTCACCGCGCAGATTCAGAAGCTGGAAGAGATGGTCGCGCAGCGGCTGTTCACGCGAAACAACCAGGCGGTCGAACTCACGCAGTTCGGCCACAAGCTGCTGAGCGACACCACCGAGTTCCTGCTGAGCCACGACCGGCTCGTCGAATCGCTGTCGCCGCAGATGCTGACCGGCAAGCTGCGGCTCGGCATCCCCGATTCCTACGCCGCGCACTTCATGGCCGAATTCCTGCCGCGCTTCGCCGCCGACCGGCCGCTGCTGGAACTGACGGTCGAAGCGCGCTCCAGCGAAGAGTTGCAACTGCTGTTCTCGCGTGGCCAGCTCGACATCACGATCGCCGTGGTGCCGAAAGCGCTGCCGCACGCCGAACTGCTCAGCAAGACGCATCCGGTGTGGGTCGCCGCGCGCACCTTCAAGTTCAATCCCGATGCGCCGCTACCGATCGCGGTGCAACTGCAGGGCTGCCCGTACCGCGACACCGCGCTGAATGCGCTGAAGAAGGCGAAGATCGCGCACCGGATGCTGCTCGAAAGCGCCAGCTCTCCCGCCGTGGAAGCGTGTATCGCGAACGGGCTGGCGGTCGGCCTGATCGAGCACGATCGCGTGTCGGGCAACCTGACGAGCCACGTCGCCGGGATCGTGCTGCCCGATCTGCCGCCGCACTTGATCACGGTGCTGACGGACGACAGCAATCGCGCCGCGCTGCATCTGCGCGACGTATTGAAAAGCACGTTCAGGATCGGATAACGAAGACGAGGCCGGGAACCCGGCCTTGCAAGCAGAAGTGAACCGCCGGAAAAACTGCCGCCGGCCCGTTGCAGGCCGGCGGGCTTTCTCTCGTCAACCGCCGAGATACGCCTGCTTGATGCGATCGTTCGCGAGCAGGTTCGCGCCCGTGTCGGCCAGCACCACGCGCCCCGTTTCGAGCACGTAGCCGCGGTCGGCCACACCGAGCGCCTTGTTCGCATTCTGCTCGACGAGGAACACCGTGACGCCTTCGTCGCGGATCGTGCGGATGATGTCGAAGATCTGCGCGATCACGAGCGGCGCGAGGCCGAGCGTCGGCTCGTCGAGCAGCAGCAAACGCGGCTTGCTCATCAGCGCGCGGCCGATCGCCAGCATCTGCTGCTCGCCGCCCGACATCGTGCCGGCCCGCTGCGCCGCGCGTTCCTTCAGGCGCGGAAACAGCTTGAACACGTGCTCGATGCCGTCGTCGATCTCGTGACGGCTCGCGAAGAAGCCGCCCATCTTCAGGTTCTCGAGCACCGTCAGGCTCGGGAACACGCGCCGCCCTTCCGGCGAAATCGCCATTCCCTGCCGCATGATCTGGTGTGTCGACATCGCGGTGATGTCGTTGCCCTCGAACAGCACGCGGCCCGACGACGCGCGCGGCGTGCCGCACACGGTCATCATCAGCGTCGTCTTGCCGGCGCCGTTGCTGCCGATCAGCGTGACGATCTCGCCCTTGTTCACTTCGATCGACACGCCCGCGAGCGCTTCGACCGCGCCGTAGTGCGTATGGACCTGTTCCAGCTTCAGCATCACTCTTCCCCCAGATACGCCTTGATCACGCGCGGGTCGTTGCGGACCGCTTCCGGCGTGCCGATCACGATCGGCCGGCCGTGCTCCATCACGAGGATGCGGTCGGACACGCCCATCACGAGGCTCATGTCGTGTTCGATCAGCAGCACCGACACGCCGAATTCACGGCGCAGCTTGTCGATCAGGTGCTGCAGCTCGATCTTTTCCTGCGGGTTGAGGCCCGCCGCCGGCTCGTCGAGCATCAGCAGGCGCGGCTCGGTGATCATGCAGCGCGCGATCTCCAGACGCCGCTGGTGCCCGTACGACAGCGTGCCGGCCGGCCGGTTGGCGACCGACGTCAGCCCCATCCGGTCGAGCCACACGGCCGCGCGTTCGAGCGCTGCCTGCTCGGCATGACGATACGCGGGCGTCGCGAACAGGCCGTGCAGCAGCCCGGCCTTCACCTTGCGATGCTGCGCGACGAGCAGGTTCTCGACGACGGTCAGCGACTTGAACAGCCGGATGTTCTGGAACGTCCGCACCAGACCCTTCAACGCGATCTTGTGGCTCGGCAGCCCGCCAATCGCGTGGCCGTCGAGCACCACGTCGCCGCCGGTCGGCTTGTAGAAGCCGCCGACGCAGTTGAACACCGTGGTCTTGCCCGCGCCGTTCGGCCCGATGATCGCGAACACCTCGTCGCGGCGCACGTCGAAATCGATGCCGTCCACCGCGAGCAACCCGCCGAAGCGCATCTGCAGCCCGGCGACCTTCAACAGTTCTGCATTCGCGCTCATTGCGGCAGCTCCACGTGGGGACGGCTCGCGGGCAACAGGCCCTGCGGACGCCACATCATCATCAACACCATCACGAGACCGAAGATCAGCATCCGGTATTCGGCGAAGCCGCGCGCGACTTCCGGCAGCACGGTCAGCAGGATCGCCGCGAGAATCACGCCGAGCTGCGAGCCCATCCCGCCGAGCACGACGATCGCGAGGATCAGCGCCGATTCGATGAAGGTGAACGATTCGGGATTCACGAGGCCCTGACGCGCCGCGAAGAACGCGCCGCCGATCCCCGCGAACGCCGCGCCGAGCGTGAACGCCGACAGCTTGATGCGCGTCGGGTTGAGACCCAGCGAACGGCATGCGATCTCGTCGTCGCGCAGCGCTTCCCACGCGCGGCCCATCGGCATGCGGATCAGGCGGCTCGTCACGAACAGCGTGAAGCCCACCAGCAGCAGCGCGATCAGGTACAGGAAGATCACCATGTGCTCGCCGCTGTATTCCAGCCCGATCAGTTCATGGAAGGTCTTCGCACCTTCGACGCTCGCCGAGCGCGCCATCTCGAAGCCGAACACCGTGGGCTTCGGAATGCTCGAGATGCCGTCCGGGCCGCCGGTGAGGCTCGTCAGGTTGTTCGCGAGCAGGCGGATGATTTCGCCGAAGCCGAGCGTGACGATCGCCAGATAGTCGCCGCGCAGGCGCAGCACCGGGAAGCCGAGCAGGAAGCCGAACGTCGCCGCGGCGATCGCCGCGATCGGCAGGCATTCCCAGAACGACAGCCCGAAATACTGGTTCAGCATCGCGTACGTATAGCCGCCGACCGCGTAGAACCCGACGTAGCCGAGATCCAGCAGGCCCGCGAAGCCGACCACGATGTTCAGCCCGAGGCCGAGGATCACGTAGATCAGCGCGAGCGTCGCGACGTCCACCGCGCCGCGCGAGCCGAAGAACGGCCACACGAGGCCGACCGCGAGCAGCACCCAGATGATCGCGCGCTGCTGCCGCGCGCCCATCGTCGGCGCCGCCGGCAGCTTCACGGCCGCTTTCGCGCGCATCAGCCACGGCTTGAACAACTGGAACAGGAACACGGCCGCGACCGCGATCCACACCGGGCGCCAGTGCGGCGTCAGCACCACCTGATAGCCGTCGAGCTTCAGTTGCAGCCCGAGCACCGGAATCGTGAGGATCGCCGTCAGGATCGCGGCGACCACCGCGTTCTTCAGCGCCTGGCCGAACGACGCGTCGGCGGCCGGGCGGCGAACGGAAATGACTTGACTCATCTGCGTCTCCCTCAAACCTTTTCGATGTCCGACTTGCCGAGCAGGCCGGTCGGGCGGAAGAGCAGGATCAGCACGAGCAGGCCGAACGCGACCACGTCCTTGTACTCGGCCGGCATGTAGCCCGCGGCGAAGGTTTCGGCGAGGCCCAGCAGCACGCCGCCGAGCATCGCGCCCGGAATGCTGCCGATCCCGCCGAGCACCGCGGCGGTGAACGCCTTGATGCCCGCGACGAAGCCGATATACGGATTCAGCTTGCCGATCGTCAGCCCGATCAGCACGCCGCCGACGGCCGCCAGCATCGCGCCGAGCACGAACGTGAACGAGATCACGCGGTTCGTGTCGATGCCGAGCAGGTTCGCCATCTTCATGTCTTCCGCGCACGCACGGCACGCACGCCCCATCCGCGAATGCGAGATGAACAGCGTGAGCGCGATCATCAGCACGATCGTCACGCAGACGATCAGCAGACGCGCATACGGAATCGTCACGTCGTAGTCGCCGCCGAGATGGATGTCGAATGCGCCGGAGATCAGCACGGGCACCGACACGTCGCGCGCGCCCTGGCCGATCTGCACGTAGTTCTGCAGGAAGATCGACATGCCGATCGCGGAGATCAGCGGCACGAGGCGCGGGCCGCCGCGCAGCGGGCGATACGCGACGCGCTCGACCGCGAAGCCGTACAGGCCGGTGACGATCACCGACACGATCAGCGCGGCGCCGAGCACGAGCGGCAGCGGATAGCCGGCGGAGATGCCGATGGCCGTCAGGGTCACGAGGCCCACGTACGCGCCGATCATGTAGATCTCGCCGTGGGCGAAGTTGATCATGCCGATGATGCCGTAGACCATCGAATAGCCGATGGCGATCAACGCATAGATCGCACCCAGCGTCAGGCCGTTGACCAGCTGCTGGGCGAATTGAGGAAAGAAGTCAGTCATGTGCGGGAAGCTCCCGTTGGCGCTGGGTCGCATGCCGTCGCCGGATCACGGCGCTCGGCCGCGCGCAACGCACGGTGTCGTCTCGGGCCGCCCGCTGGCGCGCATGGGGCAGATGCGCGGCCAATACGCACCCGCCCCGTCCGGGTTTCGGACAGGGCGGGTGCGCGGGCGGGTACTCCGTTGTTACTTGGCGGCGGTCTTCGTCGCGTCCTTGTGCCACGTGTACACGACGAACTTGAACGCCTTCAGGTCGCCCTGTGCGTCATACGCGACCTTGCCGATCGGCGTGTCGAACGTCGTCTTGTGCATGTACGCGGCCACCTTCGTCGGGTCGGTCGTCTTCGCGCCCGCGATCGAGTCGGCGATGATCTTCACCGCGGCGTACGACGGCATCTGGAACGGACCGTTCGGGTCGCGCTTCTTGTCCGCGAACGCCTTCACGAGCGCCGCGTTGGCCGGATCGGCCGAGAAGTCGGCCGGCAGCGTCACGAGCATGCCTTCCGAAGCCGGGCCGGCGATCGCCGTCACGTCCTTGTTGCCCACGCCTTCAGGCCCCATGAACGTCGCCTTCACGCCCTGCTCGCGCGCCTGGCGCATCAGCAGGCCCATTTCCGGGTGGTAGCCGCCGAAGTAGACGAAATCGACGCCTTGCGACTTCAGCTTCGTGATGATCGCCGAGTAGTCCGAATCGCCGGCGTTGATGCCTTCGAACAGCACGACCGGGATCTTCGCGGCTTCGAGGTCCTTCTTCACCGACGATGCGATGCCCTGGCCGTACGACTGCTTGTCGTGCAGGACCGCGACCTTCTTCGGCTTCACGTTGTTGATGATGTAGTGCGCGGCGGCCGGGCCTTGCTGGTCGTCACGGCCGATCGTGCGGAAAATGAAGTGGCGCTTCTTGCCTTCCGTCAGTTGCGGCGCGGTGGCCGACGGCGTGACCATCACGATACCTTCGTTCTCGTAGATGTCCGACGCGGGAATCGTCGAACCCGAGCACACGTGACCGATCACGTACTTGATCTTCTGGCTGACGATCTTGTTGGCGACGGCGACGGCCTGCTTCGGTTCGCACGCGTCGTCCATCATCACCACTTCGAACTTGTTGCCGCCCGCACCGCCTGCCGCGTTGATCTGTTCGATCGCGGTCAGCGCGCCGGCCTTCACCATGTCGCCGTATTGGGCGACCGAGCCGCTCATCGGACCAGCGATGGCGATCTTCACGGTTTCCGCTTGCGCGGCGGCGGCGCCGGCGGCGAACAGCACGGCGGCGACGGAAATGGACGTAAGACGGGACAGCGTCATCTGGGAGCTCCTCGATGTTGTTTAGTCATACGGGCAAAGGCGGCATGACTTGCGCAATCGAACAGCACCCGGGGCGAGGACATGGGACACGCCCGAGACACATAGAAGACGGAACTCCGGCGGAATGTTGCGTAGCGGGGCCCGGCTCTTGCAGTCCCCGAAGGGGACGTCTGGTTCGGAAAGACATCGTGATGCGTCTTGCATTGCGCAAGCGTTTCGCCTGCCCCGCTTGCCAAATCGCTCGTTCGGAGGGATGGTCCGACAGCCATTGGCAAGGCAGTCGAAATTATATGGGCGTTTTTCAATCGTCTGTCAAAAATGCCTGTCGATTGAGGGAAAACACGTAGGGTTTTGAGATGGGTGGGTGGCTATGGGGGCGCAACCGCGACGCGGCGGCAACGTTTGCTTCGGGTGCAATCGGGTTGCTATTTTGGCAAGAAGGTGGGAGCGGGTTCCTTTCTGGGCTTGGCGTTCGGCGACGGGGATTTCCCGGTGATGCATTTTTTAGGTTGCCAAGGGCTCTGGTCGCTTGGGATCAATCGACTGATGATTGTGTTGGCACGCACCAGGACGGGGCGCTCAGTGAGGCGGCAAATATTACTGTTTATCTGAAAAACTAAACAATCTGAAAGCTTTTTGATATTTTCATGAAATAATACGAGCTCGCTTCTGCAATCCAGCCAGCCTCCCTGCAAGTCGCGTTCGTCGCGCCTCGCAGTCGCTTCAGGGCCGCTTCGACGCCCCCTCGTCGCTCAGCCGCCAGCCAGTGATCTGCCGTTTTTGTTCAATGCACATCACCTGCTTCGGATCGCCCATGAATTGCCCAGTCCGCCTCTCTTCCGCCGCCGCGATCGCGTGCGCGCTTTCTGTTTCTGCTGCCCATGCTTCGGGACGCGATACGCTGACCGATCGGTCGGCCGGTGCCAATGTGTTTCGCTCGGAGCGGCGTGCGGCTGCTCGGGATGACGGGCGCGCGGTGAGGATGAGCCGCCCACGCGTACAGTTCGCCGCGCCTGCCGAACGTAGCCCGTTCGATACGCCGGATACGCGGCCATTGCGGGTAACGAGTGATGCGCTGGTGGCGCCGCTGCCCGCTTCTTCCGGGCGTGAACCCGATTTCGTCTTGCCGCCGAACCGCGTCGCGCTCGGCGCGGGCGGGAACGATAGTCTAGGTCGCGCAGTGCCCGGGTATGAGCAGCGCGAGCAAAACTGGAATGAATACCTGCGCGCGAACGGTTCTCGGCCTGCTGGTCGTGGCGGCTCGTATGCGCCGCAGCGGCCGTACGATGCGCCGCGTGGCCCTCACGGGGCACCGAATCCGTTCGATCCGTCGGTGCCGCAGCCAGAGACGCGGACGTTTTATGACAATGGATCGGGGACGAAGTGCACGGCTACCGGTGGTGCGAGGACGTCGCGGTCGTCTTGCGATATTGCTTGGTGAAGTGGGGTTTCGGGGTAGCGGCCGCTTACGGCCGGTCTACCCTGCCCGGCACGCTGCGCGACGTTGCGCTGCGCGGTCGCATTTCGCGGCGTTGCCTTTTCATGTGCGTGATGATTACGCCTGCCCGGCTCAATATCAATCCGCGCCTTGCGCGCCCGGGACAAAACACGCATCGTTGATCAGCCACATTCCATCAATCTTCATGTCCGGATAAAACGTCTCAGGCCTCGGATTTATGGTTTGGATTCCTCCTTTGTTGATGAATCGATGGGAGCGATGCGTCGGTAGAGGATCAGCGCGTTTGGCACGTCAGTTCACGTGCATTGCCGGCAACAGGATCGCCGTCAATTGAACATTGCCTATTAAACCATCGTTGGTGCGCATTTGAGCGTACGTTAGCCATTGCGTATAGGTACACGGCTTGGTCAGTTTTCTGGTTATTGTGCGCGTTGACGGTAATGGCGAGCACATCGACGCCTGCGCCATCTATTCGGAACACGATAGCGTCCGAACGTGACGATTTGAAACAGTTCTACGAGTTCTGACTCAACGATGTGCGCCGGTCTCGATACTCGTGTAGCCAATGCAAGGTCTTTTGAGCGCGCACGCAGTGGATGCCACTTGTGATGAGCGTGCGAATCCAGCAACGTCATACCGTTCGGTCGATCATCTGTCGATATTGGACCTGTGGTTTTACTGCAGGCCTCTCAAATGGCCACATTCTCTCGACGCTTAGGGTCAGGGGGACAGCGCGAAGCTCTCATCGCGCTGCGTTACGTTCGAGATATGCTTCCCTCAACTCCGACGAGCACTTCACCGAGTATCGGGGCTTCGATCTGACGTCATGCGTAAGCGTCATCTCCCGCTCACCGGCAAGTACTTGACATCCGCTATCAGCCCTTATGATTTCGACGACCCCTTTGATCGGCATCATATATATTTTAATCCATTCAGCATTCTCGGAAAAAGAAAATATACCCTCTTTCGCGAGCGAAGGTGAAAGCAGTCGACCTACTTAAAATCCGCACCGTTCGGGAAATAAGCTCACGGCAATTTACGCACCGCCCTATCCGTAGACGCCTTTTTCCAGGCAATCAATATTCCCGCCTCTCCACAAGCATTGTTTATTTCGGCCAAGTCCGTCTCCTTGACGGACCAGAGCCACATCCTGTTTGAAATGCTCTTTAGATATCCCCGACATGAATCTGCCGTAATCCACTCCCTCAACGAAAGATCGCCGACACGAATTTCCAGGTGTTCCTCGTTGAGTACATTCAGGGGATAAATCATCCTGAGCTTCACTCTTTCATAGCTCGCCGCTCCTGGCGCTCGGCCCGGGAGTTCCCTTGTAAAGAGCGATGTGTTCTCGAATGGAAAAATTCTGATCAGATTGACGCCAGTCGAATATTTGTAGGCCGTTGAATAATCTTTCGCATCGTAAGCAATTGCATATTTACAACCCAAACGCGCCACAAAATTTTCAAAAAAACGCTCTATCTCGGCCCTTATTTTATAAATCGACTCTTCGATCTGGACATCCACAAATGATATCCCGCCGAACTTCTGATTATTGCACCCCAATGAAATTACGGGAACCCCACCATCTTTCCCATTACTGCATATCTGAAATGCAACGATCCCACCATCGGAAACACCTTTCCTTAAATCACTGATGGAAATTTTATGATCCTCAATGATCTTTGCGCCATCTCGAGCACCGAATTCAATAAAGATCACCTCAGACACCTCCTCCCCAAGTCGACGGAAGAGGCTTTCAGCTATTTCCAGAATGGCCGCGACCCGAGTCGGGTCTATCCCATAAATTGCGATTCCCGTGCTCATATCTTCTCGGTTGGACAACCATGTACTTCATGTCAGACAACGCAACAGAATTCGTTGCAGCAAGCAGTCGCAGCGGCAATGACGCTCACTACAGTCTTGCACATCCAACACCACGGAGGCATGACTGTCCTTGGTCACCACGCCCTTCTTTCATACGGGACTATATCGAACTCAATTTAAATGATTCTATTCCATAAGCCACTTTACGCCCTCTCAGGTTCCATGAATGCCAAAATCGAGTGCCACTGAGAGCAACGATAGTGCATTGCAGATGCCTGCCGGGCATGTTCCCTCGAAATCAAGAAGCGACGGAACGATTTACACGAGAATCCCGCTCGCAATAGCAACATCACAGCGTTGTGAATATTGCTGATACTCCATGCGCGACACGAACTGCTTCGGCAATTCTGACCCAAAGCGGCGCTACCCGACCACGCCATTTTCAAGCACTTGTACAAATCGCGTCGATAGACTACCGAACTGCACTATTGCACAGTCAGCGAAGTATTGCCACGACTGCGAAGAGGGCTGCCGCACTTAAACACCTCGACTCGCCCAGTGCTCCGAGTTTTAAAAACACGTGAAGCGAGAGCTATCCATCACCCTCGTTCAGCAGGGAAAGCCCCCCTTTTTATAGACGTCCCATAGAACCTTAATCGGCCAACTATCCGATTTGCCAGCCAACATACTTTTTGAGATTAATTCGATATCGTCAGAAACTCTTCCCGCGATATCGGAATTTCCTGATGCCCGAAATGAGAGCTTGAACACCTTCTCTCTAATAGAATCCAAAAAATTCTTATCGTCGGCTGAAAGAGCGAGCCCGTCGACATCGTTAAACGACTGCATCCAAAGATCATCGAACGATGCGGCGTCCCTTTTATCAAGCACATCATCGGAGTCTAGACCAGTAAAAAAATCGAAAAATCCTGGTTTAGATATCTCCGAATCGATATCAGTCAAAATCTTATTTACCATTCCACAACCCCTGTTCCTTAAACCAATTCTGGATCACGTCGACTGCTTGGCGAGGTGTCACACCTTCGGCAAGAGTGTACGTCCCGTTGGGTGATTTTACGTCAACCTTGATATCATCCAAGCCGGAATAGGCCTTTCGATACGCGTCAAAGAGCTGGTCGTCTGTTCCCGAGAAACTCCCTTGCCGGGGCCCGATAGTTTCCCGTTCGGCATCATGTAGGCGCCAATGATCATGCTCCGGATCGGCCCCTCTCGGGAAGAGCGTCGGCCGTGTTTTGTCCGAGCGTGCAACTTCAAAGGGGCGCCCGACTGACTTCCGGACAGCTGGTACATGGTGCCCTGATTCGTTAACGCCCATCCTCTTCTTTTCGCATTCCTGCAGTCCATCTGGGTCACACCACGCTAATGGATCGTGCACATACGATTGTGTACGGGAGCCGCCCTTCAGCCCAAGCGGATCTGGACTCAAGTACTGCCCCGAATCTGGATCGTAGTAACGATTCAGGTTATAGCTAAGTCCTGTCTCTTCGTCTGACCACTGGCCCGGAAATCGCAGCGTCGTATCGATCGAACTGCTGTGTGCATCGTTGGCCGCTCGCTTAGTCGGCAGCAATTTTCCCCACAACGAGTGCGCGGCCTTCCACACGGGTTTTCCCGTTTTGTCGAACACCGCCTTCGGCAAACCTACCTGGTCTGTTAGAACCGGATACAGCCCGTCATCGGTCTCTTGCGCGAGCGGCGAAAAACTGCTCGGCTCAATATGCCAGGTCACGACCTGACCAGTCGTACCGTCTCGCTGCTCGATCCAGCGCTCGGCCAGCGTCGGACCGTCCCACAGGAACTTCACGGCTTCGCGGCTGCCGAGTTGCTGCTTCTCGACTCGGCGGTTGAAAGCATCGTAGCGGTACAGCCACACGCCGCGTTCGGGCGTCGTAACCTTCACGAGCCGATTGAGCCCATCCCACGCGTATTGCCACGTCTTTGGCCTGAACCCGGGCTGTTCGACCGTCTTCTCGATCGTGCGGCCACGTGCGTCATACCGATAGCGCGCATGGCCGATCCGTTCCGGCAGGCCGCCTCGATGGTAATGGTGAGCGTCCACGGGAGCCTGACGCCCGTGCGCGGCAATGTTCATTGCCGCGTCGTAGCGGAAGTGCTCAGTCGGCTGCAACAGACTTTCTGCGGTCACGATCTGGCCACGTGCATCGCGCCGATACGTAAGCGTATCTATGTCGGTGTCGACTCGCTCCAGTTGCCCGGCTGCGTCGTAGTGATAGACCTGCCGCGTCAATTGCTCCAGCGCACGGGCCGGATCGGCTTGCAAGGCATCGAAGGCTACGGCAGGCCCCGCAATCTGCCGGCGTATACGGCCGAGCGCGTCGTACTGTTGCTGCGCGACAAAATCTCCCGCCTCGCGGCCAATCTCGCGCCCTAACCCATCACGCCGGATCGTCAGTTGCCCGACTTGCGTCAAAGCCCCGGATACATCGTACGCATAGGCGGTCTCGCGCCTAGGGAAACGCTGATTTATTCGGCTCGGCGGTCATCGCAGACGTAGCCGAGGACGTTTAGAAGACAGCTCACGGAACGGACCCACGACGATGAA